>JBCDDF010000018.1:0-56277 GCA_039180525.1 Pseudomonadota bacterium
GACCTGCGCGAGACACCGCTGACCCAACGCCTGGCCGACAAAGGCGCGCAGGTCTTCATCGGCCAGCGCGCGGGCAATCTGAAGGGCGCTTCGGTCGTGGTGATCTCTTCGGCGATCAAGCCGGGCAATACCGAACTCGACACCGCCCGCTCGCTGGGCCTGCCGGTGGTGCGCCGGGCAGAGATGCTGGCCGAGTTGATGCGGCTCAAATCCAACATCGCGGTCGCCGGAACGCATGGCAAAACCACCACGACCTCGATGATCGCAGCCCTTCTGGATGGCGGCGGCATCGACCCGACGGTGATCAATGGCGGCATCATCCATGCCTATGGCTCCAACGCGCGCATGGGGGCGGGCGACTGGATGGTGGTTGAGGCCGACGAAAGCGACGGCACCTTCAATCGCCTGCCCGCGACGATTGCCGTGGTCACCAATATCGACCCTGAACATATGGATCACTACGGCGATTTCGACACGCTGCGCGCGGCCTTCGATACGTTCGTGTCCAGCATCCCCTTCTATGGCGTCGCCGTCGCGTGCATCGACCACCCAGAGGTGCAGGCCCTGGTCGGCCGCATCCATGACCGGCGCGTCATCACCTATGGCTTCAACCCCCAGGCCGATGTGCGCGTGGTCGGGCTGCGCTATGCCCAAGGCGCCGCACAGTTCGACGTGGTGCTGAAAGGCGAGGGCGACGTGATCGACGCGCTGACCCTGCCGATGCCCGGCGACCACAACGTCTCCAACGCGCTGGCCGCGATCGCCGTGGCGCGACACCTGCGCATAAGCCATGATGACATCCGCCGCGCGCTGGAGGGGTTCGGCGGCGTCAACCGCCGCTTCACCAAGGTCGGCGAGGTCGGTGGGGTCACCATTATCGACGACTACGGTCACCACCCGGTGGAGATCGCCGCGGTTCTGAAAGCCGCGCGCGAGGCGACCGAGGGCCGGGTCGTCGCGGTTCATCAGCCGCATCGCTACAGCCGCCTGGCGGATCTGTTCGAGGATTTCTGCACCTGTTTCAACGATGCCGATACGGTCGTCATATCGGATGTCTATTCCGCCGGAGAGGCGCCGGTGCCGGGTGCCGACCGCGACGCGCTTGTCGCCGGGTTGAAAAGCCACGGCCACCGCGATGCCCGTGCGCTGGATGACCAGGCCGCACTGCCGGCCCTGGTCAAAGATCTGACCCAATCGGGCGATATGGTCGTGTGTCTGGGCGCCGGGTCGATCACCGGCTGGGCGCATGATCTGCCTGGGGCATTGGCACGATGATCACCGCACTCTTGGGCTGCATCTGGGTCGTGCTGGTCTCCATCGTGGCCCTGATGCCGTTTCCCCAGCACAAACCCTATGCGCTGGCGATGTTGATCCTGCTGCCGGTTCTGCTGGTCGCGATCGCGCTGGAATTCGGGGTCCTGTGGGCGCTGGCGCTGTTCGTCTGCGCCGCCTCGATCTATCGCTATCCGCTGATCTTTCTGGCCAAATGGCTGCGCCGCAAGTGTGGCCGGGCGTGACCAGCGGCCTGCTATGGGCCTGTGTCTGGGCGGTGGTGGCGAATGTGATCGCCGTGTTGCCCTCCAAACGTTCCCACTGGCCGCAGGCTTACGCGCTGATCGCCATCGGCCTGCCGATCCTGGTGCTGGTATGGATACAAAACGGCGCCTGGGTGGCGCTGCTGGTGCTGGCTGCCGGCGCCTCGATCCTACGCTGGCCGGTGCGCTATCTGTGGGCCTGGCTGCGGCGGCGGCTGGGTTGGCGCGGTGCCTGAGCTTCCCCCCGTCCGCGGCCAACTTACACCGGCGCGCGCCTTGGCCGATCTCAGCTGGCTGCGCGTGGGCGGGCCGGCGGAGTGGTTTTTTCAACCGGCCGATCTGGCGGATCTGCAAGATTTTCTGGCGGCGCTGCCATCGGAGATCCCGGTGTTCCCGATGGGCGTTGGCTCCAACCTGATCGTGCGCGATGGCGGGATTCGCGGCGTGGTGATCCGGCTGGGGCGGGGGTTTCGGGATGTGGAAATCCTGGACGACACCCGGGTTCGCGTCGGGGCAGGGGCGCTGGATGCGCACGTGGCGCGGCAAGCGGCAGAAGCGGGGATCGACCTGGGGTTTCTGCGGACGATCCCCGGGTCCATCGGCGGGGCCTGCCGGATGAATGCCGGCTGTTATGGGCGCTACACCGCAGACGTGTTCCTGTCGGCGCGGGGGGTGGCGCGGGACGGGTCGCCGGTGACGCTGACCCGCGCGGATATGGGTTTTGCCTATCGCTCGACCGCGTTGCCACCCGACTTGGTGCTGGTCGAGGCGACATTCGAAGGCCCGCGCGACGCGCCCGAGGCGATCACCGCACGGATGGAGGCGGCGCTGGCCAAACGGGCGGAGACGCAGCCCGTCAAGGACCGTTCTGCCGGATCGACGTTTCGCAATCCTGCCGGGTTTTCCTCCACCGGGCGCGCGGACGACGTGCACGATCTCAAGGCCTGGAAGCTGATCCAGGAGGCCGGCATGCAGGGCGCGACCCTGGGCGGCGCGCAGATGAGCCCCAAGCACGCCAATTTCCTGGTCAACCATAGTGGCGCCACGGCCACAGATCTGGAGACGTTGGGGGAGCAAGTTCGAAACAAGGTGTACGAGCGATTCGGCATCAAATTAGAGTGGGAAATCATGCGTGTGGGAGAGCCTGGTGACAAAAATGGGCCCGGTACGCTGGAGTGAACGGTAGGAAAAACCGGAGGCGGCCGGAAAGAGCCGACCCCGGGAGGGTTGAGGCGGGCAATGTCGAGCAGGACACGCACCCGCATCGCAGTGCTGAAAGGCGGTCCGTCCGCAGAGCGAGAGGTCTCGCTCGTGTCGGGGCGCGAATGTGCGGCTGCGTTGCGTCAGGAGGGATTCGACGTCGTGGAAATCGACGCCGGCGCCGATCTGTGTGCGCAGTTGAAGGACGCCGCCCCCGACATCGCCTTCAACGCGCTGCATGGCCGCTGGGGCGAAGATGGCTGCATCCAGGGCCTGCTGGAATGGCTGCGCATTCCCTACACCCATTCCGGCGTGATGGCGTCCGCATTGGCCATGGACAAGGTGCGGGCTAAGGAGATTTATGCCGCGAACGGCCTGCCGGTGGCCGACCACCGCCTGGTCAGCGCCGATGACGCCCGCGCCGGTCACCCGCTACCGCCGCCCTATGTGGTGAAGCCTTATAACGAGGGCTCTTCGGTCGGCGTCTATATCGTCCACGAACGGGCCAACGGCCCGGCGCAACTGGCGGCGGATGCGCCCGAGACGGTGATGGCGGAGGCGTTCATTCCGGGCCGCGAACTGACCGTCACGGTGATGGGCGATCGCGCGCTGAGCGTGACCGACATCGTGACCGATGGCTGGTACGACTATAGCGCCAAGTATGCCGATGGCGGCTCCCGCCATGTGGTCCCGGCCGAAGTGCCGGAGGAGATTTTCGAGACCTGTCTCGATTACGCGTTGCGTGCGCATCGCGCCCTGGGTTGCCGGGGGGTGTCGCGCACGGACTTGCGTTGGGATGAAAGCAGGGGGCCGAGGGGCCTGTTTTTGCTGGAAACCAACACACAGCCAGGGATGACCCCCACCTCCCTGGCGCCGGAGCAAGCAGCCCATTGCGGCCTGAACTTTGGGCAGCTTGTTTCCTGGATGGTGGAGGACGCCTCATGCTTCCGGTAAAGGCGCCCCATGACCCCGCGCCAAGCCGAGCATTGTATCGGCTGGAACGCCTGTGGCTGACCCCCACCATCCGCTTTTTCGTGCGTGTCGGTATTCCGGCGCTGGTGCTGGGCTGGCTGGCCTATGGCTTTGCCGCCGATCCCGACACGCGCACCGCCGTCACGGCGCAGATCCAGGATCTGCGGTCGCGCATCGCGGCGCATCCGGGGCTGATGGTCGAACATGTGGTGATGGATGACATGTCGGCGGAAATGTCGGGCCATGTCCATGATGCCATGGATTTCGACCTGCCGGTCAGCCGGATGGATCTGGATCTGGAGGCGGTGCACCGCCGCATCCTCGCGCTCGACGCGGTGGCGGAGGCGCATGTGCGGGTTGAGGGTGCGGGGCTGTTGAAGGTCTCTGTCACCGAACGGGTGCCGCAACTGGTCTGGCGCCATGCCGAAGGCGTGGAGCTTTTGGATCACACCGGCGCGCGCGTGCGCAGCGTCGCCGGGCGCGGGGCGCGGGGCGATCTGCCGTTGATCGTCGGGCCCGGCGCCGACCAGGCGGTGGGGGAGGCGCTGACGCTGTTGGAACTGGCCGGACCCATCGCCAAGGATATCCGCGCGCTGCAGCGTGTCGGCGCCCGCCGTTGGACCGTGGCGCTGACCGGGGGGGTGGACATCCTCTTGCCCGAAGAGGGCGCGGTGGATGCGATGGCGCGGGTGATGGCGCTCAACGGGGCGGAGGACATTCTTGCGCGTGACCTGATTGCCGTCGACATGCGCGATGCGCGCCGCCCGATCCTGCGGCTGAGCAAGCCTGCGCTTTACGAACTACGCCGCGCGCGCGGGCAGATCGGCGAAGAGGACGCATGAACGCTATCTTCGAGGCTCAGCGCGCCATGCGTGCCCGCCGTGAGACCGCGCTGCGTCGCGGTGTCGTCGGCATCCTGGATATCGGCAGTTGCAAGATCGCCTGCCTGGTGCTGCAATTCGCCCCCGAACGCGCCGAGGACCAGACCGGCGCCCGCCGCGGTCTGACCCATGGCGCGTTCCGGGTCATCGGCGCGTCGACCACGCGATCGCGCGGGGTGCGGCTGGGCGAGATCGCGGCGATGGACGAAACCGAACGCGCCATCCGCACCGCGGTGCAGGCGGCGCAGAAGATGGCCAATGTCCGCATCGATCATGTGATCGCCAGTTTCGGCGGCGGCACGCCGCGGTCCTACGGCCTGTCGGGCCAGGTGCGCGTTGAGGATGGCGAGGTCGGCGAATACGATATCGGCCATGCGCTGGCGGCCTGCGACGTCCCCGATTACGGCGCCGAGCGGGAGGCGCTACACGCGCTGCCGGTGAACTTCGCGCTGGACAACCGCAGCGGGCTGAACGACCCGCGCGGTCAGATCGGCGCGCGGCTGGCCGTGGACATGCATCTGCTGACCGTCGACGCGGTGCCCGTCCACAACCTGCTGCACTGCATCCGCCGCTGCGATCTGGAACTGGCGGGGCTGACCGTGTCGGGCTACGCCGCCGGCATCTCTGCCCTGGTCGAGGACGAACAGGAACTGGGCGCGGCCTGTATCGATATCGGCGGCGGCACCACCGGCGTGTCGATCTTTGCCAAGCGGCACATGATCTATGGCGATGCGGTGCCCATGGGCGGGCATCACCTGACATCGGATATCGCGCAGGGGCTGCAGATGCCCTATGCCCAGGCAGAGCGGCTTAAGACGGTGCATGGCGGCGTCATGGCCACCGGCATCGACGACCGCGATCTGATCGAGATCCCCAGCGACCACGATGTCAGCGACCGGCGGCAGATCAGCCGGTCGGAATTGATCGGCGTGATGCGCCCGCGGATGGAGGAAATCCTGGAGGCGGTGCGCGACCGGCTGGATGCCTCGGGCTTCGAATATCTGCCGGGTCAGCGCGTGGTTCTGACCGGCGGCAGCGCGCAGGTGCCAGGGCTTGAAATCCTGGCCGCCCGCATCCTGGGCCGCCAGGTGCGCATCGGCAAACCGCTGCGGGTCCAAGGCCTGCCGCAGGCCGCGACCGGGCCGTGCTTCGCCGCCGCGGTGGGCCTGGCGCTGCATGCCAGCCATCCGCAGGATGAATGCTGGGATTTCGAGATGCCGCATGACCGCATTGGCGCCCGCCGGGTGCGCCGCGCGCTGCGCTGGTTCCGGGAAAACTGGTAGCCACAGCCAAGCCCGGATCGGCCGGAAACCGCAATATCGTCCACTTTGTGGCGATCTCGCCACAAAATCCGTGACGCGCCCCGGCTCTTGGTCTACGCTACGAATCAGCAGGAGCAGCAAAGAACCGCGCCAATAAGCGGTCGACATTACAGGCGGATTGTACCTATGGCTTTGACCTTAAGCATGCCAGAGCAGCATGATTTGCGCCCCCGTATCACCGTATTCGGTGTCGGTGGGGCCGGCGGAAACGCCGTCAACAACATGATCGAAAAAAATCTGGAAGGTGCGGAATTCGTGGTGGCGAATACCGACGCACAGGCCTTGGCACAGAACCATGCCGGTCAGAAAATCCAGTTGGGGGTCGAGGTCACCCAAGGTCTGGGTGCGGGGGCACGGCCGGAGGTCGGCTCGGCCGCCGCCGAGGAATCGATCGAAACCATCGTCGACCAGCTTGCCGGCGCGCATATGTGTTTCATCACCGCCGGCATGGGCGGTGGCACGGGAACCGGTGCGGCACCGATCATCGCCCGCGCGGCCCGTGAGATGGGCGTTCTGACCGTGGGCGTCGTCACCAAGCCGTTCCAGTTCGAAGGCGGTCGGCGGATGCGCCAGGCCGAGGACGGGGTGGAGGAATTGCAGCGGGTCGTCGACACGCTGATCGTGATCCCCAACCAGAACCTGTTCCGCCTGGCGAACGAAAAGACCACCTTCACCGAGGCATTCTCGATGGCCGATGACGTGCTCTATCAGGGTGTCAAAGGTGTCACCGATCTGATGGTGCGTCCGGGGATCATCAATCTCGACTTCGCCGATATCCGTTCCGTGATGGACGAAATGGGTAAGGCGATGATGGGTACGGGCGAGGCCGAGGGCGAAGACCGCGCGGTGCAGGCGGCCGAAAAAGCCATCGCCAACCCGCTGCTGGACGAGATTAGCCTCAAAGGCGCGAAGGGCGTGTTGATCAACGTGACCGGCGGCACCGATCTGACGCTGTTCGAGCTGGACGAGGCCGCCAACCGCATCCGCGGAGAGGTCGACCCCGACGCCAATATCATCGTCGGCTCCACGCTCGACCCGGACATGGTGGGCGCGATGCGCGTGTCCGTGGTGGCCACCGGCATCGACACCGAACGCGCCACTGCCGAGCCGCCGGAGGAAAAGCCCGCCCCCGCCGCGCGGGTGGAACCCGAGATCGTGGCCGGCCGCAGCTTCGCCGACAGCCACGCCGCGCGCGAAGAGACCGTGGAGGCGAAACCGGCTGCCGTGGCGCCTGCTGCAATCAGCGAACCGCCGGTGACCCACCAGACCGTGACACCGGAAGATCAGCCCGCGCCACTAACGGCGCGCCGCCCCGGCGATCCCACGCCGGAGGCGCTGGAGCGGTTGCAGCGCGCCATCAACCGCGCGCCCGACGCACCTGCGCCGCAGGCGCCGGCGCCGCGCAGCACCAAGTCGGAAGAGTCGCAGCATTTCGCGATCAACAGCCTGATCCACCGGATGACCGGTCAGGGCCGCCGCGAACCGCGCGAACCCGATCCGCGCCCGGTTGCAGAGGCCCCGCGCGAGGAACCCGCAAAGGTTGCGCGCGATCCCAACGAAATCCCGGCCTTTCTGCGCCGTCAAGCCAACTAACTGATAACAAGCCATTCTTGCGAGGGGCGTCCCCACGGGGGCGCCCTTTTTCGTGCCTGCGGCATGTGAGGGCTTTGTAGGAATCGGTCACAATCTTTGTTTTTGGTGTCGGGTCCGAGCGGCCTAGTGTGCACCTGCGAACAAGATGCTTATGTCCGCGGTTTCGGGTCAGGCGAATTCCCCGAATCGATGTCGATTTCGAGCAGGCGGCGCGCGTAGGAGGGGCCATGCAGACGACGTTGAAAACAGAAGTGCCGTTCATCGGCACCGGTCTGCATTCGGGCCGTCCCGCGCGCGTCACGCTGCGCCCCGCCTCCGCCGATACCGGTATCCGGTTCCGCCGGATGGATGTCTCCGACCGCGATCCGTGGGTATCGGCGCGCTACGACATGGTATCCGACACCACGCTGAACACGCGGCTGACCAATGCCGCGGGCGTCAGCGTCGCGACCGTCGAACACCTGATGGCGGCCATCTCAGGCTTGGGGCTGAGCAATGTGCTGATCGAGATCGATGGCCCCGAAGTCCCGATCCTGGACGGCTCCTCCGCCCGGTTCGTCGAAGGCATCGTCAAATCCGGGCTGCGGACGCTGGAAAGCCCGGTTTGGGCGTGGCGCGTGCGCAAGGAAGTCTCGGTCGTGCGCGAGGCCGCCTCGGCCACGCTGGCGCCGTATGACGGGTTGCATATCGCGTTCGAGATCGATTTCCCCGACGCCGCCATCGGCCGGCAGACCCGGGCGCTCGATATGGCCAACGGGACCTTCGTACGCGAGCTTAGCGATTGCCGCACCTTCTGCCGCCGCGCGGAGGTGACCGCGATGCAGGCGCAGGGCCTGGCTCTGGGCGGGTCGCTTGACAATGCCGTCGTTGTTGACGGAGCACAGGTTCTGAACCCCGGCGGGTTGCGGCGCCCGGACGAATACGTGCGCCACAAGATGTTGGACGCGCTGGGCGATCTGGCCCTGACCGGCGCGCCGATCCTGGGTGCCTATCGCGGGGTGCGCGCGGGCCATGGTCTGACCAACCAGCTGCTTCGGACGCTGTTTGCCACCGACGGTGCGGTGGAACCCGTGATCTGCACCCCCGACCAGGCGGCGCGGCTGCCCGGTGTCGGGCTGGTGGCGGCGGATCTGGGCGCGGTCGGCTAACCGCGGCGTCCCCGCCGCCGGTGCGGCGTGGACGTGGTTCAGATGTGATCGCCGCCCCCCTTCCGGTCCGACCGGCCGCTGTGGTAAACCCCACCGGCAAGACAACGCGGCGGAAACCCGCGGGCGCGATGGGCGAGGGCATGATGATACGTGCAGCGACGGTCACTTTGGTTCTGGGTTTGACGCTGGCCGGCTGCGGCGAACGGTTCGGCCGCGACGTCCCCGTGGAAAGCCGTTCTGCGCAGGATCTGTTCCTGTCCGCCGAACGCGAGTTGGAACGCGGCCGCCCGGCCGAGGCGGGCGAATTGTTCGACGAGGTCGAGCGGCTCTACCCCTACTCCGAATGGGCCAAGCGCGCGATGATCATGTCCGCCTTTTCCTATTACGACGCGCAGCAGTTCGAGCTGTCGCGGTCGTCTGCCCAGCGCTATCTGGATTTCTTTCCCGCCGATCAGGACGCGGCCTATGCGCAATACCTGATCGCGCTCAGCTATTACGACCAGATCGCCGATATCTCCCGCGATCAAAGCCTGACCTTCGATGCGCTGCAGGCGCTGCGCGAGACCATCGAACGCTATCCGGAAAGCGACTATACCAAATCGGCGGAGCTGAAATTCGACCTCGCGCTCGACCATCTGGCGGGCAAGGAGATGGAGGTCGGACGCTACTACCTGAAAAAGGGCCACTACCCCGCGGCGATCAATCGGTTCCGCGTGGTGGTGGAGGAGTTTCAGACCTCCCAACACACGCCGGAAGCACTCCACCGGCTGGTGGAATCCTATGTCGCGCTGGGTCTGACGGACGAGGCGCAGACCGCCGCCGCGATCCTGGGCTACAACTACCAGGGAACGGAATGGTATGCCGACAGCTACGCCTTGTTGACCGACGAGGGGCTCAGCGCCCGGCGCGTGGGCGGCGGCTGGCTGTCGCGGATCTATCGTCAGGTGATCCAGGGCAGATGGCTCTGACCGGCCCGGCGGGCTGATCCAATGCTGGCCGAACTCACGATCCGCGATGTGCTGCTGATCGACAAGCTCGCGCTGAGTTTCCATCCCGGGCTGAACGTGCTGACCGGAGAGACGGGGGCCGGCAAGTCGATCCTTCTCGACAGTCTTGGGTTTGCGCTCGGCTGGCGCGGCCGCGCCGACGTGGTGCGCCCCGGGGCCGCCGAGGGGGAGGTCTGCGCGGTGTTCGACCTTGGCCCCGATCATCCCGCGCAGGCGGTGCTTGCAGAGGCCGGCCTGCCCACCGACGACCAGTTGATCCTGCGCCGGATCGCCAGCGCCGAAGGCCGGAAACGCGGGTTCGCCAATGATCGGCGGGTGTCGGGAGAGGTCTTGCGCGCGCTCTCGGCCACGTTGGTGGAGTTGCATGGTCAGCAGGACGACCGCGGGCTTCTGGACCCGAAGGGTCACCGCGCGCTGCTGGATGCCTTCGGCGCGCTGGATACGCGGCGCGCGGCCGTGCGGGCGGCATGGTCCGCGCTGACCCAGGCGCGCGTGGCACGGGAGGTGGCGGAGAAGGCGCTGACCCGTGCGGCGGAGGATGCGGAGTATCTGCGCCACGCCGTCGCGGAGTTGGAGACGCTTGCGCCCCAGGTGGGCGAAGACGATGCGCTCGACCGCCAACGCCGGCTGCTGCAGGCGGCGGACAAGATCCGCGACCAGATCGCCCGCGCCTTCGCCCTGATGGGATCGGACGGGGCGGAAAGCAATCTCGCAGATGCGGCGCGCTGGCTGGAAGATGCCGCCGAGGCCGCGGAGGGCGCGCTCGACCCGGCGCTGGCCGCGCTGGCGCGTGCGCTGGCCGAACTGGCCGAGGCGCAGGCAGAGACTGAGACCTTCGCAGCCACGCTCGACGCCGATCCGCATCTTCTGGAACGCACCGAAGAGCGGCTCTTCGCGATCCGGGCACTGGCGCGCAAGCATCAGGTCGCGCCCGACGCCTTGCCCGATCTGGCTGCGGACATGGGCCGGCGCTTGGCCGCGATCGATGGCGGCGACGCGGCGCTCGAAGACCTGCGGCAGGCCGAAACCGCAGCAGCCGCCGCCTATCGCGACGCTGCCGCGAGGCTGACCGCCGCGCGGCGCAGCGCGGCGACCGCGCTCGACAAGCGCATGACCCGGGAACTTGCGCCGCTGAAACTCGACCGCGCCGTCTTCGCCACCGCCTGCGAGCCGGCTGATCCGGGGCCCGAAGGCGCCGATCGCGTCACCTTCACCGTCGCCACAAATCCCGGCGCCCCGCCCGGTCCGATCGGCAAGATCGCCTCTGGCGGCGAGCTATCTCGGTTCCTGCTCGCGCTCAAAGTCTGCCTGGCCGGCCGTGCCGAGGGGCTGACGCTGATCTTCGACGAAATCGATCGTGGCGTCGGCGGCGCCACCGCCGATGCCGTGGGCCGGCGCCTGGCGCAGGTGGCGGGGGGCGCGCAAGTGTTGGTCGTGACCCATTCGCCCCAGGTCGCGGCGCTCGGCGCGCATCACTTCCAGGTCGCGAAGGAAACCAGCGGTAAGACCACCCGAACCACGGTTGCGGCCCTGCCGGCCGCGGAGCGTGTCCAGGAAATCGCCCGCATGCTGGCCGGCGACACGGTCACGAAAGAGGCGCAATCGGCCGCCCGCGCCCTGCTCGGCGCCGCCTGATCCCGCGGTATCGACGGGCCAGGGCCCGCGGGCCCCGATCCCGGTCTACCGGGATTGGGGGGTATAGACTTGGCCGCGAAACGCGGCCTCCGCCGGATTAATGAAACAGGGTTAGAGCAGCACCACCTGGGTGCCGACCTCGGCCACCGCGAACAGCTCTTCGATATGGTCGTTGAACAGCCCGATACATCCGTTGGAAGACCGCCGGCCGATCTTGCGCACATCGTTGGTGCCGTGGATGCGGTAGTACTGCCAGCTTAGGTTCAGCGCATGGGTGCCCAGCGGGTTTTCCGGCCCCGGCCCGACATAGGTCGGCAGGTCGGGGTTGCGTTCCAGCATCGAGGGCGTCGGCCGCCATTCCGGCCCCAGCCGCTTCAGCGTCACCTCGGTCCGGCCGCGTCGGGTCAACTCATCGGTCAGCGGGACGGAGGTCGGATAGACCCGCACGGTGCGCTCGTCTTCTGACCAGTAGAACAGCGCCCGGCCGACCGTGTCGCACAGGATCGCGCCCTTGGCGAGCGTGTCGAAATGGTCCTGCCAGCGATGCGTGCGAAAGCCCGACACCCGCCGCTGCAAATCCGCCTGCGGCGGTGTGACCGCCTCGGGCGCGGGGATGTCCATGGCCAATGCCGGTGTGCCCGCAACAGCCGCGGCTCCGGCCAGAAACTGACGCCGGGAAAGGTGCATGTCGGTAGCTCCGCTCGGTTCTTGCCTGTACCCGATTTTTCCCAAAATGGGCATCGGATCGCAACTCACAAGCCTGTCACATCAATTCAGTTGCACGACTTTCCCGGGGTTCAGGATGTTGGCGGGGTCGAGCGCGCGCTTGATCTCTCCCATCACCTGCCAGCCGGGCCCGTGCTCGGCTTCCATGAACCGCATCTTGCCCTGACCGACACCGTGTTCGCCGGTGACCGTGCCGCCCATCTCCAGGCTGCGGAGGTTCATACGCGCGGCCAAGTCTTTGGCGATACTCAGCTCTTTTTCGTTGCCGGGTTCCACCAGGATCGCGGCATGATAGTTGCCGTCACCGACATGGCCCAGCATCGGCGCGATCAGCGGGCTGGCGTCCAGATCGGCGCGGGTGGCCGTCACCGCCTCGGCCAGGCGGGAGATCGGCACGCAGACATCCGTGGTCACCGCCCAGCAGCCGGGTTTCAGCGCCTTTTGCGCATAATAGGCATTATGTCGCATCTTCCACAGCTTGCTGCGATCCTCGGCCCGGGCCGACCACTGGAACCCCTCGCCGCCATGCTCGGCGGCGATCTCGCCCACGGTTTCGGCCTGTTCGCGCACCGCGGGCTCAGAGCCCTGAAACTCCAGGAACAGATGCGGCGCTTCTGGATAGTCGGTTTTGAAGTAGTTGTTCAGCCCACGCACGGTGACATGATCAACGAATTCGATGCGCGCCATCGGCACGCCCATCTGTATCGTCTGGATCACCGTCTGCACCGCGCCGTCGATATCGTCGAACCGGCAGATCGCGGCCGAGGTCGCCTCGGGCTGGCCCTGCAGGCGCAGCGTCAGTTCGGTGATGATGCCCAGCGTGCCTTCCGACCCCACGATCAGTTTGGTCAGATCATACCCCGCCGCCGACTTTCGCGCGCGGCTGCCGGTGCGGATGATGCGCCCATCGGCCGTCACCACCTCCAGCGCCAGCACGTTCTCGCGCATCGTCCCAAAGCGCACCGCCGTCGTGCCAGAGGCGCGCGTGGCCGCCATACCGCCCAGCGAGGCATTCGCGCCGGGGTCGACGGGAAAGAACAGCCCGGTGTCGCGCAGATGGGTGTTCAGGGCCTCTCGCGTCACGCCGGGCTGCACCACCGCGTCCAGATCCTCCCGATGCACCGCGACGATCCGGTCCATCCGGCTCATGTCCAGGCTTATGCCGCCGCGCACGGCCAGGGCGTTGCCCTCCAACGATGTTCCAGTGCCCCAAGGCACGATCGGGCAGCTGTGTTCGGCGCAGATCCGTACGATCCGCTGCACGTCCTCGGTTGAGCCCGGAAAGGCGACGCCATCGGGCAGGGTTTCGGCAAAATAGCTTTCGTTCTGCCCGTGCAGCGTCCGCACCGCATCACTTGTGGCGAAATGCGTGCCCAGCGCCTTGCGCAGATTTTCCACTGCCGTTTCTATGGTCATGCCCCGCCTCCGACCGGCCCAGAGGGTCGAACGTACTGTGCGCCGGCGGAAAGGAAAAGCCGATGCCCGACAGCCCGCAGGAGGGCACCGATGGACCTTATCCCGCCCCGCTGAAGCTGCCGGGCGGCCGCGTGCGGCCAGAGTGGATCGACTATAACGACCACATGAACGTGGCCTTCTACGTGGTGGCCTTCGACACCGCGGTCGACTGGATGCTGGAAAACCTGCTGGGCATCGGCGAAAGCCACGTCAAACGCGCGCACCAGGGCCCTTATGCGCTGCAAAGCAGCATCCATTACCTGGACGAGATGTTGCAGAACGAGCTCTTCGATTTCCGCGCGCTGATGGTCGATGCGGACACCAAACGGATGCATTTCATTTTGGAGATGCTGAAGGCGGACGGCCGGGTCACGGCCACCTATGAGCAGTTGATCGTCAATGTCGATCTGACCACACGGCGCAGCGCGCCCTATCCCGATTGGGCCCAGGCCCGGCTGGCCCGGATGGTGGCCGATCACGCCGGCGCCCCGCGCCCGGCGCAGTTTGCCCAGGCTCTGGGCATCCGGCGGCGGCAGCAGCCGGCATGAGCGGCCCGGTCGGCGACTTCCTGAGGGGCCAGATAACCCATGGGCTGGAGCGGTGTGGCCACGCCATGCGCACCGTGCGCCAGCGCGGGCCGGGCGCGATCCAATTCTGGGTGATCGCGTTGGTCATCGGCATCGCCGCGGGGTTCGCCGCCGTGGGTTTTCGCCTGGCGATCGAGGCGCTGCAGGAGCTGATCTATGGCGCCAACGACGCCGCGCTGGCCAGCCAACTGGCGCGGACGCATTGGCTGTGGGTGCTGACGATCCCGATCCTTGGCGGTTTGGCCGTGGGCATCGTGCTGCACTACGGCACGCCCGATGGCCGCGCGCGCACGGTCGCGCATGTGATCGAGGGCGCCGCGCTGCGCGAGGGCCGGGTCGACACGCGTTATGGCGCGGCGTCCACGCTGGCATCGTTGATCACATTGTCCACCGGCGGCTCGACGGGGCGCGAGGGGCCGGTGGTGCATATCGGGGCGGTGATCTCCAGCTATATCGCGAAGTGGATCCATGCCGATGGGATCACCGGGCGCGACCTGCTGGGCTGCGCCGCCGCGGCGGCTGTTTCGGCATCGTTCAATGCACCGATAGCCGGCGCGCTGTTCGCGTTGGAGGTCGTCCTGCGCCATTTCGCCGTGCACGCCTTTGCGCCCATCGTCATCGCCTCCGTCGCCGGCGCGGTGGTCAGCCGGCTGTTTGTGGGCGACGTCACCGAATACATGCTGCCGGCACAGACGCTGGCCTTTTATGTGGAACTGCCCGCCTTCATGCTGCTGGGCCTGCTGTCGGGCCTGGTGGCCGCGATTTCCATATGGGCGATCTTTGCCGCCGACGACCTGGGCGACGCGATAGAGAGGTCCACCGGTCTGCCGCGCTGGCTGCGCCCGGCCTGTGCCGGGGCGATCCTGGGCGGGATCGCGATCTTCTTCCCGCATATCATCGGCGTCGGGTATGAGACGACGTCGCGCGCGCTGACCGAGGAATTGCTATTGTGGGAGGCCGTGATCTTCGCCGCCATGAAAGTCGCCGCGGTCGCGATCACGATTGCGGGTCGCATGGGCGGCGGGGTGTTCTCGCCCTCGCTGATGCTGGGTGCGCTGACCGGGCTGGCGTTCGGCTATCTGGCAACGGCCGTCTTCCCGTCCGTCTCCGGCACGGTCGGGCTTTACGCGCTGGCTGGGATGGGGGCGGTGGCCGCGGCGGTGCTGGGGGCGCCGATATCGACGGCGCTGATCATCTTCGAGATGACGGGCGACTGGCAGGCGGGGCTGGCGGTGATGGTCGCGGTCAGTCTGTCGACGGCGCTGTCGACACGGCTGGTCAGGGGGTCGTTCTTCCTGATGCAGATCGAACGCCGCGGCGTGCATCTGGCGGCGGGGCCGCAGGAATACCTGATGGCCACGATCTCCACCGGCCGGCTGATGCGGCCGCTGACGGTGGAAACCGGCGCGGCGCTGACCGATTTGCAGAACCTGCTGGATCAAGGCGCCGCGCTGACCCCCAACGACACGCTAGAGACCGCGCTGCCGCTGTTCGACCGGACCGAGACGGACGTGCTGCCGGTAAAGGACGGCGACAGCGGCGAACTGCTGGGGGCCCTGCATCACATCGATGCGCTGAAAGCCTATAACCGCGCGCTGGCCGACACCGCGCGGGAAGAGCATTCCTAAGGCCCGGATCGGTGCCCTACAGCCGTTCCACCGCAACCCGGTCGCTGGTGTAGAAGGCCAGGTAATCCTTGATCCGCGATACCTCGTCATTGGGGTTCTCGTAGCTCCAGACCGCGTTCTCGATGACGCCGCTCTTGGCGACGATCGAGAAATAAGACGCATCGCCCTTGTGCGGGCAATGGGTGGCGCGGTCGGAGGTATCCAGAAACGCCAGTTCTACGTCCTCGCGCGGGAAATAGATCACCGGCGCCAGCCCGGGTTCCTGCAATTCCAGCGCGTGGGTGCTTTCCCCGATCACGGCGCCGCCGGCGCGGATCACCCAGGTGCCGCCCGCGGGCGCAATGGTTATGGTGTCTGCAATCATGCGTTCCTCCGTTGCTGGGGTCTCGCGCGGCAATCTACAGAACCGACACACTGGATACGGGCCGCAGCAGGGCTTGGCGGTTGAAACCGGTCCGCATTCAGACCGGCACCGTTGCCCTTTCGAGCCACGCTTTTGCAGCGCTTGAGACCAAAGGCGAAATCATCTCGCGGACATCTTGGTGATAGGCGTTGAGCCACTGCCGTTCCGCGTCGGGCAAATATGCGGCATCGACCAGGGCAAGGTCAATGGGCACATGCGTCAGCGTCTCGAAGGACAGCATCGGCCGGTCGCCGCCGGGCGGGGTTTCCGCCGGGCGGATCGTCACCAGGTTTTCGATGCGGATACCAAAGGCGCCGTCGCGGTAGTATCCCGGCTCGTTCGACAGGATCATGCCCGGCCTCAGCGGCTCCGCCCCCCGCCGCGACAGGCTTTGCGGCCCCTCGTGGACGCTCAGATACGACCCCACGCCATGACCCGTGCCGTGGTCGTAGTCGAATCCCTCGGCCCAAAGTGCCGCCCGCGCCAGCGCATCCAGATCGCGCCCGGCTAGCCCCTCGGGCCAGCGCGCGCGGCTGATCGCGATCATCCCGCGCAGGACCAGGGTGAAGGGTTTGCGCGCGGCCTCCGGCGCCGGGCCGATGGCGATTGTGCGGGTGATGTCGGTGGTGCCGTCGGCATATTGTCCGCCGCTGTCGACCAACAGCAACTCGCCCGGGCGCACCGCGCGGTTTGTGGCTTCGGTCACGCGATAGTGGACGATCGCACCGTTCGGGCCGGCGCCGCTGATCGTGTCGAAAGAGATATCGCGCAGCGCATTGGTGGCGCGGCGCTTGGCCTCCAGCGCGCGCACGATGTCGATCTCGGTCAGTGTGCCCCCGGGCGCTTCGTCCGCCAGCCAGGCCAGAAACTCCACCACCGCCGCGGCGTCGCGCAGATGCGCCGCGCGCGCGCCGTTAAGTTCGGCCGCTGTTTTGCACGCCTTGGGCAGGATGCAGGGGTCGCGCATCCATGTGACCTCTACCTCTGCCGCGCGCAGCCGATCCGCGACCCAAACCGGCGCGGACCCCTTATCGACACCCACCGGCCCCGCCAGGGCCGCCAGCGCGCCGGCGAAGTCGTCGATACCTGCGAAGATCACCTCCGGCCCCAGATGCGCCGCGACCTCTGCCCCGATCTTGGTGCCATCGGTGAAGAGCGTCACCGCGCCGCTGTTATGGATGATGGCAAACGCCTGCACGACCGGGACGCGGGGCAGATCGCTGCCGCGCAGATTCAACAGCCAGGAGATGGAATCGGGCAGGGTCACGACCGCGGCCTGCACATGCCCCGCCTTCAGCGCGGCGGCGATCTCCGCCCGCTTCTCCGCCGATGATCGCCCCGCCAGATCGTCCGGGTGGACGCTGGCGGCGCCCGCGGGCGGCGGCGGCTGATCGGTCCAAACGATATCGATGGGGTTTTCGACCGCTTGCAGGGCGATGCCCGCTTGCTCCAGCTTCTCGCGCAGCTCATCGATCTGTTTTTGCGTGTGCAGCCAGGGGTCGAAACCCACCGTTGCGCCCTTGGGCAAGGTTTCGGTCAGATAATCCGACACTTTGTCCCCGGGGATGGACTTCTGCGTCAAAATCCCCGTATCCACCTGCGCCGCGGCCTGGATCGTATAGCGCCCGTCCACGAACAGCGCCGCAGTCTTCTGCCCGATGACCGCGATGCCGGCGGACCCGGTGAAGCCGGTCAGCCAGGCCAGCCGTGCGTCGCGCTCGGCGACATATTCGCCCTGATGCGCATCCGCCCGCGGCACCAAAAAGGCATCGATCCCCGCCGCCGCCATCTGCGCCCGCACGGCCGCGATGCGCGGCCGGCCATTGCCCGGATCGGTGGTTTCGGTGAAGTCCTGGAACATGCGCGCGCCCCCCGCAACTGGCGTTGGCCCCGTGCATAGGCGCAAACCCCACCGGGAGGAAAGGGTCAGCCCGCCTCCGGCGCCAACCCGGCCAGGGCGCGTGCGGCCTCCGGTTCGGCCGAGCGCAGATGCAGGTCGCGCTGCGGGAACGGGATTTCGATATCCGCGTCCTTGAACCGGCGCCAAACCTCCAGCAGCACCGCGCTCTTGACGTTGGTCACCCCGTTTTCGGGATCGCGGATCCAGAACCGCAGTTCGAAGTCCACCGAGTTGTCGCCGAACCCGACCAGCAGGCAGATCGGTTTGGGCGTCTTCAGCACCCGGTCGACCGTGGCGGCGGCCTCCAGGCACAACCCTATCACGCGGTCCAGATCGGATGCGTAGGACACGCCGATCTGTGTCTTGAGCCGGACGGTCTTGTCGGAATAGCTCCAGTTGGTCACCGGGTTGACGATCAGCACTTCGTTGGGGATCAGCGCCTCGGTCCCGTCGCGGGTGCGCACCGAGACATAGCGCGTGGTCATGTTGTTGACGACGCCATAGGTGGGCCCGTGCACCGTTTCCACCTCGATCACGTCGCCGGGTTTCAGCGACCGGTCGGCCAGGATGGAAAAGCTGGCGACCAGGTTCGCGATGGTGCGCTGCAGCCCCAGGCCGACGCCCAGACCCAGCGCGCCGGAAAAGATGGCGAAGGCGGTCAGATCCACCCCGACGGCGGTAAGGCCGACCACGACCGCCAGAACCATCAACAGGATGCGGGTGACCTTTGACAGCAGCAGCCGCAGTGCCGGGTTCAGCCCCTCGTTGGCATCCAGCCGTTTCTGGATCACCTCTGACAGCGCGAAGGCGCCCCAGATCAGCAGGGCGGTGACCATCAGGCCCTTGACCACGGTCCAGAGCGTGATCTCCACCTCGCCGATGGTGAAGCCGGTGCGCTGCATATAGCCGATGACCGGATCAAGCAGCCCCACGGCGTTCAACGCGGCGACGCTCCATGCGGCCCAGGCGAAGGCGGCGGACCAATAGGCGGAGGGGATGAAGATCGATGCGACGCGGATCACGATATAGGCGTTCAGCAGGCTGCCCACCAGCCGCAGCAGATTGGTCGGCAGCCCGAACGCGTTCAGTACCGCCATCGATACCCAGATCCCCAACGCCGCCGTAACCGGCAGAGAGATGCTGCCCACCGTCCGC
Source organism: Pseudomonadota bacterium (assembly GCA_039180525.1). GTDB lineage: Bacteria > Pseudomonadota > Alphaproteobacteria > Rhodobacterales > Rhodobacteraceae > Halovulum. The sequence goes on from JBCDDF010000018.1 coordinate 19,148, forward strand.
ATCAGCCGCTGCACCAGCGATCCCAGCGACCGATCCGCACCCAGGTTTTCCAGCAGCCGCTTGGTGGTGCGCCGCAAGAAGAACGCCAACACGAAACAAACGACCAGCGCGGCCAACTGATAGACAGAGGCGATGCCGATGATGTTGTCCTGCAGCCAAGCGATCGCGTTTTCTACGAAGCTCGTCACAAGGGACGCGGCCTCGCCGACCTCCTGCTCGATCAGCGAGCCGTCATCGCCGTCTTCTTCCATCGTGTCCCCCGTGCCCGAAGTGCCGGGCTTTCATCCAGGTCTTAGAGCAAAAACGGATCAGATCGAAAAAATCTGATCCCTGGATTTTGCTCAAACTATTGAATCTGGGCCAAAATCCTATTTCAGACTGATTCAGTTTGAAACGGTTTTGATCTAGACAACAGCGGATCGGGTGGGAACGTTCCCATCGCGGCATTCCGCGCGGATCGTTCGATTTGGGCCGAAATCGCCATTCGGACAGGCTTGAAGTGGACCGGGTCGGGCAGGCGGGGTCGGTGCTCTGAGCAATCCGATATCGGGGCTCTGGTGCTATCCCAGCATCTTAAGCGCGGCGGCCATGATCCCCTCGACAGAGGGCAGGGTGGCGGCATAGGCGGGGCCGGTGGCGATGAAGCTGTCCTCGGCGGTCACGCGCCGCGCGCGCCGGTCGGCCTCCGCAAACAGGGTCATCAGCCCTTCCGACGGGCCGGCGGATCGGCGGCATTCATCGACGATCAGGATACGGTCGCAGCCCCGGGTCGCGTCCAGCAGCGCCGCCTCGGGCAGCGGAACCAGCCAGCGCAAATCGATCACGCGGGCAGCGATGCCCTGGTCCGCCAGCCGGGCCTGCACCTGCCGCGACAGGTGATGCCCGTTGCCATATGTGACCAATGCGATGTCGTGGCCCGGGCCGTGCACGGCGACTGTGCCGGGCGCAATCTCCTGGTCCGGCGCGGGGTAGGGGGTCAGCCAGCCGCCATCGCCCGGCGTCAGCAGGTCGCGGGTCTGGTAACGCGCGATCGGCTCCAGCAGCACACAGATCCGGCCGGCCTCGCGCGCCAGCCGGGTACAGGCGCGCAGCAGCCCCGCCGCCTCCGCGCCGGTCGAGGGGCAGGCCACGATCAGCCCGGGAATGTCGCGCAGCACTGCAATGGTGTTGTCGTTGTGGAAATGCCCGCCGAAGCCACGCTGATAGCCCAGCCCCGCGATGCGCACGACCATCGGGTTCCGATACTGGCCGTTGGAGAAAAAGCTTAGCGTCGCCGCCTCGCCGCGCAACTGATCCTCTGCATTGTGCAGATAGGCCAGGAACTGGATCTCGGGGATCGGCAGCAGCCCGTTATGCGCCATGCCAATGGCCAGGCCCAGCACGGTCTGTTCGTCCAGCAGGGTGTCGAACACGCGCGCGCGCCCGAACCGTTCCTGCAGCCTCTGCGTGACGCCATAGACGCCGCCCTTGGCGCCCACATCCTCGCCCATCACCGCGATCTGGGGGTCCTGGAGCATCAGATCGGTCAATGCCCAGTTCAGGCCCTTGGCCAGCGTCTGGGGCGCGTCCGTCTGGGCCGCGTCCGCGCCGAATGTCGCGCGTCGCGCTGCCGGGTCGGGGCGGTTGGCACGCGCGGCGGGGCGGTCGGGCGGGGTCAGCGCAGCCATGACCTCCGCCGCGCCGGACAGCCGCGGGCGGGTCACCGCGTGCCGCGCTGCATCGGCGACAAGATCGGCGGTCCCGGTGTAGATGTCGCGCACCGCGTCCGCGGTCGCGTGGCCGGCGGCGATCAGATAGGCGGCGCTGTGCAGCAGCGGGTCATCGGCCTCGGCGCCGGCGATTTCCTCGGGGCTGAGATAGGCCGCTGCCACGTCCGACCCGGCATGGCCATAAAGCCGCACGGTGCGCAGATGCAGAAAGGCCGGGCGCCGGGTCTCTCGCACATAGGCGGCGGCGCGGGTCGCGGCGGCGGCGGCATCGGCCAGCCGCAGGCCATCGCCAAAGACGTATTTCAGGCCGGGACGGTGGGCGAAACCCGCCGCGATCCAACCCGGCGGAGTGCGCACCGAGATGCCGATGCCGTTGTCTTCGCAGACGAAGAGGATCGGCACCGGCAGGTCCTGGAACGCAGCCCATTGCGCGGCGTTGAACGCGCCCTGCGCGGTGGAATGATTGGCGGAGGCATCGCCGAACGAGCACAGGACGATGCTGTCTTCGGGCAGGTGCGCCTGTGCGCCCATCCGCCCCGCCCACCCTATGGAGAACGCCGCGCCCACTGCCTTTGGCAGGTGGCTGGCGATGGTCGATGTCTGTGGCGGGATGTTGAGCGCGCGCGAACCCAGCACCTTGTGCCGCCCGCCGGAGATCGGGTCCTCGGCCGCGGCGGCGAAGCTGAGCGCGATGTCGCGGATCGGGTCCTGGCCGGGCACTTGGGCGGCGCGGGCGATCTGGAACGCAGCGTCGCGGTAGTGCAGGAACGCCATATCGTCTGGGCGGGTCGCGTGGGCGACAGCGGCCATCCCCTCGTGCCCGGAAGAGCCGATCGTGTAATAGCCCTGGCCCGCCTTCTGCATCGCCCGGCTGGTGCGATCCAGATGGCGGCTGGCGCATTGGTGGCGGAACAGATCCAATGCCGCCTGTTGCGTGAGCGGATCGGTGGCGGGCGGCACGGCGGCGGGCAGAGCCCCTAACGCCAGGCGCTTCAGGAAATTGGAGTGGACGCGTTTGACAGGATCCATGCGGCGTATCGGGCGAGTGCGGTCGGTCGTTTTGCGGCGGGCGCGCAGGACGCGCGCCCGCAGGCGCGCATCTCTTACCAGATTATTTGGGTATCGCCAGGTCGGTCCGCGGGCGGGCCGCGCTCAGCGCCCGGATTGCTCGATGGCAACCTCTTCGGGCTCGTCGATCTGACCCTCGCCGGCCACGTCGGCCGTGGGAACGATACAATGGTTGTTGCCGATCACCGCGCGGCCGTTGGAGCCGGTCGGCAGCACGATATCCGCACCTTGGGTGTTGCCGCCGCTGGAGGCGACGCGCCCGATGCCGAACCCGCCGATGCCATTTCCGGTCTGCCCGCGGGCGCTCGGCTTGTCGCGGCGGGCGCCGCCGGAGGCCTGGGAGTAGAACCGCGGCCGATCCGCCTCCGTTCCGCCGGTGGTGCTGTCGCCGCCGCCGGCCAGTTCGGTGCCTTCGACCGGAAAGCCAACGCCCAGATCAACCCCTGGGTTGAACGGTTCTTCGTGGATACCTGCGGCCATGACCTCGCCATCGGCGCCGTGGAAGCCGCTGCCGCCGAAACTGTCTGCATCCTGGATGGAGACGACGATGTCTTCGCTTTCTCCGCGCGAGCCATCACCGATCACCGCCATCACGGGCACTGCCATCAAAATCACCAACGCGACCGCAACGACCCACTCGGTTTGAGCCGAGCCACGATCGTCGCGCCGGAACCCTTGCAGTACAGCCGCAATTCTGCTCATGCGGTTTGACATTTTACTTACCCTTTTACGAACGCAACACATGCGCTTACACGACCACTCAATACCCTGTTCATCCTACAGCAACCTTACCGGCTTGTTAATGCGTAATGACACATTCGGGGGTGGCCGCAGCGGGGCGGAATTGTGGCGATTTCAGGAGTTTAGCGCTTCGCCGCGAAATGGTCACATTTCATATTCGGCGGAGTGGCAGTCGCGGGCGTAAAAACGAGATGACGAAACACGCTGTCAACACCACGACAATCGTGGGCGCAGGAGCGCTATCGAGATACACGCTTAGGTAGATACCTATCCAGGCGGAACAAACCGAGATCAACACCGACAAAATCAACACGATGGGGAAACGATTGGTCCACAGAAGTGCGATTGCGGCCGGCGCGATCAACAATCCGATGGCGAGAATCAGCCCCACGGCGCTGAGTGCGGCCACCACGCTCAGCGCGACCAGCGCCAGCATCAGAAGATGCAGTCGCGCCATCGGCAGGCCCAACGCCCGGCCGTGGGTGGGGTCGAAGATCTGCAGCGTCAGATCGCGCCGTAGCGTCAGCACCGTGACGCAGATGGCCAGGCTCAACAGCCCCGTCAGACCCAGATCTCGCCAGGTGATCCCCAGCATGTTGCCGAACAGGATATGGTCGAGATGGACCTCGGTCTCGACAAAGCCGTAGAGCACGATGCCGAGTGCGAACATCGACGAGAAGACGACGCCCATCACCGTGTCTTCCTTCACCCGGCTGCGTTGCGACACATAGCCTGTAAGCAGCGCGCAGATCATCCCGGCGGCGAAAGCGCCGATGATCAGGGGCAGGCCGGCGATGAAGCTCACTACAACCCCAGGTAGAACGGCATGCGCGATCGCGTCGCCCATCAGCGACCAGCCGCGCAGCACCAGAAACGCCGACAGCAAGGCCATCGGTACGGCAACCAGCGTGGTCGCCAGCAGCGCCCGCTGCAGGAACGGCAATTCTAACGGTAAGGTTAAGAACTCGATCATGCCGGTCGCCCGAACTGTCCGTGCTTGGGCGCCAGCAGAAAGGCCAGGGCAAAGGCCGCGGCCTGCAGCAGCACCACCAGCCCGCCGGAGGCGACGTCCAGGAAGTAGCTGAGATAGACCCCCAGCGCCCCGCTCAGCGTGCCGATGGTGACTGCGATGAGGATCAGGCGCGGGAAGCGATCGGTCAGCAGATAGGCGGTGGCGCCGGGCGTCACCACCATGGCGATGACCAGAAACGCCCCCACGGTCTGCAATGCCGCGACGGTGGAGGCGCTGAGCAGCGTGAAGAACAACAGCCGCATCGCAGTGGGGTTTACACCCACGGTCCGGGCATGGTTCTCGTCAAAAAACGTCACCATCAGATCCCGCCACTTCAGAACCAGCAGGGTCAGGCTGACCCCGCCAATCAGCGACAGTTGCAGCACATCCGTCTGCGTGATGGCCAGAATGTTGCCCAGGATGATCCGCTGCACGTCAACGGCTGCGGGGTTCAGCGACACCATGAACAACCCGATGCCGAAAAAGGAAGTGAAGATCAGCCCGATGATCGCGTCCTCTTTCAGCCGCGTGCGCCGGTTCAGAAACAGCATCGCGCCCGCGGCCAGCCCGCCGGACAGGAACGCGCCGAAGGCAAAGGGCAGCCCCAGCATATAGGCGCCCGCGACGCCGGGCACGATGGCATGGCTCAGCGCATCGCCGATCAGCGACCAGCCCTTCAGCATCAGATAGGCCGACAGAAACGCGCACAGCGCACCCACCATCGCGCTGACCCAGATCGCGGTGGTCATGTAAGAATAGGCGAAGGGCTCCAGAAGAACGCTCACCGGGGCTCCCGGTCGCCATAGACGACCAGGGGCCGCTCGTCGTCAGAGATCACCGTGACCTCGCGCGTGTCGGCGTCGTCGTCGTGGTGCAGATCGGTGCCGCCCAGCACGTAGTGCCGCAGGACACCGCCAAAGGCGCGTTCCAGATTGGCGGGGGTGAACACGTGCTCGGTCGGGCCAGAGGCCAATACGGTCTTGTTCACCAGCACCGCCCGGTCGCAGAACTCCGGCACCGAGCCCAGGTTGTGGGTGGACACCAGCAGCACGCACCCCTCGTCGCGCAGCGCGCGCAACAGCGCGATGATCTGATCCTCCGTCTTGACGTCGACGCCGGTGAAGGGTTCGTCCAGCAGGATCACCTGCGCCTCCTGCGCCAGGGCGCGGGCCAGGAACACCCGTTTCTTCTGCCCGCCGGACAATTCGCCGATCTGGCGGCGGCGATAGGCCTCCATGCCAACGCGCCGCAGCGCCGCGTCGACCGCGGCGCGGTCGGGCGGTCGGGCCTGGCGCAGCCAGTTCATATGGCCGTAGCGGCCCATCATCACCACGTCCTCGACCAGGATCGGAAAGTCCCAGTCGACCTCTTCCGCCTGCGGCACATAGGCCACGCTGTTGCGTTTCAGCGCCTGTCCCGCGGGCAGGCCCAGAACCTCGATCCGGCCGTGCCGGGCGGGCACAAAGCCCATGATCGCCTTGAACAGCGTCGATTTGCCGGCGCCGTTGACCCCCACCAGCGCGCAGATCGACCCGCGCGGGATGGCGAAGCTGGCATCCTCGACCGCGGTCAGCCCGTTGCGATACGTGACGGAGACGCCCTGAACCCGCAGCCCGTCGCCGGTCATCGCGTCAGCCCGTCCGCAATGGTTTCCGCGGTCACCTGCAGCAGATCCAGATAGGTCGGCACCGGCCCGCCTTCGGCACTCAGGCTGTCGACATACAGAACGCCGCCATAGACCGCGCCGGTCTCGTTGGCGATCTGCCGTGCTGCGTCCGGCGCGATGGTGCTTTCGGAAAACACCGCGCGGATGCCTTCCGCCCGTACCGTGTCGATGACCGTGCGCACCTGCTGCGGCGTGCCCTGCTGGTCGGCGTTGATGGGCCAGATGTAAAGCTCATTCAGCCCGAAATCGCGCGCCAGGTAGCTGAATGCGCCCTCGCTGGACACCAGCCAGCGGTCCGTGTCGGGGATCGCGGCCAGGCGCGCGCGGATCGGATCCACCACGGCGGCGATCTGCGCCTTATAGGTCTCGGCATTGGCGCGGTAGAGATCGGCATTGTCCGGGTCGGCGTCGGCAAAGGCCGCGGCGATGTTGTCGACATAGATCTGCGCATCGCCCGGCGACATCCAGGCATGCGGGTTGGGTCGGCCCGAATAGGGCCCCTGGGTGATGGAGATCGGCGTCACGCCTTCGCTGACCACGACGCCGGGCACGTCGTCCAGATTGGTGAGAAAGCGTTCGAACCATTGTTCCAGGTTCAGTCCGTTCCACAGCACCAGGTCCGCATCCAGGGTCTCGATGATATCGCCGGGCGTGGGCTCGTAGTTGTGGATCTCCGCCCCCGGTTTGGTGATCGAGACAACCTCCACCGCCTCGCCACCCACATTGCGGGCCATGTCGGCGAGGATGGTGAACGTGGTCGCCACCTTCAGGTCCGCCGCGGCGGGCAGGGGGGCAAGGGCGAAAAGCAGAACGGCAAGCGGGCGCATCGAAACCTCGGATGTTGCGGATCTTATCTAACATAGGCCAGCATCATGCAAATGCAAACCGTTTGCAAAAACAATTGCGGCCAAGCCCGCTTGCACCTACATTCACCCTATGGATGGGACGCCCCCGGATTACGAGTGCATCCTGCGCGACGCCGGTCTGCGCATCACCAAACCGCGCCGGATCATCCTGGAGATCCTGTCCGAGACCGATGACCACCCCGATGCGGCGGAGATCTTTCGCCGCGCGGTGCAACGTGATGCGCGACTGTCGCTGGCCACGGTCTATCGAACGATGAAGGTGCTGGAAGAGAGCGGCGCGATCCAGCGCCACGCCTTCGGGGATGGCCCGGCGCGGTTCGAACAGATCGGGGAGGATCACCACGATCACCTGATCGATGTCGACACCGGCGATGTGATCGAGTTCACCTCGTCCCGCATCGAGGCGCTGCAGGACGAGATCGCAGAACGGCTGGGCTACCAGATCGTGCATCACAAGTTGGAGCTTTACGGCCGCAAGCTGCGGCCCCAACCCCAGAGGCGGCGCAAGGCCAAGGCGTGACGCCCGCCTGACGACCCTATGGCCGCAGCCGTCCGCCAGGACGCCGGGACCCGGCGCATGCGGCAGAAAGATCGGCTCAGCCACACGGGCTGCGGCGGCGTGTTCGGTTGACCTCTGCCAGGGCGCCGAGTACCACGGAAACCGCCCGGGCATAGCCCGAGAAACGAGAGAGCCCCATTGGACGACCTGCTCCGCGAGTACCTGCCTATTCTCATCTTTTTGGGCCTGGCCGTCGCGCTTGGCCTGGCGCTGATGCTGAGCGCCGTCGTCGTCGCCGTGCGCAACCCCGACGCCGAAAAGGTCAGCGCATACGAATGCGGCTTCAACGCCTTCGACGATGCACGCATGAAGTTCGACGTGCGCTTTTACCTCGTCTCCATTCTCTTCATCATATTCGACCTGGAGGTCGCCTTTCTGTTCCCCTGGGCCGCGAGCTTTCAATACCAGGGTCTGTTCGGGTTCTGGTCGATGATCGTCTTTCTCGGCGTCCTGACGGTGGGCTTCGCCTATGAATGGAAGAAGGGGGCGTTGGAATGGGAGTGATGGCCGAAACCGGCGCCGGCCCGGACCGCGACGCCGCGGTGCGCGACTTTTCGGAAACGCTGCAGGATCGCGGGTTTCTGGTCACATCGACCGAAGCCGTCATCAACTGGGCGCGTACCGGATCGCTGCACTGGATGACCTTTGGCCTGGCCTGTTGCGCGGTGGAGATGATGCACACCTCCATGCCGCGCTATGACTTGGAACGGTTCGGAACCGCGCCGCGCGCCTCCCCCCGGCAGTCGGATCTAATGATCGTGGCCGGCACGCTGACCAACAAGATGGCGCCGGCGCTGCGCAAGGTCTATGATCAGATGCCAGAGCCGCGCTATGTCATCTCCATGGGGTCCTGCGCCAATGGCGGCGGATACTATCACTACAGCTATTCGGTGGTGCGCGGCTGCGACCGGATCGTGCCGGTCGACGTCTATGTCCCCGGCTGTCCGCCGACCGCGGAGGCGTTGCTTTACGGGATCCTGCAATTGCAGCGCAAAATGCGCCGCACCGGGACGATCGTGCGCTGAATGAGCGAGGCGGCCCTCACCGAACTCAAGAACATGATCGCCGTCCGCCAGGACGACGCCCTGATCGAGGCGCGGGTGGAGCGGGGCGAGTTGGTAGCCACCATCAGCGCCGCCACGATCCCCGCATTCATAGAATACCTGCGCAGCGACGGCGCCTGTCAGTTCACCACGTTGATCGACATCACCGCGGTCGATTACCCCGAGCGCGAGCGCCGGTTCGAGGTCGTCTACCATTTCCTGTCGATGACCCAGAACCAGCGCATCCGGGTCAAGGTGGCAGTGCGCGAAGAAGACATCGTGCCCTCGATCGCGCATATCCACCCCTCGGCCAATTGGTTCGAGCGCGAGGTGTTCGACATGTACGGCATCCTGTTCTCCGGCCACCCGGATCTGCGCCGGATCCTGACCGACTACGGCTTTCGCGGGCACCCGCTGCGCAAGGATTTCCCCACCACGGGCTATGTCGAGGTGCGCTACGACGAAAGCGAAAAACGGGTGGTCTATGAACCGGTCGAACTGGTGCAGGAATACCGCCAGTTCGACTTCATGAGCCCCTGGGAAGGCGCAGACTACGTTTTGCCGGGGGATGAAAAACCCAAGGACCCGGCGCCGTGAGCGAACCGACGCTGGTGATTTGCGTCGGCGCGCAAAAGGCCGGGACAAGCTGGCTGATGCAGTATCTGCGCGATCACCCCGACTGCCCCATCCGGCGCGTGAAAGAGCTGCATTATTTCGACACATTGGATGACCCGGCCGGCAGCAGATTTGCCGCAGAGCGCGTCAAGCAATTGACCCGGCTGCGAAAAAAGGCTGGGTTCTTCACCAAAGACGGCCGCATCGCGCGGCAGACGATGGCCGATATTCGCGCTGCCAACGCCTTGCGGCCCGGATCGGACGGGAGCCACGACGCCTATGTCGCCTATCTGATGAAAGGGGCAGGGTCAAAGCGCGTGGTGGCCGAAGCGACCCCGGTCTACGGCACCCTGGGTCGCGCGGTGTTCGACCAGATGCTGCGGCTGACCGATGATGTGCGGCTGGTGCTTTTGCTCCGCGACCCGTTGGACCGCGCCTGGAGCCAGGCCCGCCATGATGCGCGAATGTGGACGCTTTATACCAAGACGTCCGGGCCCGCACCGGCGGCGCGGCTGCGGCGTTATGTGAACGGCGAAGACAGCCCCATCCGACGGCGATCCGACTATAGATCGATGCTGACAGAGCTAACCGCGGTCGTTCCGCGCGAGCGGCTTCACATCGCATTCTACGAAGACCTTTTCGACCCCCGGGCGCAGGCGCAGACGCTGAGCCGGTTGACGGATTATCTTGGCATCCGGTCCTTGCCGGGGCACGATCGACCGCGCGTGAATGCCGGCAAACCGCAGACACTGGGCGCGCGGCTGAGGGCGCGCTGTCTGGTCACGCTGCGATCGCAAGACGCGTACTGCCACGACTTCTTCTCAGGCGCCCTGCCGGAGCGGTGGCGGCAACACATGGCGGAGGATGCAGGATGGATGGCGCAAACGGCGACGCGCTGACGACGGAACAGCAGATCCGCAACTTCAACATCAATTTCGGCCCGCAACACCCTGCAGCACATGGTGTTTTACGGCTGGTGCTGGAGCTGGACGGGGAGATCGTGGAACGCTGCGATCCGCATATCGGCCTGCTCCATCGCGGCACCGAGAAGCTGATGGAGAGCCGCACTTACCTTCAGAACCTGCCCTATTTCGACCGGCTGGACTATGTCAGCCCGATGAACCAGGAACATGCCTGGTGCCTGGCCATCGAAAGACTCACCGGCACCGAGGTGCCGCGCCGCGCGAGCCTGATCCGGGTGCTGTATTGCGAGATCGGGCGGATCCTGAACCATTTGCTCAACATCACCACGCAGGCGATGGATGTCGGCGCGCTGACCCCCCCGCTTTGGGGATTCGAAGAGCGCGAGAAGCTGATGGTCTTCTACGAACGCGCCTGCGGGGCGCGGCTGCACGCCGCCTATTTCCGACCCGGCGGCGTGCATCAGGATCTGCCGCCCGACCTGCTGGACGACATAGCGCAATGGTGTGAAGAATTCCCTGCCATCCTGGACGATATCGACGGGCTGTTGACGGAAAACCGGATCTTCAAGCAGCGCAATGTCGATATCGGCGTCGTCAGCCAGCAGGAGGCGCTGGATTGGGGCTTTTCCGGGGTCATGGTGCGCGGGTCCGGCATGGCCTGGGATCTGCGCCGGGCACAGCCCTACGAGTGTTACGACGAGTTCGATTTCAAGATCCCCGTCGGCAAGAACGGCGACTGCTACGACCGGTACCTCTGCCGCATGCTGGAGATGCAGGAAAGCCTGAGCATCATGCGCCAAGCGCTTGATAAGTTGGCGGAAACCCAAGGCCAGGACGTGCTTTCGCGCGGCAAGATCACGCCGCCGACGCGGGGCGACATGAAGACCTCGATGGAAGCGCTGATCCACCATTTCAAGCTGTACACCGAAGGGTTCCATGTGCCGGCCGGCGAGATCTATGCCGCCGTCGAGGCGCCCAAGGGCGAGTTCGGCGTGTACCTGGTCAGCGACGGCACCAACAAGCCCTACAAAGTCAAGCTGCGCGCGCCCGGATACCCGCATCTGGCGGCTATGGACCACCTGTGCCGAGGCCATCAACTGGCCGATGTGAGCGCCATTCTGGGGTCGCTGGACATCGTGTTCGGGGAGGTGGATCGGTGACCGAAAAGCCCGAAAAAAGGGTGCCGGCAAGCGTATGGCATGCGTATGGCATGCGTATGGCCATTTTCGCGGCTCTGGCGGTTCTGGTGCCCGCCGCTCCGGCGCCCGCGCAGACCGAAGATGCGATGCAGGAGGGCCGCGAGCAGATCCTGATCGACCTGATCCGCGACAACAAATGCGCGATGACCGGGAGCGAGAGCAGCGAGACGTTCGAGCCAATGGGCTATTCCTACGAAGAGGTGAACGCGATCCTGGACAAGCTGGTGGATCGCGACCTGGCGGAGCGCGATGGCGACGCGGTGGTGCTGAGCCAGGAGTTTTGCGAGGCGGAGGGGTGAGTATGTCCTGCGGTGGGTCGGTGACGCTTAAAAGGAACCTGTACGGCGCACGCGTGATGAGCGCGTTTTTTGTGCTTTTGTTCTCCGGTGCGACGGTTATGGGTCAGCAGGGATCGGTCCTTCGTGAGCCGGGTGCCGCGGATACACCATGTCTTATTGAAAAACCTCACTGTGAGGCACTGGTCAGCTTCTTCCATGAGCGCGATGGAGCCGTCGCTAAGGCAGAGTTTGAGCGACTGATCGGTCCCGTACTGCTTGAACAACTTCAATCCGAGCAAGACGGCGACTGCACGACCGTCGCTGACGTGGTTGGGCCCGCGCTCGACGACGACAGCCTACTGATCGACACGCTGCCTCACACCATCATGGGCTTTGGAGCCGATGGTTCAGAGATCAGATCGGGCAAGCTTAAGTTGTTTGCGCGTGACGATGGTGAACTTCATTGCTCCTTTCTGGAATGGAGAGAACTGCTTTAATGCTCCGCCGCCTGCACCCTGAACAACCCGAAAGCTTCGCTTTCACGCCCGGCAATCTGGCCTGGGCGGAAGAGCAGATCGCCAAGTATCCCGAAGGCCGGCAGGCCAGTGCCGTCATCCCGCTGCTGTGGCGCGCGCAGGAGCAGGAGGGCTGGGTGACCAAGCCCGCCATCGAGGCGGTTGCGCAGATGCTGGACATGGCCACCATCCGGGTGTTGGAGGTGGCGAGTTTCTACTTCATGTTCCAGTTGCGCCCCGTCGGTTCGGTGGCGCATGTGCAGGTCTGCGGCACGACGTCCTGCATGATCTGCGGGGCGGAGGATCTAATCGCCGTCTGCAAGGACAGGATCGCCGCCGCGGCGCATGAGTTGAGCGGCGATGGCAAGCTGAGTTGGGAAGAGGTCGAGTGCCTGGGCGCCTGTGCCAACGCGCCGATGGCGCAGATCGGCAAGGATTACTACGAGGATCTGACGGCGGAACGCTTTGGGGAGATCCTGGATGCGCTGATCGCGGGCGACGTGCCGCCTCCGGGGCCGCAGGCGGGGCGGTTTGCGTCCGAACCCCGGGGCGGGTTGACCAGCCTGACCGCGTTCGCGGGCGGGCAGGACAGCAACGCCTCGGTCGCGCTGGCGGCCGCGCTGGGCGATACCGTGGCGCGCATCACCGGCGGGCCGCGCCGTTGGCCGCTGGCGGAGCCGGCAGCCGCCCCCGGCGATGGCGGTACCCGGCCGGCGCGCCTGGAGGCGCCGCGCGACGGGCGGGCGGATGACCTGAAACGGATCAAGGGCGTCGGGCCCAAGCTGGAGACACTGCTGCATCGGCTGGGGTTTTACCATTTCGACCAGATCGCCGCCTGGTCGGCAGAAGAGGTCGCCTGGGTCGATGACAACCTGGAAGGGTTCAAGGGACGCGTGAGTCGTGATAACTGGGTCGCGCAGGCGCGGGATCTGGCCAAGGATCGGTGAGTCTGCGCTGCCGGAGCCCCGGCCGTGCAATGCCGGGCCGACATAACTGACTGGGGAGACGTCCGGATGGGGACCGAAGACAAAGACGCGCGATGGGCCAACCTTTTGTTCATATGGGGGATTGCGTGCATCGGGGGCATTCTGGCCGGCGTGATGCTGCTGATGTTCGCCGATGTGGGCCTGAATGGCGCGATTTTCCTGGCCGCGATCCTGACCGGGATCGCCGGGCTGGTGCTGCAATTGGGCCTGACCGGCGACTGGTTGAACGGCGCGGACACCGAAGCCGACGCACGCCCCCTGAAGACCGCCCCGCCGCAGGCTCCGCCGCCGGCACAGCCCGCCCCGCCGCAGCCCGCGCCGCCGCAAGCCGCCGCGCCGGCGCCCGCCCCGGCCCCCACCGAGCCCGGCCATCCGGGCCCCACGGTGACGCCTTCGGCGCCGCTGCCGGGCCAGGCCGACCTGGCCGGGCGCAAGGGCGAATGGCGCTATGAGGGCGATGCGCCCAAGGTGTCGTCCAAAGCCGCATCGAAATCCGCACCCGCACCGAAATCCGCACCGGAACCGGCCGCCGATGGCGGCGATCATGCCGGTGGTGGCACCAAGCCCGAGGGGCTGAGCGCCCCGCGCGAGGGCGGCGCCGACGATCTGAAACAGATCAAGGGCGTCGGGCCGAAGCTGGAGCAACTGCTGCATTCGATGGGCTATTTCCACTTCGACCAGATCGCCGCCTGGGGCGAGTCCGAGGTCGCCTGGGTCGACGAGAATCTGGAAGGGTTCAAGGGCCGGGTCAGCCGCGACGAATGGGTCGCGCAGGCGCAGACGCTGGCGGGCGGCGGCGAGACGGCGTTTTCCAAGAAAGTGGAGAAGGGCGACGTTTACGACTAGTCCCGACCCGCAGCGGCGCAAAGGCGCGCCGGCATGACCCCGCCGCCGGACCCCGCCGCGCGGCGGCGCCAGATCAAGCTTGCGACAATCGTGGTCATTGCCGCGATCGTGCTGTGGATGCTTGTGTCGATGCTGGGCGGCGCGCTGGGTTTGCCGGTGCGCTTCGCCTTTTTGGCCGATCTGGCCGCGATGGCCGCCATGATTTGGGCGCTTGTCGTGGCCATAAGGGTTTGGCGCGGGACGCGGGACCGCGGGGACGTTTGAGACAGGGTGTCAGCCGATGCTGGACGGTAAGTGATGTTGGACGACAAAGACCGGATCTTCACCAACCTATATGGGATGCACGACCGCAGCCTGGCCGGCGCGCGCGCGCGCGGCCATTGGGACGGCACCGCGGCGCTGATCCAGAAGGGGCGCGACGCGATCGTCGAAGAGGTCAAGGCCAGCGGGTTGCGCGGGCGTGGCGGGGCGGGGTTCCCCACGGGCCTGAAATGGTCCTTCATGCCCAAGGAAAGCGACGGCCGGCCGGCCTATCTGGTGGTCAATGCCGACGAATCCGAGCCCGGCACCTGTAAGGACCGGGAGATCATGCGCCACGATCCGCACACGCTGATCGAGGGCTGTCTGATCGCCAGTTTCGCGATGGGCGCGCATGCGAGCTATATCTATATCCGCGGCGAATACATCCGCGAGCGCGAGGCGCTGCAGGCCGCCATCGACGAATGCTATGACGCGGGGCTTCTGGGCGCGAACGCGGCCGGGTCGGGGTGGGATTTCGATCTGTATCTGCACCACGGCGCCGGCGCCTATATCTGCGGCGAGGAAACCGCGCTTTTGGAAAGCCTGGAGGGGCGCAAGGGCATGCCTCGGCTGAAGCCGCCCTTCCCGGCCGGCGTGGGGCTTTATGGCTGTCCGACCACGGTCAACAATGTGGAGTCCATCGCCGTGGTGCCCACGATCCTGCGCCGCGGCGGCGACTGGTTCGCGGGGTTCGGCCGGGCCAACAACACGGGCACCAAGATCTTCGGCATCTCCGGCCATGTGGAACGGCCCTGCGTGGTGGAGGAGGAGATGTCGATCCCGCTGCGCGAGTTGCTGGAGCGTCATTGCGGCGGGGTGCGCGGCGGCTGGGACAATCTGAAGGCGGTGATCCCGGGCGGATCCTCGGTTCCGTGCCTGCCGGCGGATCTGTGCGGCGAGGCGATCATGGATTTCGACTGGCTGCGCGAACAACGCTCCGGCCTGGGCACGGCGGCGGTGATCGTGATGGACCAGTCGACCGACATCATCAAGGCGATCTGGCGGTTGTCGAAGTTCTACAAGCATGAGTCCTGCGGCCAGTGCACGCCCTGCCGCGAGGGCACCGGCTGGATGATGCGGGTGATGGAGCGGCTGGTGACCGGCGCCGCGGAGCCCGAAGAGATCGACATGCTGTTGGATGTCACCAAACAGGTGGAGGGGCACACGATCTGCGCCCTGGGGGATGCGGCGGCCTGGCCGATCCAGGGCCTGATCCGCCATTTCCGCGATGAGATCGAGGATCGGATAAAGGCCAAGCGCACCGGGCGCATGAGCGCGGTGGCGGCGGAGTAGCGTGCCGTGCTGGATGAGTTTCTGGGCACAATGGCCGATTTGGGCAGCGCCGGCAAAAGCTGGCGGTCGCCCTGGGCGATCCTGGGGTTGGTGATCGGCGCGGGTATGGGCGGCTATGTGGGGTTTCTCGGCGGCGGGGTCACGGGTCTTTTGACCGGAGTCGGCATCGGCGCGCCGATCGGCTGGCTCATGGCCTTCGTGCTGCGTGGGCTGGCGATTTTCCTGCTGATCTTTGCCGTGGTCTTAGCGGTGTTTCTGGGCTGGAACTGGCTGACCGGGGCGGGTGGCTGATGCGGCGATGGGAGCGATGGGGTGGAACTCCATCCTACGGGCGGCTAAGACCAAAACCGTTTCAGACGGGCGCAGTCTGAGCGGTTTTTTCTCCAAGGGGTTGCGCGCGCGGGGGCGGTCTGGCGAGGTCATCGGCATGCACGTTCCGGACACCAATTTCAATGACGGTATCTGTCCGCAGTGCGGGCATCGGAACCCGCACAGGCTCGGGTTCATAACATGTGCGGCGTGTTCGAAAGTCTTCGCGAGAGAGGATCTGGGCAAGAACATCGCGAAAATGTCGCGCCGGGTCTGGGCCGTGGCGATCCTGGGCGGGCTGATCCTCGGCGGTGTGATGGTGCTTTTCGCGCTGATTGTAGATCCTTTTTTCACTGACTGATAGGTTGTATGCACAGCGCAAGGTTGTGCTGGCCGCCCGGCCCGTAGGATGGGTTTTCAACCCATCCTACGCCGCGACCGCGCGCGGCGCAGGGATTTGGAGGCGCGAAACCATGGTTTCCTTTGACGGCAGAGGGTTCGAGCCGGCATTCAACCCCGGTACTTGCCCGGCATGCGGCAAACGGCATGAGCCGACCTATGGCCCCATCGAGTGCCGCAGTGGTTGCGGGCCCTTCGCCAGCGACTACGACCTCAGCCATTACCAGACGCCAACGAAGTCCGGCGCGGCGAAGATCGTGGCGGTGGTGCTGGGCGTGGTGGTCTTGGCGCTGCTGATCGCGGCGGCGATGGACCCTTGGCTCGACCCGGACACCCCCGTTCGCTATGGTTTCAGATGAAAGACCGCGGCCCGGTCGGGATGCGGGGCGACCGGGCGGGCATGGGTTGAAACCCCAAGTCGCCTGCGCGCGCGGCGTTTCGCGGACGCGGCGGCAAATTGCGGCACTGCACCGGCTTGCGCATCAAACTGTGGGGGGCGATACCTGAGGCGAGTGCGGCTGCGCTGAATGCAGACCGTCGGCAGCGGAAAGAGGCGAGACGGATGAGCGGTATTCTTGGCATGGTGTTGTTCCTGATCCTGCTGGTCCCGCCCTATTGGCAATTGTGGAAGCGGACCGGGCACAGCGGCTGGATCAGCCTGCTGATGATCCTGCCCATCGTGAACCTGATCTTGATCTGGGTGCTGGCGTTCAAACGCTGGCCGGCGCTCGACAGCAACATACCGGAACGGTTCGAATGACCGACACACGCGCCATTCTGATCGATGGAGAGGAAATCGCGGTCGACCCGCGCTTGACGATCCTGCAGGCCTGTGAGCAGGCGGGGGTGGAAATCCCGCGGTTCTGTTATCACGAACGCCTGTCGATCGCGGGCAATTGCCGGATGTGCCTGGTCGAGGTCGTGGGCGGGCCGCCCAAGCCGGCGGCATCCTGCGCGATGCAGGTCAAGGATCTGCGCCCCGGCAAGGACGGCGCCCCGCCCGAGATCCGCACCAACACGCCGATGGTCAAGAAGGCCCGCGAGGGGGTGATGGAGTTTCTGCTGATCAACCACCCGCTGGACTGCCCGATCTGCGACCAGGGCGGCGAGTGCGATCTGCAGGATCAGGCAATGGCTTACGGCGTGGACTTCAGCCGCTATCGCGAGCCCAAGCGCGCCGCCATCGACCCCGATCTTGGCCCCCTTGTCGGCACAAAGATGACCCGCTGTATTTCCTGCACACGCTGCGTGCGGTTCATAACCGAGGTCGCCGGCGTGCCGGAGATGGGCCAGATCGGCCGCGGCGAGGATAGTGAGATCACCAGCTATCTGGGAAGCATGCTGACCAGCGAGTTGCAGGGCAATGTGGTGGATCTGTGCCCGGTGGGGGCGCTGACGTCCAAGCCCTATGCGTTTACCGCGCGGCCATGGGAGTTGACCAAGACCGAGTCGATCGACGTGATGGACGCGCTGGGGTCGAGCATTCGCGTCGACACCAAGGGGCGCGAGGTCATGCGCATCCTGCCGCGCAATCACGATGGCACCAACGAGGAATGGCTGGCCGACCGGTCGCGCTATGTCTGGGACGGGCTGCGCCGGCAGCGGCTGGACAAGCCCTATGTGCGGCGCAACGGCAAGCTGTCGCCCGCCAATTGGGGCGAGGCCTTTGCTGCCATCGCGGCGGCGGGGGCGGGCAAGCAATGGGCCGCCATCGCCGGCGACCTGGCCCCGGTGGAGGCGATCTATGCGCTGCGGGACTTGGCCGGCGGGTTGGGCGGCCGTCTGGAATGCCGCACCGACGGCGCGGCGCTGCCGATCGGCAACCGGTCTGCTTATGTCGGCACGGCCGCGGTCGAGGATATCGACGGCGCGGGCCAGATCCTGCTGATCGGCGCGAATCCGCGGCTGGAGATGCCGGTTCTGAACACGCGCATCCGCAAGGCCTGGCTGCGCGGGGCGGAGGTCGGCGTGATCGGCGCGCCGGTCGATCTGACCTATGACGCGGTGCATCTGGGCGACGGCCCCGCGGCGGTGCGCGCGCTGTTGGCGGAGGCCGCGGCGCCCGAGAATGATACTACGGCGCGGATCGTGATCCTGGGCCACGCGGCGCTGGCGCGCGCCGATGGCGCGGCGGTGCTGGCCGCGGTGCAGGATTTGGTTGAGACCACGGGTGCGCGGATGATGATCCTGCACCGCGCGGCCTCGCGCGTGGGCGCGATGGATCTGGGCTTTGCCACCGAGGGGGGGCTGGAGGCGGCGCTGGAGGGTGCCGAGGTGATCTATAACCTGGGCGCGGACGAGATCGACATCGCCCCCGGCCCCTTCGTGATCTATCAGGGCAGCCATGGCGACCGCGGCGCACACCGGGCCGATGTGATCCTGCCGGGCGCGGCCTGGACCGAGGAACCGGGCACCTTCGTGAACACAGAGGGCCGGCCGCAACTGGCCCAGCGCGCCGGTTTCCCGCCGGGCCAGGCCAAGGAAAACTGGGCGATCCTGCGCGCATTGTCGGCCGAGATGGGCGCGCCCTTGCCCTTCGACAGCCTGGCGGCGCTGCGCTTCAAGCTGTTCGAGGAACTGCCGCATATGAGCCGGATCGACACCGTGCCCGAAAACGACTGGCAACGCGCCGCGGGCGGGGAGATGGAGGACGCGGCCTTTGCCGCCTACGACCGCGACCATTACCAGACCAACCCGATCGCGCGCGCCTCTTCCGTGATGGCGGACCTGTCGCGGTTGGCGGCAGAGCGCGACCGCCCGATGGCGGCGGAGTAGGGCCATGGCGGAATTTCTGCAAACGCCGCTGGGCACGTTCACGATCATCCTGGCGCAATGCCTGCTGGTGACCGTCTGCGTGCTCGTGGCGCTGGCGTTTCTGATGTATGCCGACCGCAAGATCTGGGCCGCTGTGCAGATGCGCAAGGGCCCGAACGTGGTGGGCGCCTTTGGCCTGCTGCAGTCCTTTGCCGACTTCATCAAGTACATCGTCAAGGAAGTCGTGGTGCCCGCGGGCGCCGACAAGCCGGTGTTCTTCCTTGCGCCGATGATCGCGTTCGTGCTGGCGGTGATCGCCTGGGCCGTGATCCCGTTCAACGAGGGCTGGGTGGTCGCCAATCTGAATGTGGGGATCCTCTATATCTTCGCCATCGGCTCTTTGGAGGTCTATGGCGTGATCATGGGCGGCTGGGCCTCGAATTCGAAGTATCCGTTTCTTGGCAGCTTGCGATCCGCGGCGCAGATGATCTCCTACGAGGTATCGATCGGCTTCATCATCGTGGGCGTGCTGATTTCCACCGGATCGCTGAACCTGAGCCATATCGTGATGGCGCAATCGGGGGATCTGGGCTTTTTCAGTTGGTACTGGCTGCCGCATCTGCCGATGGTGGTGCTGTTTTTCGTCAGCGCCCTGGCCGAGACCAACCGCCCGCCCTTCGATCTGCCCGAGGCGGAGGCGGAGTTGGTCGCGGGTTATCAGGTGGAATATTCCTCCACGCCGTTCCTGTTGTTCATGATCGGCGAGTTGATGGCCGTGGTGCTGATGTGCGCGCTGATCACCATCCTGTTCTTCGGCGGCTGGCTGTCGCCGTTCCCGGGTGTTTCCGACTGGTGGATCCTGGGCGACGGGGTGCATTGGATGGTGCTGAAGATGGCGTTCTTCTTCTTCCTCTTCTCGATGGTGAAGGCGATCGTGCCGCGCTATCGCTATGACCAGTTGATGCGGCTGGGCTGGAAGGTGTTTCTGCCGCTGAGCCTGGCCTGGGTGGTCATCGTCGCGGGCCTCGCGATGTATGACGGCGACGCGGGCAATCTGGGCGGGCTGTGGGCGCGTTGGGGCATGGTGGGCTGATGCGCCTTGCGGTGGCATATCCGGCGGCGGCATATCTGGCGACGGCGCTGCTGGCCGCACCAGCGGCCGCGCAGGATATGGACATGATCGAGACCTGCGGCAGCGGCGGGCTGGATGCCGGCGGCTGCGACAAGGAGGCCTTTGCCGAGGCGCTGGGGCTGCTTTCGGCCGGGCAGATGCGCATCTTTCGCGATGCCGGCATGGAAAGCTTCGCCATGCTGACGGCGCTGCGCTATGGCGCCTCCGCCGTGTTTTTCGCCATGGAGGACGAGGGCTGTTATGCCGAGGAGGAGCGCACGGCGGCGGTGGAGATCTGGTCGATCTGGGTCAGCCTGCCGGACGATGCGCCGGGTGCCATCGCCCGGAAATTCGCGCTGTATGACGGGGCGATGGATGCGATCGTGAATATGGAGGTGGGATGCTGATCCGGCCGGCGCTTTTGGCCGCGTGCCTGTGGCCCGCCGCCGCCGCCGCGCAGGCGCCGGAGCGGCATGTGACGTTTCGCGACACCGTCGCCGCCTGTCTGGTCGACGATGATTTCGCCTGTGCTTTCGAGGCGCTGATGGATTTCGGGGCGGAGAACGAAATGCCGCCCGTGGCCGTTTCCGTCGATGGCGGGCCGACGCTGTTCGGGATGCAGATGTTCGCCGTCATCGACCGCGCCCGCGCCGATCTGCCGCCCGAAACCCGGCGCGAGATGGCCGAGCGCGCAATCTCCTACACCTATGACGCCCAGCCCGACGACCCGTTCGCGGCCGGCCCGTTCCTGCTGCTTTATGGCGAGATCTGCAAGGAAATGGCCGATCGCCGCTGCGAGACGGAGGCGGTGCAGGCGTTGCAACTGTTCTGGGATCAGGGGCTGTGGTATTTCCCCGGGCTGGGCGATCTGCAGGGCGAAAACGACGCCCGCGCCCGCGCCGACCGGTTCCTGAGCGAGTTCCGAAGGGAAAGCGAGTGAGCGCGGCCCCGGCGATGCTTTGTGTGAATGGCGCCGGTGCCCGGGGCGCGCGGACCCTTTGGTGCGCCGTGGCCCCGGCGCCGGCATTGATTTTTGGTACGCGGCAGCAGGAGGTTTCGCGATGACAGCCATCGATTGGACCCGCGCCACCCGCTATTTCTTGCTGGTGGATTTCTGGAATGGCTTTCGGCTGGGGATGAAGCATTTCTTCCGGCCCAAGGCGACGTTGAATTACCCGCACGAGAAGGGGCCGCTGAGCCCTCGGTTCCGGGGCGAACATGCGCTGCGGCGCTATCCCAATGGCGAGGAACGCTGCATCGCGTGCAAACTGTGCGAGGCGATCTGCCCGGCGCAGGCGATCACCATCGATGCGGAGCCGCGCGAAGACGGCAGCCGCCGGACCACGCGCTATGACATCGACATGACGAAGTGCATCTATTGCGGGTTCTGCCAGGAGGCCTGCCCGGTGGATGCGATCGTGGAGGGGCCGAATTTCGAGTTCTCGACCGAAACCCGGGAGGAGCTGTTCTACAACAAGGACAAGTTGTTGGCGAACGGCGAACGCTGGGAGGCCGAAATCGCCCGCAACCTGGAGATGGACGCGCCTTACCGCTAGGGCGGCGCGCCCGCGATTGAGCGGTTGCAGCACACGGCGCGACATGCCATCGAAGTTGCGGCGGGGGCGCGCGCGGGTCAGAGGTTCCGGGTCAGGCCCGGAACAGCCGGCACGCGGCATGGAGGGAAGATCATGGACGACGGGAACCCCGAAACTCAGTTGGTGTTGGAGTTGCGCAAGATGCGCGCCGATCTGGCCGATATGCGCCGCCGGGCGGAAAGCAAGGACGGCCGCGTCTTGGACCGGATCGAGGATCTGACCGTAAAGCTGGACGGGCTGGCCTCGGTGGTGACGCTGTTGGCGGGCCACACGGCGCGCCTGCGCGACCGGATCGAGGGCATGGAGCGCGGCTGACATGGGATTTGCCGCCTTCGCCTTTTACCTGTTCGCGATCACCGCGGTGATCGCGGGCGGGTTGGTGGTGCTGAGCCGCAACCCGGTGCATTCGGTCCTGTGGCTGATCCTGGCGTTCATCTCCTCGGCCGGGCTTTTCGTGCTGCTGGGGGCGGAGTTCGTGGCGATGCTGCTGGTCATCGTCTATGTTGGCGCGGTGGCGGTGTTGTTCCTGTTCGTGGTGATGATGCTGGATGTGGATTTCGCCGAATTGCGCGGCGAGATGAGCCGCTATACGCCCATCGGCATGCTGATGGGGCTGATTATCCTGATGCAGCTGGGCTTTGCCTTTGGCGCTTGGGAGGTTACCGAACTGGCCAGCGCGCAGCGCGACGCGGTCGCGCCTGCGGTCGAAGAGACCCAGAACACGATCGCGCTGGGGCAACTGATCTACACGAAATACGTGTTCCTGTTCCAGGCCGCCAGTCTGATCCTGTTCGTGGCCATGGTCGGCGCGATCGTACTGACCCTGCGTCACCGCGAGGACGTCAAGCGCCAGGACATCCTTGCCCAGATCTATCGCGATCCGGCGACGGCGGTGGAGTTGAAGGACGTCAAGCCGGGGCAGGGGATATGAGCGCGGGCCGGGACGCGGGGCACCGGGTGTCAGACGGGGCATGTTCGGTGCCGGAGACCGCCGCATGATCACCCTGTCGCACTATCTGACCGTCGCCGCCATCCTGTTCGTCACCGGCATCTTCGGCATTTTCCTCAACCGCAAGAACGTGATCGTCATCCTGATGTCGATCGAGTTGATGCTGCTGGCGGTCAATATCAACTTCGTCGCCTTCTCGTCCTTTTTGGGCGATCTGGCGGGCCAAGTCTTTACGCTTTTCGTGTTGACCGTCGCCGCGGCAGAGGCGGCCATCGGGCTGGCGATCCTGGTCTGTTTCTTCCGCAATCGCGGCTCGATCCGGGTCGAGGATGTCAACGTCATGAAGGGGTAAGACTTGCCCACCATCATCCTCTTCGCCCCGCTGATCGGCGCGCTGATCTGCGGTTTCGGCCACCGCTTCATCGGCGAGCGCGGCGCCACGGTCACAGCGACCGCGCTGCTGTTTCTGGCGGCCGTGCTGAGCTGGGTCGTGTTTCTGACCCATGACGGCGGCGACAGCGCCACGATCGAGCT
Organism: Pseudomonadota bacterium; assembly: GCA_039180525.1. Taxonomy (GTDB): domain Bacteria; phylum Pseudomonadota; class Alphaproteobacteria; order Rhodobacterales; family Rhodobacteraceae; genus Halovulum. Next base: position 42,418 of record JBCDDF010000018.1, read on the forward strand.
GTTCCGCTGGGTCGAGAGCGGCACGATGGCGGCATCCTGGTCGATCCGCTTGGACACGCTGACCGCGATCATGCTGGTGGTGGTGACCAGCGTCTCCGCGCTCGTCCATCTGTATAGTTTCGGCTACATGGCGCATGACGAGAACTGGAAGGAGGGCGAAAGCTACCGCCCCCGGTTTTTCGCCTATCTGTCCTTCTTCACCTTTGCCATGCTGATGCTGGTGACATCCGACAACCTGCTGCAGATTTTCTTCGGCTGGGAGGGGGTGGGCGTCGCGTCCTACCTGCTGATCGGGTTCTACTACCGCAAACCCAGCGCCAACAACGCCGCTATGAAGGCATTCATCGTCAACCGCGTGGGCGATTTCGGCTTTGCGCTGGGCATTTTCGCGGTGTTCTTCCTGGTCGATTCCATCCAATTCGACGTGATCTTCGCGGCGGCGCCTGACTTGGCGGAAACCTCGATCCGGTTCCTGTGGACGGATTGGAACGCGGCCGAGTTGATCGCTTTCCTTCTGTTCATCGGTGCGATGGGCAAGTCGGCGCAACTGCTGCTGCACACCTGGCTTCCCGACGCGATGGAAGGGCCGACGCCGGTGTCCGCCCTGATCCACGCCGCAACCATGGTGACGGCGGGGGTGTTCCTGGTCTGCCGCATGTCGCCGCTGATGGAATACGCGCCGACGGCGCTGTTCATCGTGACCATCGTGGGCGCCACCACGGCGTTTTTCGCCGCCACGGTCGGGCTGGTGCAGAACGACATCAAGCGGGTGATCGCGTATTCGACCTGTTCGCAGTTGGGCTATATGTTCGCGGCCGCAGGCGTGGGCTTCTACCAGGCGGCGATGTTCCACCTGTTCACCCACGCGGCCTTCAAGGCGATGCTGTTTCTGGGCGCGGGCTCGGTCATCCATGCGATGCATCACGAACAGGACATGCGCAACTATGGCGGGCTGCGGCACAAGGTGCCGGTAACGTTCTGGGCGATGATGATCGGCACGCTGGCGATCACCGGGGTCGGCATTCCCTTGAGCTATGACATGTTCGGGCTGCCGATCGGCTTTGCCGGGTTCGTATCGAAGGACGCGATCATCGAGGGCGCCTGGGCCGGCGGGTCGGGCTATGCGTTCTGGATGCTGACCATTGCCGCGCTGTTCACCAGTTTCTATTCCTGGCGGCTGATCTTCATGACCTTTTACGGCCAGCCCCGGGGCGATGCGCATACCCATGACCACGCCCATGAAAGCCCGCGGGTGATGACCGCGCCGCTGGTGGTGCTGGCGGTGGGCTCGGTGCTGGCGGGGATGGTTTACTACAATGCCTTCGTGGGTAAGAACGCCGAAAGTTTCTTCGGGCCGGCGGTCTATAACGCGGGCCTGGCCGAGGCGAGCCATGGCGGCGACGGGCATGGGGAGGGCCACGGAGGCGCGGCCACGGAGGATCATGGTGCCGACGATCATGGTGCCGACGGTCACGGCGGGGATCATGGCGACGCCGGTCATGGCGACAAGGCCCATGTCGACACCGGTATCGTGCTGCTGGATTACCACTACGTGCCGACCTGGGTGAAGCTGGCGCCGTTCATCGCCATGCTGCTGGGTCTGGCGACGGCCTATGTGTTCTACATCCGCGCGCCCGACATGCCGCGCCGGCTGGCCGAGGCCAATCCGGGGCTGTACCGGTTCCTGCTGAACAAGTGGTACTTCGACGAGCTTTATGACGTTCTGTTCGTCCGCCCCGCCCGCTTCCTGGGCCGGTTCCTGTGGAAACAGGGCGACGGGCGCACCATCGACGGCGGCATCAACGGGTTGGCCATGGGGATCATCCCGTTCCTGACCCGGCTCGCCGGCAAGGCGCAATCGGGATATGTCTTTCACTATGCGTTCGCGATGTTCGTCGGTCTTGCGGTGCTGTTGACCTGGATGCTGCTGGGGGCCTTCGGCTGATGGACAACCTGCTGTCGCTGATCACCTTTCTGCCCCTGATCGGCGCGGTCGTGCTGGCCGCGCTGATGCGGGGCGAGGATGCGGCGGCGCAACTGAACGCGAAACGGCTGGCGCTGATGGTCACCAGCGTCACGTTCCTGTTGTCGCTGATCGTGCTGGCCGGGTTCGACCCCGAAAACCCGGGCTTTCAGTTCGTCGAGGAAACCGACTGGATCGGCGGGCTGACCTATAAGATGGGCGTCGACGGGATCTCAGTCCTGTTCGTGATGCTGACGACGTTTCTGATGCCCATCGTGATCGGCGCGTCCTGGCATGTGGAGCACCGCGTCAAGGAATACATGATCGCGTTTCTGCTGCTGGAGACGCTGATGATCGGCGTCTTTTGCGCGCTGGATCTGGTGCTGTTCTATTTCTTCTTCGAGGCCGGGCTGATCCCGATGTTCCTGATCATCGGCATCTGGGGCGGGAAGGAACGCATCTATGCCTCGTTCAAGTTCTTCCTCTACACGCTTTTGGGCAGCCTGCTGATGCTGGTCGCGATGATCGCGATGTATATGGACGCGCAGACCACCGATATCGAACGGCTGCTGGCGCATGAGTTCTCCGCCGACGTGCTGGACCTGTTCGGCTGGCAGATCGTCGGCGGGGTGCAGACGCTGCTGTGGCTGGCGTTCTTTGCCAGTTTCGCGGTCAAGATGCCGATGTGGCCGGTGCATACCTGGCTGCCGGATGCGCATGTGCAGGCGCCCACCGCCGGGTCGGTGGTGCTGGCCGCGATCCTGCTGAAGATGGGCGGTTACGGGTTCCTGCGCTTCAGCCTGCCGATGTTCCCGGTTGCCAGCGACCTGATGGCGAATTTCGTCTTTACGCTGAGCGTGATCGCGATCGTCTATACCTCGCTGGTCGCGATGATGCAGGAGGACATGAAAAAGCTGATCGCCTATTCCTCGGTCGCGCATATGGGCTTTGTGACGATGGGGATTTTCGCGGCCAATCAGCAGGGCATCGACGGGGCGATTTTCCAGATGCTGAGCCACGGGTTCATCTCTGGCGCGCTGTTTTTGACCGTGGGCGTGATCTATGACCGGATGCATACGCGCGAGATCGCGGCCTATGGCGGGCTGGTGATCCGGATGCCGGCATTCGCGCTGATCTTCATGCTTTTTACCATGGGCAATGTCGGGCTGCCGGGCACGTCCGGGTTCGTGGGCGAGTTCCTGACCATGGCCGGCGCGTTCCAGGCCAACACTTTGGTTGCGTTCATCGCGGCCACCGGGGTGATCCTGTCGGCGGCCTACGCGTTGTGGCTTTACCGCCGGGTGGTGTTCGGCGATCTGATCAAGGAAAGCCTGAAACAGATTTCGGACATGAGCGGGCGCGAGAGGGTGCTGTTCGCGCCGCTGGTGGTGATGACGATCTTGCTGGGGGTCTATCCGGCGCTGGTGCTGGACATCATCGGGCCGTCGGTGTCGGCGCTGTTGGAGAATTATCAGTTGGCGCTGGCCGATGCGCCGGTGCAGGTGGCGGAGCAATGATGCTGCTGTACGACATCGAAAACCGAACCGCCCGGTGGCACCGCCGGGCCGCGCCCGATCTCCCCACGGAGGGCGCGCGTGCGCCCTCCAGGTCGGGCACGCCCCTCGGCACCATGGGTGCTACGTTCATACACGGCGCGAATATCGAGGGGCCCTCTACATGATCGCCCAAGACCTGTCCGTCATCCTGCCCGAGCTTGTGATCACCGGCTTTGCCATGGTGGCGCTGATGTTCGGGGTGTTTGCCCGCAACCACGATGCGGCCTCACGCTTGGTGCTGTGGGCCACGGTCGTGGTGCTGGCCGCGGTCGGCGCCTGGATCGGCGTCACGCCAGAGGGCGCGCGCACCGCGTTCGAGGGCAGTTTCGTCAATGACGGTTTTGCCCGTTACGCCAAGGTCACGCTGCTGTGGGGCGCGGCGGCGCTGCTGCTGTTGTCGGATGCCTATCTGATCCGTACCGGGCTGATGAAGTTCGAGTTCCCGGTGCTGGTGGCGCTGGCCAGCGTGGGCATGATGATCATGGTGTCGGCGCATGATCTGATGGTCCTCTACATGGGGTTGGAGCTGCAGTCGCTGTCGCTTTACGTGATTGCGGCGTTCCGGCGCGACAGCCTGCGCTCGACCGAGGCCGGGCTGAAATACTTCGTGCTGGGCGCGCTGTCCTCGGGCCTGCTGCTTTATGGCTGTTCGCTGGTCTATGGCAGCGCCGGCACCACCGGGTTCGATGGCATCACCGCGGTGATCGCCGCGGGCGAGATGTCGCTGGCGATGCTGTTCGGGCTGGTGTTCTTGTGCGCGGGCATGGCGTTCAAGGTCTCTGCCGCGCCGTTCCATATGTGGACGCCCGACGTCTATGAGGGTGCGCCGACGCCGGTGACCGGGCTGTTCGCCACCGCGCCCAAGGTGGCGGCGGCGGCGATGTTCGCGCGGCTGGTGCATGACGGGTTCGGCGCCGCGGTGCCCGACTGGCAGCAGATACTGGCCTTTCTGTCGGTCGCGTCGATGTTTCTGGGCGCGGTGGCGGCGATCGGGCAGACCAACATCAAACGCCTGATGGCCTATTCCTCGATCGGGCATATGGGCTTTGTGCTGATGGGCCTGGCGGCCGGCACGGCGCAGGGGGCGGAGGCGATGCTGATCTACCTCGCCATCTATGTCACCATGAATGTCGGCGTGTTCGCCTTTATCCTGAACATGAGCCGCGACGGCACGGCGGTGACCGATATCGCGGCGCTGGGGCTTTACAGCCGGGTGGAGCCGGCGCGGGCGTTGTGCCTGGCGATCCTGATGTTGTCATTGGCGGGGCTGCCGCCGCTGGTCGGGTTCTGGGGCAAGTTCTTCGTGCTGACCGCGGCGGTGGAGGCGGGGCTGGTCTGGCTGGCGGTGGCCGGTGTGATCGCCTCGGTCATCGCGGCGTTTTACTATCTGCGCATCGTCTATCTGCTGTATTTCGGCGACCCGGCGGAGGGGTTGGACGGCACCATGCCGGCGGCGCACTGGCTGCTGCTGGGCGCATCGAGTGCGGCGATGGTGCTGGGGGTCATCAACCTGTTCGGCGTCGACCACGCGGCGGCGAGGGCGGCGGCGACGCTGGTCAATTGAGCGCCTGGCCCGCCGGCTGGGGCCGGTTGGAGATCGCCACCACCGACAGCACCAATGCCGAGGCCGCGCGGCGGCTGGCAGAGACCGACCCACCCTTCTGGCTGCGCGCCGACCGCCAGACCGCGGCGCGGGGCCGGCGCGGGCGGGCCTGGGCGATGGCGGCGGGCAATTTCGCGGCATCGGCCGTGTTGACGCCGCCCGGCGGTCCGGCCGCGGCGGCGCTGCGGTCTTTCACCGCGTCGCTGGCATTGGCCGAGGCATTCGAGGCGTTGGGCGTGGCCCGCGACGCGCTGGCGTTGAAATGGCCGAATGATGTGCTGCTGGACGGCGGTAAGGTCGCGGGGATCTTGCTGGAGACGGTGCCGCTTACGCCGCCGCAGGACGGTGTATCGCTGCCTTACCGGGACCCCCCGGGGCGTCAGCCCCGGATCGCGCCCGACCCGCCCCCGGGGCGGGCGCGATTGCGCCCCCCCTCGGCCCGGGCGCGATCCTCTTCAATTGTGGGCGGCGCTACAGCAAGTGTTGAAGGGCATGGCGCACCCGGAACCGCACTGATCGTGGGCGTCGGCGTGAACCTCGCCGCCGCCCCGCCGGCGGGCGATCTGGAGCCCCATGCCCTGCCCCCCACCGCGCTGGCCGATCACGGGCTCACCGCCACGCCCGCCGATCTGCTGGCCGCGCTCGCCCCCGCCTTCGCCGCGTGGGAGAGCCTGCTGTGCGCCCAGGGTTTCGGCCCCGTACGCACGGCCTGGCTGGGCCGCGCGGCGCGGTTGGGGCAGCACATCACCGCCCGCCTGCCGCGGGAGAGCTTGACGGGGACGTTCGCGTCGGTGGACGACACCGGCGCGATTGTCCTGGATACCGCGCAGGGCCGCCGGCATCTGGCCGCAGCGGACGTGTTTTTCGGGAACCAGAGCGAAAAGGTTTCAGATCGCACCCGTCTGAAAAAGGATTTCGGTCCGGATTTAACGACTTGAGCAAGAACCTGGGTTCTGATTGTTTCAATCAGAACCGCTTTTTTCTCCAGGCGCCCATGCTGCTCGCCATTGATGTCGGCAATACCAACAGCGTCTTCGCGATCCATGACGGGGCGCGGGAACGCGCCTCCTGGCGGTGTCAGACCGACCATGGCCGCACGGCGGACGAATACTTCGTCTGGCTTCAGCAATTGATGCGGCATGGCGGGATTACGGGCGCGATCACCGATGTCATCATCTCTTCGGTCGTGCCGCAGGTGGTGTTCAACCTGCGCGTTCTCAGCGACCGCTATTTCGACACCCGCCCCCTGGTCGTCGGCAAGCCCGAAGTGGAGACCGGCGTGCCGCTGCGCGTCGACCCCGACACGCAGGTCGGCGCGGACCGGCTGGTGAACACCGCCGGCGCGTTCGACCGCTATGGCGGCGATCTGGTGGTGGTGGATTTCGGCACCGCGACGACCTTTGACGTGGTTGGCCAAGACGGCGCCTATGAGGGCGGCGCGATCGCGCCGGGCGTCAATCTGTCGGTCAAGGCGCTGTCCGACGCCGCCGCGGCGCTGCCTTATATCGACGTGACCCAGCCCGACCGCGTGGTGGGGACGAATACGCTTGCCTGCATGCAATCGGGTCTCTACTGGGGGTATCTTGCACTGATCGAGGGCCTGTGCGCGCGGATCAGCCAGGAAAGGGGGCGGCGCATGACCGTGATCGGTACCGGCGGGCTTGCGCCCCTGTTCGACCGCGGCGGCGACGTGTTCGACCATATCGACAATGACCTGACCATCCACGGGCTGGTGCTGATCCACGCCCGCAACAAGAACGAAAGCAAAGACGACGCATGAGCAGTGACAGCAAGCTGACCTATCTGCCCCTGGGCGGGGCGGGTGAGATCGGCATGAATATGTACCTCTACGGCTATGGGCCGGTGGGGAAGCAGCGGTTTCTTCTGGTCGATTGCGGGGTGACCTTTCCAGATATGGACGGCACGCCCGGGGTCGATCTGATCATGGCCGATCCCGCGTTCATCGCCGAGCGCGCGGACCGGCTGGACGGGATCCTGATCACCCATGCGCATGAGGACCATATCGGCGCGCTGGGGCATCTGTGGCCGCAGTTGAAGACGCCGGTCTATGCGCGCCGCTTCACCGCGCTGATCGCACAGCAGAAAATGGACCGTGCCGGGCTGGACCATACGGTCGTGCGGGTCGCGCCGGCCTGGCCCGAGACGGTGAAGATCGGGCCGTTCGATGTGGGTTTCGTGCCGGTGTCGCATTCGATCCCGGAGGCGTCTGCCCTGGTGATCGGCACGCCGGCGGGCCGGATCGTGCATACCGGCGACTTCAAGCTCGACCCCACGCCGCTGGTGGGCGAGCCCTGGGCGCCGGAGGTGTTCGAGGCGATCGGCGCCGATGGCGTGCAGGCGCTGGTCTGCGACAGCACCAACGTGTTTTCCGAACATCCCGGCCGGTCGGAGGCCGATATCGTGCCCGCGATCGAGGATTTGATGCGCGGCGCCAAGGGGTTGGTCGTGGCCACCACGTTCGCCTCCAACATCGCGCGACTGAAGACGCTGGCCCAGGCCGCGCATGACACCGGCCGCACGGTCGGCGTGTTGGGCCGGGCGATGAATGCGATGATCCAGAACGGGTTCGCGGCCGAGGTATTGCCGAACTTTCCGCCGACGGTGGATCTGCAAGAGGCCGAGGCGATCCCGCGCGAAAACCTGTTCCTTCTGGCCACCGGCAGCCAGGGCGAACGCCGCGCTGCGACCGCGCAATTGGCCGGGCAAAGCTATCGCGGCTATCGGCTGGAGGCCGGCGATACGTTTCTGTTTTCCTCCAAGACCATTCCGGGAAACGAGGTCTCTGTCGCGCGGATTTTGAACCAGATGAGCGAGCGCGGCGTGCGGGTGATCGACGAGGATGATCGCTATCACGTCTCTGGCCACGCCAACCGCCCGGATCTGGCGCAGGTGCATGGGCTGCTGCGCCCCGCCGCGGTGATTCCGATGCATGGCGAGCACCGGCATCTGGCCGCCCATGCTGCGCTGGCCGGGGAGAGCGGCGCGGCGGCGGTGATGGCGCCGAACGGGACGATGGTGGATTTGGTCGCGGGCACGGTCATCGACCATCTCGAAGCGGGCCGCGTCTATCTGGACGGCAAGGTGCTGATCGGCGCGATGGACGGTGTGGTCCGGGCGCGCATGCGCATGGCGCTGCGCGGGCATGTGGTGGTTTCGGTGATGCTGGAGCCGGATGGCCGTCAGGCGGACACGCCCTGGGTCGAGGTCGCCGGGTTGCCCGAGACCGGTGTCGACGGCAAACCGCTGGCGGCGGTTCTGGAGGCGGAGGTCGATGCGGCGCTGGACAACGCCTCCGCCGGTGCGCGGCGCGATGATGCGGCGGTGGAGAAGCTGGTTGACCGGACGGTGGCGTCGACGGCGGAAAGCGCGGTCGGCAAGAAGCCGGTGGTCACCGTGATGATCAACCGGTTCGACGCCGCGTAAGCGGGTTTTGCGCGGTCGGGGACCGGGCAATCGGCGGGCTGTCGTGCGGAGGATTTCGATGCCTCCGGCGGGGATATTTCGGGACCGAAGAAGCGTGGTTCGAGCCGGGCCCGCGACCGGTGGCTGGGGCGCGCGGCGTCAGACTGCCTTTTTCTCGGCCTCTTCGGCTTCGGGGGCGGCGATGACCGCCGCGGCGCTGGCGCTGGCGCGGCGGCGCGTGCGTGCGGCGGGTTTTGCCGCCGGTTCGGATTTCGCATCGCCTGTCGCATCGGCATTTGCATCGCCTGTCGCATCGACATTCGCATCGGTGGTCTTGCTCACCTCGGTCGCGGCGGCGTCCGGAGTGTCCGCGGCGTCGGATTTCTTGCGGGCGCGGTTGCGCTTGGGTCTTGCCGGTTTCGGTGCGGTGTCTTCGGGGGCCGCCGCGGGCTCGGCCGGTGCGGATTGCGCCGCCATGCTTTCGGTGGCATCCGTCTCGGCGTTGGTTTCGGCGTTGGTTTCGGCGTTGGTTTCAGCCGTGTCCGCCTTCGGTTTGCGGCGGCTGCGCGGTTTGGGCTGGGGCTTGGCGGGCTGATCCTGCTGGGCTGCGGGCGCCTCCACCGGGGCTTCGGGCGTCGTTTCATCCGCGGTTTCGGTGCTGTCATCCTCTGCCGGGGTCATGCCGCTGCGAAAGTCGCGCATCAGGAAAGCCGGGACGTGATCGCCCAGGCCGACGACGCGGTTTCGCGTGTCGCTTCGGGATCTGCCGGCCGTCTTTTCGCGTGCGCCGGTCTTTCGATCGCTGCGGGGTTCATTGCGGGGCTCGCTGCGCGGCGTGCCGCGGTCGCGGCGGCCGCCGGACGTGCGGCGCGACGGCTCGGCGGTGGTCGGCTCGGAGTCTTCCTGTGCCGGCGGCGCGCTGGCGAGCGGGCTGTCGATCACCGCGATCTTCTTTTTCACCAGTTCCTCGATCTTATCGAGATACTTTTCGTCCGCGGGCAGGCAGATCGACAGCGCCTTGCCCGAACGCCCGGCGCGCCCCGTCCGGCCGATCCGGTGCACGTAATCCTCCGAATGGATCGGCACGTCGAAATTGAACACATGGCTGACCGTGGGAATGTCGAGCCCGCGCGCCGCCACGTCGGAGGCGATCAGCAGCCGCAACTGGTTGTCGCGAAACGCGTCCAGCGTGCGGGTGCGGATGGACTGATCCAGATCGCCATGGATCGGCGCGGCGTCGAGCCCGTGTTTCTTCAGCGACTTGGCAACCACATCCACATCGCGTTTGCGGTTGCAGAAGATAATGCCGTTGGTCAAGGCGTCGCCTTCGGCCGCGATCAGGCGGCGCAGAACCTCGCGCTTTTCCTTGTCCGCGCGGTCGCGGCGCGATGGCGTATGCTTGCAGACCATCTGTTCGATGGATTCCGCGGTCGTGGCCTGGCGTGCGACCTCCACCCGGACCGGGTTCGACAGAAACTCGGTGGTGATGCGCGTGATCTCTGGCGCCATGGTGGCGGAGAAGAACAGCGTCTGGCGCGTGAAGGGCGTGAGTTTGAAGATCCGCTCGATATCGGGGATGAACCCCATATCGAGCATGCGGTCGGCCTCGTCGACGACCATGATCTCGATGCCGGTCAGCATCAGCTTGCCACGTTCGAAGTGATCGAGCAGCCGGCCCGGTGTCGCGATCAGCACATCGACGCCGCGGTCGATCAACCGATCCTGGTCCTTGAAGCTGGTGCCGCCGATCAACAGCGCCATCGACAGTTTTATGTGCTGGGAATAGGTTTCGAAGTTTTCCGCCACCTGCGCGGCCAATTCGCGCGTCGGTGCCAGAACCAGACTGCGCGGCATGCGAGCCCGGGCGCGACCCTTGGCCAGCGCGGTCAGCATCGGCAGCACGAAAGACGCCGTCTTGCCGGTGCCGGTCTGGGCGATGCCCAGCACGTCACGGCCGTCCAGCGCGTGCGGGATCGCCTGTTCCTGGATCGGGGTGGGGGTTTCGTAACCGGCATCGGTTACGGCTTTCAGGACGCGGGCGTCCAGATTCAGATCTGTAAAGGCTGTCATGCTCTCTCGTGCTGATTGCGGCAGGGGTGGCCGCATCGCCAGCGCGGCCGACGATCCCGGATTGGAACGTCTCGTCACGTGGCCATGTAGTGGATTGGCACGCCGCCGTCAAATTCGACGCCTGCGCTGCGCGCGCATGCCGCATGAATTCCGGGATTTACCGCGCCTGCGAAGCGGTTAGTCTGCGCCGCAGGACCGCGCGGGGGGAGCATGAATATCGAGACGCCCAAGGGCATGGCGATGTTGGCCGTGCAAGAGATCCGGCATTGGACGGACCGGACTTTTTCGTTTCGCTGCGACCGGCCGCAGAGCTTTCGCTTTCGGTCCGGTGAATTCGTGATGATCGGGCTGATGGTCGAGGGCAAGCCGCTGTTGCGCGCCTATTCCATTGCCTCGCCGGCCTGGGACGAGGTGCTGGAGTTCTATTCGATCAAGGTGGCGGACGGGCCGCTGACCTCGCGCCTGCAACATCTGGCGGTGGGCGACATGATCGTGATGCGCCCCAAGCCGGTGGGCACGCTGGTTCTGGATGCGCTGTTGCCGGGCAAGCGGTTGTTCCTGTTCGCCACCGGCACCGGAATCGCGCCTTTTGCCAGTGTGATCCGCGACCCGGAGACCTATGAGAAGTTCGATCGGGTGATCCTGACCCACACCTGCCGCACGTGCGGGGAACTGGAGTACGGCCATCACCTGATCGCCCAGATCGCCGAGGATCCGCTGCTGCAGGAGGTCGTGGGCGATAAGCTGATCCATATCGCGACGACGACGCGGGAGCGATCGCCGCAGATGGGGCGGATGACCGATTGGATCCGCGACGGGCGGCTGGCGGACGCGGTCGGCGGCGGGCTGGATCCGGAAACCGACCGGGTGATGATCTGCGGGTCGATGGAGATGCTGCAGGATCACAAAGCGCTGTGCGAGGCCGCGGGCATGGTGGAAGGCGCGAATTCCGAGCCTGGGCAGTTCGTCATCGAAAAGGCGTTCGTGGACTGAGCGCGACCCGTCCCGGACGTGATCCGGGACCTCCGCGTTCGGTCGGCTCAGTCGGCGGTTTCCCGCCGGTAGCTGCCCGGGGTCACGCCAAAGGCGCGTCGGAATGTGGCCGTGAAGTGGGACTGGCTGGAAAAGCCGCAAGCATAGGCGATGTCGGCCAGCGATTGCGTCGGGTCGGCCAGAAGGGCCGCACCGGCCTGCAACCGCCGCGCGGTGACGAATTTCTGCGGGCTTTGGCCGGTCGCGGCGCGGAAGCTGCGGCAGAAGTGAAAGGTCGACAGGTCGGCCAGCAGGGCGAGATCCTCAAGCGAGATCTTTTCGTCCATATGCGCGTCGATGTAGTCGATGATCCGCGCCACCTTGCGATGCCCCAGCGCCGCGACCTGGCCGGTGCGGGTTTGCGCCTCCGCCGTTTCCACCAGCTTGGCCAGCAGGTTGAGAAACAGACCTTCCGCCATCAGTGCCGCGGCCGGGCCGCCGGTCTGCGCCTCGGTCCACATGCGTTCGAGTATCTGGCCCGACAGCGGGCTTTCGATGTCGTGGCCGTATAGCGGGTCGAGCGAACCGACACCGTCGAGCAGGCCGGCGATCCGATCCTGGCTGACGGCCAGCATCAGCAGGCTGTGCTTGCCTTCGGCCTGCCAACTCGCATCGGCGTCGGCGGGTGCGAGATAAAAGCTGTTCTTACGGCCCGAAAGCGCCTGGCGCCCATCGCCGATATCGACGCTGGACTGTTCGATCGGGCCATCGGTCACCAGCCGGAACACGACCTCTGGCACGCCCGGATCGGTGGTTGAGTGGCTGCCCTGCGTCACCCGGATCAAAGACAGATCGCCATCGCGCAGCGTCATGCGCTGCTGTGGGAAACGGCTGTAAAGCGTGTCATAAACGGCGTCGAACGTATCGAATTTGCCAGGGGTATTGCGCTTCACCGCGACTCCGTAACAAAAATTTGACACCAACAAATGTCAATATAACCCAACACAACTCCGTGATAAAGTGCGAATTACGAGACAGGGCTGCGCGTCGCGCGGCCGGGCGCATCATTCCAGGATGCGGGCGCCGCTGACACGCACCGCCTGCGTCGTGTCGGTGTCATGCACCAGCACCAAATCGCCGCGCAGCTTGACCCGGAAAAACTCGGCGACATCGCGCACCGGGCGGGCCAGTTCGACCTCCAGCACCGTGCCGTAGCCGCCGGCGCAGAACGGGCAGTCGGCGGGGTCGCGCACCAGCAAAAGCTGCGAGAACTCCGCCGCCGGGACGACGGGGATCAGATAGCCGGTGACCTCGAACGGCCGTTCGGCGGCGGCGATCAGATCGGCGGGAAACGCCTTGCGCACCTCCCAGCCCGCGGCGGTTTCGACCTCTGCCACATCGACGCTTGAGATCAGCGCCCAGGCGGGGCTGTCGATGGTGGGCAGGTCGGGGATTTCGCGGACATCGTCGAACATCCCGCTGAGGGCGGGGCCGTCGGTCCAGGCCGGCGCGGCCCCGGTCAGACCAAGGCTAATGATTGTGGCCAGCGTGAGAGTGTTGCGTTGCATTCGCGGCCTCGACCTCGACGGTGATGTCCAGCGTGCCCAGCGGTTCGATGGACAGCGCGATGGCGAAATCCGCGCCTTTTTCCAACCGCTCGGTCAGGCCGTCAAGGTGCAGGAACACGCCGCCGGGGTCAAAGGCGAACGCCGCGCCCGCGGCCACCGGAAACACATCGAGCGAAACCGGGTCGCCGCCGGCGGTCAGGCTGGCGCCGAAAACCTCGACACTGGCGGCCATGTCCGTGGTGCCGCCGCTGATCCGAATTTCGGCATCGCTTTCGTTGCGCACCTCCAGATAGACCGCGGCGCTGTCGTCGGATGTGGCCCGGGTCCAGGCGTGCAAGACCTCCACACCGTCCAGGCGCGCCAGGTGGTCGCTGTGATCGTCATGCCCGGTATGGCCGCCGTCGTTTGCGTGGTCTTCGTGGTTTTCGTGGTCGTCATGGTCGCTGTGTTCGGCGTGATCATCATGGGCGTGACCATCGGCGGCAGCGACCGGGACCGCCAGGCAGAGGGCAAGCAGCAGAAGCGGGATGCGCGGCATGGGTGGGGTCCTGTCGGAATCGGTAAATTTGTAATGTTATACTGTTTCAGCACGACGGCCACCACACCAAACCCGTCTTGGAACGCGCCCCGGACACGCCGGAGTTCCGCGAGACCGAAACCGTTTCAGACTGACGCAATCCGAAGAAGGGTTCTGGCCCAGATTCA
>JBCDDF010000019.1:0-54409 GCA_039180525.1 Pseudomonadota bacterium
ACCTCCGACGCATCGGCGCACGGTCCTTCACGGACACGATCGATGCACTCACAGAAATCTGCGACCTCTTCCCGCCGGAAGAATGCTGGAACTACTTCAAGGCTGCTGGATATGTCTCAGGTTAAAAGTCGGGTGCTTTAGCACTCCGGTGGCCTGATCTCAGGGGGCAACGTCAAACGTCATCAGCTGACAGCGCATCGCATCAATTGAGCGTGGGAGAAAGACCGGGCGGCCAGCCCGGCCTTGGAGATCAGGCCAGAGCCGCCTTGGCTTGGTCGACGATGGCGTTGAATGCGTCGGGCTGGTGTACCGCCAGGTCGGCCAGAACCTTGCGGTCGACCTCGATCCCGGCTTTGGCCAGCCCGCCCATGAACTTGGAATAGTTCAGGCTGTCGTCATGCGCGCGCACGCCGGCATTGATCCGCTGGATCCACAGTGCCCGAAAGTTGCGCTTTTTGACCTTGCGGTCGCGGGTGGCGTATTCGGCCGCTTTGTCGACCGCCTGCTTGGCGGTGCGAAAATTGGATTTCCGTGCGCCGTAGTATCCTTTGGCGGCCTTGACGACCTTGCGATGGCGGGCGTGGGTGGTCTTACCGCTTGTGACTCGAGACATCTTTCAGACCTCCTCAGCGATCGTAGGGCATGTAGGACTTGACGATCTTCGCATCCGGCTCGCTAAGCGTGGTCGTGCCGCGTTGGTTGCGAATGAACTTCTTGGTCCGTTTGATCATGCCATGGCGCTTTCCGGCCTGGGCGGCGACGACACGGCCCTTGGCCGTGACCTTGAAGCGCTTTTTCGCGCTCGACTTCGTTTTCATCTTGGGCATTTCGAACTCCTGATCGGATCGCGTTGCGCATGGGCTCGGCAGCCCGTCTTGGCCGGCCATGCGGGTGAAGACCGCCTTCTAGGCCGCGGCCCGGTCAAGCGCAAGGGCGTTGGCGTGACTTGTCACCGCGCCACGCTGCAGGCAAAATCGCCGGTATGAGCATCGTCGATCCCGCCACTCCCGCCCGCCTTCCGCTCAGCGCCGCCCTGCCATTCTGGCTGTCCCTGATCCTTGTGCCGATGACCGTCGCCGGGGCGGTCTTGGGCAGTTGGTGGATCGCGCTGATCCCGCTCTGGGTCTGGGTTTTGATGCCGCTTTTGGACGGCGCGATGGGGTTGAGCGGTGACGATTTGTCCCCGGATACGCCCGACGGCGCGCTGCATTGGTACCGGGTGATCACGCTGATCTGGGCACCGCTGCAGGGGGCGATGATCCTGCTGTGCCTGGCCGCCACCTTCTGGCTGTCGCCGGCTGAACAGATCTGGCTGTTTGTGGCCCTCGGTTCGGTCACCGGTGGGATCGGCATCACCTATGCCCATGAGTTGATCCACCAGACCAACCGGCGCGAGCGGGCGCTGGGTGATTTTCTGCTGACATCGGTGCTTTATGGGCATTTCCGCAGCGAGCATCTTCTGGTGCACCATATTCACGTCGCGACTCCGCGCGACCCGGTCACGGCCCGCGCCGGCGAAGGATTCTGGCGGTTTTTCCCGCGGGTTCTGACGCAGCAGCCGGTGTCTTCCTGGGCGGTGGAAACCGACCGCCTGCGCCGCCGCGGCCGGTCGATCTGGTCTTCTGGCAATCCCTTCTGGATCTACGGCCTGGGCGCGTTGGCCTGGCTGGCGCTGGCCTGGAGCATCGCCGGATGGGCCGGGGTCGGATTGTTCCTGGTGCAGGCTTTCGTGGCGATCGCGCATCTGGAGGTGGTGAACTATATCGAGCATTACGGCCTGACCCGGCGGAAGCTCGACAATGGCCGCTACGAGCCCGTGCGTCCCCATCACAGTTGGAACGCGAACCACAAGGTGTCCAACTGGATGTTGATCAATCTGCAGCGGCATTCAGACCATCACTACAAACCGGCGCGGCGGTTCCCGCTTTTGCAGTCCTACGACCCCGACACCGCGCCGCAGCTGCCCTTCGGCTATCCGCTGATGATGATACTGGCCCTCGTCCCGCCCGCCTGGCGCCGGGTGATGCGCCCGCGTCTGGCCGAGTGGCGGGCGCGGCACTACCCCGACATCGCGCACTGGAGCGACATGCCGGAGGCGCGCCCAGTCTGAACCGCAGCCCGCGTTGACCGGGCGTTTACCCTCTTTGCGCAGGGTTGCTGAGAGTCTGCTGCGGTTGTGGAGGGTGCGATGCGCCAATTTGGAATGGTCTTGGTTCTCGCAGCGTTTGCGCTGCCGGCCTCGGGTGAGGAAAGCCAAAGCCCGGTACAATGCAAATCAGCCTCCAAATCCTATTCTGTCGGCGCGGTGCTGATCGAAGATACGGTCGCTTTGGCCTGCGGGTCACAGGGCCGCTGGACGCTGGCGGGCCATGTCGTTCACTGCTATTTCGAGGGACGGGCCTATAGCAGTGGCGCCCGGATCCAAGGCGCCCGGGGCAAGTCCGATACACCGCAGATTTGCGTAGAAGGCAGTTGGCACATCGATGCACTCCCGGCCGCTGCCGGCCCGACCAATGCGCAAGACGCCGCCTTGGCCAAGTAGCCTCAGGCGCGACGCCAGGATCGCCCGGACAGGATCGCAGGCGATCCTCCTGGCCACTTGTGGCCAGGCCGCGGGCTTGCCCGCGGGTCCGGGCTTGGCCGACGGCGGGCGCCCGGCGCCTATTCCGGGCCGCCGGCCAGGATCAGCTTTTCGTTGACCGGTGCCACCCGCAGGATGTTGGTCGACCCTGGCGTGTTGAACGGCACGCCCGCGGTCACCACCACAAAGTCTTCGTCGTTGCCAAAACCCTCGGCCTTGGCCGCTCGCGCGGCGCTGACCACCGCCATCTTGAAGCGCTCGACTTCCGGCGTGACGACACAGTGCAACCCCCATGTCAGCACCAGCCGGCGTGCGGTGCGCGGCTTCGGCGTCAACGCCAGGATCGGCACGCGCGGCTTTTCGCGGCTCATCAGCGACGCCGTCGTGCCGGAATGGGTGAAACAGCAGATCGCCTTGACTTCCGTCGTCTCGGCCACCTCGCGCGCGGCCGCCGTTATCGCCTCACCCACCGACTGCTTCGACGGCGTACGGGACGCTTCCATGATCTGGGCATAGATCTCGTCCGCTTCAACCGACTCGGCGACATTGCTCATCGTCGTCACCGCCTCGATCGGGTAGTCGCCTGCGGCGCTTTCGGCCGACAGCATTACCGCGTCGGCGCCCTCATAGATCGCCTGCGCCACATCCGAGACCTCGGCCCGCGTCGGCACCGGGCTGGTGATCATGCTCTCCATCATCTGGGTGGCGACGATCACCGGCTTGCCTACGCGCCGGCATTTGCGCACCAGGCTCTTCTGGATCGGCGGCAGCGCCTGCACGGGCAACTCCACGCCCAGATCGCCGCGCGCGACCATGATCCCATCCGACGCCGCCAGGATTTCGGCGAAGGCCTCCACCGCCGCCGGCTTTTCGATCTTGGCCAAAACCGCGGCCCGGCCAGCGGCCAGGGCTCGGGCTTCGTCGATATCCGCTGCGCGCTGGACAAAGCTCAGCGCCAGCCAATCGACGCCCAGATCGCACACAAAGGCCAGATCTTCGCGATCCTTGTCGCTGAGCGCTGCAAGTGGCAGCACGACATCGGGCACGTTCACGCCCTTGCGGTTGGAAATCTCGCCACCGACCTCGACGGTGCACTCGGCGTGATCGGCGGCCGCCTTGTCAACACGCAGCCGGATCTTGCCATCGTTGACCAGCAGCGTGGAGCCCTGCGCCAGGGCCGCAAAAATTTCCGGATGGGGAAGCTGCACGCGGCTGCCGCTGCCCAGGCTCTGGTCCAGGTCGAACCGGAACGGGGCCCCCTCCTCAAGCGTCTCCGCGCCGTTGGCAAAGGCGCCGCAGCGCAGCTTGGGCCCTTGCAGATCGGCCAGAATGCAGATTGGGCGTTCCATCTCCGCCTCCAGATCGCGCAGGATCTGGTGGCGTGCGCGGATGTCCTCATGGGTCCCATGGGACATGTTGAGCCGGAACACGTCCGCCCCGGCGACGAAAAGAGCCTTTATGGTCTCGTAATCGCTGGAGGCGGGGCCCAGCGTGGCGACGATTTTCACGTTGCGATTGCGGCGAAGCATGCATTGTCCTGCGGTCTTGGGCGGGCCTTGCGCGGCGGTATACAGAGCGCCCGACGCTTTGTCCGGTAAAAATCCCGCGGCTAGGGCGAATATTCGCGGTGCGGGGGTTTTCCTGCCGCGCCGGCCCGGTTTAGCTGACGGCGATGGAAAGTCCCAGCACCACTGCCCCGCCCGTTGATGTCGTCGACCCGCATGCGCCGGGACCGGCGCTGATCCTGTGCGATCATGCCAGCAACGCAGTACCGTCCTGGGTCGCGGGTGGCGATCTGGGCCTGTCGGCGGCGGACATGAACCGGCACATCGCCTATGACATCGGCGCCGCCGGTGTCGCGCGTCGGTTGGGCGGTGCGCTGGCGGCCCCGGTCTTGCTCAGCGGGTTTTCGCGACTGGTGATCGACCCCAACCGTGGCGTGGACGACCCGACGCTGGTGATGAAGCTCTATGATGGTTCGATCATTCCCGCCAACCGGGCGGTGGATGCGGGCGAGGTCGCGCGACGCCGGGTGCGGGCCTACGATCCCTATCACGATGCCATTGCCGGTCAGATCGCGGCGATGGAGGCGCGCGGCGCGGTTCCGAATCTGATCTCTGTCCACTCCTTCACCCCGCAGCTGCGCGGCCGGCCGCCGCGGCCCTGGCATGTGGGTGTGTTGTGGGACCGCGACGACCGGTTGGCGGCGCCACTGATCGCGGCGCTGGCGGCGGAGGGCGATTTGGTCGTGGGCGACAACGCGCCCTACACCGGCCACTTGCAGGGCGATTGCATGAACCGCCACGGCACGCAGCGCGGGCTGCCGCATGTGTTGATCGAAGTCCGTAACGATCTAATCGGTGACGGGCGCGGGCAAGCGGCCTGGGCGGCGCGTTTGGCCCGCGTGCTGGCACCGCTGATCCCGGCCGGCTGAGCCCCTGGCGCAACGGCGGGGGCGGGCCTATCTCTGTGTGATGGTACAGCGGGAGGTCGAGGCGATGGATGCGCAAACCCAGATGGAGCTAGAAGCGGCGGCGTTCCGGCGGCTGCGCGATCATCTGCGCGCGCGGACGGATGTGCAGAACATCGACATGATGAACCTGGCCGGGTTCTGCCGAAACTGCCTGAGCCGCTGGGTGCAGGAAGCGGCGGAGGCCCGCGGGTTGGAGATGTCCAAGGACGCGGGCCGCGAATTCGTCTACGGCATGCCGTTTGCCGAGTGGAAGGCGAAGTACCAGACGGAGGCGAGCGCCGAGGCCCAGGCGGCCTTTGACGCGGCCCCCAAGGATCACTGAGCCCAGTGGAGCCTAGCAAAGCCGCCCCGCACGTTGCGCCTTAACCAAAGCCGTTTCAGTTTGAACCAGTGTGACCCGTTTTGCGCTCGCCCGCGGCTCGGCTTCGGGCGCGCGCTGACCCCCGCTTTAGGTGCCGAACCGCAAGCCCCAACCGCCACACGGGGGCCCCCACCGCCAAGTGGCGGTGCGCCGGGCTTGCCCGGCGGGATCGCGGAACGCGATCCGGGGCCTGCCCCCGCGCAATGCGGTGGGTTGCCCTTCAGCGCGCCGTCTTAAGGCTTTCCTCGATATAGATCTCACGCAGTCGCTGCGCGACGGGGCCGGGTGTGCCGGTGCCGATCGCTGCACCGTCGATCTCCACCACCGGGCAGACGAAGGTGGAGGCGGAGGTCACGAAGGCCTCTGCCGCGCCTTGGGCCTCGGCGATGGAAAAGGGCCGTTCCTCCACCTTCATTTGCGCCTCGCGGGCAAAACGCAGCACCGCGGCGCGGGTGATCCCGTGCAGGATCGCGTTCGACAGATCGCGGGTTACGATCGCGCCGCCTTGGGTGACGATATAGGCGTTGTTCGACGTCCCCTCCGTCACCAACCCATCCTCGACCATCCAGGCATCATCCGCCCCCGCCGCCTTGGCTGCCATCTTGCCCATCGACGGCGCCAGCAGTTGCACCGTCTTGATGTCACGCCGCGCCCAGCGTTGGTCGGGGATCGAGATCACCTTTATCCCGTGCGCCGCCGCCGGCGAAGCGATCAGAGGCTTCGCTTGGGTGAACGCGACCAGCGTTGGCTCTGCCGCTTCGGGGTAGAGAAAGTCCCGGTCCGCGGCTCCCCGGGTGACCTGCAGGTAAATCCCGCCTTCATCCAGGGCGTTCAGATCCAAAAGCCGCCGATGCATCGCCTCGATCTCTTCGTCGCTGGCCGGCGAGGGCATGTCGAGTTCGGCCAAGGACCGCCGCAACCGCGCCAGATGGCCGTCGAAATCGATCAATTTGCCGTCCAGAACCGAAGTCACCTCGTAAACCCCGTCGGCCATCAGAAACCCGCGGTCGAAGATCGACACGCGCGCTGCATCCTCCGCCACGTATTCGCCGTTCACATAGACCGTCCGCATCCGCGTCACCCCCACAATTCCGGCGCCGCCGGCTCCATCCGGCTGCCGTCGTACCGGATCGCCGGCGCACGATCCTCGGCCAGCAGAAGCGGGCCGTCCAGATCCACAACCGCCGCACCCTGCGCCACCAGCACCGCTGGCGCCATGGCCAGCGATGAGGCCAGCATGCAGCCCACCATCACCGACAGCCCCGCAGCCTGAGCGGCGTCGCGCAGGGCCAGCGCCTCGGTCAGCCCGCCGGTCTTGTCGAGCTTGATGTTGATCATGTCGTATTTGCCAGCCATTCCCGGCAGCGAGGCCCGGTCATGGCAGCTTTCATCTGCACAGACCGGCACCGGGCGATCTAGGTCGGCCAGTGCGTCATCCTGTCCCGCGGCGAAGGGCTGCTCGACCATCTCCACCCCCAGATCCGCCAGCGCTGGCGCTAGGTGTCGGTAATCGTCGACGCTCCACCCCTCATTGGCATCCACCACGATCCGCGCTTCCGGCGCCCCCGCGCGCACCGCGCGCAGGCGGTCCAGATCCTCCGGCCCGCCGCCGAGCTTGATCTTCAGAAGCGGTCGCGCGGCCTCCTCCGCCGCCTGCGCGCGCATCGCTGCGGGCGTGTCCAGCGACAGGGTGAAGGCGGTGAGCAAGGGCGCGGGCGCGACCAGCCCGGCCAGATCCCAGACCGAGCGCCCCGCCGCCTTGGCCTGCAAGTCCCACAGCGCGCAATCGATCGCGTTGCGCGCGGCACCGGCTGGCAGGGCGGTTTGCAACGCCTCGCGGTCGATCCCGTGCGGTAGTGCCGCAATCGCCTGGGTCACGCT
This sequence comes from Pseudomonadota bacterium, assembly GCA_039180525.1. Classification (GTDB taxonomy): domain Bacteria; phylum Pseudomonadota; class Alphaproteobacteria; order Rhodobacterales; family Rhodobacteraceae; genus Halovulum. The sequence continues at coordinate 7,297 of JBCDDF010000019.1, forward strand.
TTCCAAGGTCTCGCCATAACGTGCATAGGGCAGGCACTCGCCCTGGCCGGTGACCCCGTCGCGCGTGACCGCGACGCGCAGCACATGCGCATGCGTACGGGTGCCGCGGGCGATGGTGAACGGCCGTTTCAGCGCCAGCCGGTCGGTGGAGACGGTGAAGCTCATGCCAGCGCGTCGACCAACCGTCCGGCGCCGTGGCGGAACGGGTCGACCGCCGGCAGGCCCATCTCCGCCTCCAACTCCACCAGGTATTCCGTCGCCGCATCCTCCGCCAGCGCCGCTGTGTTCACCGAAATGCCCACCACCTCTACCTGCGGATTGACCACCCGGCCCAATGTCAGCCCAAGATCGCGAAGCGCGCCCAGCGAGGGCAGGTCGTAATGCGGCAACCCGCGCATGTGGCTGCGCGTCGGCTCGTGGCATAGGATCAGCGCATCGGGCTGGCCGCCATGGATCAGCGCCAGCGTGACCCCGGAATACGATGGGTGGAACAGGCTGCCCTGACCCTCGATCAGATCCCAGTGATCGGCGTCGTTTTCGGGCGTCAGATCCTCGACCGCCCCGGCCATGAAATCGGCCACGACCGCATCCAGCGGCACGCCACCGCCGGTGATCAGAATACCGGTCTGCCCGGTGGCGCGGAAGCTGGCCTTCATCCCGCGCGCGCGCATGTCCCGCTCCATCGCCATTGCGGTGTACATCTTGCCGATGGAACAGTCGGTGCCGATGGCCAGGCACCGTTTGCCGGCGCGTTTCTTGCCGTTGGCGATGGGGAAGGGCTGCGACGGCACCCGCACATCGAAAAGCTGGCGGCCCAGCCGCGCGGCCCTTGCGGCCAGATCCGGCTCGTCACACAGCAGGTTGTGCAGACCGGATGCGATGTCGAACCCCGCCTCCAACGCCTGTTTCAGTACCTCCAGCCATGCCTCCGAAATCACCCCGCCCCGGTTCGCCACACCAATCACCAGCGTCCGCGCCCCAGCCGCGCGCGCCGCCTCCAGCGTCATGTCGGGCAGGCCCATATCGGCCTGGCAGCCGGGCATGCGGTACTGCCCGACGGCCGCTTCGGGCCGCCAGTCGCGAATGCCCTGCGCGACCTTTGCGGCCAACGCATCGGGCGCATCGCCCAGAAACAACAGATAGGGCATCGGGATCATCGCGCGGCACTCCAGTCTTGGCAGTCTGCGCAAGCTGTGCACGCGACACGCCGGGCGCGCAAGCCCGCGCAACTAGCGGCGCGGCAGCAACCCCACCGGCACCGCGGGCGCGCGTGCGAAATCCGCCGGCTGTGCCAGGCGCGGGTCACGTGTGGTCTTAAAGGCATAGCTGACATATGCGGCGTCCTGGCCGATCTGATAGACCAGCCCATGCCGAATGTGCCGGGCGCCATCGAACAGATCGATGAAGCCGCGCATCAGCTGCGGCTGATCCCGGTCGACCGAGAACCCACCGGGCCAGAGTTTCGCCACCGGGATCGTTCGGTCGCCGCATCGCAGCCGCAACCGCGATTTGGTCTTGCGTGCGGGCCGATCGAAGGGGTGCGGTGCGGGCCTGACGCCTCCCGGTAAAACGGTATCCATCACGCGACTCTCCTCACCTTGAACCCGCCGGTTAAGTAGCGCGCCGCGACGCATCGGGCCAGTGTGAACCCCACATCGGGCCATAGTTTCCGGATTCGCGACAGTCTGGGCCGCATGCGGGTGCTGTCGCTGCGCCTCTGCCGGACTACTTGATGACGAAGCCGAGAAAAGGAGCATGCCATGGGCCAACTCGTCGACGGGGTCTGGGATACCGACCCGACCTTTCCCACCAATGCGGACGGAACCTTCAAACGCGCGCCCATGCAGTTTCGCAACTGGGTCACCGCGGATGGAAGCGCCGGCCCTTCGGGCGAGGGCGGGTTTGCCGCGGAACGCGACCGCTATCACCTGTATGTCTCGCTGGCTTGCCCCTGGGCGCATCGCACGCTGATCTTTCGTACGCTCAAAGATCTGGCCGATATCATTCCCGTCAGCGTGGTGCATCCCGACATGCTGACCGATGGCTGGACGTTTAAAACCGACGATCACGGCGCCACCGGCGACGACCTGTTCGGGCTGGATTTCCTGCGCGAGATCTATGTCACGGCCAAACCCGACATCACTGCCAGGGTCACCGTGCCGGTTTTGTGGGACAAACAGCGGGGCACGATCGTGTCCAACGAAAGCTCCGAGATCATCCGCATGTTCAATTCCGCCTTCGACGCGCTCACTGGCAACACCGACGACTATTGGCCTGAGAGCTTGCGCGACGCCATCGAGCCGGTGAACGCCCGCATCTATGACACGCTGAACAACGGGGTCTATCGCAGCGGCTTTGCCCGCAGCCAGGCGGCTTATGACGATGCGGTGGCGAAGCTGTTCGACACGATGGACTGGTTGGAGGAGCGGCTGGCCGGCAACCGCTATCTGGTGGGTGAGCGCGTGACGGAGGCTGACTGGCGGTTGATGCCCACGCTGTTCCGGTTCGATCCGGTCTATCACGGGCACTTTAAGTGCAGCCGCAACCGGCTGGTCGATTTCCCGAACCTGTGGGCTTACGCGCGCGAACTCTACCAGTGGCCGGGCGTGGCGCCGACAGTGAATTTCCACCACATCCGTCGCCACTATCACTACAGCCACGAATCGGTGAACCCGCACCGGATCGTCCCCATGCCGAGCCCGACCGACTGGACCGCGCCGCACGGGCGCGACCGGCTGGCGGCGGCCTAAGCGATCAGGCGCGGCGGGCGGGCTGCCGCGCCTCTACTTTTTCGCTGAAGTGCTCCATATACGCCGCAAGGTCGTCGGGCCGCACCGGCTCGCGCAGCACACCGCGCGCATTCGGGATTAGGTCGAACAGCGCACCTTCGGAGAAAAAGGCCGACCGCGTGATGGCCAGGATCGCGATGTCTGGGTTGCGGAAGCTGGCGAAATCAGCCACCGGAAGCCCGCCGCCATCCTCCATCGCCGGGTCCAGAACCAGCGCGTCGTAGCGATCCAGTGCCAGGGCCCTGAGCGCATCTTCGGGACTGGTGGCCAAGTCTGCCACCAGTCCGCGCCGGATCAAGACGCGGCACCAAATATGTCCAAGGTCAGCATTCTGCTGAACAACTAAGATTCTCACGGTTTCACCCCTCACGCGCCGTCGAAGCCCCCACGGCCGAAACCCGGCGCATTTGGCTAAAATGCGCCACACTAATTAAGAATGCGTTAACGGGGGGCGGGGTGCGTCTTAACACTTCCCAAAGGTCCGGGCGCTACGAAGGGAAAAATAACAACGAGTTACCCCCCATGCTCGACCAAAACACCTCCGAAAGTTCCTATAATCAGGCGATCGCGTCCATAGAATTGACGCGACGTCATCAAATACGCCCGCTGCCGCAGATCTATGAGGTGTTGTTGGCGCATCTCGATGCCAATGATGACGCGCTGTGCCACGAAGTCGAAACCGCGCTCGCGCGGCCCCCCGCCGGTAAGGAGGAGGCGCTGCGCCGCATTCATGCGGAGTTTCTGGCCCACAGTTCGCTGCAGGAGGATCTGGAGCGTATCCGCGACGGCCTGTCGAGCGAGATTTCCGAGGTCAACAACCGTTTGACCGACGGTATCCACGGCAGCCAGTTGATGGCCGACGAGTTGCGCAAAACCTTACGAGAGATGGCCGGGGTCGTCACCCGTGAGGAACTGCAGCTTCTGTGCAAGCATCTCGCCATCTCCAACCGCACGCATCTTAGCGGCACGCAGCAAGTGTCGGCAAACATGGCGCAGACCCAGGCACAGCTCGACCGGATGCAGCGCGAGTTGGAACTGCTGCGCGAACAAGCGTCCAAGGATCATCTGACCGGGCTGCCCAACCGGCACTATCTGGATGAGAAGCTGACGACCCTGATGGCGGGCGATGGCGATCTGTGCCTCGCGATCATCGATCTGGACCGGTTCAAATCGGTCAACGACACATGGGGGCACAGTTTCGGCGACAACGTTCTGCGCGGCATGGCTCAGGTTCTGAAGCAGAACACCAAGGGCAAGGACTTCGCGGCGCGCGTGGGGGGCGAGGAATTCGTCGTCGTGCTGCCGAATACGCCGCTCAGCGGTGCGGTCAGCGTCTGCAACGGCATTCGTGAAGCATTCGGCGCCGTGCTTTGGGTCAGCCAGTCGACCGGCAAGGAAATCGGACATTTTTCGCTCAGTTGCGGCGTCACCATGCGCCGGGCGGGTGACGATGCCGACAGCCTTTATCAGCGGGCCGACCAATTCCTCTATGCCGCCAAGAACGCGGGCCGCAACTGCGTGCAGCACGGACCCTGACGGGACGCTTGCGCTTCCCCGAGGTCGCCGTCACACTCGCGGCGACATCAAACCGGGGAGGGGCCGATGCAAAGCGAAATCGTGATTTTGGAAGGTGCGCGCACGGCCATCGGCACGTTCGGCGGTGCGCTCGCCGGCACGCCCCCGATCGATTTGGCGGCCGAGGTCATCAAAGCTGGGCTGGCCCGCGCCGACGTTCCGGCGGAAGAGGTCGGCCATGTCGTGTTCGGCCATGTAATCAACACTGAACCGCGCGACATGTATCTGTCGCGCGCCGCCGCCATCGACGCCGGCATCCCGGATACGACGCCCGCCATGAACGTCAACCGCCTGTGTGGTTCCGGGGCGCAGGCGGTGGTCTCGGCAACGCAAAGCCTGGCCCTGGGCGATGCCGACTTCGCGATAGCCGGCGGGGCGGAGAACATGTCGCGTTCGCCCTTCGTGGTGTCCAAAGCGCGCTGGGGCGCCAAGATGGGCGATGTACGCGCGCTCGACATGATGCTGGGCGCGCTGAACTGTCCGTTTGGAACCGGCCATATGGGGGTGACGGCGGAAAACGTCGCCGCCGAACATCAGATCGGGCGTGAGGCGCAAGATGCGTTCGCGCTGGAAAGCCAGGCCCGCGCGGCCCGGGCCATTGGCGCAGGCCGCTTCGCCGATCAGATCCACGCTGTGCGCGTCAAGCAGAAGCGCGACATGGTCGATTTTGCTGTCGACGAGCACCCGAAACAGACTTCCGCCGAGGCCCTGGCAGGGCTGCGCCCGGCGTTCAAGAAAGACGGTACCGTGACCGCCGGCAACGCGTCTGGCATAAATGATGGCGCGGCGGCGCTTGTGTTGGCACGCGCAGAGGCCGCGGCTGCCGCAGGGCTGAAACCCCGCGCTCGGATCACTGCCTATGCTCATGCCGGTGTGCGACCGGAGGTGATGGGCATCGGCCCGATTCCTGCGGTCCAGAAGTTGATGGAAAAGACCGGGCTCAAGGTGGAGGATTTCGACGTCATCGAGTCGAACGAGGCTTTCGCGGCCCAAGCGCTCGCGGTCAGCGGGGCGCTGGGTTTTGATGGCGAGCGGGTCAATCCCAATGGCGGCGCGATCGCGCTGGGCCATCCGGTGGGTGCGACCGGCGCCATCATCACGCTCAAGGCTCTGGCCGAACTGGAACGCGTCGATGGCACGCACGCCCTGGTCACCATGTGTATCGGTGGCGGCCAAGGCATTGCATTGGCGTTGGAACGCGTCTGACCGCCTCAGCACCCATGCCGGCAGCCCTTTCCGCGATCTGCCCGCCGCCGGACCAAGACCGGACCTGCGGGCAAGCCCGCGGCCTGGCCGCGTGCGGCCAGGAGGATCGCTTGCGATCCTGTCCGGGCGCCTGGCGTTTCGCCCGCCACGAGTGAACCCGATGACTGAACCGCAGCAAAGGCTGGACACCTGGCTGGCCGCCCGCCCGCATCTGACAGACGTCCACATCGCCATAACCGATCTGAACGGCTGCCTGCGCGGCAAGCGGGTGCCGCGCAAATTCCTCACCGCAACGACCCGCATGCCGCTGTCGCTGAGCCTGCAAGACATCTGGGGCCGCGACACCGCCGGCACCGCGCCGCTTGACGATGGTGACCCCGACGGCATCGCCGAGCCGACCGGCCGGCAAATCGAAACGCCCTGGTCCGGCGGGCGCACGGCGCTGATCCTGTGCGCGCTCGCTGCGGGCGACGGCGGCCCCAGCCCCTACGACCCGCGCCATTTGCTGGCGCGCCAAGCCGCCCGCGCCGCCGCACTGGGCCTGACCCCGGTCATCGGGCAAGAACTGGAGTTTCACCTCACCGATGGGGCCTCGCCGCCCGGCCTGCCGGTCGCGCCCGATACCCGCCGCACCCTGACCAAGGACGGGATCCACAGCCTGGACGATCTGGAACGGTTCGCGCCGTTCTTCACCGCCCTGTATGCCGCCGCCGAAGCCGCCGGCATCCCTGCGGCCACCGCCATTTCCGAAAGCGCGACCGGTCAGTTCGAACTCACACTGGCGCATGGCCGCGACCCGCTGCGCGCGGCCGATGACGCTGTTCTGCTTCGGCGCATCATCCGCGGCACCGCGCGGGCGCAAGGCCACGGCGCGACCTTTATGGCCAAACCCTTCGGCGCCGCTGCGGGGAATGGGTTTCACGTCCACCTCAGCCTGCTCGACGGCAACGGTCGCAACATCTTTGCCGATCCCGACACCGGCGACAGGATGCTTGGCCACGCCGTGGCCGGCTGCCTTACCGCGATGCCGGCCACCCAACTGATCTTTGCACCACACGTGAATTCCTACCGCCGGATGCAGCCCGGCAACCACGCGCCCGTCACCGCGGCCTGGGCGCGGGAAAACCGATATGCCGCGCTGCGCATCCCCGGCGGCGCGGCCCAGGCGCGTCGGATCGAACATCGCGTCGCGGCCGGCGATGCCAACCCCTACCTGGTACTCGCCGCAATCCTGGGCGCGGCGCTAAACGGGCTGGAGGCCCGCAAGGACCCACCGCCGCCGCGCCGAGGCAACCTCTACGCTCAGCAGGACAGCGCGCCGAAACTGCCGGCAACCTGGTCGGCGGCGCAGGCCGCCTTTGCCGAAAGCCCGATCCCGGCCGGGCTGTTCGGCGCCGACCTGACCCAGGCCCTGCTCAAGATCAAGGCGCAGGAGGCCGCGCGCTTTGCCACCGACGTCTCGCCCTTCGAACACCAAACCTACCTGGACACACCATGACCGAGCGCTCGACACAGCTTTCCGCCCGCGGTCGCGAAGATCCCCCCACGCCTCGCCCGCCGGCCGGTGGCGACGCCAAGACCGCAGCCTATCCGGCCTCCTACTACGCCGCAACCGCGAACCCCGCGCCCGAACGCCCCCCGCTTCAGGGTGGGCACGATACCGAAATCGCCGTGCTCGGCGCCGGCTATACCGGGCTGTCCTGCGCGCTTGCGCTTGCCGAGCGCGGCCACAAGGTCACGGTTCTGGAGGCGCACAAGGTCGGCTGGGGCGCCTCGGGGCGCAATGGTGGGCAGATCGTGAACGGGCTCAACGCCGGTCTGGCCAAGATCGGTGACCTGCACGGCCGCGACATCCAGGATTTCGTCGGCCGTCTGCTGACCGAGGGTGCCGGGATCATCCGCGACCGCGTCGCCCGCTATGCGATCGATTGCGACCTGAAACCCGGCAACCTGTTCGCCGCGACCAATCCCGCCCAACTCAAAGATCTGGAGGCGGAGAAAAAGCTGTGGGCCAGGTACGATGCCGGCGAGTTCGAGTGGGTGGACCGTGCCGGAATTCGCGCCCATGTGGGCACAGACGTCTATGCCGGCGGATTGATCGACTGGTCCGGCGGCCATCTGCATCCGCTGAACTTGGCATTGGGAGAGGCGGCCGCGCTGGAAAGCCTGGGCGGCACCGTTCACGAAACCAGCCGCGTCACTGAAATCCATCCCGGCCCCCGCCCGGCACTGATAACCGAAACCGGCCGCCTGACCTGCCGCACGCTGGTGCTGGCGGGCAACGCCTATCTGGGCAAGACCGCCCCCCGGCTTGCGCCGCGCATCCTGCCGGCCGCGACCCAGATCGTCGCCACCGAACCGCTGGGGGCAAAGGCGCGGGAGATTCTGCCCACCGATCTTTGCGTCGAGGATCTGCGTTACATCCTCGACTATTTCCGCTTGTCCGCCGATGGCCGTCTGCTGTTCGGCGGCGGCACGATCTATGGCGGCCGCAGCCCGCGCGACATCGCCGCCAAGCTGCGCCCCAACCTCGCCCGGGTCTTTCCCGCGCTGGCCGACACCCCCTTCACCCATGCCTGGTCCGGCAATATCGCGCTGACGCTGAACCGCATACCGCAATTGGGCCGGCTCGACGACGACACCTATTTTGCCCATGGTTATTCCGGCCACGGGGTCACCGGCAGCCACCTGTTCGGCCGTATTCTGGCGGAGGCGATCGACGGCGACCTGACCCGGTTCGACACCTTCGCCGACCTGCCTTCGCGGTCCTTTCCCGGCGGGCAATCCTGGGCCGTGCCGTATTCCGTTCTGGGAAGCTGGTGGTATGGTCTGCGCGACCGTCTAGGCATCTGATTCAATCGGGAGACACCTGCATGACCACGCGCCTTGCGCTGACCCTGACCGCCGCTGCCCTGGCCACCCCCGCAATGGCCGAGGGTACGCTGAACATCTATAACTGGTCCGACTACATCGCCGAGGACACCATCGCCAAGTTCGAGGCCGAAACCGGCATCGACGTCAACTACGACGTCTACGATTCCAACGAGGTGTTGGAGGCCAAGATGCTGGCCGGCAATTCCGGTTATGACCTGGTCGTGCCAACGTCGGATTTCCTGCGCCGCCAGATCGCGGCGGGCGTCTATCAGCCGCTGGACAAATCCAAACTGCCGAACCTGGAAAACATGGATCCTGGACTGATGGCCAATGCCGGTGTCTATGACCCCGAGAACGAACATGCCGTGATCTATATGTGGGGCACCACCGGGATCGCCTTCAACACCGGCAAGGTGACCGAAATTCTGGGCGAGGACGCGCCCACCGACAGCTGGGCGCTGGTCTTCGAGCCGGACAATATCTCCCGGCTGGCCGAATGCGGCGTCAGCTTCCTCGACGCACCGACGGAGATGTTCCCGGCGGCGATGAACTACCTGGGCCTTGACCCGCAATCGACCGAGACCGGCGATTTCGAGGCCGCCGCGCAGCTTCTCGCCTCGGTCAAGCCGCATGTCCGCTATTTCCACAACAGCCAGAACATCAACGATCTGGCCAATGGCGACATCTGCGTCTCCGTCGGTTGGTCCGGCGATATGTTCCAGGCGCGCGACCGTGCGGCCGAGGCCGAAAACGGGGTGGAAATCGAATACGTCATCCCCAAAGAGGGCGCGCTGCAATGGTTCGACATGCTGGCGATCCCTACGGACGCGCCGAACCCCGATGCCGCGCATGCCTTCATCAATTTCGTGATGGATGCGCAGATCACGGCCGATATCACCAATTATGTCTGGTACGCCAACGCCAATGCCGCCTCGATGGATCTGGTCGACCCGGAGATTACCGGCGATCCCGGCATCTTCCCGGGTTCGGATGTCAAAGACCGGCTCTACGGTGCCGCGGTCTATGATGCCCGCGCCGACCGCACCGTCACCCGGCTTTGGACCAGCGTGAAAACCGGGCAATAGACACGCCGGTGAAAGACACCCGCACCGCAGGCGAGCGCAAGCCCTGGCGCGAGGGGCACGAGCCGCCTTTCGTGCGGCTCGATGGCCTGTCGAAGGACTTCGGGGAGGTCGCGGCGGTGCAGCAGGTGTCGTTGGATATCTGGCGGGGCGAGATCTTCGGCCTGCTGGGCGGTTCGGGCTGCGGCAAGTCCACGCTGTTGCGGATGCTGGCGGGTTTCGAAACCCCCAGCGCGGGCCGGATCACAATCGACGGCAGCGACATGGCCGGCGTGCCGCCCGACCGGCGGCCGACCAATATGATGTTCCAGTCCTATGCGCTGTTTCCGCATATGAGCGTGGAGCGCAACGTCGCCTATGGTTTGCTGCGTGAAGGCGTGGCGCGGGCCCAGGCGATGGAAAAAGTGGCTGAAATGCTGCGTCTGGTGCAACTGACCGGGCTGGAACGCCGCCGCCCGCATCAGCTGTCCGGCGGCCAGCGGCAGCGCGTGGCCTTGGCGCGCAGCCTCGTCAAACGGCCCAAGCTTCTGCTGCTGGATGAACCCTTGGGCGCGCTGGACAAGAAGTTGCGGGAGGAGACCCAGTTCGAGCTGATGCGCATCCAGGACGCGCTGGGTATCACCTTTATCGTGGTGACCCACGACCAAGAGGAGGCGATGACACTGTCCACACGGATCGGTGTGATGGATGCGGGTCGTATCGTCCAAGTGGGTGAGCCGCGCGATGTCTATGAACGCCCCGGCAGCCGCTTCGTGGCTGATTTCGTGGGCAGCGTGAACCTGTTCGAGGGTAAGGTCGATGCCGCCGCCCCCGATGCGATGCGCGTCGCCTGCGCCCATGGCCCGGTGCTGGTCGACCCCGTCGCCGGGCTGACCGCCGGTCAATCGGTGGCCGTGGCGGTGCGGCCCGAAAAGATGCGCCTCAGCCGTGACCTCCCCGCGGCTGCCAATGTGCTGGAGGCGACGGTGATAGACTACGCCTATATGGGCGACATCACCGTCTACAAACTCGATGCGGGTGGTCTGTCGCTGAAAGTCAGTGTCGCGAATGCGGGCGACCCGCCGCCGGGTGGGCCGATCGTTTGGGACGAACGGGTTTGGGTCAGTTTTCCCGCCGCCGCCGGCGTGGTGCTGACGCAATGAGGCCCGGCTAATGCGCTGGCTGGTGATCGCCATGCCGATGGTCTGGCTGGGCCTGTTCTTCCTGCTGCCGTTTCTGGAGGTCGCGCGCATCAGCCTGCTCGACCCGGCCATCGCCCGGCCGCCTTACACCCCGCTGTTCGCGGAGGGGCGCTTTGCCGGAGACCTGGAAAACTACGCCTTCCTGCTGTCCGACAGCCTCTACATCAACGCCTATCTCAGTTCGATCCGCATCGCCGGGATCTCCACCGTACTGGCGTTGCTGATCGGCTATCCTATGGCCTATGTCATCGCGCGCAGCCCCGAGCCGCGGCGCACGATCCTGCTGTTCCTGGTGATACTGCCGTTCTGGAGTTCGTTCCTGCTGCGCGTCTATGCCTGGATCGGGCTGTTGAAGGCCAACGGCGTGGTCAACAATATCCTGGTCGGTCTGGGGCTGATCGACCAGCCGCTGCAGATCCTGCAAACCGATTGGGCGGTCTATCTGGGCATCGTCTATACCTATCTGCCCTTCATGATCCTGCCGCTTTACGCAGTGCTGGTGAAGCTCGACGGCACGCTCTTGGAGGCGTCCGCCGATCTGGGCGCCAGCCGGTTCGCGACCTTCTGGCGGGTCACGGTGCCCCTGTCGCTGCCGGGGATTCTGGCGGGCTCGATGCTGGTCTTCATCCCCGCGATTGGGGAGTTCGTGATCCCGGCGCTGCTGGGCGGGCCGGATACGTTGATGATCGGCGCGGTCCTGTGGGCGGAGTTCTTTTCTAACCGCGACTGGCCGGTGGCGAGCGCCGTGGCCATCGCCATGCTGGTTTTGATCGTGGGCCCATTGCTGTGGATGCAACGCGCGATGGCCCGGGCATGAGGGGCGGCGGCTGGCTGGTCTGGGCGACCGTCGCGGGGTTCGTATTCCTGTACGTGCCGATCCTGTCGCTGATCGTCTTCAGCTTCAACGAATCGCGGTTGGTGACCGTCTGGGCGGGGTTTTCGACCAAGTGGTATGGCGAGTTGTTCCGCGACGAACAGATCCGGCAGGCGGCCTGGGTGTCGTTCCGCGTGGCCTTCGTCTCCGCCACGTTGGCAGTTGGCTTGGGCGCGGTGGCGGCATTGGTGCTGGTACGCTTCCGCGCCTTCTGGGGCCGGCCGGTGCTGCGCGGGATGGCGACTGCGCCCTTGGTGATGCCAGAGGTCATCACCGGGCTGTCGCTGCTGCTGTTGTTCGTGAGCATGGAGCGGTTGATCGGCTGGCCCGCGGGCCGCGGCATGCTGACGATCATCCTGGCGCACACGACATTCGCGCTGGCCTATGTGGCGGTCATCGTGCAGTCCCGGCTGGTCGATATGGACGACAGCCTGGAAGAGGCCGCGCGCGATCTGGGCGCCGGGCCGGTGCGGGTTTTCTTCGACGTCACCGTGCCGGTGATCGCCCCGGCGCTGGTTTCGGGCTGGCTGTTGGCGTTCACGCTCAGTCTGGACGATCTGGTGGTGGCCAACTTCACCTCCGGCCCCGGTGCCTCGACCCTGCCGATGGTGATATTCTCGAAAGTCCGGCTGGGCGTGTCCCCGGACATCAACGCGCTGGCGACGCTGATCATTCTGTTCGTGGCCCTGGGTGTGGCGCTGTCGGCCCTGATCCTGCGCCGGCGGTAGGCGGTGCCGCCCGGGCAAAGAGTTGCAAGCGACGTGCACGTGACTGATGAGGAGAATCTGCTGAGAGGCGCTGAGGGGGCGGTGTGCCCCTCAGGCGCCATGTCGAGCGTTTCGTGAGTCGCGCCCGCGTCAAGGACAAGCCCGCTTGCGCGGGTCGCTGTCGCGATCCTTGACCCGGGCCCGACTCACCGGCAGGGGTTGTGGCATGAGCGAGCAGGGCGATCAGGCGTTTCGGAAAGAAGATCCCAGCGGGCGGTGGGCCGAGATGGGCTATGGCGGCGCGCTGAGTTTTCTGCGCCGGCCCTATTCGCGGGATGCGGGTGCGGCGGATGTCGTGGTCAGTGGCATTCCCTTCGACGGCGCCACCACCAACCGGCCCGGCTGCCGCCTGGGGCCGCGCGCCATTCGCGCCGCCAGCGCAGAGACCGCGCAGCTTCATGCCTTTCCCTGGGGCTTCGATCCGTTCGAGATCTTGCGCGTGATCGACTGGGGCGACGCCTGGATCGATCCGCATCTGCCCGGAACCGTGCCCGCCGCGATAGAGGCCCACGCCAGCGCCATCCTGGATGCCGGCGCGCGGATGCTGACCTTTGGCGGCGATCATTTCGTCAGCTATCCGCTGCTCAAGGCGCATGCCGCGCGCCATGGGCCCCTGGCGCTGATCCAGTTCGACGCGCATGGCGATCTGTGGCCCGACCGCGCCGGCAGCCTGGACCATGGCACGATGATGGGCCGCGCCATCACCGAAGGGCTGGTCGATCCCGCCCGCTCGTCCCAGATCGGCATCCGGACCTTTCACGACAGCGACGCGGGGCTGGATATCCTCACCGCGCCCTGGGTCCACCGTGCGGGGCCGGCCGCTGCCATCGCCGCGCTGCGCGACCGGGCCGGCGATACGCCAGTCTATGTTTCTTTCGATATCGACGTGCTCGACCCCGCATTCGCCCCCGGCACCGGCACGCCGGTGCCCGGCGGGTTGGCGTCGTGGCAGGCGCTGGAGATCTTGCGCGGGCTTGGCGGGCTGAATCTGGTGGGGATGGACCTGGTCGAGGTCTCACCGCCCTATGACGTGTCCGAGATCACCGCCATCGCTGCCGCGACGATCGCCCATGACTGGCTGTGCCTGCTGGCCGAAGCAAGGGGCGCGCGCCGCCAGCCGGTGGGCAGGCTCTAATTGACGCGCGCCGCCGCCTCGCCCACAACCGGGCCAAAGGGGGCGGCCATGCTGAACACGAATGACTGGACGCAACGCCTGCCCGGCCCGGCCCAGGCCTGGCTGGCCGGCCGGCGCGTCGAAGAGGTCGAGTGCGTCATTGCCGATATCGCCGGCATCAGCCGCGGCAAGGCGATGCCGGACGCCAAGTTCGCCCGCGGCGAACGCATGTTCCTGCCGACCTCGATCTTCTATCAGACCATCGACGGCGACTATGTGGACATGGGGATCGAAAACCAATGGACCGAAAGCGACATGGTCCTGACCCCGGACTACGGCGCTGCCGCGGCGTCGCCCTGGGCCGATGACGTCACCGTCCAGGTGATCCACGACATCGCCGATCTGGACGGGCGCCCGATCCCCATCGCCCCGCGCAACGTGCTGAAATCGGTCGTGGACAGGTACCGCGCCGAGGGTTGGCGCCCGGTCGTCGCACCGGAGATGGAGTTCTATCTGACCAAACCCAACACCGACCCCGACCTGCCGATCGAACCGCCCATGGGCCGCACGGGGCGGGTGGTCGCCTCGCGCCAGGCTTATTCGATGTCGGCGGTCGACGAGTACGGGCCGGTGATCGACGACATCTATGATTTCGCCGAAGCCCAGGGCTTCGAGATCGACACGATCATCCAGGAAGGCGGCGCCGGGCAGATCGAAATCAACTTCCTGCATGGCGACCCGGTCACGCTGGCCGATCAGGTGTTTTTCTTCAAGCGCACCATCCGCGAGGCGGCCTTGCGTCAGGGCTGTTTCGCGACGTTCATGGCCAAGCCGATGCAGCATGAACCGGGCTCGGCGATGCATATCCACCAGTCGGTGATCGACGACGACGGCGTGTCCGTTTTTGCCGATGCCGAAGGGCAGGAAACCGCGCTGTTCCACGGTTTTCTGGGCGGGCAGCAGACCTATCTGCCGCGCGTGGTGCCGGTGATCGCACCTTATGTGAATTCCTACCGCCGCTATGTCCCGCAAGGGTCCGCGCCGATCAATCTGGAATGGGGGCCGGACAACCGCACGACGGGCCTGCGCGTGCCGGTCAGCGACCCGGCCGCGCGGCGGATCGAAAACCGCATCGTGGGCATGGATGCGAACCCTTATCTGGCCATCGCGGCCTCTCTCGCCTGCGGCTATCTGGGCATGAAGCAGGGGCTGAAGCCGCGCCCGCCGGTCACGCGCGAGGCTTATGAATACGACTATGCGCTGCCGCGCAGCCTGCTTGAGGCGGTCGATGCGTTCGCCGGCGATGCCGAAATAGAGGGCGTGTTGGGCGCGCCGTTCTGCAAGATCTTTGCCGCGTTGAAACGGCACGAGGCCGAGGCGTTCATGGCCGTCATCAGCCCCTGGGAACGTGAACACCTACTGCTGAACGTCTGATGGATCTGCTGCGCAAGAACGAGCCGGACGGCACCTATCCGCCCAGCTATTACCGGGCCACAGCGAACCCGGCGCCGGACCGGCCCGCGTTCGATGGCGACCGCAAGGTGCATGTGGCCATTGTCGGTGCCGGGTTCACCGGGCTGTCGGCGGCGCTGAGCCTGGCAGGCAAGGGGCTGGACGTGATGGTGCTGGAAGCCAACCGCGTTGGCTGGGGTGCCTCGGGGCGCAATGGCGGCCAGCTTGGCACGGGGCAGCGGGTGGACCAGATCACGCTGGAGTCGCAACTGGGCGTCGATCACGCCCGCCGCCTGTTCCATTTGGCCGAAGAGGCCAAGGCGCTGGCGCGCAGCCACATCGCCGACCATGCCATCGCCTGCGACCTGCGGCCCGGCCAGATTCGGGCGGAGCTCAAGCCCGCCGGTGTCGCCGCGGCCAAGGAAGAGGCCGCGCATCTGGCCCGGCACCTGAACTACGACCAGATCAGCCCGCTGAACCGGGCCGAACTGCGCGCGGAACTCGACAGCCCGCTCTATGTCGGAGGTGTCTATGACCGCGGCGCCGGGCATCTGCATCCGCTGAACTACGCGCTGGGCCTGGCCGCGGCGGCGGAAGCGCGCGGCGCGGTCATTCACGAGATGACGCGGGTCACGCGGGTGACCTCTACCCACCCCCACAAGCTGACCACGCCCGCGGGCACCGTCACCGCCGACCGGGTGATCTATGCCGGCAACGGCTATCTGGGCGGGTTGGAGCCCCATGCCGGCCGGCGGATCATGCCGATCAACAACTATATCGTCGCGACCGAACCCCTGGGTGCGGACACGGCGCGCAGCTTGATCCGCAACCACGCGGCGGTGGCGGATTCGAAATTCGTGGTGAACTACTTCCGCCTGTCGCCCGATCACCGGCTGCTGTTCGGCGGTGGGGAAAGCTATCGTTATCGGTTTCCGCGCGATATCGCGCGATCGGTGCGCCCCAACATGCTGTCGGTGTTTCCGCAATTGCGCGGGCGGCGGATCGAATATGCCTGGGGCGGGGTTCTGGGCATCACCCGCTCGCGCCTGCCCTATTTTCGGGTGCGCGGCGAAACCCGGCTGGCGGCTGGCGGGTTTTCCGGCCATGGCGTGGCGATGGCGACGCTGGCGGGGACCGCGATGGGGCGGTTTGTTTTGGGCGACACCGCCGCTTTCAACGCCTTCGCAGAGTTGCGCCACGCCCGGTTTCCTGGCGGCGATGCCCTGCGCCACCCGCTTCTGGTGCTTGCGATGAGTTGGTATGGGCTGCGCGACAGGCTGGGCCTGTGACCCGCATCACCGACTGGGACGACGCCTATGCCAACCGGGATCACATCCCGGGTGCGGATGCGTTCATCGCCCGCTGGACAGAGGACGCCGCCGCATTCCGCGCCGCGCGGCCGGATGCGGCGCTCGATCAGTCCTATGGCCCCGCGCCGCGCCAGCGTTTCGATTTGTTCGTGCCCACCGGCGCGCCGCGTGGGCTGGTCGTTTTTGTTCATGGCGGCTATTGGCGCGCCTTCGACAAATCGTATTGGTCGCATCTCGCCGCCGGGGCGCTGGACCATGGCTGGGCGGTGGCGATGCCCAGCTACACGCTTGCGCCGCAAGCGACCCTCGCCCAGATCGCGGTAGAGATCGGCCAGGCGATAGGCGCCGCCGCATCCCGTGTTGCCGGCCCTGTGCATCTGGCCGGCCATTCCGCCGGTGGCCACCTGGTGACGCGCATGGCCTGCATCGACACCCCGCTGCCGCAGGAGGTGGCGTCGCGTCTGGCGCTGACGCTCAGCATCAGCGGCGTGCATGATTTGCGCCCGCTGCTGCGGACCGACATCAACGCCGATCTCTACCTGACGCCGGAAAGCGCGGCGGCCGAAAGCCCGGCACTGCATATGCCCCGCAGCGGCACCCGGCTGATCGCCTGGGTGGGCGGCGCCGAGCGGCCGGAGTTCCTGCGTCAGACCGCGCTGATCGCCAACATATGGTCTGGCCTCGGTGCCGACACTGCGCACCACATTGCCCCGGACCGGCACCATTTCGACGTGATCGATGGCTTGCGCGATCCCGCCAGTCCCCTCACCCGCGCCCTGCTGGCCCTTTGATCCAGCGCCCCGGGGTGCTAGCGTGAAAGCACGCAGACACAACAGGGAGGGGGCACTTATGAGCGTCGCACGCGTCACCGAGATCATCTCGTCATCCGCCACAAGCTTCGAAGATGCGGTCAAACAGGGCATCGACCGCGCATCCAAGACGTTGAAGAATGTCGAAGGCGCCTGGGTGCAGGACCAAAAGGTAACCTGCAAGGATGGCGCGATCACCGAATACCGCGTGATCCTGAAGGTCACCTTCATCCTGGAAGATTGACCGCCACCCGGCGCGGCCCACCCAGGCAAACGTGGCGCCGGCCGCGCCGTCTCAAGTGCCCACCCCGCCGCGCCGGGTGGCGAATTCCGGCGGATTGCCGCGCGGCGAAACAGTCGGTCAGACGGCGTCGCGGCGGGCTAGGTGGCGCCGGTCACCTTCAACACCGAGACACGCAAGGCCGTCAGCATCTCAAGCAGGTGCTTTCGGCTTTTGGCGTTATACTTCGCGGCCGTCGCGGACCGCTGCACGAAATCCGCGTATTGGGGCAGGGTAAGGCCACATGCCTCGATCCTGCCGGAAAACGGCTGAAGGATACGCACGATCAACTCGGTATTTCTCAAAGCACCGGCTTCGAGTTCTTGCTGACTTGATGCACTGACACCGGCGACGATGTCTTCCGCATTGGGTGAAGACTGCAGGAAGTCATAGTGCTCGATTACGATGTGTTTGAAAATGACATCCAGTTGGGCGCTAACGGCTTCGACCTTCTCAAGCCCAGCTTCGATATCCAGGACAACCTTGTCCGCTAGCAGACGTATCGTCGCTTGCAGCACCTCGTCCTTATTGGCGAACGCCTTGTAGAGCGTCTGCCGTGAAATGCCGGCCTCTTCGGCGATGTCGTTCATGCCGGTGCGCTTTACGCCATAGCGAAGAAACAGGCCCTTGGCGGCCTCGATGATGTATGCGTGGCGATCCTCCATAATTGACATATTGACAAATAGAAATCATCTGTCAATATGATGACAATCATACGACAAACGTCAATTTGTAAGGATCTGGGATGTCTACACAACACGAAAGAATCGCCATCGTGACCGGTGCCAACAACGGCATCGGTTTTGAAACGACCGTTGGCATGGCCGATGCCGGCTTTCACGTGATTATGGCCTGCCGCAGCGAGGCGAAGGCGGATGCGGCCAAGGCGGACGTGATCGCGCGTGTGCCAACTGCGTCGCTCGATATCCTGTTGTTGGACCTCAGCGATCCCGACTCGGTGCGTGCGTTTGCGGATGTGTTTCGCGCCCGTCATGGAAAGCTCGACGTGCTGATCAACAACGCGGGTATCTTGCTTTACTCCGCGCAAACCAATGCCGACGGCGTTGAACTGCAATTTGCAACCAACCATCTGGGACATTTTCTGCTCACCGCGCTTCTTGCCGACATGATCCCGGACGACCCCGCGTCGCGGATCGTATCGCTTTCCAGCATCGCCCATAAAAGCGCGCGCATTCACTTCGACGACTTGACCTGCGAGCAGGATCCAGCGGCGGCTTATGGCCAATCAAAGCTTGCATGCCTTCTGTTCGGCGATGAACTGGCGCGGCGCCTCAAGGTCGCCGGTCAGACGATCAGGGCACTTACGGTGCACCCGGGTGGATCAGACTCGGGCCTTTTCAACGAACTCGACCCAGCCTCTCGCGAAGCGATGAAAGCGCAGGTCGCGCCGCTTCTTCACTCCAATGCCGATGCCGCGAAGCCGTCCCTTTTTGCGGCCCTGTCGGATCGGGTCGAGGGCGGCGATTTCTACGGTCCGACCGGTCCTGAGGAAATGAGCGGAAAGACCGGGGCGGCGATCCGCAACCCAGTTTCGGAAGACGATGCGATCGCCAAGCGCCTGTGGCGTCTGTCTGAAGAGATGACGGGCCAGACCTTTGCGATCGGAGGCTAAGGCGATGAGCGGCACAAAGGAAAGAGTTGCGCTGGTGACGGGGGCGTCGAGCGGCATCGGCAAGGCCACCGCGGAAGCTCTCGCCAAGGCTGGGTACATCGTCTACCCGGCGGCCCGTCGGGTAGAGATCATGGAGGATCTGAAATCGCTTGGCTGTATTCCGATCAAGATGGATGTGACCAAGGAAGCAGACGTCAAAGCGGCCGTCGAGCGGATCACCCGCGACCATGGCGGTGTCGACATTCTCGTCAATAACGCGGGCCTGTCTGTCTATGGCTCGGTCGAGGAAACCGACATCGAAAAGGCTCGCTATCAATTCGACGTCAATTTCTTTGGTGTTGGCCGGCTGACCCAATTGATCCTGCCACATATGCGCCGGCAAAGGTGGGGCAAGATCGTGAACGTGTCGTCAGGCGAGGGCAGGGTGCATGCGCCGCTTGCCGCCTGGTACGTATCCAGCAAGTTTGCGCTGGAAGGGTTCAGCGATTGTCTGCGCGCAGAGATGGCCCAATTCGGCATCGACGTGGTTGTGATACGTCCCGGCGCAATCGATACCGAAATCACCGGTGGCTTTATCGAACCGCTACTCAAAACATCCGGTCACGGACCTTACGCCGGGACCGCGCGGAAGATGGCGGACTGGTTCCGCAACATGAGTGCGGAAAAAGGCACCGCATCCCCACCGCAGGTCATAGCCGAAAAGATCCTAGAGGCAATCGAGGCGTCAAAACCACGGACTCGATATGCCGCCGGGGTCGGCGTGCGACAGGCCATTTTCTTCCGCCAAATCCTTAGTGACCGCATGTTCGACCGTTTTATGATGCGGATGTTGGGGTAATGGCCATGCCGATACGTCTTGACCGGCTTTCGCAAGGGTTCAGCTATCTGATTTTGCTTGCATCGTTCATCATGCTGGGTTGGGGGCTTCTTGGGTTCCTGGAGTACTTTACCGGATTGGCGCCGCTCATACCGCTGCAGAACCCGACCTTCCCGATGGGAATGCAGACACTTCATTGGATACTGATCACCGCATCCGGCGCGACTTTCATCGTCGGCTATTATCTGCGTTGGAGTTACACTCCGATTGCAATGCTGATGATGTTCACAGCGCTTGCCACGATGTGCGCGGTCCAGACCTTCGATATGCTTGAGACCCCGGACCGGTACCGGAATTTCATTCAGGAATGTGTCAACTACATCGTCATTTCGGTATATCTATTCCGCTCCCGACGCATGCGTGATCGGTTCGGGCAAGTTATGATCCAGGGCCCGGATAAGGCGCCGCCGGCGAATGCTTGAATCACCGAAAGATCGACTGTGGAACCTGGAAGGGCCGGTAAACTCGGCCTTATCCCGTGCCCGGATGCGAACGGCTCGGCAGAGCCTGAGTGGATTACAATGGCTCGGCCGGTCGCGGCAGCATCGGCGTTAAGGGCGATGCTCGGGTCCGATTCCGCTTGAACGGGCGGACCCTTGCGTTTATTCCACGCTCGGTTCGCCTCAATAGCTCAGCTGGTAGAGCAGGTCCTTCGTAAGGACAAGGTCGGGGGTTCGAGTCCCTCTTGAGGCACCACCAACAATTTCGGTTCGCCAAGACACCTGAATATGCCGATCGGGGCATCCGCCACGCATGCGGCACGGCGCCATTGGACGCATGGCGATCAGCGACGCGAGGGCGAAGCTATAGCTTGGACTCCCCCGCGGCGGCGGGGCGGTCTTCATTGTCGGGCTCTGCGTCTTCCGAGTCCTGCTGCGGTGCCGGGCGCAGGGGCGTGACGACCGTATCGGCGCTTTCCACATCGCTGTCGCTGTCGCTGTCGTTTGCGTCGGTGTCGTCAGCTTCGCCCGGCGCGTCGGCGGGATCTTCCTCCCGATGGTCGGGGCGTTCCAGCGCGCCGACGATCAGCGGCAGCATCGCCGCCGCGTTGCCGCTGTCCGTACTGGCGGGTGGCAAGCCCCAGACCAGCGTGTCGAAGGATCCGCAGTTGTCGCAAATCGGCGTCCATTCCGCATAGGCGATATGGCAGACGCTGCAAACCCAGGCCTCGCCGCGCGGGGCATCCAGCGCCTTGGCCAGCCAGCCGCGCACCACGCTGTCGGGCGCGCCTTCGCCGCGCTCGATGGCGGCCATCAGGGCGAGGCTGCGGGTTGTCTGGTTGGTCTCTGCCAGACTTCCCAAAACGCGGCGCGCGCCGGGGAAATCCTCCGCCGCCAGCCACAACTCCGCCGCGACCATCCGCGTCTCGGGGTCGTCGGCCCTGATCTTCAATAGCGGCTGAAAACGGGCCAGGCGTTCTTCGGGGCTTTCGTCGGGCGCAATGGCCGCAAACGCGGCGGCCAGCTCGGGATGCGGTGTTTCGGTCCAGGCTTTTTTGACGATACGCGCCGCCTGCCGCCCTTCGCCGGCCTTGGCATGCAACTCGGCGGCCAGCGCGGCGGCGGGCACGAAAAGCGGCGCGATGCGGTTCGCGGCATAGGCGCTGTCCCGTGCCTTGGCGTCGTTGCCGTCGGCCAACGCCGCGCGGGCATCGGCCAGCGACAGCACCGCCTCGCGCCGACGGCCGACGTCCTTGGGCAGCGACGCGGCGCGGACCTTTGCCGCCAGCGTCCGCCGCGCGCCGGCCCAATCCCGGGTCTTGGTCTGCAACTCGAACAACGTGTCCAGCGTCGCGATATGGCGCGGCTGCAGCGCAAACGCCTTTTCGGCAAGCTTCAGCGCGGTCTCGGTGTCGCCGTCTTCAAGCTTGTTGCGCAGCAGCCCCTGGACACCCACGAAACGCGTGCTGTCGCTGGACAGCATGTCCTTGTAGTAGCCTAGCGCCTTTTCGGTGTTGCCGGTGGATTCCGCCGATTGCGCATTGATCAGACGGGTCAGTTCCGGCCGGTCGAGCAGTTTCTCTGCCAGTTGCGCCTTGGCCTGCGCCTTGCGCCCTTCGCCCGCCGCCAGCGCGATCAGGCTTTGGCTGAGCGCGTCGAACCCGCGACGTTCGCGGTTTCGGTCCAGATAGCGGGTGATTGCCGTGCGGTCGCCGGTAAAAAACCGCAGAAGGGCGACCAGAAACCCCGCGATTTTCAGCACCACATAGGCCACCAGCATCACGACAAGCGCCAGGATCAGAAAGCCCAGCGGCGACAGCATGATCTCCCGCCCGGCAAAGGCGATGCGCACCTCGCCCGGGGTTTCTATGATCAGCCCGGCGCCATAGGTCAGCGCGGCCGCAACGCCGATGAAGACCAGAATCCTGATAAGTGACCAAAGCATGACCGGCCCTTTCCGGGTTTAGTTTCCGGCGCCGGTGACGGCGGCGATTTCGCGATACCCGGTTACGGCGGCCACGCGGGCACGGGCGGTGTCCAGCCAGTGTTGCATCGCCTCCTGCGCGACCGGTGACAGTGCGGCCAACTCGTCGACCGCACCGGCCAGATTGTCGCGGCGCAGCGCATCCTCGGCACGGCTGAGGATCGCGTCGGCGGTGTTGCCTTCCTGAGGGGTCAGCGACCGTGTGGCGACCTGAGCTTCGACAAATGCGGCCAGCCGTCCGCCCAGCCCGGCATCGGTTTGCGACCGGATCTCCGCCCGCAGCGCGTCATGCGCCGCATCGGCAAAGCCCGCGCGCAGGCTGCCCAGGCTGGCAACGCCCGCGGCTGCCTGGTCCGCCAGCCCGGCCGGCGGTTCGGTGTCTGAGTTCGCGCGAAACTGGGCCAACGCCGCATCATAGGTCTCGCCGGAGTTCAGCGCCGCTTCGATGTTGGACAGGGCGGCCAGCGCCAAGGCGGAGGATTTGGCGACCTCCGCCTCTGCCGTCACCGTCGCGACCTCGTCTTCGGCCGCCGCGATACGGCGTTGCACTGCGACCTCGACATCGTCGATGCGCTGCGATTGGGCGCCTTGTTCCTCGGCCAGATTGTTCAGTTCCGCCCGCAGGCCTTCCACCGTGGCGGCAAAGCCCGATACCTGCTCGCCATCGACACCCTCGACCGACAGACCCGCCAGTCCGTCGATCTGCGCGGCCAACCCTTCGAGTTGGGTCTCAAGTTGGGCAAGCCGTGCCTCGATACTCGCGCCGTCGGCCGCTGCGACCTGGTCAGACAGGGCCTCGATCCGGTCGGACAGCCGGGTTTCCAGGTCGGCCACGCCGGCATCCACCGCCGCCTGCGCAGCATCGGCGTCGATGCCGGGTTGCAGCGCATCGATGCGCGCCGAAAGATCCTGCTCCAACGCCGCGATGCGTTGCTGGCTTTGGGTCTCACCCGGCAGCAGCCAGGTTTTGACCGGGCCGAAACCTCTGGGCAGGTTTTCGGCCACCCGCGGCGCGCCCCACAGCGCCAGGCCGCCGCCGGCGATCAGCAGCACCAGCCAAGTGAGCACGCGCGCCGCCAGCGACCGACCCCCGGCCGGCTCTGCCTCTTCGCTGTGGTCGGGCTCCGCGGGCGCGCTGCTTTGGGCGACTGCCGGTTCGTCGGGTTCCGTCGGTGCGGCACCGCTGCTGACCAATGGCGCGGCCGCAAGGGCTGCGGAAAGCGCTGCGGCACTGTCGTCTTCGCGCGATTGATCGGTGTCAGACCCCACTTCGGCATCGATCAGACCGGGGTCTTCATCCTCGAAATCCGGCTCTCGGCCGGCTTCCTCGTCACGGGTCTGATGTGTCGGGTCGACGCTGTCCTGGGCGCCTTGTTCGTCGTGGGCACCGTCTTCAGATGGTTCGGTCTGACCTTCCGCGGTCTCGGTGTCGGTATCCTTGGGGTCCGGCTTGTCTTCGGTTTCCGGCGGTCCTGACATGAATACGCAACGCTCCCCAAACTTGTGCGCCTATGAGTATGGCCGGGTTGCGAGAATCCCCAGCAGTCCGATTGTACTTGGCCCCCTAGAGCGTCACAAGGCAAACCAGCGGTCTACGCACGCTGCAACAGGGTGCGCATCGCCGTGGCGTCCGGCCGTGCGGCCACGCGCAGCGCCGCCCCGGCCACGGCCCGCGCCCGATCCGCGACCGCGTCGCTGAGGCAGTAAAGCCGGCAGCCGGGGGCGACGCCGAAGCCGTGGGTCTGCTTGGCGAACAGATCCGCGCTGCGGGGGGAGAACAGCACCACATCGGCCAAGGTGCCGCCGGCCAGATCCGTCAGCACCGGGCCCGGCAGCGGGCGGGCGTGCTGGTCATAGATCACGCGGCTGTCGCAGTGATGACCCGCGGCGCGCAGACTGCCGGCCAGATCGCCGCTGACATGTGCACCATGCAGGTGCAAAAGCCGCCGATCTGGCTCTGGCGTCAGCCGTTGGGCCAGATCTGCCGCCGTCGCGCCGGCCTGGGTCGCGGCGAAGCCCAAGGCCTTGGCGCGTTCGGTGGTCTGGGCCCCGACGCATATGGCCGGAAGCCGGTGCGCGATGGTCGCGGCGGCGGCCTCGACACCGTTGCGAGAGGTAAAGATCAGATGCGTCACGCCAGCCAGATCCGGCGGCGCCGTTGCTGGTACAATCCGCATCAGTGGCGCCAGGATCGGCGTCCATGCCCCAGGCGCCAGGCTTTCGGCAAAGGCGCGGCCCTGCGTGATCGGGCGCGGGATCAAAAGTCCGGGCGGTTGTTGCGCAGCCATGGGCGCGGTGTTACCTGCCGCCGCATCCTATCGCAAATCGCCCGGAGCCGCGCATGACCGCCCTGTGTCTGGGCCTGGAAAGCAGTTGCGACGAAACCGCTGCGGCAGTGGTGTCGGCGGACCGGCGGATCCTGTCCTCGGTCGTCTTCGACCAGATGGATCTGCACGGGGAGTTCGGCGGCGTGGTGCCCGAGATTGCGGCCCGCGCCCATGCTGAACGGCTGGATCTGGTGACCGCGCAGGCGCTCGCGGATGCCGAGGTCGCGCTGCGGGATCTCGACTTGATCGCGGTGACTGCGGGACCGGGGCTGATCGGCGGCGTCCTGTCCGGCGTGATGTTTGCAAAGGGGCTGAGCGCGGGGGCGGGCCTGCCGCTTTTGGGGGTCAACCACTTGGCCGGCCACGCGCTGACGCCGCGGCTGACCGATGCGGCGGGCTATCCTTATCTTTTGTTGCTGGTTTCGGGCGGGCACTGCCAATTTCTGGTTGTCGAGGGGCCGGACCGGTTCCGCCGGCTGGGCGGGACAATCGACGACGCGCCCGGCGAAGCCTTCGACAAGGTCGGGAAGTTGCTGGGCCTGGGCTTTCCCGGTGGCCCGGCGGTGGAGCGTCTGGCGAAAGCGGGGGACGCGGCCCGATTTGCGCTGCCGCGCCCGCTGATCGACCGGCCGGGCTGCGATATGTCCTTTTCAGGTCTCAAGACGGCGGTCCGGCGCGCCTGCGACACGCTGGTCGCGGCGCAGGGCGGGCTCATGGAACAGGATCGCGCGGATCTTTGCGCCGGGTTTCAGGCATCGGTGGCGGAGGTTCTGGCCGAAAAGACCCGTCGCGCGCTGGCCGCGGCAGAGGTTTCGGTGTTCGCCGTGGCCGGCGGCGTGGCCGCGAATGGTGAGATCCGGGCGCGTCTGCGCGGGGTCGCGGCGGATGCGGGCGCTGTCTTTATCGCGCCGCCTTTGGCGCTGTGCACCGACAATGGCGCCATGATCGCCTGGGCCGGGATCGAGCAATACGGCGTCGGTGCACGCTCCGACATGAGCCTCGGCGCCCGTCCGCGCTGGCCGCTGGACCAGACTGTGGCACCCTTGCTGGGCGCCGGGAAGAAGGGCGCAAAGGCTTGACAAGGCGGGGCCGCCGGCGACGGTGGCGCGGCGAAGCGGGAGGATCACATGCGCTATTGGCTGTTTAAGTCGGAACCGAACACCTGGAGCTGGGACGACCAGGTTGCCAGGGGCGCGGCGGGCGAGGAATGGGACGGGGTGCGCAATTACCAGGCCCGCAACAACATGCGCGAGATGAAGCTGGGCGATCGCGGTTTCTTCTATCACTCGATGAAAGAGAAAAGCATCGTCGGCGTGGTCGAGGTCTGTGCCGAGATCCACCCCGACAGCACCACCGACGACCCGCGCTGGGAATGCGTGGACATCAAGGCGGTGGGCCCGGTGAAGACGCCGGTCACGTTGGATATGTGCAAGACCGAACCGGCGCTGAAGGATATGGTGCTGGTCAACAATTCCCGCCTGTCGGTACAGCCGGTCACGGCAGAGGAATGGCGGCTTGTCTGCCGGATGGCCGGCATCGACCCGTAGATTATCGACAGGCGCCGTAGCGGCCTTGCGCCAGGTGGAAGTGATCCGCGTGCAAGGTGTTGAAGGCGGGCGACAGGACGGTGCGGAACGTATCGCACGCACCGTCGCGCGCGGCGCGCCAGAAGCTGCGCACCTGCGCATCGCCCGCGCCCCAGCCGAAACGCAGGCCAAGCTCGCGCCCGTCCTCCAGGATCACGCCGTTGATGTCGATCGCGTCCGCGGTGGCATGCGCGCTCATCTGCTCACCGGGGCCGTTGACCGTTCGGATGCGCCGGCAGGAATAGCTCGACTGGTGACTGATCTGGGCGATCCGCGCGCCCAGATGCGCCTCTGCCGCCGGCTGCAGCCGGTGCTGTTCCCACATGTAAAGCCTTAGCGCCGTGCCGCAGGTCGTGGACACCGGCTGCAATCGCGCCCGCGACAGTCCGCTCAGCGCCACATGGCCGCGGATATGGCATTGCGCGCTTTCCTCGCGGTCGGGCCGGCGGGAGAAGGTGATGGTATCGATCATCTCCAACGCGGCGAAACAGGCCTCCGGCGTGCGCGTGGCACGGTCGAGCTTGTAGCGGGTGAACGCATCCGGCGGCGCGGTCGGATCCAGCGCCGCAAACGGGTTGTAGCGGTCTGGCAGACCGGGGCCGATGACGATGCCGGCAAAGATCACGGCGCACAGCAGGATGGCGTACCCCACCATGCGCGCGAGCATCTGCCCAAAGCCCGATCGTTGCACTTGGGTGGGCGCCGCCTTGCGGTGCCGCAAATAATAAGGAAACACGCGCGCTCTCTGCCTTCGGGGTTTTGGAACCGTAACCCGATCAGCGGCGCGGAATTATGGCAAGCGGACAAAAAAACGGCTCGGCCTGGGGCCGAGCCGTTGAGAATGCATTCCCTGCCTCGGGAATGTGTTCTTATTGATTAGCGGGCGACGATGACTTCGACGCGACGCGCTTTTTCGTTCTGAGAGTCGTCGCTGTTCAGAACGTTGTTGATCAGTGCGATCTGCGAGATGCTGAGCGCGGCAACGTCCACGTCCAGAACGCCAATGCGCTCCAGAGCGTTGTTCACCGCAAGTTCCAGCATCGTCAGTTCCTGATCCATCGCAACCGCCGGCGTAGTGAAAGCAGCGGCGGAAGCAAGAACAGCAACAGCAGCAAGAGTGCGTTTCATATTGGACTTTCCTTTCCTCGTTTAGATCGGCGTCCCGACCCGTGCTCGCAGATGTGGACTATCCCGGCGCGCCGTTCAAGCCATGTGTTTATTGCGAAAGCTCACACAATTCGTTTATTGACACCGCGATGTGTACCGGCAACACGTCGCCGCCACGGCGCTGATTCGGGTATTGTTACAACACCCTTAGCACGACCCGGCAAAAAAGGGCGGGGATCGGCCGAAACTGTAACAATTTTCACGAATTTCGGCGAGGCGGTATGCGCGCTCTGTTTCAAGCTGCTCATAAACCGTGAAAATCACCTACGTTTCAAGAAAGACACGATAAATTTGAGCGGGCTCCAAACGGCGGAAGCTGGCCGAGTGGTGCGGATTTTGGGTCACTTACGCAGAAAAAAGGCTGCAGAGCGATTCGCTTCAGCAGCCTGTGATTCGGTCTTTGCGCCGGTTCAGACGGCTTTCGGCTCGAACTTCAACGACACACCGTTGATGCAATGTACCAGCTTGTTGTCGACCATCAGGATGTGGCCCAAATGGCTGCCGCAGCGCCGGCAATGCGCCTCGATCATGGTGCGGTCGATGCCGCCGGTCATCGAATAGTTGGCCGCCTTGTCGATATCCATCAGCACAGCCGCTGGCTGTCCGTGAGAGAAAAACACCCAACCCTTGTCCAGCTTCACACGCCATTCCGAAGAATAGATGTGCAGGTCGCAGCCCTTGCAGTAGAATTCGCCCTCCCGATAGTCGTCCCACAGATCGCTGGTCTTGGCCCATTCCGTGCCGTTAAACCGAAGGATCGAGTGTTCGTACTCGGTCAGGATTTCCAGCCACTCTTCCTCGGTGCGCTGGATCTCGTAGGTATAGTCATGTTCCCGCGCGGCCCTGGCATGGGCCACGCTCGTGAACGGGATCGTCACGCCGGCAAACGCCGTGGCTGCCAGGAAGTCGCGTCGCGTCTGATGCGCCATGTCTCATCTCCTCTTTGCGCAACACTAGCACTGGTTGCGCGCACGCATGCAACAATGCTGCGTGAACCCGGCCGATCGGCGATTATGGGTCAATAGCGGTAGTGATCCGGCTTGAACGGGCCGTCGGCCTCGACGCCGATATAGTCGGCCTGGTCATCGCTCATCTTGGTCAGTTTCACGCCGATCCGCTCCAGATGCAGCCGCGCGACCTTTTCGTCCAGGTGCTTCGGCAGCACGTAGACCTGGTTTTCGTACTGGTCGCCGCGGGTCCACAATTCGATCTGCGCCAACACCTGGTTGGTGAAGGACGCGCTCATCACGAAGGAGGGGTGACCGGTCGCGTTGCCCAGGTTCAGAAGCCGCCCCTCCGACAACAGGATCAACCGGCTGCCCGAGGGCATCTCGATCATGTCCACCTGGTCCTTGATGTTGGTCCATTTGTGGTTCTTCAGCGCGGCGACTTGGATTTCATTGTCGAAATGGCCGATATTGCCGACGATCGCCATGTCCTTCATCTCGCGCATGTGGTCCAGGCGGATGACGTCCTTGTTGCCGGTGGCGCTGATGAAGATATCGGCCTTCGGTGCGGCCTCCTCCATCGTGACGACCTCAAAGCCGTCCATCGCCGCCTGCAGCGCGCAGATCGGGTCGACCTCCGTCACCATGACCCGGGCGCCGGCGCCGCGCAGCGAGGCGGCAGACCCCTTGCCGACATCGCCATATCCCAGAACGACCGCGGTCTTGCCGGCCATCATCGTATCGGTGGCGCGGCGGATGCCGTCGACCAGGCTTTCCTTGCAGCCATATTTGTTGTCGAATTTCGACTTGGTGACGCTGTCGTTGACGTTGATGGCGGGGAAGGGCAGCCGGCCCTGTTGCTGCAACTGATACAGGCGATGGACACCGGTGGTGGTTTCTTCGCTGACACCTTGGATCGCGTCGCGCTGGCGTGCGAACCAGCCCGGGCTGGCGGCGATGCGCTTGCGGATCTGGGCGAAAAGCGCCTCTTCTTCCTCGGATTGCGGTGTGGCGATCAGGTCTTCCTCACCGGCTTCGACGCGGGCGCCCAGCAGCACGTAAAGCGTCGCGTCGCCGCCATCGTCCAGGATCATGTTCGCGGTCCCCTCGGGGAAGTCGAAGATCCGGTCGGCATAGTCCCAGTATTCCTCCAGCGTCTCGCCCTTGATGGCAAAGACGGGCGTGCCACCGGCGGCGATGGCCGCGGCGGCATGGTCCTGGGTGGAAAAGATGTTGCACGACGCCCAGCGGACGGAGGCGCCCAGCGCGTTCAGCGTCTCGATCAGCACCGCGGTCTGGATCGTCATGTGCAGGGATCCGGCGATGCGCGCGCCCTTCAGCGGCTGGGCGTCGCCGAATTCCTCGCGCAGCGCCATCAGACCGGGCATCTCGGTTTCGGCGATGTCCAATTCCTTCCGGCCGAAACCGGCGAGGTCGATGTCCTTGACGATGTATTCGGGGCTCAGATCCTCAGGCATCCGGCGGTGTCCTTGAAATTGCGGGTGATGTCTGCGCGGGCAGGTAGCATTCCGGGCGCCGGGCGACAACCACGGGGACCGCCGGATCCGGGCGCGGCGCGAAAAGCCCCCGCCTCCGCGGGCGGAGGCGCGCCGGGCATGCCCGGCGGTCCCGGCCCTGGCCGGGACGGGGCCGGCAACCGGCGCTGACCCTAGCTGTCGACGCCCATCTGGCCCATCATCGCGGCAGGGAAATCGACCCAATCATTGCCCGCGGCAACGATGCAACTGGTGCCGTCGGCATCGGTCAGCAGGATCGTCCAACTGCCGGAATCCTCCGACGTCCAGATCTCCAACAGCTTCGTCGGCCCGGTCAGCCCGCCCGAATGCAGCTGTTCGCCGAATTTCACGCCCAACCGTTCGGTCATCTGGTCGCGCGGACCGCATTTCGAGTCCCCACCCTGCTGCGCCGCAAGCGGCATCGCCGCGGATGCGGCCAGGACTGCGACGGCTGCCCATCTTCGGATCATCGCGGTTTCCTTTCCCAGACTTCGGCGCCGCGCTGGGCGCGGCACCCGTGTTGTTGTTGACAGTTACGTAAGAACTGATGCCGTCCCCCAGAAGGCTGGCGCGGCTCACGCGCCTCCAAACTTCCGGTCAGCCCCGCGTCATCAACCCCTTGCCAAACCGCGCAGGCCTCGGGCACATCGCGCATTCGAACGCACCCTTTCGGATCGAGCGTATGCCACAGACCCGCGCCTGGCAACGGATGCTCTCCGGCAGACGGCTGGATCTACTGGATCCGTCGCCGCTGGATGTGGAGATCGAGGACATCGCCCATGGCCTTGCCTTTGTCGCGCGCTGGAACGGGCAGACCATGGGCGATCAGCCGTTTTCGGTCGCCGAACACTCGCTGTTGGTGGAAACGCTTATGGATCTGGTCGCCCCAGGTGTGCCGGCGAAGTGGCGCCTGGCGGCCCTGCTGCATGATGCGCCGGAATACGTGATCGGCGATATGATATCGCCGGTGAAGGCGGCGGTCGGGCCGGGGTACAAGGACATGGACACGCGCCTGGCCGCGGCCGTTCACATCCGCTTCGGCCTGCCCGCGGCGCTGCCGGCGCGCATCAAGCGCCAGATCAAGCAGGCCGACCGCATCAGCGCCTGGCTGGAGGCGACGCAGATCGCGGGCTTTTCCCGGGCCGAGGCAGACCGCCTGTTTCCCATGCCGGCGCGTATCGACCGCCCCCGGATGGCCCTGAGCCTTCGCCCGCCGGCGGCGGTGAAGGCCGATTTCCTGGCCCGCCACGCCGCGCTGCTGGCGGCCTGCGAGCGCCGCTGATCCGGCGCTGGCCCTCGCCCGGGGCATTGCCTATATGATGGGCAAAGCTCCGCCCGATCCCGCGGCGACCGGTCGGGGTACACCTTTGGGGAATGACAGACATGCTTGAGCTGGGACAGAACAACACCGCGCCGGCGGCGGAGCTGATCAAGGATGGGACCGAGGCGACGTTCATGGCCGACGTGGTCGATGCGTCGATGGAAGTGCCCGTCATCGTCGATTTCTGGGCGCCCTGGTGCGGCCCGTGCAAAACCCTGACCCCGACGCTGGAACAGGCGGTCACGGCGGCCGGGGGCAAGGTGCGGCTGGTCAAGGTCAATGTCGATGAGAACCAGGCGATCGCCGCGCAGATGCGGGTGCAGTCGATCCCGTCGGTCTTCGGCTTTGTCGGCGGGCGCCCGGTCGATGGTTTCATGGGCGCGCAGACAGCGGCCCAGGTGCAGGCCTTTATCGAGCGGCTGGTGGCGCAAAGCCCCGCCGGCGACGGCGGTCTGGGCGAGGCGCTTGAGGCGGCCGAACAGATGCTCGCCGAAGGCGCGGTGACGGATGCGGCGCAGACCTTTGCCGCGATCCTGGGCGAGGATCCGCAGAATCTGGCCGCGTTGGCCGGTCTGGCGCGTGCGCATATCGCGCTGGGCGAAAACGATCAGGCGCGCGCGGTTCTTAACAGCGCGCCCGAGGATAAACGCACCGATCCTGCCCTGGCGGCGGTCTTTGCCCAACTCGACCTGGCGGCGAGCGCGGCCGAAGCCGGGGAGACCGCGGAGTTGGAAGCGCGGCTCGCCGCCGATCCCGGCGATCACCAGGCACGCTACGACCTGGCGCTGGCGCAGGTCGCGGCGGGCGACAGCGCCGCGGCCATCGACACGCTGCTCGATTTGTTCGGGCGTGCGGCCGATTGGAACGATGGCGCGGCCAAGGACCAACTTTTCAAGCTATTTGAGGCGCTTGGCCCCAAGGACCCGGCGGCGCAAAAGGGCCGGCGGCGCTTGTCATCCATGATTTTCGCCTAGGTTACCCAATGCCATGGAAACCCGGGGCGTGATGACCAGACATTTTGCCCTTGCCGATCTGCCGGACAGGATCCCGGTCTTTCCGCTGCCCGGCGCGTTGTTGCTGCCGCGGTCTCGTCTGCCGCTGAACATTTTCGAGCCACGCTATCTGGCGATGTTCGACGATACGCTGAAAAGCGAACACCGTCTGATCGGGATGGTGCAGCCGGTGGATATGCCCGAGGGGCGCGGTTCGGGCGGCGGGCGGCTGCACCATATCGGCTGTGCGGGCCGGCTGACGGCGTTCCAGGAAACCGAAGACGGACGCTATATGATCACGCTGACCGGCGTGTCGCGTTATCGGATCACCGAAAAGCAGGAAGGTTTTTCGCCCTATCTGCGCGCGGCGGTGGATTGGTCCAGCTTCGAGCGCGATCTGGGCCGGCGCGAAACCGATGGCGGGTTTGACCGAACGAAGTTTCTGAAAGTGCTGCGGCGGTATTTCGACACGGCGCAATTGGCCTCGGACTGGGACAGTCTAAAAGAGGCGGATGCGGAGTTACTGGTGAATTCGCTGTCCATGCTGTGCCCGTTCGACCCCGAGGAAAAGCAGGCGCTGCTGGAAGCACCGACGCTGGCCAACCGGCGTGAGACGCTTGTGACGCTGATGGAATTCGCGCTGCGCGGCGGCGGCGAAGAGCCGTCCTTGCAATGAGCGAGGCGGCAGACGCCCCAGCGAAACTGGACCGCAAAGTTCTGGAGGCGCTGGTCTGCCCCGTCACCAAGGGTGTTCTGGTCTACGACGCCCAGGCTCAGGAATTGGTGTCGCGCAGTGCCGGGTTAGCCTTTCCCATCCGCGGCGGCATCCCGGTGATGCTGGTCGACGAGGCGCGCCGGCTGGACACCTGACCCCGGTGCCACGCAAACCGTATCGGCCAATGCGCTGCCGCTGGGCCAAGCCCGGACCCGCGGGCGCGCCCGCGGCCTGGCCTTCTGGCCAGGAGGATCGCCATGGCGATCCTGTCCGGGCAATCCGGGCGTTGCGCCGAAATCAGACCGTCCGCCCCTGCAACAGTGCGGGCAGATCGCCGCTCAGACCCATCGCCTGCCGCATCAGCCCCCGGCGCAGCGCGGGCATGCCAGCAATGGCGCCCAGCGCCCCCACCCGGCCCAGCCGCAGCAGCGGGTCGGCATTCGAAAAGACACGGTTGATCACATCCGTCCCCACCGCCAGCGCCGCGATGTCGAACCGCCGCCACCGCGCATAACGGTCCAGCACCCCGGCCTCGCCCGGATCCTCGCCACGCCGGCGCGCCTGGCCCAGCACCTCGACCAGCGCGGCGACATCGCGCAGGCCCAGGTTCAGCCCCTGCCCGGCCAACGGGTGGATCCCATGCGCCGCATCGCCCACCAGTGCCAGCCGCGTATCGGTCAGCCGGGCCGCCAGGCTCAGCCCCAGCGGATAGGCATAGCGCCGGCCGACCAGTTCGAACCGCCCCAGATACGACCCGAAGCGCGGCCGCAGGATCCGCGCATACCCGGCATCGTCGAGCGACATGATATCCGCGGCCCGCGCCGCCGCCTCGGTCCAGACGATGGACACCCGGTCCTCGGGCAGGGGCAGGATCGCCAGCGGCCCCTCGGGAAAGAACATCTGATGCGCCACGCCTGCGTGCCCGCGCTCCGGCGCCACGCTGACCACCAGGCTGGTCTGGTGATAGCCCCAGCCGACCCGGCCGATCCCCACGCGCGCCGCGGTCGGGCTGCTGCGCCCGTCGGCGGCGATCAGAACCGAACCGGCTCGGCTGGTTCCATCGGCCAAGGTCACCGTCACAGCGCCCGGCCCGGCGTCGTGGCGCACGACCGGCGCGTCCGGCTCCACCGCAACCCGCTCCGACGCAGCGGCCGCCGCCTGCACCGCGCGGCGCAGATACCGATCCTCCACGATGTGGCCCATCGGCCCCTCGGCCGCCTCGCGATGATCGAAATGCAGCGTCCAAGGCGCCGCGCCCTCCCCCGCGCGCCCGTCAGAGACCTGGATGTCCAGGATCGGCGCCGCGTGCGGCTCCAGTTCCGGCCAAAGCTCCAGCGCAGTCAGCATGCGCCGTGCGCTCACCGCCAAGGCATAGGCGCGGCCGTCGAAATCGGGCATCGCCCGCGCGGCCGCCGGCCCGGCGTCCAAAACCCGTGCGCTCAAACCGGTCGAGGCCGCAGCGACCGCGGTCGCCAGCCCGACCACGCCGCCGCCCACGATGATCAGATCGGTCTTGTCATCCATTGCCGCGACTATGGCGCCGCAGGGCGGATTGTCCACGCGCCGCGGTGTCGCTACCGTCGCGGCTGAAACAGGGGACACCGCCGCCGATGCCAGAGATCGACCGAACCGCCACCGCGGCCCGTATGGGTGCGGACATCGCCGCCGGCACGCTGGACCCGGTGGCCCTGACCGAGGCCATGCTGGAGGCCATCGACGCCCACCCCCATGCCGCGCGGATCTACGCCCGCACCACCCCCGACCGCGCGCGCGCCGAGGCCGCCGCGGCAGCCGAACGCGCCAAGGCCGGCACACGGCGCGGGCCGCTCGATGGCGTTCCGATCAGTTGGAAGGATCTGTTCGACAGCGCCGGCACCGCGACGGAGGGCGGCTCGCCCATTCTCAACGGCCGGGTGCCGGATGCGGATGCGCGGGTGCTGGCCAATGCCGGCGCTGCCGGGCTGGTGTGCCTGGGCAAGACGCATCAGACCGAACTGGCCTTTTCCGGGCTAGGGCCGAACCCGGTCACCGCGACGCCGCCGAACGTCCATGACCCCGCGCTGGCGCCGGGCGGGTCGTCCTCGGGCGCCGCGACATCCCTAGCCTTCGGGCTGGCGGCGGCGGGCATCGGCTCGGACACCGGCGGCTCGGTGCGGGTGCCCGCGGCCTGGAACGATCTGGTGGGCTTCAAGACATCGGTCGGCTCGCTGCCGATGGCCGGCGTGCTGCCGCTTTGCCCGCGCTTCGATACGATCGGGCCGCTCTGCCGCACGGTCGAGGATGCCGCGCTCCTGCATGCCGCCATGGCGGCGGCGCCGGCGGTGGACCTGACCGGGGCGGAGGCGTCGGGCCTGCGCTTGCTGGCGCTCACCAACCCCGCCATTGCGCCCATCGACGATGCCCCGCAAGCCGCGTTCGAGGCCGCCTGCGCACGGCTGTCCGCCGCCGGGGCGGCCATCGATCAGGTCAGCGTCCCGGCGTTGGAGGCGGCGATGCCGCTGTCGGCAACGCTGTTCCCGGGCGAAGCCTACGGTGTTTGGGGCGAAGCGATCGCCGCCAAGGGCGACGCGATGTACCCCCTGGTGCGCAAACGTTTCGAGGCCGGGCTTGGCGTGTCCGCACCGCAATTCGTCGCCGATTGGCGCAAGCTCGATGCGCTGCGCGCGGATTTCTACCGCGACGTCGCGGCCTATGACGCCGTCATCCTGCCGGCCTGCCCGATCCTGCCGCCCCGTGTGGCGGATGTGTTGGCCGATGATGCGCTGTTCGTGGAAAAGAACCTGCAGACCCTGCGCAACACCCGCGTCGGCAACCTGATG
Source organism: Pseudomonadota bacterium (assembly GCA_039180525.1). Classification (GTDB taxonomy): domain Bacteria; phylum Pseudomonadota; class Alphaproteobacteria; order Rhodobacterales; family Rhodobacteraceae; genus Halovulum. Next base: position 42,935 of record JBCDDF010000019.1, read on the forward strand.
GACCTGACCGGCGTCACCCTGCCCACGGGCCGCCCGCATTGCGGTTTCATGCTGCTGTGCCCCGCCGGGGAGGAGGCGCGCGCCCTGCGCCTGGCCGCTGCGGTGGAAAAGACACTCTAGCTCCGCCGCGCCGGCCCCGGGGGCTGGACGCGCTTGGGCGCAAACCTTAGGCTCCGCCGGGATCCAGGGGCGGCAAGACCCCGCTGAAACGAGGCATGGGTGCGATGGAACATCCCAGGCGGTTTGCCGACCTGCCGGAATACGCGTTCCCGCGGCTGCGGGCGCTGCTGGAGGGCCACGCACCGGGCGGGGCCGAGGTTCCGATGTCCATCGGCGAGCCGCAGCATGCGTTCCCCGCCTTCGTCCATGACATTATCCGCGACCGCGGCGCCGAATTTCGCCAATACCCCCAGAACGAGGGCACGCCGGGCCTTCGCGCGGCCATCGCCGATTGGCTGGCGCGGCGGTATTCGATACCGCTGCCCGATCCCGAAACCCGCATCCTGCCGCTGAACGGCACCCGCGAGGGGCTGTTCAACGCCGCCATCGCGCTGTCGCCCGAGGAAAAGAACGGCCGCCGCCCGGCGGTGTTGCTGCCGAACCCGTTCTACCAATGCTATGCCGTCGCCGCTTTGGCCGCTGGGGCGGAGCCTGTCTATGTCTCCGCCGGGGCCGAGAACGGCTTTCTGCCGGATTTCGCGGCGCTGCCCGCCGATCTGCTCGACCGCACCACGCTGGTCTATATGTGTTCGCCCTCCAACCCGCAGGGCGCGGTGGCGGATCGCGACTATTGGGCCGCGCTTCTGACATTGGCCGAACGGCACGATTTTCGCATCCTGGCCGATGAGTGCTATGCCGAGATCTATCGCCGCACGCCGCCGCCGGGGGCGTTGGAGGTCGCGCATCAGGTCGGCGCCGATCCGGAACGGGTGATGGCGTTCCATTCGCTGTCCAAACGCTCCAACCTGCCCGGCCTTCGGTCGGGCTTTGCGGCTTCGGGGCCCAAGGCCATCGCCGCGATGCGGCGGCTGCGCAGCTATGCCGGTGCGCCGCTGCCCATGCCCTTGCAGCACGCGGCAGAGGCGCTGTGGCGCGACGAGACCCATGTGACGCACAATCGCGCGCTCTACGCCGACAAGTTCGCCGCCTGCGACCGGATCCTGGGCGGGCTGCCCGGCTACCGGGCGCCCGAAGCGGGTTTCTTCCTGTGGCTTGCCGTGCCGGATGCAGAGGCCGCGACGGTGCGACTTTGGCGTGAGACCGGGGTCAAGGTTCTGCCGGGTACCTATCTCAGCCGCGATCCCGGCGACGGGTCGGCCAACCCGGGCGCGGGGTATATCCGCGCGGCGTTGGTTGCGCCGCTGGACCAGGTCGAACGCGGTCTCGACGCGCTGCGCGCCGGTCTTGGCGCCGCGGCGGCCTGATGGCGATGGCACGCGCCTCCGGCCCCGGCAGATCCGCGCGCAAGACACGCGGCGGTCGGCGTGCGCGCAAAAAGGACGCTCGGCCGCGGCTGTTGGAGGAGCAGACCGAAACCGCACTGCGTCGTCGTCTGGTGGAGGGGCTAGGCCTGGTCTTTGCCTTGCTGGGCCTGTGCGCGCTGGTGATCCTGTGGAGCTATGATCCGCGTGACCCCAGCCTGTTCTCGGCCACCGATGCCGCGCCGCGCAACGCCTTCGGACTGGTTGGCGCCACGGTCGCCGACACGTTGCACCGGGCGCTGGGCTGGGCGGCCTATGGCATTCCGTTGGCGCTTTTGGTGTGGGGCGGGCGGCTGATCCTGCACCGCGGGTCCGAACGCATCGTCACCCGCCTGGTCGTCGCACCGATCGCGATCTGTGTCGCGGCGGTCTTCGCCTCGGCCCATGTGCCGTTGGCCGGCTGGGGGCACCCCTACGGCCTGGGCGGGACCTTTGGCGACAGCATGCTGATTTCGGTGATCGTGGCGATCCCGGTGCCGGCACGGTTTGCGATCGTGACCGCGACCCTGGGCATGGGCGTGCTGTTCCTGTTGCTGTCGGCGGTATCGCTGGGCATCAATCTGCCCGAAGCGCGCGGCATCGCCCGGTTCCTGGGCCAGGGCTTGCGCACCGCCGGCGGCTCGCTGCGCCGCGGCGCCGGCATAGCGGCGCGCGCGGGTGCGGCCGGTGCCGGCCGGGCCCGCAGCTTGCGGGCGCGGGCCGGGGGTGCTGTGCCCGACACGCCGGCAGAGCCGGTCTTGAAACGTGGCGCCGGCGCGTCCGCGGCGCACCCGGCGCCCGAAACGGCGACCGCGCCGCGCACAGGCGTGGATGAAGATCGCGTCATGGCCCGGATCTCGGCCGCGCTGGCCCGGCGCGGCACCGCCGATCAGGCGGCGGAGGCGGTCCCCGAAGAGGGTGCGATCCTGCCGGATGCCAGCGCCCCCCCGCCCAAGGCGGAGCCGCTGGTGCGCCAGCCCGACCGCAAGCCGGCCGCCAAAAGTACCCGCGCCAAAGCCGAGGAGCAGCCCCGCCTGGCGCTGGAAACCCCCGAAACAAGCGCAACCTACGAAGCGCCGGCGCTGTCGCTCTTGACCTCGCCCACCACCATCGTGCGGCAGCAATTGTCGAACGAGGCGTTGGAGCAGAACGCCCGCATGCTGGAGACCGTGCTCGACGATTACGGCGTGCGCGGAGAGATCGTCTCGGTCAGGCCGGGTCCTGTGGTGACGATGTACGAACTGGAACCGGCGGCAGGGCTGAAGGCCAGCCGCGTGATCGGTTTGGCGGACGATATCGCCCGGTCGATGTCGGCGCTGGCGGCACGGGTGTCGACCATCCCGGGCCGGTCGGTGATCGGGATCGAATTGCCCAACGAGACAAGGGAAAAGGTGCTGCTGCGCGAACTTCTGTCCGGCAAAGCCTATGGCGACGGCCGCCATGCGCTGCCGCTGGCGCTGGGCAAGGACATCGCCGGCGAGCCGGTGATCGCCAACCTCGCCCGCATGCCGCATCTGCTGATCGCCGGGACCACCGGCTCGGGCAAGTCGGTCAGCGTGAACACGATGATCCTGAGCCTGCTCTACAAGCTCAGCCCCGAGGAATGCCGGTTGATCATGATCGACCCAAAGATGCTGGAGCTTTCCGTCTATGACGGCATCCCGCATCTGCTGTCGCCGGTGGTGACCGACCCGAAAAAGGCCGTCGTGGCCCTGAAATGGGTCGTGGCGGAGATGGAAGAGCGCTATCGCAAGATGTCCAAGATGGGCGTGCGCAACATCGACGGCTACAACGCCCGCGTGCAGGAGGCGCTGGACAAGGGCGAGGGGTTCACCCGCACGGTGCAGACCGGCTTCGACGACGCCACCGGCGAGCCGGTGTTCGAGACCGAGGAATACGCGCCCGAGAAGATGGCCTATATCGTCGTGATCGTCGACGAGATGGCCGATCTGATGATGGTCGCGGGCAAGGAGATCGAGGCCTGCATCCAGCGCTTGGCGCAGATGGCGCGGGCCTCCGGCATTCACCTGATCATGGCCACGCAGCGCCCCTCGGTCGACGTGATCACCGGTACGATCAAGGCCAACTTCCCGACCCGGATCTCATTCCAGGTGACCTCAAAGATTGACAGCCGCACGATCCTGGGCGAGCAGGGGGCGGAACAGCTTCTGGGCATGGGAGACATGCTCTACATGGCCGGCGGCGGGCGCATCACCCGGGTTCACGGCCCGTTCGTATCCGACGAAGAGGTCGAGGAGGTCGTGCGGCACCTCAAAGCCTTGGGTGCGCCGGATTACGTGTCTGGCGTGGTCGACGGACCGGAGGGAGAGACCGAAAGCCAGATCGACCAGGTGCTAGGCCTGGGCGGCAACACCACTGGGGAGGATGCGCTCTACGACCAGGCGGTGGCGATCGTGGCGCGCGACCGCAAGTGCTCGACATCCTATATCCAGCGGAAGCTTGGCATCGGGTACAACAAGGCCGCGCGGCTGGTCGAACAGATGGAGGACGAGGGCATCGTCAGCGCCTCCAACCATGTCGGCAAACGCGAGGTGCTGGTGCCCGAGCCTTAGGGCAAAAACGGATCAGATCGAAACAGTCTGATTCTAGGATTTTGCTCAAACCATTAAATCTGGACCAAAATCCCTTCTGAGACTGATTCAGTCTGAAACGGTTTTGGTCTAAACGCGGTGCGCGGCATCCACGTTTCTTTGTTCCCAAAATACTCAAATCATGGCTTTGCCCGGGCCGCCGGCGGCCGCAGCCACCGGGCCAGCCCGGACCCGCGCCAATGGGCGCGGGCGTGGGCCCGCCCACGCATGATCTTTCAGATCATGTCCGGGCGATCTGGCGTTGCGCCCGGGGTCAGAGGCCCAGGGCCCGGCTGAGGCCGATATCCTGGACCTGCCCGGTGATGCGCGCACGATAGACATGCTGACTTTCCATCACCCGCATCACGTAGTTGCGGGTCTCCCGAAACGGCATGTGCTCGATCCAGTCCACCGCGTCCAAATCCGCACGGCGCGGGTCGCCATAGGTCTGTAACCAGCGATCCACCCGGCCCGGCCCGGCATTATAGGCCGCCGCCGCCAGCAGCACCGATCCGCGATACCGCGCCAGCATGTCGGCCAGATACTGCGTGCCCAACCGGCCATTGTAGCTGGGATCGGTGATCAGTCGCGACGCACTGTACTGCATGCCCAGTTGCTGGGAGACCTTTTGCGCCGTGCGCGGCATCAACTGCATCAGCCCGCGGGCGCCCGCCGGTGACACGGCGCGGGGGTTCAACTCGCTTTCCTGCCGCGCCACCGCCATAGCCAGTTCCGGCGGCACCGCCTGCGCCTCGCGCGCCAGCGGGGTGACGGGATAGTAGATCTCGGGATAGACCGCCCCCTTGCGCACGACCCGCTTGGAGATCTTGATCGCGCCTGCCGTCTGGCCCATTTCCATCGACAGCCGCGCCAGCGCCGCACCTTCCTGCGGGCCGAGGCTCTCTTCGACATGCAACAGGAACCGCAGCGCCAGTTGCGTATCTCCCGCCGCCTGTAGCCGCAGCGCGGCGATCACGGGCGTCGCGCGGGCGAAACCCTGGTTCTTCCAACCCGGCACGCCCGCCGGCCGCGCCAGGCTGCGGTCGACTGCCGCGCCGATGCGTTCTGCCGCCAACTGTCCGTAAAAGCTGGTCTGGAACCGCGCGCCATAGCCATATGCCTCGCGCGCGGCGCTCACATTGCCCGCGGCATCATAGGCACGGCCCAGCCAATACCCGGCCCGGCCCAGTGAGATCGGCGTCTCCACGGCGGCCTGGAAGCGTTTGAAATGCGCCACCGCGCGCGCCGGGTCATTCATATAACGCAGCGCCAGATAGCCCGACAGCCACTCCAGATCGGCATAGCTGCTGCCAGCACTCAGCCCGTGCTGGCTGGACAGCCGATAGGCGGTGTCGGCCCGGCCCTGCCGCATCGCCCGCCGCGCGATCGACCGGCGGTTGGAGGCCCATTTCTCCGGCCGCCCAAGCGCCGCGGCACTGGTCGAACGCTGCGCGAGCATCTGCTCGGCCCCGTCCCAAAGATCTTTGGCCAACCGCCAGCGGAACCGGTCATAGGCCAGCCCCGGGTCGCCCGCCTGCGCTGCCGGCACTGCCGCGACCAGCCCGTCGACGCCCGATTGCCGCGCTTGCAGCGCGATCCGCGCGCGGGCCAACGCCGCATCCCCCGCGCCAACCAGCGGCAGCATCTCGGCGGCGGCCTCGCGCTCACCGTTCCACAATAGATTGTCCAGCCGTGCCACATGGGCGCCGGCCAACTCCCCACCGAAACGGCTGAGGAAGTTCTGCCGCTCTGACCGGGTGAGCGTCAGGTCGGTCCAGGCGCGGCGCCGTTCGGCCCCGGCATCGCCACTGCCGAGCGCCCCGGCATAGATCAGCGCCCCGCGCCCCGTCTGCGGCTTGGTGCGTGCGAAAAACGCCCGCACCTGATCGCCGGGCAGTTGCGCAGGCATCACCCGCTCGGCCTGGCGCCGCATCAGCGGAAGGCCGGGCCAATCGGCGTTGCCGGTCAGGAAATCGGCGTATTCGGGCCAGGATCCGCGGCCGGCGCGCAACCGGTGCCAGGCGACGATGTCCACCGACACGCGATCGCCCGTGCGGGCGGCCAGCGCGGTGGCCTGATCGTAGTTCTTCTGCGCCACGGCCTGCAGTGCTGCGGCCAATTGCTGCGGCTGCGAGGCCGCCATCGGTCCAGCCATGCCAGCGGCGACAATGCCGGCCAGCAGGGCGGTCTTCACCAAACGAGGGATCATCATACTGCTCATCTTATACGTGTTTGTTAATGATAGCTTAACAAAGTGCGCGCGATCGGTCTGCCCCGCGCATCTTGCTGCGTGATCAAATCACCGCTAGGGTCGCCGCGCTGTGTTGGTGTGGCCACAGCGGATCCAACAGACGAGGTCGCGCACATGTTCAAAGGCTCGATTCCCGCCCTTATCACCCCGTTCCGCGATGGTCGCGTGGACGTCGCCACGCTTCAGGCGCTGGTTGACTGGCATGTCGAGGAGGGCAGTCACGGCATCGTCGCCGTCGGCACCACCGCGGAAAGCCCCACGCTCAGCCATGAAGAGCACGAAGCCTGCATCGAGATCATCGTCAAACAGGCGGATGGCCGGATCCCGGTCATCGCCGGCGCGGGCTCGAACAATACCAATGAATCGATCCGCCTGATCCAGCATGCCGAGCGGGTGGGCGCGGATGCGGCGCTGGTCGTGACGCCCTACTATAACAAACCCAGCCAGCGCGGGCTCGAAGCCCACTACAAAACGCTGCACGATGCCTGTGCCCTGCCGATCATCATCTATAACATCCCCGGCCGGTCGATCATCGACATGGAGCCGGAGACGATGGGTGCATTGGCGAAACTGCCGCGCATCATCGGGGTGAAGGATGCGACCGGCGATGTCAGCCGCGTGTCGGACCAGCGCGCGACCTGCGGCGCGGATTTCGTGCAACTTTCGGGCGAGGATGCCTCGGCGCTGGGGTTCAACGCCCATGGCGGGCGCGGCTGCATCTCGGTGGTTGCCAATATCGCGCCCCGGCTGTGCGCCGAATTCCAAGAGGCGACGCTGCGCGGCGACTACGCCAGCGCGCTTGAGATCCAGGACCGGCTGCTGCCGCTGCACCGCGCGGCGTTCATGGAACCCAGCCCTGCGCCGACCAAGTACGCGCTCAGCCTTTTGGGCAAATGCGGTGCAGAGGTGCGCTCTCCCATCGTGACGGTCGATGCCGCTACCCAGCGTGCGGTCGAGGCGGCGCTGGAGCATGCCGGCCTGACGTCCGCCGCCGCCGCCGCGTCCACGCCACGGGCCGCGACCGCCTGACATGAAAAAGGGCCGCCTCGTCAGGCGGCCCGCTCTCTGCTGACAGGCTTTGTTATTCCGCCGCGTGGGCCGGCGCGCTGAGCGCGGCAACGGCGGTACGCACACCGGACTCGTAGTCGGGATGGACCCGGCCAAGCACCGCATACCAACGTTCCTTCACGCTTTCCGAACACGGCGCCATGGCGGCGGCCATGTTGCCGTGCAGCCGGTCGCGTTCGGCGTCGTTCATCACCTCTGCATAAAGCGTGCGGGGCTGGACGTAGTCGGCATCCGCCTCGGTCTGCTCATAGCGCGCGATATCGCCCGAAACCCGCAGCGGCGGCTCGGCCACGCTGGGATCGGCGACCGGGCCGTTATACTGGTTCGGCTCGTAATACGCATCCGGATTGCCGGTGTCGTTGCGGTGGAACCGCATGGTGCCGTCCTTGTGGTAATGCACCATGTTCGCGCTGTCCTTGGGCGCGTTCGCGGGCAGCGCCTCGTAATGCGTGCCCAACCGGTAGCGATGCGCGTCGGCATAGGAAAAGATCCGCGCCTGCAGCATCTTGTCGGGGCTGAACCCGATCCCCGGCACCACGTTCGACGGGCTGTAGGCGGCGTTTTCGATCCACTGCCAGTAATTGTCCGGGTTGCGGTTCATCTCCACCACGCCGACCTCGATCAGCGGGTAGTCCTCGTGCGGCCAGACCTTGGTCAGATCGAACGGGTTGTAGGGTACCGTCTCCGCATCCGCTTCGGGCATGGCCTGGATGTACATCGTCCATTTCGGGAAATCGCCGCGTTCGATGGCGCCGAACAGGTCCTCCTGATAGCTTTCCCGCGTCTTGCCGATCAACGCCTCGGCCTCGTCATTGGTATAGTGCTTGTGGCCCTGCTGGGTCTTGAAGTGGAACTTCACCCAGTGGCGCACGCCGTCGGCATTCCACATCGAATAGGTGTGGCTGCCATAGCCGTTCATGTGCATCGGGTTCACCGGAATGCCCCGGTCCGACATCAGGATCGTCACCTGATGCACGCATTCCGGCTGCGCCGCCCAGAAATCGAACATCGCTTCGGGCGAGCGCAGGTTGGTTTTTGGGTGGCGCTTCTGGGTGCGGATGAAATCGGGGAACTTGTAAGCGTCGCGCACGAAGAAGATGGGCGTGTTGTTGCCCACCATGTCCCAGTTGCCCTCTTCGGTGTAGAACTTGAACGAAAACCCGCGCACGTCGCGTTCGGCATCCGCGGCGCCCAACTCACCCGCGACCGTCGACCAGCGGCTCAGCACTTCGGTCTTCTTGCCGATCTGGGAAAACAGCTTCGCGCAGCTGTATTGGCTGATGTCATGGGTGACGGTGAACTCGCCCAACGCGCCCCAGCCCTTGGCATGCACCACACGTTCCGGGATCCGCTCGCGGTTTTGATGCGCCAGCTTTTCGATCAGCTGATAGTCTTCCAGCATCACCGGCCCGCGTGGGCCAGCCGTCTTGGAGGTGTCGTTGGACACCACCGGTGCACCGGCGGTCGTGGTCAGGCGGGGTGTTTTGGACATCGGCTTCCTCGGGTTGCGGGTGGCGTTAATACAACGATAGCAGATCATCTATATAAAGAAAAATTGCATTTTTTGCTGAGCAAAATAAGAAAAACAAATGCAAGTTTCGCTCAAGCAGCTTCGGTATTTTGCGGCTCTGGCCGATGCGGGCAGCTTTGGGCGGGCGGCGGCGCGGGTCAGCGTGACCCAGCCGGCGCTGTCGCTGCAGATCAAGGAACTCGAATCGACGCTCGGCGCGCGGCTGATCGAGCGCACCCGGCGCGATGCAAAGCTGACCCGCGCCGGGCAACAGGTTCTGGCCCGGGCCCGGCGGATCCTGGCCGAGGTCGGCGATCTGGAACAGGCGGCGCGGCTGTCGGGCGGGCTGTCGGGCCGGCTGCATCTGGGCGTGATCCCGACCGTGGCGCCCTATCTGCTGCCCGCGGTGCTGACCGACATCCGGTCGCAGGCGCCGGCGCTGGATCTGCGCGTGCGCGAGGCGATGACTGCGCCGCTGGTGGAATTGCTGCTGCGCGGCCAACTCGATGCCGCCATCGTCGCGTTGCCGGTGGCGGATGCGGGGGTGATCGCCGAGCCGCTGTTTGAGGATCGGTTTCTTCTGGCCGGCGCCGCGCATGATCTGGCGCGATGGCATGGCGCGGCCAACGGTGCGCGCCCGACGCAGATCACACCGGATGAGTTGCTGCTGCTGGACGAGGGGCATTGCCTGGCCGACCAGGCGTTGGAGGTTTGCGGCATGGCGCAACGGCAGCCGATGGATCTGGGGGCGTCTTCGCTGGCCACGCTTTGCGGGCTGGCGGCGCAGGGTTTCGGCATGACCCTAGTGCCGGAGATCGCAGCCCAGGCCGAAACCCGCGCCGCGCCGGGCCTGAAGCTGTTGCGCTTCGACGCGCCAGAGCCGGCGCGCCAGGTGGGTCTGATCCGCCGCGCGTCCAGTGCCGATGAGGGGTGGGCGCACAGCCTGACCGACATTCTGCGCGCTGCCGGGCAACGGCTGATCGACCGGGCGCGCGCCGCCGGGGACCCCGCGCATGGCGGGCCGTGACCGCCGCCGCCGGCGCGGGCGGTCAAAGCCGCGCACCGAAGCCGACGCGCCACAGATGCCCCACGCCGCCGGAAGCCCCGCGACCGATACCCCCGACCCTGAAAGCCCCAACGCCGAAAACCCCCAGGGTGGGAAGCCCAAACCGCGCCACCTGCGTCGGGCGCTGCGTTGGGTGGGCCTGACGCTGCTGGGCCTTTCGGTTCTGTCGCTGGCGGGCATCGCGCTGTTGCGCGTGGTGCCGCCGCCGATCAACTACTACCAGTTTTCCGAATCGCGCCGGCTGGGCGGGATCCAGAAGACTTGGGTGCCGCTGGCGGGCCTGCCCGCGCATGTCCCGCTCAGCGCGGCGGCGGCAGAGGATGCCAATTTCTGCGTGCATTGGGGGATCGACGTCGCCGCCCTGCGCGCCGCTTGGGCCGATGGCGCGCGCCGGGGCGGGTCCACGATCAGCCAGCAGACCGCAAAGAACGTCTTTCTCTGGCCCGCCCGGTCCTGGCTCCGTAAGGGGCTGGAGGCGGGCTTCACCGGCGCCATAGAACTGACCTGGGGCAAGCGGCGGATCATGGAGGTCTATCTGAACGTCGCCGAATTCGACACCGGCGTCTTCGGGATAGAGGCCGCGGCGCGGCACCATTTCGGCGTCGGTGCAGCCGATCTGTCGCGTGACCAGACCGCGCGGCTGATGGCGGTTCTGCCCGACCCCAAGGGCCGCTCGGCCATCAATCCAGGGCCGCGCCTGCGCGCCCGCGCCCGCCAGATCGCCAGCGGCGCGCAGACCCTGGCCAGCGACGGGCGGGGCGCCTGTCTGATGCCATAGCGCGAGATCCGCGCGGCTTCTCGCGCAACGTGCCCCGGGCTCGACCCGGGGCCTGTGGCCGCAGCGTAGGACAGGAGGCCCCGGACTTGATCCGGGGCACGTTTCAACCGAGGCGAAGCTGGTCTAGCCGCCGAAAACCCTGCCAAGCGCGCCATCGACCGCGCTGGTGATCGTGTCGATATCGTCCGGCGTGGCGATCAGCGCCGGGCTGAAACACAGCGTGTTGTTCAGCCCCGGCAACGACCGGTTGGTGGCGCCGATGATCACGCCCTGGCCCATGCAATCGGCCACCACGCGCTGGACGTCCTTCTCCGCCACCGGTTCCTTCGTCTGCCGGTCGGCGACCAGTTCGGCGCCGCAGAACAGCCCCTTGCCGCGGACATCGCCGACGACGCGGTGTTTTTCCATTAGCCCTTTCAGATTGGCCACCAGCCGGTCGCCCATGGCCACCGTGTTCTCCAACAGCCCCTCTTCCTCGATGATCGCCATGTTCTCGATCGCCGCCGCCGGCCCCGCGGTGCAGCCGCCAAAGGTGGAAATGTCGCGGAAGTAATCCATCGGATCGTCGGGCGCGGCCTTGAACATCTCGAACACGTCTTCGGTCGTCACCAGACAGGCGATGGCGGCATAGCCCGAGGCCACGCCCTTCGCCATGGTCACGAAATCGGGTTTGACGCCGTAGTTCTGATAGCCGAACCATGTGCCCGTGCGGCCCACGCCGCAGACGACCTCGTCGATATGCAGCAGGATC
>JBCDDF010000020.1:0-51524 GCA_039180525.1 Pseudomonadota bacterium
CCGGGCTGCTGGAGGGGATGGCCAGCGGGTATGCCCAGATCGCCCGGTCCCGCGGCGCGTCGGAGCGGCGCATCCTGCTGCGCCATGCGTTGCCCAATGCGCTGCTGCCGTTTCTGACCGCAATCGGCGTCAGCGTCGGTGCGTTGATCGGTGGCGCGCCGCTGATCGAGGCGATCTTCACCTGGCCCGGTCTGGGGGCCTATCTGCTCGAAGCGCTGTCGGCGCGGAACTATCCGGTGATCCAGGCCTATGTCCTGATCGCCGCCCTGTCCTATGTCACGGCCGCGCTGCTGATCGATCTGGTGGCGCTGATCCTCGATCCGCGGCTCAGGGACCGGACCGCGTGAGTGTTCTGGACATCACCCGGCCGCCCGTGGTGACCACCGTCCCGGACCGTCACGGCCTGACCCGGCTTTGGCGGCACCCGTCCGGCCGCTTCGGGCTGCTGATCGGGCTCGTCTTGCTTGTCGTCGCCGCGCTGGGGGCGATCTGGACCCCGCAACCGCCCGACGTGCCCAACTACGCCAATGCGCTAAAGGCTCCGAGCCTCGCCCACCCGTTCGGCACCGATTCCACCGGGCGCGACATGCTGAGCCGGGTGATGGATGGCGCGCACCGCTCGATCGGTGCGGCCCTGCTTGTGCTGGGTGCGGCCTTTGCCATCGGGCTTGGGGTGGGCACCGTCGCGGGCCTGCTGGGTGGGGTGGTGGACACGCTGCTGATGCGCACGGCCGATGTCGCGATGACGCTGCCGGGGCTTGTGTTGGCGTTTGCGGTGCTCGGGCTGCTGGGCCCGGGCTTTGTGAACTTGCTCATCGCGCTGATCATCGCGGACTGGGCCTGGTATGCGCGCCTGGCCCGGTCGCTGGCCCTTGGCGCGGCCAAAAAACCCCATGTCATCGCCGCACGCCTGGCCGGGATACCCGGCTGGCGGATCGTGCTGGGACATGTCCTGCCCGGCGTCGCGTTGCAGTTGGGCATCGTCGCGTCCCTGGCCCTGGGCGGCATGATCGGGGCGATTTCCGGCTTTTCGTTTCTGGGTCTCGGCGTGCAGCCGCCGCATGCCGAATGGGGCGCGCTGCTGGCCGAGTCGCGGCTTTATTTCTCGATCGCGCCCTGGCTGCTGGTCGCGCCGGCCGGGGCGATCTTTCTGTCCGTCCTGTCGGCCAATCTGGTCGGCAACGCGCTGCGCGACATCGCCAGCCAGCGGGAGCGTTGAATGCAGCCCGTTCTCACCTGCAAGGACCTTTCGATCACCTATGCACGCGGCGCCCGCCCGGTTCACGCGATCTCTTTTTCCGTGAACCCTGGCGAGTGCTACGCCTTGGTCGGTGGCTCCGGTGCAGGGAAATCGACGATCGCAAAGGCGCTGGTAGGGCTGCATCGGCGGGGTACGAAGATCACCGGGACGCTGCGCATCGACGGCGCCGACATGGCCTGGGCGGACGCGCGCGCATGGCGGGCGGTCCGCGGGCGGCGGGTGGCATTTGTCGGGCAGGACCCATGGGACAGCTGCGATCCCCTGCGCCCCGTGCGCGATCATGTGGCCGAGGCGTGGCGGTGTCACGGCCTGGCCGTAACCTGGCCACGGATCGCCGCGCAGCTTGAGGGTTTGGGGGTGGATGCGGCCTCACAGCGCATGACGCAGCCCCCACACAGCTGGAGCGGGGGCATGTTACAGCGCGCCTCGATCGCCGCAGCGGGCGCTTTGACCCCGCCCCTTTTGATCGCCGACGAACCGACAAGCGCGCTGGATGCGGATCGCGCGCATTCGGTGCTGCGCGCGCTGCGCTCCCTGGGGGCGGCGGTCGTGCTGATCAGCCATGACATCGATCTGGTGATGCGCAACGCGGACCGGGTCGGCATTCTTCACGCCGGGCGCTTGGTCGAACAGGCCGCACCGGGCGCCCTGACCGCGCATTCGGCCCATCCTGAAACCAAGCGCCTGCTTGCCGCGTTAGCGCCGTTGCCGGTGCGCGCGCCCCGCCGCGACCGCACGCCATTGCTGAGCATGAAAGGCGTCTCTGTCAGCTATGACAAAGGGCGCGTCACCGCTTTGGCGGCCGCGGACCTTAAGCTCGGGGCGGGTCAGATCGTCGGCGTGCGGGGGCCCTCCGGCTGCGGAAAGTCGACTTTGCTGCGGCTTGCCATGGGGATCGAAACACCATCCGGCGGCCGGCTTTGGCGCGCAGATGCCCTCCAAAGCCCCGGCGCAACGCTTCCGGTTTTCCAGGATCCCGTGGGCAGCCTGGTGCCGCATTGGCCGGTTTGGCGGTCGATCGCCGAGCCGCTGACCGCACCGGGCCGGCAGACACAATCCCGCCACCACCGTCGCGACCGCGCCGAGGCTGCGCTGGCGCGCGTCGGGCTCGGCGACATAGATCCGGAGGCGCGGCCGGCGGAGCTTTCCTTGGGCCAGTGCCAACGCGTAGCCGTTGCGCGCGCGACAATCGCGGAGCCCAAGCTGATCGTGGCCGACGAACCGACCAGCGCCCTGGACAGCCCCTCGACCTGGCTGGTGAGCAAACTGCTGCGCGACGCAGCCGATCGCGGTGCGGCGCTGTTGGTGGTGAGCCATGACAGCACGTTCCTTGCGCGTTTGGCCGATAACGTGGTGGCGATGGACGCTGGGCGGACACTGGGCGCCGCGGCGGTGGCTTAGGGTCGGGATCGTGGTCCCGCCAGGCCGCGCCAATCGGAAACGGTCGCGCGCGGAATGTGGATGGCAAAGAAGATTGGTGGAGCCGAGGGGAATCGAACCCCTGACCTCGTCATTGCGAACGACGCGCTCTCCCAACTGAGCTACGGCCCCGGTGGCGCGCCTTTTGGTCAAAGGGCGGCGGGCTGTCAAGCGCCCGAGCCGTGGCGGCGCGATGGGGCGTGGTGCCTGTATTAATCAAAAATTTACCAAGATTACTCCCTGATTTGATCATCTGTGCGCAACAGGTTGCGGGAAACGAAACTGCACTGCCAAGGGTTGCGCTGCGTCATGTACAAGATCCCAGAGCCGGTCCAAACTTATCAAAGCGCCAAGCTGCGCCACGTCATCGCCGATCCGAACCCCAGACGGCGCGACGCCGCCCGCGGCACCGCTGCGCTGCGCTATATCGCGCCCAGCCTTTGGTGCGTGTCGCTGATCACCCTGGCCTATGTCGCGGCGGAACGGTTGTTCATGGTCTGACCCGGGCCCGCCCGACAATCCGCTTGCCACCGCTTCGGCTTTTGGCCTAGGTCCGTCGCACACCCCCGCGACCGACTACAGAGCAAAGGAGCCACGCCATGGCTTTGCGGATCAACGACCTTGCACCGGACTTTCGCGCCGACACGACCGAGGGGCCGATTTCGTTCCATGATTGGATCGGGGACGGCTATGCCGTTCTCTTTTCTCACCCGAAGGATTTCACGCCGGTCTGTACCACGGAACTGGGCGTGATGGCGGGCATGATGGATGCGTTCGCCGCGCGCAACACAAAGATCATCGGCATCTCCGTCGATCCGGTCGAAGATCACCATCGCTGGAAATCCGACATTCAGGCACTGTCGGGCAACCCGGTGAACTATCCGATGATCGGCGATCCCGACATGAAGGTCGCCAAACTCTACGACATGCTGCCATCAGAGGCCGCGGGCGCCCCCGGCGACCGCACGCCGGCCGACAATCAGACCGTGCGATCGGTGTTCGTGATCGGGCCGGACAAGCGTGTGAAGCTGTCGCTGACCTATCCCATGACCACTGGGCGAAACTTCGATGAGTTGCTGCGCGCAATCGATTCGATCCAGATGACCGCGCAGCACAAGGTGGCGACCCCCGCGAACTGGACGCAGGGCGACGATGTCATCATCACCGCCGCGGTGTCGGACGAAGAGGCAAAGCAAAAGTTCGGCGGCTTCGAACGCAAGCTGCCCTATGTGCGGACGACCAAGCAGCCGGTCTAGGGTCCTGATCCTAACGGCGGACGTGTAACAGTTCCATAAGGCGGGCGCGCCGGGAGAAGGCGGGGCGTTCGCGTTTCGCGGCGGTCCCGCGTTCCATTCTGTCGATCAACCGCCGCGCCAGCGCATATCCCAGGATCGCAAAAATCACCCCGCCCAGCGCCTGGCCTATCAGCACCCCGGGCGCGCCGAACCACAGGCCGCCCAAGGCGACCAGCGGAATCGTCCCGGCGGTGTTTCGGGCCCAATTGATCGTCGTGGAATAGAACGGGTGGCCAAGGTTGTTGAAGGCCGCGTTGCCCACGAAGATGGCGCCGTTGAAGAACCAGGCCAGCGCCAGCGGTCCGCAAAACAGGAACAGAAGCTCGCGGGACAGACCCTCCGCCGCGAACAACGCCTGCAACGGGCCGCGCAGCAGGTAGAGTACGCCAGACGCCACCAGCGTATAGAGCGCCACGAAAAGCAGCCCATCGCGAAACGCACCGCGCACCCGGTCGAAGCGGCCGGCGCCGAAATTCTGGCCGATGATGGGGCCAATCGCGCCCGATAGCGCAAAGATCACCGCAAAGGTGACCGGGGTCAGCCGGCCGACAATCGCCATGCCGGCCACGGCCTCTTCACCGAATTGGGACATCTCGCGCGTGACATAGGCCGCGCCCACCGGGGTCGCAATATTGGTCAGCATGGCCGGAAAGGCGATACCCGCAACGGGCCGAAAGTCAGCCATCAATGCGCGCAGGTCAGGTGGTTCCAGGCCGCCATAGTGGCGAAAGATCGGGATCAGGGCGACGACCATGATCGTGAACCGCGCCGCGACGGAGGCCAGCGCCGCGCCGGTCAGTTCCAGATCCAGCCCGAAAATCAGGATCGGGTCGAGCACCGCATTGACGGCGCCGCCGGCAATCGTCGCCCACATCGCCCGGCCCGCATCGCCATGCCCGCGCAGCACCGCGCCCGCGGCCATGCCTATCATAAGCATCGGCATGGAGGGCACGATGATCGACAGATAGCCGACCGCCAGTTCCAGCGTCTCGCCGCTTGCCCCCACCAGGGCCGAAAGGCTGCGCAGGTTGAACCAGACCAGCGCGGCGAACAGCACCGCAAAGCCAAAACCGATGGCCAACACGTGGCTGGCGATGCTACGGGCACGCGCTTCGTCGCCCGCGCCCAACGCGCGGGACACAAGCGCGCCGGCGGCGATGGCCAGGCCGACGCTGATGGATGTGGTGAAGAAAAGGATCGATCCGGCATAGCCGACCGCGGCGGCCAGTTCCGCCTTTCCCAGCATCGAGATGAAGACCATGTCGATGAAGTCGACCAGAAACACCGCCATAAGCCCCAGGGATGCCGTTGATGACATCACCACGACATGCCGCATCAGACTGCCGGTCAGGAACTTCGCTTGGTCGGCCAATCGGCCCTCAGGTGCCCAGGTTCGCGACCCCGTATAGCACGCGGAACTCGGGCGACCAGATCAGCACCGAACGGTACTGGTTCAGATCCAACCCCTCGGGCAGCAGATAGACCTGATCGCCGCGGCTGTCTTTCAGCGGGCTCAGTGGCAAAACCTCTGCGGCGCGCACGTCGAAAGATCCGAAGACGGCATCGTTCTGCGACAGCCAGACCTCCAGATGCGGGGCGTTGGAGACCTGAAACTCGGTGAAGCGCAGGATCTGCATCGCGCCGGCGTCCAGCAATTGCGCCCGGCCCGAGGCACGGCGGACGCTGTCGACGCCGATGAAATCGCCCGCCGCCACCATGCGAACCGCCAGCCGTTCCGGCAGCCGGCGCCGTTCCTGCGCGTTCAAAAGCTCGGGCGCGAGCATCTGCACGGACACCACCCCGGCCAGAAACCCGGCCAGGACCGTGAACATGGTCACCAAGAAACTCCCAAAACGCACGCGGGCGTCCTCCGAATCAAATCCACCGCTATACAGATCGCGGGGTTACCCCTGCGATTGAAGCGCGGGGATTTGCTGTAATAGCGGCAGAAGCCGGGCCATATCTGGGCCTTGTGCCCGCCCTGTCAGCGCCAGTCTCAATGGTTGGTAAAGCCCCCGGCCCTTGCGGCCAGTGGCGGACTTCACAGAATCGGTCCAATCGCCCCAGGTCGCTTCGGTCCAGGGCCGGGGCGGCAGCATCTCCAACGCCTGGGCGACGAAGCTCTCGTCATCGGCATCGATCTGGGGTGTCGCGCCCTGATGGCAGATCTGCCACCACGCCGCCGCATCCTCGACGCGGGTCAGATTGCCCGCCACCGCGTCCCATAGCGCCGGCGCCTGATCGGCGGGCACGCCGGCGGCGGCCAGCCTGTCGGCCACGGCCGCATAGGGTTTGCCATGCACGACCCGCGCGCTGAGCGGCGGCAGATCGGCGGCGTCGAACTTCGTGGGTGCGGCGCCGAACTGGCTCAGGTCGAAACCTTGGGCCAAATCCTCGGGCGTCTCGGCGATCTCAACCGGCACGCCGCTGCCCAGCCGCGCCATCAGCGACAAGAGCGCCATTGGCTCGATGCCTTGGGCGCGCATCTCCCGCAAGGCCAGCGTGCCCAGGCGTTTCGACAGGCCCTCACCCCCCGGCCCGGTCAGCAGCGAGTGGTGGGCATAGCGCGGCGTAGCCCCGCCCAAAGCCGCCACGATCTGGATCTGCGTGGCGGTATTGGTCACGTGGTCGGACCCGCGCACCACGTCGGTGACACCCATATCCATATCGTCGGTCACCGAGGCCAGCGTGTAGAGCATCAGCCCGTCGCCGCGGATCAGCACGGGGTCCGAAACCGACGCCGCATCGATCGATTGCGGACCCAGGATGCCGTCCTCCCAGGTGATCCGGTCCCGATCCAACAGAAACCGCCAATGTCCGCCGCGTTCGGCGCGCAGGCGGTCCTTGTCCGA
The DNA here is from genome assembly GCA_039180525.1 of Pseudomonadota bacterium. Classification (GTDB taxonomy): domain Bacteria; phylum Pseudomonadota; class Alphaproteobacteria; order Rhodobacterales; family Rhodobacteraceae; genus Halovulum. The sequence goes on from JBCDDF010000020.1 coordinate 6,828, forward strand.
ATCGCTCAAATCCAGCGCGGCGCGATCATAGACCGGCGGTTTGCCCATGTTCAGTTGTTTCTTGCGCTTTAGATCCAGCTCTTGCGGGGTCTCGAAGGCCTCGTAAAGCCGGCCTTTCGCCCGCAGGTCGTCGGCCGCTGCGCGATAGCGCTCCAATCGCGCGGATTGCCGCTCCTCCCGGTCCCAGGTCAGACCCAGCCATTCCAGATCCTCGCGGATCGCATCGGCATAGCGGTCCTCGGATCGGTCGGGGTCGGTGTCGTCGATGCGCAGAATAAAGGTCCCGCCCGTCCGCCGTGCGATCATCCAATTGAACAACGCAGTGCGCAGGTTGCCGACATGCAGATAGCCGGTCGGGGACGGGGCGAAACGTGTGGTGGTCATGGGCTCTGGCATCTCCGGGCCGTTGCGGTGCACACATACCGCGAATTCCCTCGGGTCAGAAGACCCGAAAGGCAAAAGACAGGCGGTTATGGGATTGGTGTATCAGGCGAGAAAGTCAGGCAAATGCCCGTAAAGGGCGAGCCATCCGGGTTGCCGCCCAGCCTGGATCGGATCGAGACCTTGGCGGACGCCGCGCGCGACGGATTGCCGGCCGCCTTTCGCAGCGCAGCACAGGCTGTGGCTCTGCGCGTGGTCGACTGGCCGGACGACGACATGCTGGATGGCTTAGATCTGGAATCCGCCTACGAGTTGACCGGGCTTTATGACGGCGTGCCGCTTACCGAAAAAAGCGTCATGGACATACCGCCCGCCCCCGACACGATCTGGCTGTTCCGCCGCCCGATCCTGGACGAGTGGGCGGAGCGCGGTGACATCGCGCTCGCCGATCTGGTGGCGCACATATACGTGCACGAACTGGCGCATCACTTTGGCTGGTCTGACGAACAGATCGCCCAGATCGACCGTTGGTGGGAATGACCCGCGATCAGGACTTTCCGACCGTTGCGCCGGTGGCCTTGGGCATATCCTTCGGCGCGGTTTCGAACCCATCCACCGTCACGCCGGCACGCCGGGCGGCGGCGAGACACTGCCACAGCCCCCGTTCCGGCGCGAAGGCGGAGACGTATTGCAGCCGAATCGGTCGCCGCAGCTTTCGATCCCAGAATTCGCCCTGAAAGCGCGTCATGCCCTGGGTAAGCGACGGATCCGGACGGATGTGAAGCACCAGCCCGAACCGGGTCCGGCGCAGGCTTTCCACATGGTCCCAACTTGCGAAGAGCGGTCTTTTCACGTTGTTGAAGTGATAAACCAGCCCGGCATCGTGTAATTCGATCCGGGCGCCATCGCGCAGGAAAAGCTGCGGCAGAACGCCCATCAAGGGCGTGATCCGCGCCAGGATGAACGGGCTGAACATGATCGCCAGATGCACCGCGGTCATCCAGGTCAACTCACCCTCGCCCGGGCGCATGTTGTAGGCCTGCGCGCGATAGGCTTGCGCGATCACCACGAACAGGAAGCCCTGGGTGGCAAAGGTCATCTCGCGCACCCGGGCGGCGGTATGGACCTTAGCCGCCATCGCGCCACCGGTTGACGATCGGGTAGCGACGGTCGAGCCAGAACGCTCGCGGCGTAAGCCGCGCACCCGGCGCGGACTGGAAGCGTTTGTACTCGGATATATAGATCAACTGTTCCACACGCTTTACAGTAGGAAGATCGAAGCCCGCTTCAACGCAGTCCGCGACGCTGGCGTCCTGGTCGATCAGCAGCTCCAGAATGCCATCCAGCACCGGATAGGGTGGCAGGCTGTCCTCGTCTTTCTGATCGGCACGCAATTCGGCGGAGGGCGGTTTGTCGATCACGCGCGGCGGAATCACCACGCCTGCAGGGCCTTTCATCCAGTCGCGATGATGTTCATTGCGCCAGCGACAGGTGTCGAAGACCCGGGTTTTGTACAGATCCTTAATCGGATTATAGCCGCCCGCCATGTCGCCATAGATGGTCGCATAGCCCACCGCGACCTCGGACTTGTTACCGGTCGTGAGCAACATTTCGCCGAACTTGTTGCTCAGCGCCATCAGCAGCAAACCCCGCAAACGCGATTGCACGTTCTCTTCCGCAACGCCGGCATCGGCGCCGTTGAACAGCGGCGCCAGCGTGTCGGTAACCGCCGCACGAGCCGGCCCGATGGGCAGATTGTCCAGCCGGCAGCCCAGCGCATGCGCCACGCCGGCGGCGTCTTCCAGTGAATGCCCGGACGTGTACTCGGACGGCAGCATTACGCAGCGCACCCGATCCGGGCCCAGCGCGTCGGCGGCGATTGTCGCGACCAGCGCGCTGTCGACGCCGCCCGACAGGCCCAACAACACCCGGTCGAATCCCGCCTTGCCCAAATAGTCGCGCAGCGCCTCTACCATGACGCGATAGTCCTGTTCGATCGCGGGCGGATGCGCGGCCTGCACTCCGGGTTCGGCCGTCCAGCCCTCTGGCCCGCCGCGGAACTCCACCGTCTCCACCGCCTCGTCGAAAACCGGCAGCATCGCCGCCAGCTTCCCGCCGCGGTTCAGCACGAAAGAGCCGCCGTCGAAGACCTGATCATCCTGCCCGCCGACCATATTCAGATACGCCAGCGGCACGTCGTTTTCCACGACCCGCGCCACCATGTGGTTCATCCGCAGGTCTAATTTGCCACGATGATAGGGCGAGCCGTTGGGCACGATCAAAATCTCAGCGCCGCTTTCGACCATGGTCTCGGCCACGTCATCGTGCCAGGTGTCTTCGCAGATCGGGGTGCCCAGACGCACCGCCTCGGCCTCGAACGGGCCGGAGAAGCGGCCGGGCGTGTAGTGGCGCACCTCGTCGAAGACGCCGTAATTCGGTAGATGATGCTTGCGCGCGACGCTGGCGATCTTGCCCCCGCGCAGCACGAAATAGGCGTTGTAGAGCACGCCGTCTTCCAACAGCGGCCCGCCGACACAGACCGCCGGCCCGCCGGCGCAGCGTTCCGCAAGTGCCGCGACATGGGCCATCGCATCGCGGGTGAAGGCCGGCTTCAGCACCAGATCCTGGACCTGGTAGCCGGTGATGAACATCTCTGGCAGCGCCAGCGTATGGGCGCGCGCCTCTGCCGCCTGGCGGAACGCGGCATGGGCTTTGTCGGCGTTGCCATGCAGATCGCCCACGGTGGGGTTGAGTTGCGCCAGCGTCAGGCGGAAGGAATTTGTCATGGGGCGTAAGCCTCCGGCTGTGCCCGGCACTCATACTTTATGCGTCTGTCGCCGCAAGGGCACAGCCTGCCGCACAACCGCCGAACACTGCCATGACATAGACACATTCGGCTATAAAACCGTTGTCACGGATGGAGGGACTTCCTAACATCCGCCGAAATTGCCGCCGTGATAACCAGATGTTAGACACCGGCGCGCAGAACATGCCCGGCGCCTGTGCATGGCCTGGCCAGAGACTTGAGGATCGGCGTGGTGAACGGAAAACGAAACGCACTCATTCTTGCGACCAGCTTGGCTGCTACGACGGCTTTCGCCCAAGACGGCGAAGTCCAGACCAAGCAGTATGATACCGGCGGCGTCTACACGGGTGAGTTCAAGGACGGCAAACAGCACGGCAACGGTAAGTACACGCTGCCCAACGGCTACGAGTACGAAGGCCAGTGGATCGAGGGCCGGATCGAGGGTGAGGGGGTGGCGAAGTTCCCCAACGGCTCGGTCTATACCGGCAGCTTCGTGAACGGATCGCCCGAGGGTACGGGCAAGATCGTCTTTTCCGACGGCGGCACCTATGAGGGTGAGTGGGCCGGCGGTAAGATCAACGGTGCCGGCATCGCGATCTATGCGAACGGTGTGCAGTACGAGGGTGAATTCAAGGACGCGGTGCATCACGGCACCGGTGTGATGACCTCTCCCAACGGCTATCGCTACGAAGGTGCCTGGACCGATGGCGTCAAGGATGGCGACGGGACGATCACCTATCCCGATGGGGCCATATACGAGGGTCAGATCGTCCAGGGCGTTCGGGCCGGCTCGGGGAAGCTGACCATGCCGGACGGGCTGACCTATGAAGGCGAGTGGGCCGAAGGTCAGATCAATGGCACCGGCGTGTTGATCCAGGCCAACGGCGACAAGTACGAAGGCGAACTGGTCAACGGTCAGCGGCACGGCGAAGGGTTGGCGACCTATGCGTCCGGCGACATCTATCAGGGCGCGTTCCTGAACGATCAGCGGCACGGCCAGGGCACGTTCACCGGTACCGACGGCTATGAGTATGTCGGCGAATGGATCGAGGGCCGGATCGAGGGTGCGGGCAAGGTCACCTATCCGGACGGCTCCATCTACGAAGGTGAGTTCAAGGATGACGTCGCCCACGGTGTCGGCAAGATCACCTATGCCGACGGTTCGTCTTACGAAGGCGAGTGGGTCGATGGCGTGATCGAAGGCAATGGCATCGCGCGTTACGACAACGGCCTGGTCTATGAGGGTGAATTCAAGAACGCCCGTAACCATGGCATCGGAACGATGACCTATGCCGACGGGTTCACCTATACCGGCGAATGGAAAGACGGCTTGCGCGACGGTCAGGGCGTGGCGACCTACGCCGACGGAACGGTTTATGACGGCACCTTCGTCCAGGGCCAGCGCGAGGGCGAAGGCACGATTCGCATGACCGACGGCTTCGAGTATGCCGGCGGCTGGAACGCCGGGGAAATCGACGGTTCGGGCGTGGCGACCTATCCAAATGGCGATCGCTATGAGGGCTTCTTCGCCAAGGGGCAGCGCCAGGGCCGCGGCCGCATGGTCTATGCCTCGGGCGAAGAGTACGATGGCTATTGGGCGCGCGGCGAACAGGCCACGCAGGAAGAGGCGGAAGCCGCGGCCGCAGAGGACGCCGCCGCCGATGCGGCAGCGCAAAGCGGAAACTAACTCAGCGCGCGTTCGCCGGCGGCCCAGGTGCCGGCGGCGAACTTGACCCTCCGAAGTCCGAAGTCGCGCGGCTTTTGCCGCCCACCGGCGGCACGTGTGACGGTCTCCGGGTGCCAGCATCTGCAGACAGTTCGGACGGGCGGCGGTTGCGGGGCAGTGGCGCACTCGGCTGATCGAGGACGGCTATTCCGCGCCGGGTTGAGGATACGTCCCCGCGCGTTGTCGCCGGGTTGATGAAACGCCGGGGACGGACCAGCCCCAGCGGAACAGGCCCCCGGGGCCTATCGGGCCGCCGAAGGGTGGGATTTCGGAATCGCGCCGGGCATCAAAGCCCGGCTCAGGAAAGCCCGGCTCGGGCGCGACAGCCCGCCATGATCCAGACCTGAGATAGCGGACCGACCTCGACCCGATCTATCGGAGTGCCGCCGCGAAACAAGGACCCGCGGGACCCTTCGCCTGCAAATGGCGAACGCAGGCCCGAAACCCGCAAGTAGGTTCAGAAGTTTTGCGCGATTACCCGCTCGCCCAAGGGAATAGCCCAAGGTCCACTATGCCGGCGTGACGCCGCCACAGCCCTAACGGGCGGCGGCGACCAGTTCCACTTCAACCTTGAACTCCGGCCGCGCGAATCCCGCGACGATCATCAGCGTGGATGCAGGCGGCGCCGCGACATCTGCGAAGAACCGATCGCGTGCAGCCATATACTCCGGCAAATGCGCCCGGTCGGTGACGAAGGCGTTCACCCGCACCACATCGCCCGGCCCCATGCCCGCCGCGGCCAACACCGCGCGCGCATTGGCAAAACACAGATCCGCCTGGTCGCCGGCGGCACCGGGCACTTGCGCGGCCGCGTCAATGCCCAACTGGCCCGACACGAACAAGGTCCGGTACCCCGAGGGCACCTCAACGCCGTGCGCGTAACGGGCGAAGGGCGGGTGAATATCCGACGGGGTATGCGATTTCATGGGATCGCTGGCTAACATACGGGAGATTTCCCGGCCAGCTTTGCCCACTGGTGCCGGTTTTCCCGTTGCACACTGCCCAAAAAATGGGCGCCGCCGAGTTCTTGGCGCTTCGGATGGCGATTCACTTGTCCCCGCCGCGCAGCCCCGTATGCTTTGACATGACAAAGTGGAGGTGAGTCATGAATCGCACGCTCGTCGCCGGCCTTACGGCCAGCGCGCTGGTTGCCGTGTCCGGCGCCGCGCTTTCGCAGGAAAAAGTCGTCTTCGGCACAAATTGGCTCGCTCAGGCCGAACATGGCGGGTTCTACCAGTCCGTGGCCGACGGGACCTACGCCGAATGCGGCCTGGAGGTGGTGATCATCCAGGGCGGCCCACAGGTGAACAACAAACAATTGATGCTGGCCGGCCGCATCGATTTCCACATGGGCGGCGATCTGCTGAGCGCATTTTCTGCCGTACAAGAGGACATCCCGGTCGTGGCGGTCGCCGCGATGTTCCAAAAACACCCGCAGGTCATCGTCGCCCATCCCGGACAGGCGGAAACCTGGGAAGACCTGAAGGACCTGACGCTGCTGATCGGCGACAACGGCTTTCAGACCTTCTACCAGTGGATGATGGCGGCGCATGGCTTCACCGCCGAACAGCGAGAGCCCTACACTTTCAATCCCGCGCCGTTCCTGGCCGATACCGGCAAGGGCATGCAGGGCTATCTGAGTTCGGAACCCTATCTGGTGGAAAAGGAAGGCGGATTCGAGCCCAATGTCTTTCTGATCGCCGACGCCGGTTACTCGACCTATGCCACCACGATCGAAACCATGGCGGCAACGATTGCCGACCGGCCCGATGTGGTGGAATGCTTCGTCGAGGGTTCGATCAAGGGGTGGTACAACTATCTTTATGGCGACAACGCCGCGGCGAACGCGCTGATCATGGCCGACAACCCTGAGATGACCGAGGACAAGATAGGCTTTGCCATCGAGAAGATGCTGGAAAACGGCATCGTCGATTCGGGTGATGCAGAGACGCTGGGCATTGGCGTGATGACCGATGAGAAGGTGGAGGCGTTCTACAACACCATGGTCGAGTCTGGCGTCATCGACGAAGGTATCGATTGGACCGCCACCTTCGATGCATCCTGGGTCGGCAAGGGCCTGGGGCTCGATCTGAAAAACTGAAAGAACGGGGCGCTGCATGCCGGCGCCCCCGCTTCCATGAGCCAGATCGACAACCGCCCCCCGCTGATGAGCGTGCAATCCGTGGACAAGGTGTTCACGGGCGATGTCGTGGCATTGCGCGCGCTTTCGCTGGAGGTCCGGCAGGGTGACTTCATCTCTCTGCTTGGGCCCTCGGGGTGCGGCAAGTCCACCGCCCTGCGCCTCATCGCGGGACTGTCGCACCCCACGAAGGGCCGAATCTCCTGGGCCGAGGAACCGGCGGATGGCGCGCTGGGCGTTGTGTTTCAGGAACCCACATTGATGCCCTGGGCCACGGTGGCCGACAATGTCTGGCTGCCGCTGCGCCTGAAGGGCGCGACCAAGTATGCGGTGCGCGACGAGATCATGGACACGCTGCGCCTGGTCGGGCTGGAGAAATTTGCCGACGCCTATCCGCGCGAGTTGTCGGGCGGCATGAAGATGCGCGTCTCCATCGCCCGCGCCATGGTCACGCGCCCACGGCTGATCCTGATGGACGAACCCTTTGCTGCGCTGGACGAAATCACCCGCTTCAAGCTGAACAATGACCTTCTGGAGATGAAGGCAAAGATCGGCTGCACGGTCATCTTCGTGACCCATTCGGTGTTCGAAAGCGTCTTTCTCAGCGACCGGATCGTGGTCATGGCCGCGCGCCCGGGCCGCGTGATCCGCGAATTGCGCGTCGATGCGCCCTATCCGCGGGACGAGGATTTCCGAACGTCCAACGAGTATGCCGGATACACCCGCGCCGCGTCCGACGCGCTGTACGATGCGATGGGAGAGGCCGCATGAGCATCGCCGAAGAGGCGCAGGTGGCCGAGCCGCCGGACCAGGAAGAACTGGACCGCGCCCGCCGCGCACAGATCAACCGCATCGCCAAATGGACGCTGCCATCGCTGGTGATGGTCGCCTCGATCTTGGCTTGGCACTTGTATGTGACCATCAACGAGATCCCGCATTACATCCTGCCCGGGCCGATGCTGGTGGCCGAAAAACTGGCCGAGGATTGGCCGCTTCTGTCCCAGGCGATGCTGACCACCGGGCGGTTGACCCTGCTGGCGCTGGCCATGGCGATTTTGGGCGGCGTGGCGCTGGCGGTCGCGTTCACGCAATCGAAATGGGCGGAGATGTCGTTCTTCCCCTATGCCGTGATCTTGCAGGTGACGCCCGTGATCGCCGTGGCGCCCTTGATCCAGATCTATGTCGACAGCGCCTTTGTTGCCGCGCTGCTGTGTGCCTGGATCGTGGCTTTTTTCCCGATCCTGTCGAACACGACCATCGGGCTGAAAAGCGCGGATCATAATCTGCAGGATCTGTTCACCATCTATGGCGCCACCCGCTGGCAGCGGCTGCGCTATCTACAAGCCCCCGCGGCGCTGCCGTTCTTTCTGGGCGGGCTGAAGATCGCCGGCGGGCTGGCTCTGATCGGCGCGGTGGTGGCGGAATTCGTGATCGGCCGGGCGGGCACCGGGCTGGGGCTGGCCTCGACATTGCTGGAGGCGTCCTATCGGTTCAATTTCGGGCGGCTCTACGCGGCGCTGATCTTGATTTCCTGTATGGGGATCGTGATTTTCGCCTGCACAAGCCTGGTCAGCCATCTGCTGCTGCGCAAATGGCATGAAAGTGCTGTGGCGCGAGAGCGGTGATGGATTTTGCCACGCTTCCCCTGACCGGCCGCGTGCGGCTGGAGAACCTGGTGACGCCCGGCTGTTTCGGCGATGGCGGCGATCTGGTCGCCACCGCGCTGACGTTGGAGGATGGCCGGATCGCGGACGGGCCTGCGCCTCGGGCCGTGGATATGAAGGGCGCCCTGTTGATGCCCTGCGGCGTGGACATGCACACGCATCTGGACAAGGGGCACATCTGGCCGCGGGCGGCGAACGCCGACGGCACGTTCATGGGCGCGTTGTCGACCGTCCAGAAGGATCGCGCCGCACATTGGTCGGCGGAGGATGTCCGGCGGAGGATGGATTTTTCGCTGCGCTGCGCCTGGGCACACGGCACCCGTGCGATCCGCACACATCTGGACAGCATCCCGCCGCAGCCAGAGATTTCCTGGCCGGTCTTCGATCAGGTGCGCGCGGATTGGGCGGGCCGGATCGATCTGCAAGCGGCCTGTCTTGTCGGGTTCGACCGGCTGGATCGTGGCGGCCCGTTTCCGGGCATCGCCGATATGGTGGCGCGCCATGGCGGGGTCCTGGGCGCGGTCACTTTGCCCGTTCCGGACATCACGCAGCGGCTGGACTTCTTCTTCGAGCTGGCGGGCGCGCGCGGGCTTGATGCCGATTTTCACGCCGACGAGACCATGGATCCCGGCTGCAACACGCTGCGCGCGATTGCCGAGGCGGTGTTGCGCACCGGTTTCGACCGCCCGGTGGTGGTGGGGCATTGCTGTTCGCTGTCCACGCAAGATGCCAAATCGGCGCTGGAGACGCTGGATCTGGTGGCGGAGGCGGGCGTATCCATCGTGTCATTGCCGATGTGCAATCTCTACCTGCAAGACAGACATGCGAACCGCACGCCGCGGGGGCGCGGCATTACCCTGGTGCACGAGGCAGCGGCGCGCGGTATCGAGGTGGCGTTTGCCTCCGACAATACCCGCGATCCGTTCTACGCCTATGGCGACATGGACATGCTGGAAGTGATGCGCGAAGCGACGCGAATTGGCCATCTGGACCACAGTCACGACCGATGGCCGCGCGCGTTTTCGGCGACACCGGCAGAGATCTGCGGCTTTGCTCCGGCCAACGCGCCGGGCGCGGCGGCGGATTTCGTGATCTACAACGCCCGATCCTGGACCGAGCTGTTTGCCCGGCCGCAGGCGGATCGGATCGTGGTGCGCAACGGGGTGCAGATCGACCGTACGTTGCCCGACTATGCCGAGCTTGACGATCTGATGGAGGAAACATGGCAGCCGACATCGCCGGTGCGAAAGCAGCCCTTGCCCATCTCGACCTAGACGACGCACCGACCGCGCTGCGCGCCAAAAGCCGGGATTTCTTTTGGTACTCGCCGGTGCTCAAGGCGCGGCTGGACCATGTGTCGGGTGATTTCGTGGTGGCCCCGCGATCCGAGGCCGAAGTGATCGAGGTTCTGCGCGTCTGCTATGCCCATGATGTGCCGGTCACCACGCGTGGGGCGGGCACCGGCAATTACGGCCAGGCGATGCCGCTGGCCGGCGGCTGTATCCTGCACACAAAGAACATGGACGCGGTCAAGGAGGTGCATCCGGGCCGCGTGATCGTGGAACCGGGCTGTCTGTTGAAAGACCTGGACGCGGCGTGCATCGCGCATTCGGGGCAGGAGATCCGGATGTTTTCCTCCACCTGGGCGACCGCCACGATCGGCGGTTTCGTCGCGGGCGGGTCCGGTGGCGTGGGGTCGTGCACCTGGGGCGCGTTGCGAGACCTGGGCAATATCATCCGCCTGCGGGTGGTCACGATGGAGGCGGAACCGCGGGTACTGGAGTTTCGTGGCGAGGAACTGGCGCGGGTCAGCCATGCTTACGGCACCAACGGCATCATCACCGAGATCGAAATGCCGTTGGCCCCGGCCTATGACTGGGTAGAGTTGTTCGTGGGGTTTCGCGACTTCATGGACGCTGCCACGTTCTCGGCCGATCTGGCGGGTGAGGACGGCATTCTGATCAAGCTCGCGACGCCGTTCGAGGCGCCTTTACCTTATGATTATTTCCAACGCATACGGCCGCATATCGACCGTGACACGCATTTGGTCGGGTTGATGGTGGCGCCGCATTCGATGGATGGGTTTTTGACTTTTTTGGCGCGGCGCAAGGGGGCGGAGATCGTCTATCGCTCGGACGACTGCAATTGGGATCGCGGGCCGGGGCCTGTCTTTGAGTATGGCTGGAACCACACGACGCTGCGGGCGCTGAAGGTCGACCCGACGATCACCTATCTGCAGGTGCGCTATGGCGCGCCGGATCATCTGAAAAAGGTCGCGCGGGTGCGCGAGACCTTTGGGGCTGAGGTGCTGCAGCATTTGGAAGTGATGAAGGAGGGCGGCCGGGTGATGTTCGCGGGGCTGCCGATCGTGAAGTTCAGCAGCGAGGCGCGGCTCGACGAGATCGTGCGTATCCATGAGGAATTGGGCTGCATGATCTTCAACCCGCATCGCTACACCCTGGAAGAAGGTGGACGGCAAACGGTGGATGATCGGCAGTTGGCATTCAAACGAGAGGCCGATCCGAAGGGCTTGTTGAACCCGGGCAAGATGATCGCCTGGGACGATCCGAATTGGCGCTACGAACGCATGTATGCCTATCCGGGCATGGTGGCGGCCGAATGACAGGGTGTCGCGCACGGGGCTGGGGTTGCGGGCCTATCGCGCATGGCGCGATCCGCGCGGGGCACCCGCGCGGGTGCGGGCAGGCCCGCACCGGCCCGCTTGCGCCCGGCGGCCCGGGCCGGGTGCCGGGTGTTGGCGTCGGACACTTAAGGACCGAAGAAACAGCAGGGCGCCCGTGACACGGGCCATGGTGGTTCATGCCCATCCCTGCGACGAGAGTTTCTCCGCCGCGCTCTTCGGGCGTACTGTCGAGACACTGGGCGCGCGGGGATGGCAGGTGGACAGTTGCAGCCTTTACCAAGAGCAGTTCCAACCGGTGCTGAGCGCGGCGGAGCGGCGGGGCTATCACGACATGGACGGCAATACCGGGCCGGTGCAGGCTTATGTCGACCGGGTCACCGCTGCCGAAGCGCTCGTGCTGGTGTTTCCGGTGTGGAATTTCGGCTATCCGGCGATTCTAAAGGGGTTTCTTGACCGTGTGTTTCTGCCCGGCGTCAGTTTCGTGCTCGACGGGGGTCGGGTACGGGGCAATCTGCGCAGTATCCGTCGATTGGCCGCGGTCACGACCTATGGCGGCGATCGCTTGCGCGCCACGCTGGTGGGCGATCCGCCCCGACGCAGTGTGATGCGGCATCTGCGCGCCGTCACCCATCCGCGGGCGCGGGCCCGGTATCTGGCGCTTTATGACATGAACCGCGCCGATGCCGACCGGCGGGCCGCCTTTCTGTCGCGGGTCGAACGCAGCATGGAGCGGCTCTGAATGCGCGCCCTTGTGATTTACTGCCACCCGAGTTCGCAAAGCTTCACCGCGGCGGTCCGCGATGTCGTGGTCGATAAACTGCGAAAAGCCGGCGCCGCGACCGAGGTGATCGACCTTTACGCCGAAGGCTTCGATGCCCGGCTCAGCCCCGAGGAATGGGCCTGCTACATCGACGGACCGAAGGCCGACTGCCCGCGGATGCCCCATATCGATGCTTTGAAGGCCGCGGACACCCTGATCTTCGTCTACCCGACCTGGTGGTATGGCATGCCCGCCGTTTTGAAGGGATGGCTCGACCGGGTGCTGTTGCCGGACGTTGCCTTTCACCTTCCGCCAGACGGGCCGATCACGCCGGGGTTGCGGCATATCAAGCGGCTGGGGGTGTTCACCACCTGCGGCGCCTCCTGGTGGTTGACACGGTTCATCGGGGCGCCGGGCCGGCGCACATTGCTGAGGGGTTTGCGGCTGTTATGCGCGCGGCGCACCCGCACCGCATTCTGTGCGCATTACAGCATGGATGCCTCCACCGCGGACAGCCGTGCGCGGCATCTGCGCCGGGTTGCGGTCTCGATGGATCGCCTGATCGGGCGCCCGCGCGACGGCGCCGCCGAAACGGCACCCGCGCGGGCCTAGGCGCGATGCGACCGCAGCCAGACCAGTGCCCGGCCGTCGATCACCGCGAGGCCTGCGAAGATCAGCGCCATCCCGAAAAGTTGCGGTGTGCTGAGCCGTTCGTCCAGGAACCCGACGCCCAGCGCGATCGCGCTGATTGGGATCAAGAAAGTCACCAAAAGCAGGTTGGACGCGCCCGCCAAGGCCAAAATGCGAAAGTAAAGGATATAGGCCATCGCAGTGCTGAGCGCGGCCACGCCAACAAGCGACGCCCAAACCTCCCACCCCGGGACCGGCAGGGCCCAGGGCCGATCTATCAGAACGATCGCGGGGCAAAGCAGCAGTGTGGAGGCGCAGACCTGGCCAGTGGCCGTCACCATCGGCGGTACCTCGGCGGCGGCGAAGCGGCGCGCAAAAACCCCGGCGCAGGCATAAGACAGGCTCGCACCCAGGCAGGCCAATTGCGCCGCGCCATTGCCGCCCAGATCGCTGAGCGTCAGTTCGCCCCCCAGCATGACCGCGGCCCCGGCAAAGCCGATCGCCGTGCCCGCGGCACGGCGACGGGTCAGCCGGTCGTTGGCCGTCGCCAGATGCGCGACCAGTACGCCGAAAAGCGGCGTGGTGGCGTTCAGCACCGCGGCAAGCGCGGAGGCGATCTGCACCTGGCCCCAGGCGATCAGCGAGAATGGCACGACGTTGTTCATCAAGCCCATAACCAGGAACGCGGCCCACAGCCCGGGCCGCCGGGGAAGGGCGCGACCGGTCAGACGCAAAACCGCCAGCAGGATCGCCGCGGCCAGGCCAACCCGGGCACCTGCGACGGTCAGGGGCGGCAGCGCGCCGATGGCGACTTCCACGAAGAAAAAAGACCCGCCCCAAAGCAGCGAGAGGAGCAGCAGCAGCGCCCAGGCCTGGGCGGAAATCTGAGGTGTGGACGATGCCATAGCGCGCAGCCTATGCGCGCAGTTGCGCACCGACGACCCGTATCTTGCGGCATTGCGCCATGATCCCGGTGCTGGACCTCGCCGCCTGGAAAAACGGCGATCGCGCCGGGTTCTCGCATGATCTGGGCGCCGCATGTCGCGGTCCCGGCTTTTTCCTTCTGCGGAATGCCGCGATCCCGGCCGCGATCCGGGCTGAGGCATTTGCCCAGGCGCGGGCGTTCTTCGCGCTGAACGACGAGGAAAAACAGGCGCTGTCCATCGCCCGGTCGCCGCACAATCGTGGCTATGCCGCGCTGGGCGCGGAGACACTGGACCCGACGAGCGGCCAGATGGATCGTAAGGAGGCTTTCAACATCGGACTCGGTCTGGCGGCGGACGATCCGCAGGTGATCGCCGGCGCGCCGTTTCGGGGTGTGAACCTCTGGCCCAATCTGCCTGGGTTTCGGTCGGCGCTGTTGGCATACTTCCAAGCCGCCGCGGCGCTGAACGCGACGTTGCACCAGGCCGTGGCGCGGGATCTGGGCCAGGCGGAGGACTTCTTCGCGCCGCATTTTTCCGCGCCGATATCCACGCTGCGCCTGCTGCGCTACCCCGTCGCCACGGATGAGTCTGGGCAAATCGGGGCGGGGGAGCACACCGATTACGGCAATCTGACATTGCTGGCGACCGATGGCGTACCGGGCCTGCAGGTGCGCCCGCGGGGTGGCCACGACTGGGTCGACGTGCCCCATGTTGCGGGCACGCTGATCGTCAATATCGGCGATCTGCTGATGCGTTGGACCAACGGGATCTACGCTTCTACCCCGCATCGTGTGCTGCCACCGCCGGCGGAGCGGTTCTCGCTGGCGTTTTTTGCCGACCCGAACCCCGACAGCGTGGTGGCCGCGCTGCCGGGTACCGGCGACCCGCGCCAGCCGCCGATCAAGGCGGCGGACTATCTGACCCAGCGCCTGAACGCGACTTATGACACAAGGGACACGAGCGCATGAAACGCTATTGGGCAGACTATCCGACCACCGCCTATGACGCGATCGAGGCCGAGCGCACCATCGCCATCCTGCCGGTCGCGGCGGTCGAACAGCATGGGCCGCATCTGCCGGTGGGTGTGGACACCATAATCAACCAGGGGCTGCTGGCGCTGCTGGCCGAACGCTGCCCCGAGGATCTGGATATTCGCATCTTGCCGGTGCAGGCGGTGGGCAAGTCGAACGAGCACCTGCACGCGCCGGGCACCCTGACGCTGACCGCGGAAACCGCGCTGCGGGCCTGGACAGAGATCGGGCTGTCGGTCGCGCGGGCGGGCGTGCGCAAGATGGTCATCGTCAACTCGCATGGCGGCAATGTCGAACTGATGGGCATCGTCGCGCGCGAACTCAGGGTGCAGGCAGAGATGCTGGTGGCAAAGGCGCAATGGGGCGCCACGGGCATGCCAGAGGCGCTGTATTCGCAAGAGGAATTGGCCTTCGGGATCCACGGCGGCGACGTCGAAACCTCGATGATGCTGCACTTTCGGCCCGATCTGGTGGATATGGGTGCAGCGCGCGATTTCCGGTCCACGGCGCAGGATATGGACAACTTTGCGCATCTTCGACCCACCGGCGCCACCGCCTATGGCTGGATGGCGCATGACCTGAACGCCGCCGGCACGGTGGGCAATGCCGCTATCGCGACGGCGGAAAAGGGGGCGGAGACCGCCGATCACTACGTCGCCGGCATGATCGCGCTGCTGAGCGACGTGGCCGCGTTCGACTTGTCGCGCCTGGGTCACGCACGCTAGCGATGAGGGCGGGGCCAGGATCGGGTTTCGGTTGGGACATCGGGCGTAATCAAAGCGTTAGGGTGTTGGCCTTGGGTTCGAAAACACCGCGCGTGCTCTGGCCCGCGCGGGGGCGCGGGCTAGCTGAGCGGCCATGGCCAAGGCACCGCTGCTTCGACCCCGGCCCGAGGGGCTATATTGCTCCAAGGGGGATTTCTTCATCGACCCGGTGACGCCGGTTCCCCGTGCGCTGATCACCCATGGTCATGCCGACCACGCCCGAGCGGGGCATGGCGCGGTTCTGGCGACGCAGCGCACGCTGGACATCATGGCGCTGCGCTATGGCGCCGATTTCGCCGACAGCACCCAAGCCGCGGAAGACGCACCATTGAACGTGAACGGGGTGGAGGTGTCGTTCCACCCCGCCGGTCACGTGCTGGGTTCGGCGCAGATCAAGGTCAGCCATCGCGGCCGGTCGGTCGTTGCGACCGGCGACTACAAGCGCCACGCCGATGCCACGACCGAGGGCTATGAACCGGTGCGGGGTGACATTTTGATCACCGAGGCGACCTTTGGGCTGCCGGTCTTTCGTCACCCCGATCCGCGCGCCGAGATCGCAAAGCTGCTCACCTCTCTGCGTCAGTTTCCGGAACGCGCGCACATGGTCGGCGTCTATGCCCTGGGCAAGGCGCAGCGGGTGATCCGGCTGATCCGCGACGCCGGCTATGACGCGCCGCTGTTCATCCATGGCGCGCTGCAACGGCTGTGCGATTACTATGTCTCTCAGGGCATCGATCTGGGCGAGCTGCGCCCGGCGACCGAGGATCGCGCCGCCAAGGCCAGCTATGCCGGACAGATCATCCTGGCGCCGCCTTCGGCTTTTGCTGCGAAATGGGCGCAGCGGTTCCCCGACCCGCTGATCGCTTTCGCCTCGGGTTGGATGCAGGTGCGTGCCCGGGCGCGGCAGCGCGGGGTGGAACTGCCGCTGGTGATCTCGGACCATTGCGATTGGGGCGAGTTGACCACGACCATCGCTGAACTGATGCCGGAACAGGTTTGGGTCACCCATGGCCGAGAGGAGGCACTGGTGCGCTGGTGCAAGCTGCAAGGGATCGCCGCGCAGCCGCTGAACCTGGTGGGTTACGAGGACGAAGCGGAATGAAACGCTTTGCCATCCTTCTGGAACGGCTGGCGCTGACCCCGGCGCGGTTGGGCAAGCTGCGGCTTCTGACCGACTATATCGCCGATGTCCCCGACCCCGATCGCGGCATCGGGCTGGCCGCGATCACGCGGGATCTGGATGTGCGCACGGTCAAACCGGCCATGCTGCGGGAATTGGTGATCGCCCGCGTGGATGCCGAGCTGTTCAGCCTGTCCTACGACTATGTCGGCGACCTGGCGGAAACGATCGCGCTGATCTGGGAACCGCACGGCCCCGCTGCGGAACTGGGTCTGGCGGCCACGGTCGACAGGTTGAATTGCGCCGGTCGGGCCGAGGCGCCGGCGCTAATGACGAAGATGCTGGATGGGCTGGACACGTCCGAGCGCTATGCGCTGATCAAGCTGGCCACCGGCGGCCTGCGTGTGGGCGTCTCGGCGCGGATGGCGAAACAGGCGCTGGCCGGCTTCGGCGATGTCGACGTGACCGAGATCGAGGAGTTGTGGCACGGGCTGTCGCCGCCCTATTCAGAGCTTTTCGCCTGGCTGGAGGGGCGGGCGGAGAAGCCGGTCTCTGCCGCCGCGGCGCCCTTTCGTCCGGTCATGCTGGCCACGCCCTTGGAAGAGGGCGATCTGGCGGGCCTCGACCCTGCCGATTATCTAGCGGAGTGGAAGTGGGACGGGATCCGCGTCCAGGCAACGTCCGAAGCCGGGGTGCGGCGGCTTTATTCGCGCACCGGTGACGACATCTCGTGCGCGTTTCCCGATATTGTCGCGCATCTGGGTTTCGAAGGCAGCCTGGACGGCGAACTCTTGGTCCGCCGGGCCGATGGATCTGTTGCGCCCTTCGCGGAGTTGCAGCAGCGGCTGAACCGCAAGACGGTGGGCAAGGCGTTGATGGAACGTCACCCGGCATTCATCCGCGCCTATGATCTGCTGCAGGACGGGGCGGAGAACCTGCGCCCGCTGTCATTTGCCGACCGGCGCGCGCGGCTGGAGGCGCTGGTTCCGACATTGGGCCCGCGCTTCGATCTGTCAGAGCTGGTTGGGTTTCGGGGCTGGGAAGAACTGGCCACCGCCCGTGCCGACCCGCCCCATGCGGTGATCGAAGGGTTGATGTTGAAACGTCGCGACAGCGCATACGTGCCCGGCCGGCCGAAGGGCCCGTGGTTCAAGTGGAAACGCGATCCGCATCTGATCGACGCGGTGCTGATGTATGCGCAGCGCGGCCATGGCAAACGATCGAGTTTCTATTCCGACTACACGTTCGGAGTGTGGACGCCGCAGGACGAATTGGTGCCGGTGGGCAAGGCCTATTTCGGGTTCACCGACGAAGAGTTGCGCCAGATCGACAAATTCGTGCGCGACAACACCGTCGAGCGCTTTGGTCCGGTGCGCGCGGTGCGCGCGGACCGCGACTTCGGGCTGGTGCTGGAGGTCGCGTTCGAGGGGCTGAACCGGTCGAAACGGCACAAGTCCGGTGTGGCGATGCGCTTTCCACGTATTGCGCGCCTGCGATGGGACAAGCCGGCCGCCGAAGCCGACCGGCTGGAAACGCTGGAGGCGATGCTGCCTGCCTGAACCACAGGTGCGCAAACCATGGCGTTTGGACCACGCTGGCGCGCCCGTCATTTGATTTTTCCTGTTTTCTCGCGTTCGTCGCCGGCCGTTTGCCGCAGTCTCAATCGGCGACGGCGCGGATCAGCTTGCGCTCCAAAACCCGCAACACCGCGCGCAGGTCGTGACCGCGTTTCAGGATGCGCCCGTCCATCCCGATCACCGCGTACTGCCCCTGTTTCTGAGCCAGGGCAGGGCGCTTTTCCACCCGATAGAGCGGATGTTCGGTCGCCCGGCGGAAGATCGAAAACACCGCCACATCCCGCAGCGCCGATATGCCATAGTCGCGCCACTCACCGGCGGCGACCATGCGACCATAAACCGGCAGGATGACCGACAGTTCGGATTTGTGAAAGCTCACCCGATTCGGCGCGCGGTTGAGTTGAGAGACCGTCGACCCGGTGTTTTGGACCATGATCCGACTGTCCGCCAATCCGCGGGCGATGGCAAGAACCGAAAATCCCCATAAAAACCGGGGGCGCCGTTTTATCGACACAATTTCAGCACGGCTTTGCCCCTTTGCAATTCCACAACAACCCTCGGTGGCTCTGTATGAGCTTCTCTCTGGTGTTGCCGGTCTTTAGCCCCCACTTTTTCCGGCAACACCAGAGGCCCCCAAACCCCGGGGGGTGGACTTTCCTCTAAGCACGTCACTTCCGCCCTTCGGCTTGCCAGCATCGGCAGGCCGAAGGTCGCGTGACCGTCCTATCCACATCTGCCGGCGAGGCCTTTGGTGAAGATGACCTTGTCGTCGCCCGGCGCCCAGAAATCTCGGACGCACGCCTCTTCGCGGTATCCGCGCGCGGCATAGAAGGCGCGGGTCGCCGCAAACCCCGCAGCGCCGGACGTGTCCACGATCAACAGCCGGGCCGCATCGTCGCGAAGCCGCGATTCAAGCGCTGCGACCAGCGCCGTACCGACGCCCGTGCCCTGCATGTCCGGATGCACGGCGATGGCCATCATGTTCCAGGTGCCCTCGGCCAACTCTTCCTGGGCGGCAAAGGCGAACCCGATGGGGGTATCGCCGACACACGCGGTCAGCCAGTGCGTTGCGCCATCGCCGCCGCCGCCGCCGCCGTCGAACAGCGTCGGCAGCAGGTCCGGCGGAAACAGGCCGGTCGCGGCAACCGCGTCTGCAAGCGCCGGCAGGTCCGCCGGCGTGGTCGTTTGAACCGTGATGTCTTTCGGGGATGTGGTCATCGGATCGGTCCTTATCTGTTGTCCAGTTGCGCCCGCACTGACCGCAACCCCAACCGGCTGATATGATAGGGGCGGCCGTCCGAGGAATGGATCAGGCAGCGTTTTCTCAGGCGTTGAAAGAGTTCCAGCGTGCAGTCGCTCAGCGCTGCTCCGTCACGGGTCAGGCAGGTCACTGCGGTGACCTTGCCGTTTGGTGCGCGGTCGAAACGGATCGTCCCGCCCTGCGCCAGCACGTGCAGCACGCGCTGTTCGACTTTGGAGATATTCATGGGGTGTTCCAGGGCTCATGCGAACCATCACAGCCGCCCGGCGTTCGCGCGGGCGGTCTGTCTGTGTTTCCACGTCCCCGTGGGGACGCTTAGCGGCGTGCCGCCCTCTCGAACATAAAAGCTCCTGTAGCTGGGGCGGGTTTAGCAGGTCGATCCCGGCCGATCAACGCCCCGCGCATCAGTGTGGCTGGTCCTGCATCTGCAGATCGAACAGTCGCCGGTAAAGCCCGCCGCGCGCCAGCAGTGCGTCGTGCGTACCGCTGTCGGCCAAACGGCCGTTGTCCAATACCAGGATCTGGTCGGCACCGCGGATCGTGGCAAGCCGATGCGCGATGACCAGCGTGGTGCGCCCCTGGGCCAGCCGCGCCAGCGCCAGTTGGATCAGCTCTTCCGACCGGGCATCCAGAGCCGATGTCGGCTCGTCCAGCAGCAGCACGGGCGCGTCGCGCAGCATCGCCCGGGCGATAGCCACCCGCTGGCGCTGTCCGCCGGACAGATTGGACCCGCGCGGCCCGGCGGGGCTGTCCAGGCCCTGGGGCATCTCGGCGGCAAAATCGGCGACCGTCGCATCGCGCGCGGCGGCGGCGATGTCGTCCGCCGGTGCCTCCAGCCGGCCCAGGCGGATGTTTTCTCGCAGGGTTTCATCGAACAGCGCCACATCCTGGGAAACGCTTGCGAAATGCGCACGCAACGCCGCCAGATCGACCGCTGCGATATCTGTCCCGCCTATGGTGATCCGTCCTTTCTTTGGATC
The DNA here is from genome assembly GCA_039180525.1 of Pseudomonadota bacterium. Classification (GTDB taxonomy): domain Bacteria; phylum Pseudomonadota; class Alphaproteobacteria; order Rhodobacterales; family Rhodobacteraceae; genus Halovulum. Next base: position 27,238 of record JBCDDF010000020.1, read on the forward strand.
CACCAGTCGGGTCAGCAGGTTGAAGATGGTGCTTTTGCCCGCACCCGACGCTCCCACGATAGCGGTGGTTCGCCCCGCCGGGGCGGTGAAGCTGAGCGTTTCGATCACGGGCAGGCCGGGATAGGCGAAACTGACATCGTGAAAGACGACATCGCCCGGGGTCAGCGGCGCGGTCGGGTGGTTCAGGATCGTCGGTGCGGCATCGAACAGCCCATAAAGCCGCTCCAGGCTCGCCAGTGCCGCCTGCACCAGGCCCGAGACGTTGGACAACCGGCGCAGCGGATCGAACAGGAGCGCCATCGCGGTGAAAAAGCTCATGAACTCGCCGACTGACTTTTGCTGGTCGACGATCTGCGCGCCGCCGTAGAGGACCACCGCCAGAAACCCGGTCGCCGCCAGAATGTCGATCAGTGCCGGCAGCGCGGCCCGCCCGGCCTGAGAGGCGCGCTCGGCTGACATGAACCCGTCGACAGCATCGGCGAAACGCGCGCGTTCTCGATCCTCCAGACGATTCAGCTTGATCGCGCGGATACCATGGAAGATCTCGTCCAGCCGTGTGGAGATCGTGGCCGAGGCCGCCCTGGCATGACGCGCCGTGCCGCGGATGCGGCGTTGCAGGGCCAGGATGGGCAGCACAACCAGCGGCACTCCGGCAAAGACCAGCAGCGCCCAGACCCAATCGATCCAGAACGCCACCGCCAGCAGCGACAGCAGGCTGACACCGTCCCGCCCCAGCGCCATCACCGCCTGGGAGGCGGTGGTCTGTAGCGCCTGCGCATCGCCGCGCACCCGCTCGATGAGCCCGCCCGGCGCATTGGCCTGGAAGAACTGCGTATCCAGGCCCAAAAGATGTGCAGTCAGGTCCTTTTGGATGTCTGTGGTGACGCGCAGCCCGGTCAGCACCACCAGGTAACGCTGCGCGAACCCCGCCAACGCCCGCGCGGCGAAGATGACGAAGACCAGACCCGCGATCAGCCCGATGGCGCCACCGTCGCCGCCGACGAACACCCGGTCGAACATGGGGCGGACCATGTAGCTGAGCGCGCCCAGGCTTGCGCCTTCGACCGTCATCAGCAACCCGGCGAGCAGCAAAATGCCCTTGTGGCGGGCGACATAGCCGCGCCACAACCGCATCAAAAGGACCCGACCGTTCATTCCCGACGCAGCAGGCGCGACAGCAACTCGGCCGGGACGAACGGGCGGAACTCCACGCGCATCGCCTCACGGTCATAGTCGCGGGTCAACCAGTCAAGAAACGGGGCCGGCGTTGTGGCATCGTGGTCGCGATAGGTTTCGATGAAATGATCCAACGCGCCGGCCCGCGACAGGCTGATGTGCAGATGGCGCAGCGACAGGTGGCTCTGGGCCTGCGCGGGCGTGCCGCCCTTCATCATCAGAACGTAGAGCGCGGCGGCGATGCCCGACCGATCGGCGCCGGATTTGCAGTGAAACACCAGCGGACGCTCGGCGGTTTCGAAGATCGCCTTCAGCCCCAACACCTGCTCCACCGTGGGCGGGGCGCGTGACACCATGCGGTGGTTGATCAGCGTAAGCCCGGCGCGGCGGCAGGCATCGGCCTCCAGCGCATAGGCGCCGCCCTGGATCTCTCCGCGTAGGTTGACCACGGTGCGAATGCCCCGCCCGGCCCAAGCGCGGACGGTTGCGGGCGAGGGCTGGTTGGCGCGCCAGACACCGTCATCGACCCGGGCGAAGTTGGTCCAGAACACACGCAGAAACGCATGGTCCACGATCTGTGCATCCAGCCAGGCGCGAAACCGGCTATGCCGCGTATCGAGCCCATTGGCCCAGGCCGTGTTGCGCATGCGCGCGCCGGCGGTCATGGCGGCCCGCAGAGCGCCGACCGGCGCCGCGCATCAGTGAAAATGGCCGCCCAGGTCGTATTTGCCATTGCTGAGATGTCCGAACATCTCCCCCACTTCCGGATGATCGACCGGCTCTCCGGTTTCGTCGCGCACGAGATTTTGTTCCGAGACGTAGGCGACGTAGTAAGAGGTCTCGTTCTCGGCCAGCAGGTGATAATAGGGCTGATCCTTCGAGGGCCGATTTTCGGCGGGGATGGAATTGTACCATTCCTCGGTGTTGTTGAAGACCGGATCGACGTCAAAGATCACGCCACGGAAAGGGTGCACGCGGTGGCGCACGACCTCTCCGATCGTAAACTTTGCGTTCGTCATCGTCATCCGTTTCGCCCCCGCCAAATCGATCAGAACCTAGACCTTTCGTACCCTTGTGTCCATATCGCCCCCAGACCGGAACGGAGGCCGCGGTGGCGCTGATCTTGCAAGTTCTTCAGATCGTGGCGCCGGTGTTCGCGCTGGCCGCGATCGGCTTTGGCTGGGTGCGGCTGGGCCTGGTCTATGACGTCGCCTTCGTCACGCGGTTGACGATGACGCTGGCCATTCCGTGCCTGATTTTCATGGCCCTGGCGCGGACCGAAATCGACCCCGCCACGCTGCGCGACACCGCGCTGGCGACGCTGGCGGCCTATGCCGGGATCGGCCTTTCGATATGGTTGCTGGTGTCGGCGCTTGGCTACGATCAGCGGACGTTCTGGGCGCCGCTGACCTTTGGAAACACCGGCAATATCGGCTTGCCGGTGGCGCTGTTCGCCTTTGGCGCGCCGGGTCTGGATTTCGCGGTCGTCGTCTTCGCCATCATGGCGGTGTTGTCGTTTACGGTTGGCGTATGGGTGGTCTCGGGCCAGGGGTCGCCCCTGGCCGCGGTGCGCGAGCCGATGGTATGGGCCAGCGTCGCCGGCGGGGTGTTTCTGGTCCAGGGATGGCGTCTGCCCGCCTGGGCCGAGGCGACGCTGGATCTGATCGGGCAGATCGGCATTCCGCTGATGCTGATCACCCTGGGGGTTGCGATATCTCAACTGCGGCCGGCGGCATTCGGGCGTGCGCTGGGCCTTGGCGCGGTCAAGCTGGTGATTTGCGCGCTCGCCGGGTTGCTGGCCGGATTGGCCTTTGGCCTGCCGCCCGTGGGGCTGGCGGTTCTGGTGATGCAGGCGGCCACGCCGGTCGCGGTTACGAACTACATGCTGGCGCAGAAATACGGCGCCAATGCCGGCGAGGTCGCGGGGCTTGTGGTGGTCTCCACCCTGCTGTCGGTGCTGGCGATTCCGCTGCTGCTTGCGGTGTTCGTCTGAGAAAGGCGCCACAAGGCTTTTCTTGGCGCCATTTTTTTGGCATTCTGTGTTCCACAAACAGTGCAAAAGCACGGGTCGAGCAGTATGAGCATCAGAAAGAAAGCGTGGGCACGCGCGGCAGCTTTATGCGCGCTGGCGGTGCTGACGGGGTGTTCCGGCGCGAGCCAGGGTCCCCCAAGCCGGGCGGAAAACGCCTGTTACATCAAAGAGGAACGCCCGGCCTGGTTCCGGGCGATGCGACAGACGGAGCTGCGCTGGGGCGTGCCGGTGCATGTGCAACTGGCGACGATGTACCAGGAAAGCGGCTTCCGGCCCAAGGCGCGTACGCCGCGCACCTATTTCCTGGGGATCATCCCCACGGGCCGGGTATCGTCGGCCTATGGATACGCGCAGGCGATCGACGGCACCTGGGAGTGGTACCGCAAGGATACCGGCCGGCGCTTCGCACAGCGCGACCGGTTCCCCGACGCGTCGGATTTCATGGGCTGGTACATGGCCAAGTCAACGCGGAACGCGGGCATCCCACCCAACGATGCCTATCGCCAGTACTTGGCCTATCACGAGGGGCACGCCGGATATCAAAGGGGCAGCTACCGCGCCAAGGCTTGGTTGCAGAACACCGCCGCCCGGGTGCAGGAACGCGCCGACCGATACGCCGCGCAGTTGCAGGCATGTTAGGACAATGCGGGCCGGCCGCTTGAATTGACCCCGCCCGTCCCCATGTGGCGCTGGAGCAGCACGCGGAGCGCCAGCCGATGGACAGACTGAGCGAGATGGAGGCGTTTGTCTCCGTGGTGGATCAAGGCGGGTTCACCGATGCCGCGCGCAAGCTGGGCATGTCGAAATCTGCTGTGTCCAAACATGTCTCCGCGCTTGAGGCACGGCTGGGCGCGCGACTTTTGAACCGCACAACGCGCCGGGTGAATCCGACCGAAATTGGCCTGGCCTATTATGATCGCGCCACCACGGTCCTGAACGGCGCGACCGAGGCCGACGAGATGGTCAGCGCCATGCAAACCGCGCCGCGCGGGTCGCTGAGGATCTCGGTCCCAGTGAGTTTCGGGCTCACCCAGGTATCGCGGCTGGTGGGCGAGTTTCTGAACGCCTATCCGGATGTGTCGGTCAACATGGTGCTGGACGACCGGTTCGTGGAACTGGTGGCCGAGGGCTTCGATCTGGCGATTCGGATCGGCCGGCTGGAGGATAGCTCCTTACGTGCGCGGAAACTGGCCGAAAGCAAGGTCGTGCTGGTCGCCAGCGCCGACTACGTCGCGCGACATGGCGAACCGAAATCGGTTGATGATCTGTCGGCGCACACGCTGCTGCACTATTCCAACCTGTCCACCGGCAACTTCTGGCGCCTGCGCACCAAGTCCGGCGAGGAACGGCACATTCGCGTCGGCGGGCGTTTGACCGCGAACAACGGCGAAAGCCTGATGCGCGCGGCCGAAACCGGGCTGGGTATAGCGCTGATCCCGGCGTTTATCCTGGGCGACGCGGTCAAGTCGGGCCGCCTTATCTCTCTGGAGCCGGCGGCAGAGCTGGACACGCTGGGGATCTATGCGGTCTATCCGCCGGGGCGGTTCACGCAGCCCAAGCTGCGCGCCTTTATCGACTTTCTGGCCGAACGGCTGCGCGGCTGCGACCCGACCGACTGGGATTGCTGATCACCGCGCCTTAACGGTTTCGTGCGCGGCGCTTTACAGAGCCGCTGCGGCGCAGCATAACAGTACTGCACTGCAGCGAGCCCGCTTGGCCGCTCACCCCCGCCGGAGGGAGGCCCGGTCATGGAATTATCGTCACAGATGATCCTGTTCGCCCGCGTGGTCGAACAGGGCAGCTTTTCCGCCGCCGCCCGGGTGATGCGGCATTCACCATCTGCCGTCAGCAAGCAGATCGCGGCTTTGGAGGATCGGCTGGGCGTGCGGCTGGTGACCCGCACGCAACAGGGCATTGCGCTGACGCAGGAGGGGCGCGTGTTCTACGACCGCTGCGCCGATATCGCCTCCACCGTGACGGAAACCGAAACGCTGCTGGAATCGATGGCGACCCATCCGCGCGGTGTCTTGCGGGTGAACGCGACCGTTGCCTTCGGCAAGGCGCAGATCATGCCCCTGCTGCCACAGTTCCTGGCCCGCTACCCCGATATCAGCGTGGCGTTGGAGTTGACCGACCGGGCCATGGACATCTTTGCCGAGGATACCGATGTCGGCATCCGCTTCTCCGAACAGATCGACAACACATCGGTCATCGCCCGGAAGCTGGCCACCAACCGCCGCGTGATCTGCGCCGCGCCCAGCTATCTGGCCGCCCATGGCACGCCCGAGAGGCCGCAGGATCTGGCCGCACATAATTGCCTGCGTCTGTCGACGGTGGAAAAGTGGAACGAGTGGCGTTTCGGAGAGGGCGCCGGCGCACGCTCGGTCCCCGTGACCGGGAATTTCGAGGCCAACAGTGCCGATGCGGTCTATCACGCCGCGCTGGCCGGATTGGGGATCGCGCGGCTGTCGACCTATCTTGTGCACCAGGATATCGCGACCGGGCGCCTGGTGCGGCTGTTGCCCGATTACATCCACAGTGCATCGTCGATTTACGCGATCTACCCCGAGCGGCGCAACCTGGCGCCCAAGATCCGGGCGTTTCTGGATTTCCTGACCGAGGCTTTCGCGAAGACCGCGCCCTGGGAGCGGGCCTCTGTGACCTGAGGGCACAGTGCCTATGCCCATTGTGCGCCGCCACATTTGTGCTGCGCTGCACTATATTTTTGAAAGTCGCTTCGGCGACATGCCCTTTCGGGCATTTCCTCCCTAGACTTGGGCCGCGCAGTTTGTGCGGCCCTTTTTTTGCCGCCTCTATTGTGCGGTCAACAGCACCGCCTCAACCCGGCGGTTGGCGGCGCGCGAAGCGACGTCGACATTGGCCGCGAGCGGCGCCATGAACCCTGCGCCCTCCGCAATCAGTCGGCCGGGCGCGATGCCGTAGGTCTCGATCAACGCCGCCCGTACCGCTTGCGCCCGAGCGCGCGACACCACCAAGTTGCCGTCAAGCCCGCCTTCGTCGTCGGTATGGCCGACCAGCAGCACGCGAATCTCCGGGTTTGCGTCCAACATCCCGGCCAGCGGTACAAGCGCGTCGATGGCGGCCGGGCCCAGCGTCTCTTCGCCGACGGCGAAGGTTACGCCCTCAAGCACAACGCGGCCGTCCCGCTCCAGCGGCGCCAGCAACCCGCTGGTTCCAGCGGCGTTCGGTCCGGGCGGTGGCGGCGTCTGCGGCACTTCCAGATCGGGCGGGGCGGTGGTGATCGGCGTGACCTCCACGGCCTGAACGAACCCGCCGCGCGGTGCCCGACTGATCAGCACGGTCAGATACCCCGCCTCGGGCTCACCACCCCGGCGGGCGGCGATGAACCGAAAATCGGACAGATCGACCTCCATCGCGGGGGGTGGCAGAACCTCGGTCCCATAGCGGAAATCGAAACCGCCGCACGTGGTGTCTGCGCATTCGAAAAGAATGGCGAAACCGGCGGCTTTCAATTGCGGGCGCAGGGCCCGCGCCGTCGCCAGCGTGTTGCTGCGGTCGAGCGGCAGCCGCCATGCGCGGATAAGCACATCTCCTTCGGTCACCTGCACCGGCTGAGCGCGCGGCGTGAAGCGACCCACGGGCACGCGATAGATACCCGGCGCGCGGTTGTCCCGCGCGGTTTCCACCGCGCCGGCTGGCAGAGCCAGCAGGGTTTCCGCCCGGGCCGGGGCTGCGGCGCAAAGGGCTGCAAGCAGGATCCAGCGTGTCACGATGCAGGCGCGGCGGGGTCGATCATACGGTAGTGGTAATGCCCGACCTCGCGAAAACCCAGACCGTCGTAAAGCGCGCGCGCGGGCATATTGGCGCGGGTCACCGCCAGGGCCAGTTGCGCCGCGCCCTGCCGCCGCGCCCATTCGGCCGCCGCCAGCGTCACCGCGCGCCCGGCCCCTTGCCGCCGCGCCTCTGCCGGTACTTCGACCGCGTGGAGCATGGCAACAGACCCCGCGCAAGCCACGAAGCCCAGGCCCGTGATCCGGTCGCCCTGACGCACCAACAAATAGCTTTTGGGCGCCGTCACCCGCGCCATAACGGACAGCCGCGCCGGCCCGATTCCGCCTGCGGCCCAGACCTCCGCCATCCGCGCGACGGGAAGGTCGGCGAAAATCGCATGCATCTTCCCTTCAACAACTGCGAAAGGCAGCGGCGCGCTCATCAGCAGCGTAGGATCGACCTCGGCATAACCCGCCGTTGCAAGATCCCGGTCGAGCATGGCCTCCGCCCCGCGCAGCATGAACAAGAGCGGCTGACCCCAAGCCCGCATCTGCGCACCTGCAGGGGCGATCGGCGCGTCCGGTGCCACCCGGCTTGCGGCGCTGACCCGTTTGCCGCCACCTGCGCCGCGACGCAGGTGCCAGCCATGCCGCGTGACCACCTCCGCCGCGGGCCAGGTCGTGTCCAGCGCTTCAAAAACCCGCGCCGCGTCGCTGTCGTCCATCGGCGCCCCTTTCCCATCGGCCGCAGATTGGCGCAGCCGAGGGCAGATGGCCAGCCAGGTGATGTTACCGAAGTTTCAATTGACAAGCGGCGCCGATCGCATAGTGGTAACGCTAACAAGCGGCGATCCACCGCCGCTGCAGAAATCCGGGCGCCGGCCTGATTGGGCCTTGGCCAGTGCCCGTTTCCGCAAGGGGCGCCGGTGTGGATCTCCCTCCCCGCGCCCCTTGCGGACACTTCTTCGGGGACCAGGCCACCCTTGATGCGCGCCGCGACGCGTGCGAACAGACGCGCGAAACCGGCGGAACCACCGCCATGCCCCTTGCAGGAAAGGATCCGACCATGGCCATCAACTTGGCAATCAACGGGTTTGGCCGCATCGGCCGCAACGTGCTGCGCGCACTGGTTGAAAACGGGCATGACGATCTGAACGTAGTGGCAATCAACGATCTGGGCCCGGTGGAAACCAACGCGCATCTGATGCGCTATGACAGCGTGCATGGCCGTTTCCCTGGCCAGATCACCGTGGAAGGCGACACGCTGGATGTGGGCCGCGGACCGATCCGCGTGACCGCCGAACGCGACCCCACGGCGTTGCCCTGGGGCGATGTCGACATCGCGCTGGAATGCACCGGTATCTTCACCGCGCGCGAAAAGGCCGCGATGCATCTGGAAAACGGATCGAAGCGGGTGCTGGTCTCCGCACCGGCATCGGGCGCGGACAAGACGATCGTATACGGTGTGAACCACGACAGCCTGACCGCCGATGATACGGTCGTCTCAAACGCCTCCTGCACCACCAACTGCCTGACCCCGGTGGCAAAGGTGTTGCACGACACCTTTGGGATCGACCATGGCTACATGACGACGATCCATTCCTACACCGGCGACCAGCCGACGCTGGACACGATGCACAAGGATCTCTATCGCGCCCGCGCCGCAGCGATGTCGATGATCCCGACCTCGACCGGCGCGGCCAAGGCCGTGGGGCTGGTCATGCCCGACCTCGCCGGTAAGCTCGATGGATCGTCGATCCGCGTGCCCACGCCCAACGTTTCGGTCGTGGACCTCAAGGCCGTTCTCAAGAAGTCCGTCAGCGTCGAGGAGGTGAATGGGGCGATGAAAGCCGCATCTGAACAGCCGCTGAAGGGTGTTCTGGCCTATGAAGAGGCGCCGCTGGTGTCTTCCGACTATAACCACGACGCCCATTCGTCGATCTTCGCCGCCCCGCAGACAAAGGTGCTGGAGAGTACGTTGGTGCGCGTGCTCAGCTGGTATGACAACGAGTGGGGCTTTTCCAATCGGATGCTCGACACGGCGCGCGCGATGGCGAAGCTGCTGTAGGGCGCGCTGTGGATATCTGAGGACCAAAGACCCCCGGCGTGCATCCCCGGCTTCTTTGATCCAAAAATACTCCCGCCGGAGGCATGGAATCTGTGTCCCACGCCCCGGTCTCGGCCTAGGCTTTCCCTATGTTGCGATACGCCCTGCGCCGCTTTCTGTCCCTGACGCTGTCGCTGGTCGCGGCGAGCCTGGTTGTTTTTGCCATAATCGAGGTCATCCCCGGCGATCCGGCCGCCTTTATGCTGGGACTGAACGCCGCGCCCGAGGCCGTGGCGGCGCTGCGCGCCGAACTGGGGCTCGATCAGGGTCTGGTCGCGCGGTATCTGGACTGGGCCAGTGGGATGCTGCGCGGCGATTTCGGGGTTTCCTACACCTATCGCACGCCCGTGGCCGAGATCGTGGCGGACCGGCTGTGGGTCTCTGTGCCGTTGGCGATTTATGCGCTGAGCCTTTCGACGCTGATCGCGATCCCCGTGGGCATTCTGGCCGCCGCCAGTCGTGGGCGGGCGCCCGATCTGGCGGTGATCGGACTCACGCAACTGGGCATCGCGGTGCCCAATTTCTGGTTCGCCATGCTTCTGGTCATCGTCTTCGCCATTGGGCTGGGGTGGTTTTCCGCCGGTGGCTTTCCCGGCTGGCAAGACGGGCTGCTGCCGGGGCTGAAGGCGCTGACCTTGCCGGCGATTGCGCTGGCGCTGCCGCAGGCCTCGATCCTGGCGCGGGTCATGCGGTCGGCGCTGATCGACACGCTGGGGGAGGATTTCGTGCGCACCGCCCGCGCCAAGGGGTTGAGCCAGGGCCAGGCGCTGCGCCGCCACGCCTTGCGCAACGCGCTGATCCCGGTGCTGACGATCATCGGGCTGCAGTTTTCGTTTCTACTGGCCGGTGCGATCATCATCGAAAACGTCTTCTTCCTGCCCGGCCTGGGCCGGCTGGTGTTTCAGGCGATCGCGCAAAGGGATCTGATCGTGGTGGAAAGCGTGGTGATGCTGCTGGTGTTCGCCGTCATCCTCGTCACCTTCCTTGTCGATCTTGCATATGCCGCGGTCGACCCCAGGCTACGGCGGCGCGGCTGATGCGGGCGCTGATCCTGGGCGGCGCGCTGGCCGCGGTCTTTGTCGCCGCGGCGTTGCTGTCGCTGGTCTGGACGCCGGGCGATGTGGCGGCCGTGGATATCGGCAACCGCCTAAAGCCGCCGGGCTGGCCGCACCTACTGGGGACCGATCATCTGGGCCGCGACATGGTGGCGATGACCATGGCGGGCGCGCGCGTCTCCATCGCTGTAGCGCTGGTCGCCGTCGGAATCGGCATGGGGCTGGGCGTGCCGTTGGGTCTGGCCGCGGCGGCGGCGCGCGGCGGTTGGCTGGACGAGGCGATCATGCGCGGCAACGACCTGGTCTTTGCCTTCCCCTCGCTGGTGATCGCAATCCTGATCACTGCGGTTTTCGGACCTTCTGCCGTGAACGCCATCATCGCCATCGGGATCTTCAACATCCCTGTCTTCGCCCGTGTCACGCGGGGCGCGGCACTGTCCCTGTGGACGCGCGAGTTCATCAAGGCCGCCCGCGTCGCCGGTAAGGAGCGGATGCGCATCAGCGTCGAACATATCCTGCCCAATGTCGCCAATCTGCTGATCGTTCAGGGCACGATACAGTTTTCGCTGGGCATTTTGGCGGAGGCTGGGCTCAGCTATGTCGGGCTGGGTGCGCAGCCGCCGACGCCCAGCTGGGGGCGGATGCTGGCCGAAGCGCAGACAATGTTCGCCTTCGCACCGCATCTGGCGCTGGTGCCGGGCCTGTCGATTGTGCTGACCGTGCTGGGGCTGAACCTGATGGGCGACGGGCTGCGCGACTATCTGGATCCGCGGCTAAGAAGAGTGCGCGCATGAGCCTTTTGTCGGTGCGCGGGCTGGATCTGAGCATCCATGGCACGCCGATCCTGCGCGATGTCGCGCTGTCGGTGGCGCCGGGCCAGATCCTGGGGGTGATCGGGGAAAGCGGGTCGGGCAAGTCGATGACCGCGCTGTCGATCCTGGGGCTGCTGCCGCCCGGCGCGCGCCGCGCGGGCACGATAGATCTGCGTGGGCGCGATCTGTCGGCGCTGAGCGAGCGGGCCATGACCAGAGTGCGCGGCGCCGAGATCGGGATGATCTTTCAGGAACCGATGACCGCGCTCAACCCGCTGCAGACCATCGGAGCGCAGGTCGCCGAGACGTTGCGCCTGCATGACCGGCTGAGCGCTCGGGCTGCGGCGGAGGCGGCGCGCGCGGCGCTCGACCGGGTCGGTCTGCCGGAGCCCGAGTTCCCGCTGAGCAGGTATCCGCATGAGTTGTCCGGCGGGCAGCGCCAGCGGGTGGTGATCGCCATGGCGATCGCGCGGCGGCCGCGACTGCTGATCGCCGACGAACCCACCACAGCGCTGGATGTGACCACCCAGGCGCAAATCCTGAATCTGATCCGCCGCCTGGTGGTAGAGGATGGCATGGGCGCGATCTTCATCACCCATGATCTGGCGGTGGTGGCTGATCTGGCCGATAGCGTCGCCATCATGCGCGATGGCGCGGTGGTCGAGCACGGGCCCACGGCCCAGGTCTTTGCCCAGCGGCGCCACGCCTATACGCGGGCGCTTTTCGCGGCGTCTGCGCATCAGCCGACCCGCCGAAGCCGCGGGCGCGGTGCACCCTTGCTGCAGGTCGAAGATGTCACCCGGCGTTACGCGGGCAAGCCGGCTGTCGACGGGGTCGGCTTCTCCCTGCACCGGGGCGAAAGCCTGGGACTGGTGGGCGAAAGCGGCTGCGGAAAATCCACGCTGTCCCGTGCAATCCTGGGGCTGGAGCCTTTGCAGGGCGGCCGCATCGCGCTGGATGGTACGGCGATCGACGCGCCGCATGTTCCGCGCGCGACCCGGGCCAAGATGCAGGTGGTGTTCCAGGACCCCTACGGGTCGTTCAACCCGCGCCACCAGGTCGCCCGGCTGGTGGCCGAGCCGCTGCATTTGCAGGCCGACCCGCCACGCGGCGCGGCGCGCGCCCAAGCCGTCCACGCCGCGTTGCAGGCTGTCGGCCTGCGGGCGGCGGACGCCGATAAGTACATCCACGAGTTTTCCGGCGGTCAGCGGCAACGTATTGCCATCGCGCGGGCGCTGATCCTGCGCCCGGCGCTGATCGTGCTGGACGAGGCGGTATCCGCTTTGGACGTCCAGGTGCGTGCGCAAATTCTGGATCTGCTGGCGGAATTGTCCGACAGCCACGATTTGGCTTATCTGTTCATCAGTCACGACCTGCATGTGGTCCGGCGCATCACCGATCGTGTGCTGGTGATGCGCGCGGGCCGCATCGTGGAGGAGGGCGCGACGTATGCGGTGTTCGAGACGCCGCGGCACGCCTATACAAAGGCCTTGCTGCGTGCAGTACCACGGCTGCCGGAACATGCTGCGTAACGAGGGGCAGAGGCGCGGAGATGGATGGGCCGGATATGGGGTTTGATCCCGCAGAGATACTGATCGGCGGGGTTTGGCAGCGCACCGAGAACACGCTGAGCGTGCAGAATCCGTCCACCGGCGCGGAGATCGCGCGCATCGCCCGCGGGGGCGCGGCAGAGGTCGACGCCGCCGTAGCTGCGGCACACACCGCGCTATCGGGCGCATGGGGCGCGCTGAGCGCCACGGATCGCGGGCGGCTGCTGACCCGGCTGGGCCGGTTGGTCACGGACCGGGTGGAGGATCTGGCGGTGCTGGAGGCCACCGATGTAGGCAAGCCGCTGACCCAGGCGCGCGCGGACGCGGTGGCGCTGGCGCGGTATCTGGAATTCTACGGCGGCGCGGCAGACAAGGTTATGGGCGACACCATCCCCTATCAGGCCGGCTACACCGTCTATACCTTGCGCGAACCGCATGGCGTGACCGGGCATATCATTCCCTGGAACTACCCGATGCAGATCATCGGCAGATCGGTCGGCGCGGCGTTGGCGATGGGCAATGCCTGCGTCCTGAAGCCGGCCGAGGAGGCGTGTCTGACCGCACTCGCCTTCGCGCGCTTGGCCGAAGAGGCCGGCCTGCCGCCCGGCGCGCTGAACGTGGTGCCGGGCCTGGGCGAGGAGGCCGGCGCGGCGCTGGCGGGACATCGGGGCGTGGCGCATATCTCTTTCACCGGCTCGGTCCGCACCGGCGCATTGGTGCAGGCGGCGGCCGCGGCCAATGTGGTGCCGGTGACGCTGGAATTGGGCGGCAAGAGCCCGCAACTGGTGTTCGAAGATGCGGATCTGGAGGCCGCACTGCCGTTTCTGGTGAACGCCGGGATCCAAAACGCCGGGCAGACCTGTTCCGCCGCCTCGCGCATTCTGGTGCAACGCGGGGTCTATGACCGGGTGGTCGCGCGCATGGCGGAGGTCTATGCCGGCCTGCGCGTTGGCCCGGCGCTGGAGGATCCCCAGGTCGGGCCGCTGGTTTCCGCCCGTCAGCGCGACATCGTGGAGGGGTATCTGGCGCGCGCGCCCGAGGGCGCGGTTCTGGCCCGCCCCGCGCTGGGCGATCTGCCGTCTGGCGGGCATTTCGTGGCGCCGGCGCTGCTGGGTGGCATCGGACCGGATGAGGCGCTGGCGCAAGAGGAAATCTTCGGCCCGGTCCAGGTGCTGCTGCCCTTCGAGGACGAGGCGGAGGCGGTCGCCATCGCCAACGGCACCGATTACGGGCTGGTCGCCGGTGTTTGGACCGGCGACGGTGCGCGCCAGATGCGGCTGGCGAAGTCACTGCGTGCGGGTCAGGTCTTCATCAACAATTACGGCGCCGGCGGCGGTGTCGAATTGCCCTTCGGCGGGGTCGGCAAGTCTGGCCACGGCCGCGAGAAGGGGTTCGAGGCGCTTTACGGGTTTTCGGCGCTCAAGACAGTCGCGGTGCGGCACGGCTGAACGCGCCCGGACTCGCTCCGAGTTGTGTGTTGCACTGCAATAAGTTAGCGTCCGTCGCAACAAGAACGGGGGCTGGTGCATGACGACTTTCTCGAAAATCCTGATCGCCAATCGGGGCGAGATCGCCATCCGTGTCATGCGCGCAGCGAACGAGATGGGCAAACGCACCGTCGCCGTGTTCGCCGAAGAGGACAAGCTGGGCCTGCATCGGTTCAAGGCCGACGAAGCCTATCGCATCGGCGAGGGGCTTGGGCCGGTCGCCGCCTATCTGTCGATCCCGGAGATCATTCGCGTGGCCAAGGAAAGCGGGGCGGATGCGATCCACCCGGGCTATGGCCTGCTGAGCGAAAACCCAGATCTGGTGGATGCCTGCGACGCGGCCGGGATCGCCTTTATCGGCCCCAAGGCGGAAACCATGCGCGCCCTGGGCGACAAGGCCAGCGCGCGCCAGGTCGCCATTGCCGCCGGGGTGCCGGTGATCCCGGCAACGGATGTGTTGCCCGACGACATGGATGAAGTCCGGCGGATGGCCGAGGAGATCGGCTATCCCTTCATGCTCAAAGCCTCCTGGGGTGGCGGCGGGCGCGGGATGCGCCCGGTGATGGGGCCCGCCGAGTTGGAAGACAAAGTGCTGGAGGGCCGGCGCGAGGCCGAGAACGCCTTTGGCAACGGCGAGGGTTATCTGGAAAAGATGATCCAGCGCGCCCGCCATGTGGAGGTACAGATCCTGGGCGACCGGTTCGGCGGCATGTATCATCTGTGGGAGCGGGACTGCTCTGTCCAGCGCCGCAACCAAAAGGTCGTGGAACGCGCCCCGGCGCCCTATCTGAGCCAAGCCCAGCGCGACCGGCTGTGCGATCTGGGCCGCAAGATCTGCGCCCATGTCGGTTACCAATGCGCCGGTACGGTCGAGTTCCTGATGGATATGGAAACCGACGCGTTCTACTTCATCGAAGTGAACCCCCGCGTGCAGGTCGAACACACCGTGACCGAAGAGGTCACCGGCATCGACATCGTACGCGCGCAGATCCTGCTGGCCGAGGGCAAGACGATCGCCGAGGCCACCGGCAAGCCCGCGCAGTCGGATGTCACGCTGAACGGCCATGCGCTGCAATGCCGTGTGACGACCGAGGATCCGCAGAACAACTTCATCCCCGATTACGGCCGCATCACCGCCTATCGCGGCGCTACGGGCCATGGAATCCGGCTGGATGGCGGCACCGCCTATTCGGGCGCGGTGATCACCCGCTACTACGACAGTCTGCTGGAAAAGGTCACCGCCTGGGCGCCGACGCCGGAGATGGCGATTGCGCGGATGGATCGGGCGCTGCGTGAGTTCCGGATCCGCGGGGTCAGTACCAATATCGCCTTTGTCGAGAACCTTCTGAAACACCCGACATTCCTGTCGAACGAATACACCACCAAATTCATCGACACGACGCCCGCGCTTTTCGAGTTCGAGGCGCGCCGCGACCGCGCGACCAAGATCCTGACCTATATCGCCGACATCACCGTGAACGGTCACCCAGAGACCGCCGGCCGGCCGGAACCGGCGCCGCAGGCTTTTCGGCCTAAAGTTCCGGAATTTCGGGCCGAAGCGCCGCCGGCCGGCACCCGCACCCTGCTGGAAGACCAGGGGCCGCAGGCTGTGGCCGAGTGGCTGCTGGCGCAACAGGCGGTGCAGATCACCGACACCACTATGCGCGATGGGCATCAAAGCTTGTTGGCCACCCGCATGCGATCCTATGACATGGTCAAGATTGCCGGCGCGTATGCCCACAATCTGCCGGGGCTGTTTTCCGTCGAATGCTGGGGCGGGGCGACCTTCGATGTCGCCTATCGTTTCCTGCAGGAATGCCCATGGCAGCGGCTGCGCGACATCCGCGCGCAGATGCCCAATGTCCTGACGCAGATGCTTCTGCGCGCCTCCAACGGCGTGGGCTATACGAATTACCCCGACAATGTGGTGCGCAAATTCGTCGACCAGGCGGCCAAATCGGGCGTGGATGTCTTCCGCGTGTTCGATAGCCTGAATTGGGTGGAAAATATGCGCGTCGCGATGGATGCGGTCTGTGAGACCGGCCGTATCTGCGAGGGCACGATCTGCTACACCGGCGACATTCTGGACCCTGATCGGGCGAAATATGACCTGAATTACTACGTCGCGATGGGCCGTGAGCTTCGCGATGCGGGGGTGCACATCCTGGGGCTGAAGGATATGGCGGGGCTGCTGAAGCCCGCCGCTGCCAGCGCGCTGATCAAGGCGCTGAAACAGGATGTGGGGCTGCCCATCCACTTCCACACGCACGACACGTCTGGCATTGCCGGGGCCACGGTGCTGGCAGCGGCAGAGGCCGGAGCGGACGCGGTCGATGCGGCGATGGACGCGTTTTCGGGCTCCACCTCGCAACCCTGTCTGGGTTCGATCGTCGCCGCGTTGCAGCACACACCACGGGACACGGGGCTCGATATAGACGCTATCCGTGAGATCTCGGACTATTGGGAGGCTGTGCGGAAGAAGTATTTGGCCTTTGAGTCCGGGCTGAACGCGCCTGCGTCCGAGGTTTACCTGCACGAGATGCCTGGCGGCCAGTTCACCAATCTCAAAGCGCAGGCGCGCAGTCTGGGGTTGGAGGAACGCTGGCACGAGGTTGCGCGCACCTATGCCGACGTCAACCAGATGTTCGGCGATATCGTGAAGGTGACGCCGTCTTCCAAGGTCGTGGGCGACATGGCGTTGATGATGGTCAGCCAGGGGCTGACCCGGGCGGATGTCGAGCACCCGGGGCGCGAGGTCGCCTTCCCCGACAGCGTCGTCGACATGATGCGCGGCAATCTGGGCCAACCCCCCGGCGGCTGGCCCGCGGCCCTTCAGGCCAAGGTGTTGAAGGGCGAAGCGGCGGAGACCGGCCGGCCTGGCGCCAAGATGGCGGAGGTGGATCTGGAAGCCGCCCGGGCCGAAGCGGCGGAGGCGACCGGAGAGGCCATCGATGACGAAGACCTTTGCGGCTATCTGATGTACCCAAAGGTCTTTACCGATTACATGGTCCGCCACGCCGATTACGGCCCCGTGCGCACCCTGCCGACGCCGGTGTTTTTCTATGGCATGGAGCCGGGGCAGGAGGTGTCGGTCGAGATCGACCCGGGCAAGACGTTGGAGATCCGACTGCAGGCGGTGGGCGAGACCAATGAGGAAGGCCAGGTCAGGGTCTTTTTCGAACTGAATGGCCAACCCCGCGCGGTGCGCGTGCCCGATCGCAGCCGCGCCGGCAGCACCGCGGCGCGGGCCAAGGCGCAGGACGGCAACGCGGCGCATATCGGCGCGCCGATGCCGGGCGTTGTGGCCTCTGTCGCGGTCAGCACGGGTCAGGCGGTCAGCGATGGCGATCTGCTGCTGACCATCGAGGCGATGAAGATGGAAACCGGTCTTTACGCCGACCGCGACGCAACAGTGTCTGCTGTGCATGTCCAGGCCGGGGCGCAGATCGATGCCAAGGACCTGCTGGTGGAATTGGGCGAAGATTGAACCCGGCGGATTGGGCCGTTAAACTCGCGTAAAGGTTGTTTTTAGCACCAGGGGGCCCGGCATGATCGGCCGTCTAAGTCTGCGCCTGTTTGGCATGTTTTTGTTTTGCCGGCGGTGTTTTTGGGGGTCCGCTATAGCGACGCCATTTTTAGCACCGCTCCGACGGCGGGGGCGACGCAGGGCGACTTGATGTCCGCAGCTATGGGACCGGCCATCTTTCTTTGCTTCGGTGTTCTGTTTGCGGTTCCGGGGCTGACGGAACCGTGGTTTCGCGCGCGCGATGTGCGGCCGCTTCTGTCCCGGTTCATGCTGCGCGTGCTGTTGGCGGCGGTTGCGGCGGGCATGGGTGTCTTGGCCGCAGCGACGCTTCAGCGTGTGCCGTTCCTGGAGCCGGAACTCCGCCGCATGCTGGTTCTTACGGGCGCGGTAGCGTTGGTGGGCGTGGTGCTTTGGTGGGTCTTTCCCGGCGTCGGATACTGGCTGGACAGCAGCGAAGACGACGACGCTGCCGCCGCCCGGCGCCGTGCGGCAGCGGCTCAGGCAGACGCCATCGCCCGCGCCAAAGCCGTTCCCCTGCCGTTTTGGTCAAAGGCGTTATGGGTTCTAGTTTTTGCCGTCCTGGCAGTCCTTTTGTATGGCGTTCAGTACGCGACTTTCCTGCCCACTGCCGAAGCCGTCGCCTGGGGCGAACAGGCGCGGGCCCCGCTGTTGGCCGTGATGGCGGTCGCGGCACTGCCGTTTCTGCGGCGCCGGCACCACCGCAAGGCGCGACCGTTGCTATACATGATGCTCTTGGTACCACTTGGCGCGCTCCTCTGGGCTTTCGTCTGGTATGCTGGCGGAGAGGGGCTGGCCGCAGGTACGGGCGCACTGCAGGCGCAACTCTCACCCGGCACACCTGGAGCGGTCGAGGTAACGGTGATCCAAACCGGCTCGGCACGCAGCCGGCGGGGCTGTGACGGCCGCGTGAGTGTTCGGCCATCGGATTGGCTGGATGGGACCGAGATCGATCTGTGCGGGATCCCTTTGGATCTGCACAGCCAATTGCAGGCCGGGGATCGGATGCGGCTGACCGGGTTCGAAAGCCCCTTAGGGCTGCGTTACACGCAGGTACAATTGCTGCGCTGAACCGGGGACGGGCGTCCGCTGTCTTCCGCCAGGGTCGGTCTGGCCGATCAGCGAACAGCGGATGCCGCGCAACCCAGCGCCGCGATCCCGCCCCGCGCCAAGGCCGGTCTCGTCGGCGCGGCCCGAGGCGCCCCCCCCCGTTTCGGGATGATGGGCAGCCGCCCGGTCGCGGCCGGTCCATGCGCGGATCTGTTGGGACACGGAACTTTCGAACGGTCTTCTCTGACAGAAGAAAACAGCCCTTTAAAACGATTGGAACTTAGCGTACCAAAAAGTCTGAAAATAGCCTGCTCGGGCCGACCCGTAGCCCAGCTAAACAGAGCGCCGCCCTCCGAAGGCGGATGTCAAGTCCGGCGATGGTTGAAGGTGCTGGAAAAAGTAATCGACTAAACAATGGCTTGAGCGGATATCGGGTTCGCTCTTCAAGAAGCCGAAAATCTCGCGTAAGCATGACGTAAGCATCTCGCGAACGGTATGCACCCGTAGCTCAGCTGGATAGAGCGCCGCCCTCCGAAGGCGGAGGCCAGAGGTTCGAATCCTCTCGGGTGCGCCATTTCAGTTCCAAAGTGGGCACGCCGCCTGCCGCCGTTTGTGCGCTGGCGGCGTTGAGCGTTTTGAGAAGCGCGGTGCGCGATCCCATAATGCGGGCTTCGGTCTTGTCGATCACTTCGATGCGCTGCGCGACGGCGCGCAGGTGGTCGCGGCGATAGGTACCATCGCTCTTGCGCAAGCGTTTGCGCGCGGCGCTGGCGAACGCCTTCACTTTCTCCTCGGTTAAGTTAGGTCCGGCGCGTTCGATCGCACCGGCCGCCCGTTCAGCATCAGCGTGGGCTTGGTCGCGGATGGCGGAGAGCTCGGCGACTCGGCCCTTCAAGGCAGGGTCATTCAGGTCGGCAATGCCGTTCTCAATGGCCTCGTAGAGCCGCTTCAGCTTAGCGTCGGCTTCCGAGGCGCGCCGGCGCAGTTCGGTGATGTGGGTGCGCCGCCGCGCGATGTAGTCATCCCGGCGGTTCAGCACTTCGCCAAGCAATGCGGTGAGCCGGTGCGGATCGAGCAAACGGTCTTCGATATGGCTGGCGACGGCCGTATCAAGCTTGTTCATTGGTACGGTCGTGCCGCCGCAGCCGGTGCTGCCCTGCCGGGCGCGGGTCGAGCAGGTGTAGTAGCGATAGCGCCCGCCCTTGCCGGTCCTCAGTGTCATCGCGCCGCCGCAAGACGCGCAGAACGCGATGCCGGTCAGAAGCGTTGGGCCGCTGACCGTGCGCGGCGGCGTCCATTTGGGATTGCGGGATTTGAGATGCGCCTGCACAGCCTGCCACTCGTCCTTGGTGACGATGGCGGGCACGTCCATGACGACATGCTCGGACTCGGGCTTCGGGCGCTTGGCCTTCGAGTCGTAGGTGTTGAAGCGATGCTCGCCGATATAGGTCGTGCGCGTCAGAATTTGATGCACAGCGGCAATGCCCCAGCGTCCGCCATCACGGGTGCGGATGTTGCGCTCGTTGAGATGCTTGGTGATCGTCTTGAGCCCCATCGGGCCGTTGTCGCCGTCGCCGCGCAGCGCCAGCCGGTAGATCAAGCGCACCGTCTCGGCGTGGATCGGATCGATCTCCAGCTTCTTCTTGACCGTGGCGCCGCGCTTCTCGGCCTCGATCGTGCGATAGCCGATCGGCGGCAGCGCGCCGTTCCAGAAGCCCTGGCGGGCATTCTCCTTCATCGCGCGCAGGACGTGCTTGGCGTTCTCCTTCGACTGGTATTCGTCGAACAGCGCCATGATCTGGCGGATCATGTTGCTCATCGGGTCGTCGCCCAAGTCCTGGGTGATCGAGACGAGGCGCACATCGGCCTTGGCGAGCTTGCGGACGTAGAACTCAAGTTGGAACTGGTCGCGGAAGAAGCGCGAGAAGGAATGGACCAACACCACATCGAAGGGCGAGCCGCCATGCAGCGCCGCGTCCATCATGCGCTGGAACTCGGGGCGCTTGTCATCGGTGGCCGACTGTCCGGGTTCGACATATTCGGCCACGACCTGCCAGCCCTTTGCTTCGCAGTAGCGCTCCGCCTGTCGGCGCTGATCCGGGATGGAGAGGTCGTGCTCGGCCTGCCGGTTCGTGGAGACGCGGAGATAGAGCGCGGCGCGGATCGGTTTTTCATTGGCGGTTGTCGCAGTCATGCCGGTGCTCCCATTCTAGGGGAGCGGCCCGAACAGCTCGTCCAGGATGTCGCCGAAATAGGCTTCGATGATGCTGACCTCGGCCTCGGTGATCGGCACGATCTCAGGCCAGTCGTCTGTGACTGTGATGGGCTTTTCCGAGTGGCGCTGCCTCCCGGTTGGCGTAACCGGGTGGAGGTAGTCGTAAAGATCGAGCGGAGCGGCCCCCATAGGCCGGCGACGTTCGATCGGTTTGCCACTGTGCTGCCGAGACTGCGCCATCCCACCATGATCGGTCTCAAGCAAGTGTGGCGGAACCGACCATCTGCGCGCCGGAACACGATGTGTAGTCTGGCGCACGAAGACAGGTGCAGGGCAGGCGAAGATTGCTGTCGAGCGCCTGCGGCGGTCATCACGCTGCCGCCGTTATCGGTTTTGCCCGCTCAATGCGCGCCTGTTCTTTGGGATCGTGCATCGCCTCCCAAAGCTCCGTGCGGCGCTGGACGTTAAGCCAGAAGTCCGGGCTGGTGCCGAACACCCGCGCCAGGATCAGCGCCGTCGCGGCCGTCACGTTGCGCCGGTCGTTGCACAACTCGTTGACGTGCTTCCTCTGCACGCCCATTGCCTCGGCCAATTGCGCCTGGGTCAGCTTCATCGGCTTCATGAATTCCTCGACGAGGATTTCCGACACCGGAGCCGGTCTGCGCTTGGTCATCAACATCGGTTCACCTCATCGGTAGCTATGGTCGTCGAGATAGACGTCGCTGGCTTCGCCCTTGCCGCCATCCCAGGCGAAGATCAGTCGCCACTGTTTGTTCACGCGGATCGAATGCAGGCCTGCGAGGTTGCCGCGCAGCTTCTCGAAATGATTGCTCGGCGGCACCCGCAAATCCTGATCGGTCATCGCGTCGTCGATCATCTGGAGCTTGCGGAACAGCCGGCTTTCGAGATCGGCCGGGATGCTCCGAGAGCGCACGTCCTCGACGAAGAACGCCCGCAGCCACTCGTCCCGAAAGCTGGTGATCATAGTGACTCCATGACACTATGTACCACTCAATGGGTCATTTTGCAAGATGCACGGTTGGTTTTTCGTAAGCGGTAGCTGAAGAAAGGTTGTGAATCATAGTTGTTTGGCTATAGTCCTTAAATGTTCAAGCATTCCATTCTGGGCGAAAATCTTATGTCAGACACCGGTCATACCAATGCTGGCGAGAACGACCTGAAGACGTGGATCGCCGCTCACATCGCCCGCCGCTTGGAAACGGCAGGACTGACGCAGACTGACGCCGCTGAACGGATGGGGCTCAAGCAACCCGATTTGTCGGCAGTGCTCCATGGCAGACTGAACGGCTATTCGGTTGAGCGCTTGGCGCGCTGCCTGTCGGCGCTCGGCGATGAAGTTCGGCTGACGGTCAAGGGGGCGGACGGGTCCGAAGACGCCTTCGTCTTGAAAGACGCCTAGCCCATGCTGACCCCCGGAGAAATCTATTCGAATTTGGACGACCTCGCTGCTGATCCCCCGGCGGGAGGGGCATTCGGCCTCGCCTTGATGGAAGCAGTCGGCGCCCCTCGCTCCACGATCACCAAGCTGCAAGAAAAGGCAGCGGACGGTGCGTTCACTTGGACGCGAATGCTGCGCTTTGAAGCGACGCCGTCAGGACGAGCCGGCGAAGCGCTCGAAAGGATGAAAGACGAAGCGGAGGCTGCGCCCAAGAGCCGCCGTCCACGTATCCTTGTCGCCTATGATGGCGAAGGCATCGCGGCCTTTGATACCAAGATAGCAGACGAACCCTTACGCGCCGGCCTCGATATGCTGTCGCTTGAGGGAGACGTTTTCTTCCCCCTTGGCGGACATGAGCGCTACATCCCGAAGAAAGAGCGCATGGCGGACGTGCGCGCCACGCGGTTTATATCGCGCTTCCACGACGCGGTGCGCGACGCGAACCCCAAATGGACGACCGACGATGATCGGCGCGCCCTCAACATCTTCATGGCCCGCATCCTCTTTTGTCTCTTCGCGGACGATGTGGGGATTTTCGAGAAAGATGTCTTCGAGATCGCGGTGCGCCAGTCGACGAAGGTCGACGGCTCTGACCTCGCAGCGTTCCTCGATGGCGCGTTTCTGCACATGAATACAGCCCCGGCGAAGCGCCCCGCGGAAACCCATGGTTGGTCCAAGCTGAAATACGTCAACGGGTCGCTCTTCGCTGAAGATGTGCCCATGCCTGCTCTGGATGGGCGCTGCCGGAAGCTGCTGCTCGATTGCGCTGGGCTGAACTGGAAGCTGATCAATCCCGACATTTTCGGCTCCATGTTGCAGGCTGTCGTCGACGTGGAGAAGCGCGGCGAGTTGGGGATGCACTACACATCGCCCGCCAACATCATGAAGGTCTTGGAGCCGATCCTGCTTGATGACCTCAGGGCCGAGTTGGAGAGAGCGGGAAAGAACAAGACCAAGGTGCGCGCCTTCCTCGAACGACTGGGGCGCATCCGCGTGTTTGATCCGGCCTGCGGCTCGGGCAATTTCCTCATCCTCGCCTACAAAGAAATGCGGGCGCTGGAGGTGGAGGCGCTGCGCCGCCTCGCGGAGGTACGCCTGTCTGGCATTCAGCTCGAACAATTTTATGGGATCGAGATCGACGACTTCGCCTGCCAAGCCGCGCGGCTTGGGCTTTGGATCGCGAAGTATCAGTGCGACCAGCAGCTGGAACTGGACCTTGGTCAGCGTACGGACTTTTTGCCGCTTCAGAAGGCGGGAGTTATTGTGAGGGGCAATGCGGCTGAACTCGATTGGCTGGAGGTTTGCCCTGCTGATGATGGGGGCGAGACCGTGGTCGTAGGCAATCCGCAGTTCAAAGGCGCAACGTGGCAGAGCAAGTCACAGAAGGCAGACATGGAGCGCGTGTTCAAAGACGTGCTCCGCACGTGGGGAGAAATTGATTATGTGGCGATCTGGTTTCTGAAAGGAGCACTATACGCCGAGGCGACGGATGCACCGTTCGCCCTTGTTGCTACCAACTCGGTCGTACAAGGAGTTCAGGTGGCAGCGCTCTGGCCACGCCTGTTAGAGCGGTTGGAAATCCGCTTCGCATACCGTTCATTCAAATGGTCCAATCTGGCCGCACACAATGCGGGCGTAACTTGCGTGATCGTCGGTATGGGGCTGCCGAGTAATGAGCCGAAGCGTTTGTTCGACGGCGACACCGTGCGCGACGTAGAGGTAATTGGACCGTATCTGGCACCAGGAGCCACGGCAATAGTAGCCAAGTCTCGCAAGCCTCTGGCGCAGCACCTAGAGGCAATGACATTCGGCAATAAGCCGACCGATAGCGGACACTTGATCCTCGACCGGAACGAACGCGATGCCCTTCTCGATTTTCATCCGGAAGCGGTGCGCTTCGTACGTCGGCTCTACGGCTCGCAGGAGCTGATGAAAGGTATCGAGCGGTGGTGTCTGTGGGTGCGACCGGACGAACTGGAGGATGCACAGGCGATTTCCCCTCTGGCTGAACGTTTCAAAAAGGTGCGGGCTTTCCGCTCCAAGAGCAC
>JBCDDF010000021.1:0-48373 GCA_039180525.1 Pseudomonadota bacterium
CCACGCCGCACCCGCGCGCGCTTGCGCCCCCGGGCCGCCGCATAGGCGGGCCGACACCACGCCGCACCCGCGCGCGCTTGCGCCCCCGGGCCGCCGCATAGGCGGGCCGACACCACGCCGCACCCGCGCGCCCTTGCGCCCCCGGGCCGCCGCATAGGCGGGCCGACACCACGCCGCACCCGCGCGCCCTTGCGCGCGGGGCCCAAACCCCGCCATATCTGGGCTGCGCTTGCAGCAAAGGTGGCCCGCTTGTCCCCCACGCCAGATCAGATCCGCGCCGCCCTGGCGGCGGTTCGCGACCCGGTGTCGGGCCAGGACATCGTGGCCGCCGATCTGGTGCGCGCGCTGACCGTCGAGGGCGGCACCGTCCGGTTCGTGCTGGAGGTCGCGCCCGAACACGGGGCCGCGTACGAACCGGTGCGCGCCGCGGCTCAGGCCGCTGCGGCCGCAGTGCCGGGCGTCTCCGAGGCCAGCGTGCTGCTGACCGCCCACAGCGCGCCGAAGCCGCCCGACCTGAAGATCGGCCGCCATCCCAAGGCGCAGCAGGGCCCGCAGAAAGTGCCGGGCGTCGATCGGATCCTGGCCGTCGGCTCGGGCAAGGGCGGGGTCGGCAAATCCACCGTCGCCGCCAATCTGGCCGTGGCGCTGGCGCGCGCGGGCCGCCGCGTCGGGCTGCTCGACGCCGATGTCTATGGGCCGTCGCAGCCGCGCATGATGGGCGTATCCAAACGCCCCGCCTCACCCGATGGAAAGATCATCATTCCACTTGAAAGCCACGGCGTGACCGTGATGTCGCTGGGGCTGATGGTGCGCGAGGATCAGGCGATCGTCTGGCGCGGGCCGATGCTGATGGGTGCGCTGCAGCAGATGCTGGGCCAGGTGCAATGGGGAGATCTGGATGTGCTGATCATCGACCTGCCGCCCGGCACCGGCGACGTGCAACTGACCCTGGCGCAAAAGACAGCGGTCGCCGGCGCGGTGATCGTCTCCACCCCCCAGGACGTGGCGCTTCTGGATGCGCGCAAGGCGATCGACATGTTCAACCGCCTGAACGTGCCGATTGCCGGGATCATCGAGAACATGTCCACGCATATCTGCTCCAATTGCGGGCATGAGGAACACATTTTCGGCCATGGTGGCGCGGCGGCGGAGGCCGCTTCGCGCGGCGTGCCCTTCCTGGGGGAGATCCCGCTGCATCTGGACATCAGGCTGGCCGGCGATGGCGGTACCCCGATCGCGGCGCAGGGCGGGCCGCATGCGGCGGCTTTCGATCGTATCGCAGCGGCTTTGGTCGCGGCCGAGGTCGCCTAGACCAAAGCCGTTTCAGACTGAATCCGTCTAAAAAGTGATTTTGGCCCTGATTCAATCGTTTGAGCAAAATCCTAGGATCAGATTGTTTCAATCTTATCCGTTTTTGCTCTGGCGCAACGCGGCCCATCCGCCGACGCTCCAAAACCTGCCCAAAGCTTGGGCAGTCGCGCCTTTTCGATGGACCGCGCCGCCATCGCCCGTCTACCCTTGCCCCCGGCGCCCCCTTGGCGCCGCGAGTGAGGACCCATGCGCCATGCCGCGCCCGACACGCTGACCCCGCCGCCGGCGCAAAAGCTGCAGCGCGCCCGCGGCACGCTCCGGCTGCGCCTGCGGCCCGGACCCGGCGGCGCGGGCCCCGTGACGCTATACCAATCCGGCGCTGCCAAGCTGTTTCTGCCCCGCATCCATGGCGGCGTGACCGAGGTGGTGCTGGTGAACACCGCCGGCGGGCTGACCGGCGGCGACCGGTTTGAGACCGAGATCGCGCTCGACCCGGGCGCCCGCGCCGTGGTGGCGACGCAAACCGCCGAGCGCGCCTATCGCAGCCCTGGCGACATGGCCGAGGTCGACGTGACCCTGCGGCTCGGGGCGGGGGCCGCGCTCGACTGGCTGGCGCAGGAAACCATTCTCTTCCAGGGCGCGCGCCTGGCGCGCCGCATCACCGCCGATCTGGCCGCCGACGCGCGTCTGATCCTGGCCGAACCGGTGGTCCTGGGCCGCCAGGCCATGGGCGAGGATCCCACCGATATCGCCTTCCGCGACCGCTGGCGGATCCGCCGCGACGGGCGGCTGATCCATGCCGAGGCGCAGCAGCTGGGCCCGCCGCTGAGCGCGCTGCGCGGCCCCGGCGCCCTGGGCGACGCCCGCGCCTTTGCCACGCTCGCCGCCTTTGTGCCCGACCCCGAACCGCTGGCCGACCGGCTGGCCGCGCTCGATCCGCCGCCGGGGCTGCGCGCGGGCCTGGGGTTGTGGGCGGACAAGCTGATCCTGCGCCTGGCCGCCCGCGATGCGCGCGCGCTGCGCCCCGGCCTGCTGACGTATATCGATGCCCTGCGCGCCGGGCCGCCTCCGCGCGTCTGGGCCCTGTGACCGGAGCCGCCGATGAACCTGACCCCCCGCGAAAAGGACAAACTGCTGGTGTCGCTGGCGGCCATGGTCGCGCGCAACCGTCTGGCCCGCGGCGTCAAGCTGAACCACCCAGAGGCGATCGCGCTGATCACCGATTTCGTCGTCGAGGGCGCCCGCGACGGCCGGTCCGTCGCCGATCTGATGGCCGCAGGGGCGCAGGTCGTGACAGCCGATCAATGCATGGAGGGTGTCGCGTCCATGATCCACGACGTCCAGGTCGAGGCGACATTTCCGGACGGCACGAAACTCGTCACCGTCCACCACCCGATCCGCTGAAAGGAGAACCCGATGTGCGATATCTGCGTGATGAATACGGTCAAGGACCGCATGCTGTCCCGGCGTGATCTGTTCAAGGGCAGCGCCGCGGTCGCCGCCGGGGCGATGGGGGCCGCGGCCATGGGTGCGGCATCC
Organism: Pseudomonadota bacterium; assembly: GCA_039180525.1. Lineage (GTDB taxonomy): Bacteria > Pseudomonadota > Alphaproteobacteria > Rhodobacterales > Rhodobacteraceae > Halovulum. The sequence goes on from JBCDDF010000021.1 coordinate 2,851, forward strand.
CCGGCCCTGGCCGACGGGCACACCGGCGTCGTCGACATGACCCATGTCTATGATGCTGATTTTCCAACCTATTTTGGCGAACCGGGCTATGCGGCGAACGCCGTCTTCAGCTTTGCCAATGATGGGTTCAACGTGCTTGACCTGACAGTGCGCGAACATACCGGCACGCATATCGACGCGCCGCTGCATTTCACCGCCGATGGCGCGTCGGTCGATGAGATCCCGGTCACCGATCTGGTGGTGCCGCTGTGCGTGATCGATATCCGCGCCCGCGCCGCCGAGGATGTGGACACGCTGCTGACCCCCGACGATATCCAGGCCTGGATCGACGCCCATGGCCCGATCCCCGACCGCGCCTGTGTGGCGATGCATTCGGGCTGGGCCGCGCGCGCGCCCGACGCATCCTATCGCAATGCCGACGACGCCGGCGTGATGCACTATCCCGGCTTCCATGTCGAAGCGGCGCAGATGCTGCTGGAAACCGGCGCCGGGTCGATCGCCTCCGACACGCTGTCGCTGGACCATGGCCCATCGGCTGATTTCGCGACGCATTTCGCCTGGCTGCCCGCGGGCCGTTTCGGCATCGAAAACATCACCGGGCTCGACGCGGTGCCGGCCGCCGGGGCGACGCTTGTCATCGGCGCGCCGACCCATCGCGGCGGCAGCGGCGGCCCCGCGCGCATCCTGGCGCTGGTCTAGGCCCTATGACGCCCGGAGAGATCCTGCCCGCCGCAGGTGACATCACGCTGAACGCCGACCGGTCCGCACGCACGCTGACGGTCGCCAATACCGGCGACCGCCCGGTGCAGGTCGGCAGTCATTATCACTTCGCCGAAACCAATGCCGCCCTGGATTTCGACCGCGCCGCGGCGCTGGGGCACCGGCTGGACATCGCCGCCGGAACCGCCGTTCGTTTCGAACCCGGCCAGACCCGACAGGTCCGCCTGATCCCTTATGCCGGCCACCGCCGCGTCTTCGGCTTCAACCAGCAAGTGATGGGGGATTTGTGAGCCTTTGGGGAGTGGAGGCTTCAGGAGGCCGCTGTCCCGACCGAGAAGAACAGCCAAGCCAAGGCCGCACCGGCCATCACCACCATATCGCCACCGGCCATCAAGGTATCCATCGTCATTGCAACGCCCTTTCAAGACTTACTACGCAAATTCATCGAACATCCGACGAATAATCCTGGGCGGGTAAACAAGGCGTTTAACGATGATCGGAAATGACCGTTGACCTTTGTGAAGGATCCGTAAATGCCGAAGCCCATCTCCCGCGCCGCCTATGCCGACATGTACGGTCCGACCACGGGCGACCGCCTGCGATTGGCCGATACGGACCTGATTATCGAAGTTGAAGAAGACCGCACAACTTACGGAGAAGAAATAAAATTCGGCGGCGGAAAGGTCATTCGTGACGGCATGGGTCAGTCCCAGATCACGCGCGCCGAAGGCGCCGTCGACACCGTCATCACCAACGCGCTGATCCTGGATTACACCGGCGTCTACAAGGCCGATATCGGCCTGAAAGACGGCCGCATCGCCGCCATTGGTAAAGCCGGCAACCCCGATACGCAGCCGGGTGTCGACATCATCGTCGGTCCGGGGACGGAGGCCATCGCGGGTGAGGGGCGAATCCTCACAGCGGGGGGCTTCGATTCGCACATCCATTTCATCTGCCCACAGCAGATCGAGGATGCACTGCATTCCGGCCTGACCACCATGCTGGGCGGCGGCACCGGCCCTGCGCACGGCACGCTGGCCACCACCTGCACGCCCGGGCCCTGGCATATCGGCCGCATGCTGCAAAGCCTGGATGCGTTTCCGCTCAATTTCGGATTGTCGGGAAAAGGGAACGCATCGACGCCTGCCGCGTTGGAGGAAATGGTGCTGGGCGGGGCGTGCGCGCTCAAGCTGCACGAAGACTGGGGGACCACGCCCGGCACCATCGATTGCTGTCTGACCGTGGCGGATGCCCACGATGTGCAGGTGATGATCCACACCGACACGCTGAACGAAAGCGGGTTCGTGGAAAACACCATCGCGGCGATGAAGGGCCGCACCATCCACGCCTTCCATACCGAAGGGGCAGGCGGCGGGCATGCGCCCGACATCATCAAGGTCTGCGGGCTGGATCACGTGATCCCTTCCTCGACCAATCCAACGCGCCCCTACACGGTGAACACGCTGGAAGAGCATCTGGATATGCTCATGGTCTGCCACCACCTGGACAAATCGATCCCCGAGGACGTGGCCTTCGCCGAAAGCCGCATCCGGCGGGAGACCATCGCCGCCGAGGATATCCTGCACGACATGGGCGCGTTTTCGATCATCGCGTCCGACAGCCAGGCCATGGGCCGGGTGGGAGAGGTCGTCATCCGCACCTGGCAGACCGCGGACAAGATGAAGAAACAGCGCGGTCGTCTGCAGGAGGAGACCGGCGAAAACGACAATTTCCGCGTCAAACGCTATGTCGCCAAATACACGATCAACCCCGCCATCGCGCATGGGATCGCGCACGAGATCGGCTCCATCGAGGTCGGAAAACGCGCCGATCTGTGCCTCTGGTCGCCGGCGTTTTTCGGGGTAAAGCCGGAGATGGTGCTGATCGGCGGCAGCATCGCGATGGCGCAGATGGGCGACCCGAATGCCTCCATTCCCACGCCGCAGCCGGTCTATTCCCGCCCGATGTTCGGGGCGTTCGGCCGCGCACAGGAGGCCTCCTCGCTCACCTTCGTCTCCGCCGCCGCCCAGGCCGCCGGGATCGGCGAAACCCTGGGCCTGCGCAAACAGACGGCCGCGGTGCAGAACACCCGCGGCGGTATCGGCAAGGCGGCGATGAAGCTGAACGCGGCCACCCCGCGGATCGAGGTCGACCCCGAGACCTACGAGGTCCGCGCCGACGGCGATCTGCTGACCTGCGAGCCGGCCGAAGAACTGCCCATGGCGCAGCGGTATTTTTTGTTTTGAACGACGACGCGAACAAAGGCGACGAGTTCCGAAGGCGGGCGCGGGCGTATCTGAACTGCGCAAAGCTCGCATTGGACGCGGGTGTCAACGAGGCAGATCCGCCGCTCCAGGCGCCGACGCTGCACTTGATTGCACATGGGTACGAGTTGGCGCTCAAGGCCGCTTTTCTCGATGACGGTAAAGATGAGAGGTGGTGTAAGGATAACTTCGGTCACAACCTAATTAAGTCGTTGAATAAACTGAGGGACAAGAAAAGCGTCGGCCTTGAACCTGTCCTCGCAGTGGAGGTCGCGCTCGCGAAACTGTCCGGGTTCCATACCTGCCGTACCGCCTTCGTTCTACGCTAACCCGATGGCGGAGAGTCTCCGACAATGGGCCTCGATCCGAAGCCGCTCTGGTGTGCCTTGGATGAGTATCTCTCCGCGTTTCCGGGATCGTAGGCGCCGGTACCACGCACCCCGGCCCCCGAGCCGGGGCCTCGACCTCACGCTTGCCTCGACCAGCGCGCTTACCCGCCTTGCGCGCTCAGCCCTCGGCGTCCTCCGCAGCCGCTTCGTCGTTCGCAAGCTCGCGGAACACGCCCACCAGTTGCGTGATCCTGCCGTCCTGGTTCTGATGCGCCAGCCCGACGCTTTCCACCGGCACGATGGTGCCGTCATGGCGGCAGATGCGCAGTTTGAACTGGAACCGCCCGCCCTCTTTGATGGCCTTGTCCAGGCTGTCGCGGACTGCGGGCACATCGTCCTGGTGATAGAACTCGATCGCGGACTCCAGCTCCGGCACGTAGTCGCGCGGGGTGACGCCGTGGATGCGGAACACCTCGTCCGACCAATAGACCGACTCGTTTTCCAGATCGACCGACCAGTAGCCCACCCCGGCCAGTTCCTGCAGCATGATCAACTGCTCGCTCAATGCCTCCGCCGCGTCGCGCGCGCGCACCAGGTCGGTGACATCGGTGCCGATGGAATAGACCGATGGCTCGTCCGCGCTGTCGCGCTGATAGGGAAAGCGTTCGGCCAGCACCCAGGCGGTGCGGTCGCTGCCCTTGGCGCGCACGGGGTGCGTCTCCCGCGAATGCGGCCGGCCAGAGGCCAGCAGCGATTGGTCGCCCTCGCGTACGATCTCCGACACTTCGGGGTCGAGCAACTCATAGACGTTGGTTCCCTCCGCCTCGCCCCGTTTCATGCCCAGCGTGCGGGCGGAATGGTCGCTGATGCGCCAGATCGTGCCCTCGGCGGTCCGGTTCATCAAAAAGAACGGCGCGCGTTCGAGGATCAGCTCCAGTTCCTGCGCCATGCCGGGGAACTGGCTGCTGACCAGCGTCACCCCCAGAACCTTGCCCAGTTCGTCGAAATAGGGCGACGCCGACAGCGTCACCCGCGTGTGGCCGGCCAGAAACTCATGCGTCACCAACTGGCCCAACTTCAGCGTTTCGCTGCAGATCGGGGCCAGCGCCGGATAGCCTTCGGGCAGGGTGCACTGGCTGACATGTGGCGTGGACAGCGGGCGCGACAGCCGGAACAGCTTCAACGCCGCCGTCGTCGCCTGGATGATCTGCAGCGCGTTGTCCAGCACCAGGATCGGGATCGGCGCACTTTGCAGGACCGAGGTCAGCTCACTCGACCGCGTCGTCAACTCGCCGGTGGTGACCTGCAATTCCTCGTTGACGGTGATCAGTTCCTCGTTGGTCGATTGCAACTCCTCGTTCGAGGTCTCCAATTCCTCGTTCGTGGCCTGCAATTCCTCGTTGGTCGACTGCAACTCCTCGTTCAGCGACTGCAATTCCTCGTTGGAGGTCTCCAACTCCTCGATCGTCTGCTGCAATGCCTCGCGGGTGTTGGTGACCTCGCTTTCCAGCACGCGGATCCGCTCGCTGGCTTCCGTGCTGGCGTCCAGCGGGATCGGCGTGCCCTTGGACCGGGCCCGCTCGGGCTCCACCTTGACCCGGTTGAACACCACCAGCGCCGCGCGTTCGCTGATGTCGCTGGCGACGATCGGATAGACGTCCAGCCGCACCTCTTCCTGATCGCCATTGCCCAGCAGATGGCGCACGCCGCTGCGGTGCTCGCCGTTCTTCAGCGCGATGGTGATCAGGCTGCGCGCCTCCTCCCGCAGGGGGCTGCGCAGCAGGTCCAGATGCATCTTGACGCCCGAGCGTTCGCTCATCTCGACATAGTCGCTGACATTGCCGTGGATGCGGGCGATGGAATAGTCGTCCGTCACCAGCAGCGAGTTCCGGCCCAGCAACTGCACCAGCGCATCGAACATCAGCCGGTCGGTCGATTGCCGCTCCGGCTGTAACTTGGGGCGATAGCCGCCGCCGCCCGAATACCGCAGTTCGCTGGACGGGATGCGATAGGCCGGCGGTTCCGACGGCGCCCGGATCGACCGGCGGCGATAGACATGTGCCGCGCGGTTGTCGCGCACGAACAACTCGTCCGACCCCGCGACCGTCTCTGCGGTGCCCAGGAACAACAGCGCGCGGTTCGACATCGCGTAATGGAACCGGGCCATGACCTTCTGTTGCAGGCTGTTGCCGAAATAGATCAGCACATTGCGGCAGCACAGCAGGTCGATCTTCTGAAACGGCGGATCCTGGCAGACATTGTGATGCGAAAACAGGATCGCGGCGCGCAGCGCCTCCACCACCCGGATGCCGTCATTCTGGCGGACGGTGTACTTCTCCGACAACTCCTTGGGAATGTCGTTCAACGCCGCGATGCCATAGAGCCCGCGCCGCGCCACCTGCAGGCTGTTCTGGTCGATATCGGTGGCGAAGATCTGCACATGATCCTTCAGCGCGCCACGGCGGTCGGCATACGCCTCCGCCAGTAGCATCGCGATCGAATAGACCTCCTCACCGGTCGCGCAGCCGGCGATCCACACCCGCAGCGGGCCCTCGGATCGTTCGTCCACCAGCCGCGGGATCATCCGCTTCAACTCGTTGAATTCCTCGGGGTCGCGGAAGAACCGCGTGACCGAAATCAGCAGATCCTTATAAAGCGCATCGACCGCATGCGGGTTGTTGCGGCAGAACTGGGTGTATTCCTCGATACTGTCCATGCCCAGCGCGACCATGCGCCGTTCGATCCGCCGGCCGATGGTGGTCTGCTTGTACTCCCGGAAATCGACCCGGGTGCGCGCCAGAAGGATCTGGATCAGATCCATCATCGGGGATTGTTCCAGCTCTCCTTTGCGGAATTCGTGGAAATCGCGCGGCGAAGACAGGATCTTTTTCAGATGCGTGCCGATCTCCACCGGGCTGAGGATCAGGTCGACGCATCCGGTCTGTACGGCAGAGGTCGGCATGCCGTCGTATTTCGCGCTGTCGCCGTCCTGCGCGATGGTGATGCCGCCGGCTTCGCGGATGGCTTGGACGCCATAGGCCCCGTCGCTGCCGGTGCCCGACAGGATGACCGCGACCGACCGTTCGCCCTGAACGCCGGCCAGACTGATCAGAAACCGATCCACCAACGGCTTGGGAGAGGCGATTTCCGGGCTGGGATCGACCAGCCGCAGTACCCCCGGCTCCATCAATATATCGGTGTTGGGCGGCGCGATATAGATCGTGCCGGCCTCGGGCGCGACGCCGTCCTCCACATCCTTGACGACCAGGTTGGTCTGGCGCGCCACAAGTTCCGTCATCAGGCTTTTGTGGTGCGGCGACATATGCTGCACCACGACATAGCTGACCGGCAGTTCCGACGTCAGATTTGCAACCAGTTCGCGAATCGCCTCCAATCCACCGGCAGACGATCCTATGCCGATGATTGTGGGGGTTTCGGCATTCGTTTCGTTCGAACGCGCATCCATTGACCGAAATCCGAATTCACTCGTGCAAAAGGCGAAGCGGCAGCCCGAACGGGCTGCGCGCTTAAGTTGTGGATCAGACTGTGGCAGACGCGCCTTGCGGTCAAGCGGTATCGCACAGCCGGGGCGTCGCACCGTCCGACCGCGCCCGCCATGTTTACCATTCGTTAACCGTTCCCGTGCGAGGTTAATGGCAAGTTAAGGACGGGGTGATTCCAGGTGACCAACAGCATTGTGCCGCGCGGGCATTATGGCGACGCGCTTGGCCGCAGGCTGGTTCTGAAGCTGTCGCGCGATCCCGCGGGGCAGGTCAGCGTACTGGCGTGCGAGGTGATCAGTTCATCGTTCACCAACCGGACCGTGTTTCACGGCAAATCCGGCTTGTTCGACGTGCTGGTCGACGATCTTGCCGCGGCCGTCAGCCGGATGTTGCAAGCGTTGAACGGGCGGCGGCAAGTCGTCTCCCTGCCGGAGTTCCTGCTGGAGCTTCCGGATCTCATCCTTTCCTCGGTGCATATGATCGTGTCCGAGGCGGCGGATGGTGCGCAAAAGATCCTTCTGCGGTTCAAGCGTGCGTTCGGCCATCTCGGCGGGGCATTGCGGGCGCGGATCGGCTTCGACGGGCCCGCGCCGGCGGCCGCGGAAGAGATCGCGACCGATGTGCTGGCCGACATCGCGACACCCTTGCTCAACCTTTGCCGCGCGCCCGCGCCCAATGGCCTGCGCGAGGAACAGCGGATGTATCAGGCGCAGCAGAACCTGGCCGACCGCGCGGAGGAGATCGCCTTCTACGCCGAGCTTCTCAAACGCTATGTCCGGGGCAGCGCCCAACAGCCGGCGCCGGCGCCCGCGCGATTGCGCGCGGGGGGGGTGGACAGTGCCGCGCCGCGGCCGCGTGACAGGCGTTTCGAAAGCGGCTGAGCGGGGGTCGGTGCCGCGAAAATCTGCCAGACGCATGCCATACGCATGCCATACGCTTGCTGGCAGCCTTTTTTTCGGCGCCTTCAGCCGAAAAAGAACCGTACCAGCGCCAGCGTGATGCCGGGAAACGCGACCAGAATACCGATCCGGATCACGTCCCAAACCACGAAGGGCAGCGCGCCGCGATAGGTTTGTCCGATCCGAACGCCGTTCGACATCGCATTGATAACAAACAGATTCATCCCCACCGGCGGCGTGATCAGCCCGACCTCTGCCGCCATAAGCACCAGGATACCGAACCAGATCCCTACCTCCGCCGGTGGAAGGCCGAAGTCCAACACGCTGATAATGGGTATGAAAATCGGTACGGTCAGAAAGATCATGGCCAGCGAATCCATCACCGTGCCCAGGATCAGATAGAGCAGCAGCATGCCCATCAGGATCGTCCAGGGGTTCAGGCCCGAGGCCAGGAAAAAGCCCGCCAGCGTCTGCGGCACCTGGGCCAGCGACAGGAAGGAATTATAGACCCCCGCTGCCAGAATAATGAAGAAAATCATGGCGGAAGTCTGCGCTGTTGACAGCAGCGCCTCGCGCGTTCCGGCCCAGGTCAGCCCGCCATTCGCCAGCGCCACCAGCCCGGTGCCGGCCACGCCCACGGCCGCCGCGGCGGTGGGCGAGAAGGCGCCGGTATAGATCCCGCCGATGACCAGAAGAAAGATCACCGAAACCGGCCAGACCGGCACCAGCGCCCGCAGCCGGTCGCCATAGCTGAGGCGCGGCAGGGTCGTCCCCCAGTCCGAAACCACGCGGGTATAGATCGCCACCGTCGCCATGTATCCCAGCATCGCCAGCAGCCCGGGAATAAAGGCGGCGGTGAAAAGTTTCTCAATGTTTTCCTCGGCTAAGATGGCGTAGATCACCAGGACGATCGACGGAGGGATCAGGATGCCCAAGGTCCCGCCGGCGGCCAGCGAGCCGGTGGCCAGCGCGCCGGAATAGCCCGCACGCTGCAATTCCGGCAGCGCCACCCGCCCCATCGATGACGCCGTCGCCAGTGACGACCCGCAGATCGCCCCGAACCCGGCCGAGGCGCCGATGGCCGCCATCGCCAGCCCGCCCCGCCGGTGGCCAAGCCAGGCCTCCGCCGCCTTGAACAGCGCCGCCGACATGCCGCCCCGGCCGGCGAATTCCGACATCAGCAGAAACAGCGGAATGATCGACAGCGAGTAATTGGTCAACGTGCCATAGGCGAAGGTCTTCAACTGGCTGTCCATCATCCGCATGTTGCCGGCGACCAGCCAGGTGCCGACCAGCCCGACGATGAACATCGCTGCACCCAGCGGCAGGCGCAGCGCGATCAGCACCAACAGCACGGGGAAACTCAAGAGCCCCAGTTGGAAGTCGGAAAGAAGTGCGTCCTCACCCAAGCTTCAGCCCGCCCCCGAGGTTGGGTGTAGCATGTCGCGGCCACTGCGAAGGACGCAAAAACAGGCGGTTACGAAGAAAGCCACCACGCAGATTTCGGCCACCACCCAGGTCGGCCAAAGGGGTATGCCTAGGATCTGGCTCTCCTGCGTGGCGCGCAGCCGGTCGCCCAAAGGGGGCCAGTCGCCGGTGAAAAAGAGCTGCCAGAACCCCGGCTCATCGCGGCGGGGGCCGCGAAAGATCAGCCCGAATTGCCGCGTCATGATCAGATAGGCGATCGCCGCCAGCGCGACATCGCCGGCCAGATCCAGCGCCCGGTTGACGCGGTCGCCGAAGGCGGGGCGGAACAGGTCGATCTTGATATTGCCCTTGCGGATCATGACCCAGGGCAGGGCGGCGAACAGCGCGAAGCCCACGCCATAGGTCACCAGTTCCTCCTCGCCCAGGATCGGCCGCAGCCAAGCCCAGGCCGGATCGGGGCCGGCAAAGGCCGCATCCAACATCCGGCGCGCAAGCTTTGCCAGAATGCTCAGACAGGTGACGGCGGTCGCGAACAAAAGCCCCAGCCCGCCAAGCAGCGCCAGGCCGGCGCAGAGCCGGGTGATGTAGATCTCAAGTCGGTCGATCATGGGCGGGCAGGGCCTTCGCGCGGATGCCTACCCCTAACCCGAGCCGGCGGTTTGGCAAAGCCCCGGCGGCCGGGCTTGTATACATTCGAATGCATGGGCGCTATGACCGCGCCATGACGATGCCCGACCCGCGCGGGCGGGCCATCACACGCCGCGCCGAGACCTTTGCAATCGCCGCGGCGGGCACCGCCGTATTCTATGCACTCAACCTGCCTTTGCCGTTTCTTTTCGGCCCCTTGGCGGCCAGTCTTCTGGCTGCGCTGGCGCGGCGGCCACTAATGGGGTTCGGCCCGGTTTCGACCATGGCGCGATCCATCATCGGGGTGGCCGTCGGGGCGTCGCTGACCCCGGCCGTGTTGGCCGAACTGCCGCAAATGGCGGCCTCCGTGGCGCTGGTGCCGGTCTATATCCTGCTGATCGGGCTGATCGGAGTGCCGTTCTTCCACCGCATCTGCGGCTTCGACAGGGTGACGGCCTGGTACGCCGCGATGCCGGGCGGGCTGCAGGATATGGTGATTTTCGGCAAGGAGGCCGGCGGCGACGGTCGCGCGCTGTCGCTGATCCATGCGACGCGCGTGCTGATCATCGTCACCGTGGCGCCGCTGATCCTGACCCAGGGCTTCGGGGCGGAGATCACCGGCGCCATCGGCGCGCCGGCGGCCGATCTGCCCGTCGGAGAGATGGCGCTGATGATCGCCGCCGCTCTGATCGGCTGGAAGGGCGGGGAGCGGATCGGCCTGTTCGGCGCCTCGATCATCGGCCCGATGCTGCTGACCGCGGCATTGAGCCTGGGCGGGTTCATCCACAGCCGCCCGCCGGCGGAGGCGATCCAGGCGGCGCAGTTTCTGGTCGGCATCGCCATCGGCGTGGGATATGTCGGCGTCACGCTGACCGAGTTACGCCGCGACGTGCCGGCCGGGCTTGTCTTCGTCCTCATCCTCGCCGGGTTGGCCGCGGTGTTCACCGAGGCGGTGGTGCTGCTCGACCTGGCGCCGCCGGTGGAGGGCTTTCTGGCCTTCGCCCCCGGCGGGCAGGCAGAGATGACCATACTGGCCATCGTGGTCGGCGCCGATCTGGGCTTTGTCATCGTCCACCACCTGGTAAGGGTGTTTCTTGTCATCACCGGTGCGCCACTGGCCGCACGGCTGATGCGTGGTTCGCGCTGATCTTTCGCTTGCAAGGAAGGCCCAAGCTTTGCAGCATGCGCGCCACGGGCCGGGCGCGGCGAACGCGCCGGTCACCTGCGGGGGGAACCCGCGCAATGGGAGGAAACACATGACCATCAAGTCTCTGGCGGCCGCGGCCGCCCTTTCGCTGGCTGGCACGGCGGCGCTGGCCGATGGGCACGGGATCGATCTGTCGGGAGAGACGGTCGAGTTCATCATTCCGTTCTCGGAATCCGGCGGTTCGGCCAAATGGGCGAATTTCTATGCGCCGCTCTTGTCCGAGGCCCTACCTGGAAATCCCAATGTGGTGGTGAAGTTCATGCCCGGCGCGGGGTCGACGAAGGGCGCGAACTGGTTCCAGGAACAGGACTATGCCGACAGCGAGGGCACGCTGATCTTCGGGTCTTCCGGCTCGACGCAGTTTCCCTATCTGCTGGGTGATCCGCGGGTGAAATACGAATACGGCGACTGGAACGTCGTGCTCGCCTCGGGCACCGGCGGCGTCGCGTTCCTACCCCCCGACATGGCCGCCAAGATGGACGGCCTGGACGCCACCGGCCTGCAGGGCGAAAACTTCATCTGGGGCAGCCAGGGCGCCACGCGTCTGGATCTGGTACCGCTTCTGGCCTGGCAGATGCTGGGCATGTCGGTGGAGCCGGTCTTTGGCATCGAAGGCCGCGGCGACGGGCGGCTGATGTTCGAACGGGGCGAGGCCAATATCGATTACCAGACCTCTTCATCCTACCTGAACTCGGTCGTGCCGCTGGTGGAAAACGGCCAGGCGGTGCCGATGATGACCTGGGGCGCGCTGGACGAGGCGGGCAATATCGTCCGCGATCCGACCTTCCCGGATATCCCCAGCTTCAAGGAGGTGTGCGAGGCCACCCCGGCCTGCGCCACCGAAGGCGAGGCGTGGGAGGCGTGGAAGGCCTTCTTCATCGCCGGCTTCCCGGCGCAGAAGATGGTGTTCCTGCCCAAGGGCGCCTCGGCCGATGCGATCAAGACCTATACGGAGGCGTTCAACGCCGTGATCGCCCGCGATGACTTTGCGGACATCTCGGCCGACCGGCTGGGCGTCTATCCGCAGATGACCGGCGAACAGGCGCAGGCGACGCTGAAGCTGGGCACGGAGGTCAATGACGAGGCCAAGGCGTTCGTCGTGAATTGGCTTCAGGAAGCCTATGGCGTCACGCTGAACTAAAGGACGGGCCGCCCCTTCGCGGGGGCGGCCGCCACGTTTCTCATGGATATCCTGGCCACCGCGTTGCCCGCGTTGAGCGAGGCGTTCGCGCTGATCCTGCAGCCACAGCAGATCATGTATCTGGTGCTGGGCGTGCTGCTGGGGCTGTCGGTTGGCGTTTTCCCGGGCCTGGGCGGGATCGCCGGGCTGTCGTTGGTGCTGCCGTTCATGTTCGGAATGGACCCGGTCGCGGGCCTAGCGCTGATGGTCGGGCTGATCGCCGTGGTGCCGACCTCGGACACGTTTGCCAGCGTGCTGATGGGGATCCCCGGATCCTCGGCCAGTCAGGCGACGGTGCTGGACGGGTTCCCGCTGGCCCGCAAGGGAGAGGCCGCCCGTGCCCTGTCCGCCGCCTTCGCCGCATCGCTTTTTGGCGGGCTTTTGGGCGCGACCGTGCTGACGTTTTTCATCCTGATCGCGCGGCCGATCGTGCTTGCCTTTGGCACGCCCGAGATGCTGGCGATCACGCTTCTGGGCCTGTCCATGGTCGCGATCCTGGCCGGACGCTTGCCGCTGAAGGGCGTGGCGGCGGCCTGCCTGGGCCTGTTGATCGGCACCATCGGTGAGGCCAGCGCGGGCGGGTCGCTGCGCATGGCGACCTATGACATTCCCTATCTGACCGATGGGATCAAACTGGTGATCGTGGGCTTGGGCATCTTTGCCATCCCCGAGATCATCAGCCTGCTGCGCCAGGACCAGTCGATCGCGCGCGACGCGCAACTGGGCGCGGGCTGGGCGCAGGGGGTGCGCGACTGGTTCGCCAACATCTGGCTGTCGGCGCGCTGTTCGGTGATTGGCGTGATCGTCGGCGTGATCCCCGGGCTGGGCGGGTCGGTGGTCGATTGGATCGCCTATGGCCACACGGTGCAGTCGACGCCGGACAAGGCCGGGTTCGGCAGCGGAGAGATCCGCGGCGTGATCGGGCCGGAAAGTTCCAACAATGCCAAAGAGGGCGGCGGGCTGGTGCCGACGCTGATCTTCGGCATCCCCGGGTCGGGCTCGATGGCGGTCTTTATCGGTGGGCTGGCGCTGCTCGGCTTCGATGCCGGGCCGCAACTTCTGCAGAACAATCTGGACGTCACCTATACCGTCGTCTGGTCGCTGGCGCTGGCCAATGTGGTCGGCGCGGGGCTGTGCATCGCGCTTTCGGGCGGGATCGCGCGGCTGACCACGATCCGGTTCGCGCTGTTGGCGCCGTTTCTGTTCATGATGATCGCCTTCGCCGCCTTCCAGTCGCGCCAATCGCTGGGCGATCTGGTGGCGCTGTTTTCGCTGGGCCTCTTGGGCATCTTTCTGCGCCGGTTCGACTGGTCGCGCCCGGCCTTTCTGATCGGCTTCGTGCTGTCCAGCCAGGCGGAGATCTTCTCCAACAACGCGCATCAGATCGCCAGCTTCAAGTTCCGCCGCAGCCTGGAAGAAGGCTTCGCCTACGTCACCTCTCCGATCGTCCTGGTGATCCTGGCGATCACGGTGGTGTCGGTGATCGTGGGCATCCGCCAATCGAAACAGATCCTGTCGGAAGGGGCGGTCGCATCCGGCAAGAAACGCGCGCCGCTGATCTTTCTGCTGGCGATGCTGGCCTATACGGTGACGGCCTGGGTCAATGCGGCGCAGATCGGCCTGGTGTCGGACAAGATCTTTCCGCTGACCGTGGCCAGCGTGGGGATTGTCGCGCTGGTATTGCTGCTGATCCGCATGATGCGCGCGCCCGAGGACGACGCCGTTTTCGCCGACCGGGAAGCCGCAGGCGACGATGCCACCGCGCCGCATGGGTTGTGGCCGACGCTGGCCTGGTTCGGGGGGCTGTTGGTCCTGTCATCGCTTCTGGGTTTCATCCTGGCGCTGGCGATCTTCCTGGTCAGCTTCTTCCGCCTGCGCGCGGGGTTGAGTTGGGCGCGGACGGCCGTGTTCGCGGCCGCGGGGATCGGGTTCATGTGCTTCATGGCCTGGACCCTGGGGCGCGATTTCCCGCCCGGTCTGCTGCAGGAATTCGTCGATCTGCCCTGGCCGCTGACATGACCCAGCGCGGGGTGCCGTTTCTGTTCCTGCGCGGCGGCACCTCCCGCGGGCCCTACTTCAACGCCGCCGATCTGCCCCAGGACCGCGAGACGCTGGCAGAGGTTCTGATGGCCGTGGTTGGTGCCGGGCATCCGCGCAATATCGACGGGTTGGGCGGCGGCAATGCGGTGACGACCAAGGTGGCGATCCTGTCCCCGGCGGCGGAGCAGGGGACCGATGTCGACTACTTCTTCGCCCAGGTCGCGGTTGAAAAGCGCCTGGTCGACTACACGCCCACCTGCGGCAACATCCTGGTGGGCGTGGGCCCCGCGGCTATCGAGATGGGGCTTATCGGCGCCGTGGACGGGGTTACGCCGGCGCGCATTCGCGCCGTCAATACCGGCGCATTGGTCGAGGTACAGGTGCAGACCCCGGGCGGGCAGGTGCGCTATGACGGCGAAACGGCCATCGACGGTGTGCCGGGCACGGCGGCGCCGGTGGCGCTGAATTTTCTGGATGTGGTGGGCTCGCGCACAGGGGCGATGTTCCCGACGGGCCAACCGCAGGAGGTGATCGACGGCGTGGCGGTGTCCTGCGTCGATGTGGCAATGCCGATGATGATCGCCCGCGCCGCGGATCTGGACCTGAGCGGGCACGAAAGCCAGGCGGACCTGGACGCCCGCCCCGATCTGTTCGCGCGGATGGAAGCATTGCGGCTGGAGGCGGGGCGGCGCATGGGGCTGGGCGATGTGGCAGCCTCGGTCGTGCCCAAGATCGGGCTGATCGCGGAGCCTTGCGCGGGCGGGCATTTTGCGGCGCGGTACTTCATGCCCTGGACCACGCATCCGACGCTGGCGGTCACCGGGTCGCAATGCCTAGCCGCTTGCGCTCTGGCGCCAGGCACCGTGGCCGAGGGTTTGGTGGCGCCGATCGGCGGCTCGCCCGCGGATCTGGTGATCGAGCATCCCATGGGCGCGATGGAGGTGCGCGTGGCGTTCGAGCGGGCAGGGGGATTTCGCTTTATCTCCGCCGGGCTGACCCGCACCGCGCGGCTGATTGCGCGGGGTGAGGTGATGGTACCGGCGGGCGTTTGGCCGGATTGACGGCAAGGTCTGTTTAGTATACAAATGTATACACATAAGGGGAGATCTATGCCTCGGACCACTTCAACCGCTTACGAAGACCCGCTGCAGACCGCGATCAGCGCATTGCGGGACGCGCGCCAACTGCTGAGCGCGGAGATCTCGGCCTATCCCACGCCGATCTCCGGTTGTGACGCGCAGTTCAACCGGATGCTGGGCGACCGCACCCGGATCTCAAGCGCATTGGCGGCATTGGAGGCCACGCCGTTCGTCCCCACGCCCCGGGCGCTTGTACCGGGTGCGTCGCTGGAAAGCCGGTGAAGGTCCACATTCTCGACGATTGGTTCGACACATTGCGCGGGCTGCCCAGTTTTGCCCGCCTGAGCGACCATGACGTCACAATCTGGACCGATCACACGCAGGATGTGGCAACTCTGGCCGCGCGCCTGGCCCCGGCCGAGGCGCTGGTGCTGTTTCGCGAGCGCACGCCCATCACCGCCGATCTGCTGACAGCACTGCCGGGGCTGCGGCTGATCAGCCAGCGCAGCGTCTATCCGCATGTCGACGTGCCAGCCTGCACCCGCCAGGGTGTGCTGCTGTGTTCGAACATGCACAGCGACACGCCCTCCATTGCGGCGGCGGAACTGACATTCGCGCTGATCCTGGCCTCGGCCCGCCAGATCCCGCAGCAGATGGCCAGCCTGCGCGCCGGCCGCTGGCAGATGGGGGTGGGGCAGACGTTGGCCGGGCGGCGGCTGGGGCTTTACGGCTATGGCCGGATCGCGGGGCTGGTGGCGCGCTATGCGCGGGCGTTCGGGATGGAGGTCTGGTGGTGGGCCTCTGCCGCTGGCCGCGCGCGGGCGCAGGCGGCGGGGGAGCGGGTGGCGCCCGACCGCCGCAGCTTTTTCGCTGACAGCGATTTCGTCAGCCTGCATGTGCGGCTGAAACCGGAAACGCGCGGCATCGTCACCCGCGACGACCTGCTGGCGATGCGCCCGAGCGCCGGCTTCGTCAACACTTCGCGCGCCGGTCTGGTCGCACCAGGTGCGCTGGAGGCGGCGCTGGCCGCGGGCCGCCCGGGCAGGTTGGCGCTGGACGTGTTCGAGAGCGAGCCGATGACGGATGCCGCCGACCCGGTCGCCACCCATCCGGCGGTGATCGCGACGCCGCATATCGGTTATGTCACCGAGGACGAGTTGGATCTGCAGTTCGCCGATATCTACGATCAGATCAACGCCTATGCCGCCGGCGCGCCGATCTACATGATCAACCCCGAGGTGCGGGGCACGCGCTGATGCCGGACGGCTTGGCTCTTGCCGCCGCCCTGGCCGTGGCCAGTTTCGCCGGGTCCTTCATTACCGTGGCTCTGGGCATCGGCGGCGGCGTGCTGATGCTGGCGGTCATGGCCAGCTTGCTGCCGCCCGCGGCGCTGATCCCGGTGCATGGGGTTGTGCAGCTTGGGTCGAACCTGCTGCGCGCGGGGCTGCTTTTGCGCCATGTCCACTGGCCGCCCTTCGCGGCATTCGCGCTGGGCACGGCCCTGGGCGTGGCGGGAGGCGGGGCGATCGCGGTCAACCTGGCGCCGGGTCTTGTGCAGATGGGCGTCGGTGTCTTCGTGATTTGGAGCGTCCTGACCCGCCCGCCGCGCTGGCTAACGCGCCTGCCGGTGGTGACGGGGCTCATCTCCAGCTTTCTGTCGATGTTCTTCGGCGCGACAGGCGTGTTCGTGGCCAATTTCTCTAAGGCGTTGAACCTGCCGCGGCATGCGCATGTCGCGACCCACGCGGTGATGATGACGTTGCAGCATGCGCTGAAAGTGGCGGCTTTTGGCGCTCTGGGCTTTGCCTATGGGCCTTGGTTGATGCTGATCGCGGCGATGATCGGCGCGGGGTTCGCCGGGACGTTGGCCGGGCGCTGGGCGCTGAACCGCATCTCGGATCGCGGCTTCAAACAGGCGCTGGATGTGGTGCTGGTATTGATCTCTTTGCGGCTGATCTGGGCCGGCATACGCGATCTGATGTGAGGTCCCGCGCGCCGCGAGACATGGCGGCGCGCGGGTGGTTTCGGGGTCAGGCGCCCGCGTTCAGCGGGTCGTCGACATAGTTTGTCAGCACCGACCAGGCATAGATCTGCGTGTCCATAGCCTGGTGGATCGAGTATTCCGACATCGGCACGAAGGGATGGAAATCGTTGAACATTTCCAGATACGGCAGCTGATTTCCGTCATTGTAGAAATCGGTTCCCGTGACCTCTTCGATCTTGCCCCACTGGCTCCAGTCTTTGGCATAGAACCCAAAGATCGTGACCCCGTCGACATCCTGATCGGTGGCGATGCCATCGGCATGCAGCAGATCGTCGATCTCGCTATAGGCCAGGCCACGTTCCACCGTTCCGGTGGTCTGCGAGGTGTTGTCGGGGTTCATGCCCATGCCGAAGGGCATGGAGGCGGCGATGGCTTCCAGATACTTTTCCTTCCCGGTGATGTCATAGGCGAAGGCCAACATATCCAGATTGTCGCCCGCGGTGGTGAAAGGGTTGTAGCCCCAGAACTGCGGCTGATTGGGGTTGTTGATCGTGTCGAAGCCGTTCTCTTCCGCCCAGCCCAGCACCTTGTCGGCCTGATCGACGATACGCTTGCGCGCGTAATCCCAATGCGACTGGTTCACGTTCACCTCGCCCGGGTCGAGCTTGGCATAGGCGAGGTTGCCCTCGTAATTGTGGAACCGTTTGCCCTCGTCGAGAAAGACGTTGTGATACCGGTTTTCCTCGGTCAGTTCGTACATCTCCACAGCGGCGGTCTGCCGGGCGTCGTAAGACTGTTCCTTGGCGGATTTGCTGGCGCGCCCGATCTGACCGGAATGCGCCGCGAAATCCTTTTCGGCCCAGTTGAAGGCGCGCTTGGCCTCCGATTCCAACTGTGCCGCCAAATCCGGGTCATAGCCGTAGAGCACGCTGGCCAGTTTCGCCGCCGAGCCCGCGAACTTGTAGCTGGCATGATAGTCGGGGGCGTAAATGAACGCCTCCTGCTCTTGCCAGGACCGGGTGCCCGCGGGGTGGCTGTCGAACTCATAGCCGGCCGACACCGCGCCATCGTCGCGCTGTAGGTTGCGATAGAGCGACAGGCCCCAAAGCGCCTCGTTCAGGATGTCGGGGATGCCGTCGTTTTCCTCCGGCAGACCCGGTTTGAAATCCTCGTGGAAGTCGGGATTGGCGGTGAAGGACCGGATCAGGCTGTCGATGACCTCGAAATGCTGACCGTTGGTGTCGTAATCGCCCGCGTCGAACCAGCCGCCGCGCGCATCCTCGATGGAGATCGACTTTTTCTTGTTGGCATTCGGCTCTAGCACCTTGAACCGGTCGCCGCCGTTGAAGAACTTGATGTCTGCTTCGGACACCGAGCTTTGGTAGAGCTTCAACTGATCGTTGCCCTCGCGGATGAAATCCGAATGGGTCCCGTCCAGCTCGGCGAAGGCCCGGTGATTGTAGAGCCCCTCCATGGTCAGGTTGAGCATGTCCTCATAAACGCCCTCGCGGATCTCGAACGCGTGACTGAAGCCCACATCCTCGACCTCCAGCCGGTAGGTGCCGGCGGCGGTGACGGCGCTGAAATCCATCTCCCAGATCTCGCTGCCGGAGGCGGGGTTCACGCCTTCGGCCAGCTTGATCTTGCCGGAATAGACGGTCCGCCCGGTGTCGTCATCGATCACCTTGAACCCTGTGCCGGCGTCGTAGTCCACACCACCCCCATTCTTGCTCATGAAGCTCGACAGCTTGGCGATCTTCATGGGCGCTTCGATGTCATAGGCACGGGCGTTGTGGATCGCCTGGCTGACCTCGGCAAACGGCGTGAACTCGATGCTGTCCAGCCGCCGGTCGGTGAAGCGCAGGGTGTATTCCTGGTTCGGGCTCAGATCGCGCGGCAGTTCGATATGGTACTCATGCTCCAGCACGAAGCCCTTGGTACCGGGCGCCTTGTCGACGGCATCTGCAACCTTGGTGATGCGGTGCACGGCGCTTGGCTTGATCTCCGTCCCGTTGGGCAAAACGATCCGCAGGTCGTTTGAGGAGATATAGCGGTCAAAGGACTCCGCGACCCAGTCGTCGAGCCCGATGTTCTCTTTGCCGAACTCGTTTTGCTTGACGCTCAACAGCAGCGTGTCGCTGGCGACCGTGGTCAGACCGACATCCGGGGCGCCCCGTTCGTCCAGCGTGACGTTATAGACCTCTGCCAGCGCCTGTGCGTCCTTGGTACGCAGGATGCGCGCCATCGAGTCGCTGATGTCGTCCGGCAGATCCGGTGGGGTCGGTCCCGAGGAACCGCCATCATCGGGCGGGGTGTTGCCGCTATCGTCGTCTTTGTCGTCGTCCTGCTGGCCGTCGCCACCGACAGGGTCGTCGCCGCCCACCGGGTCGGCCGGGCCATCGTCCAGCACGGTGAAGGTCAGTGTCTGGCTGGCCAGAACCGCGCCCTTGCCGCCTGGGCCCTCAAGGATTTCCACGGTGATCGTGTGCTCGCCGGGACCGAAGGCGCGACCGCCCAGAAAATCGCCGTCGCGATCGCCGAAGATGGCATAAGGCGCCGCGCTTTCGACCTTGCTCGTGCCGTCATAGACCAGCCGCACGCTGCCAAAGGCCGGGGCGCCGGCGGCGGCGTCGGCATAGATCGCGATGTTGCGGCCATCCAGCAGCTTGGACGATACCTCCGACCCGTCAGAGATGTCGGCCAGGGTCGCATCGCTGGCGGCATCGGCCAGGTGGAAGGTCAGATAACCCGGGTCCCGGTCCGGGTCCGGCGCGCCGCCGTCATCAGGGGGCGTTCCGTCGTCAACCGGCGGCGTGTTGTCATCCGGCGGGGTGTTGCCATCATCGGGCGGCGGCGTGTCATCACCCGGTCCATCCGGCACATCGTCGGTTTCGGCCTTGATTTCCAGCTTCAGATCGATGCTTTCCAGCAACTGCCCGCGCCCGCGCGGCTGCGAATAGACCTCCAACTCCAGCATGTGATCGCCGGCGCCGAAGCCGGCATCGCCACGGAAATCGCCGTTGAAATCGCCGATGAAGGCGAACGGCGCGAAGTTTTCCATATTCGTCCGGCCGTCATAGCTCAGCCGGACAGAACCGATCCCGTCGACGCCATCGGCGGCCTCGGCGTAGAACGACACGGAGCGGCCGGCGACCATATCCTGGGTGATCGTCGCGCCGCCGGTGATCTCGGCGATGACCTCGTCGGTGTCGGTATCGACCAGATAGACGCGCAGCACCGAGGCCGGTTCGGCCGGCGGTTCCGGATCATCCTTGGGCTCTTCGAACGTCAGCGTCAGATCGAAGCGCTCCAGCAGCGCGCCTTCGCCGTTCTTGCCGGCATAGACCGACACATCGATGCGGTTGTTACCAGCGGCAAAACCCGCCGATTTCAAAAAATTGCCGTTGCGATCGCCGAACAGCGCATAGGGCACGTTGTTTTCGACGGTGGTTTCGCCGCCGAAACTCAGCGCGACGGAACCGACATCGAACACGCCCTGCGACGGTTGCGCGAACAGGGTAACATTGCGGTTTTCCAGCACATCCGGAGAAATCGCACCGGTGTCGGTGACCTCCATGATGATTTCATCGCTGTCCACATCGACGAGAAAGATGCGCAACCGGGTGTTCAGATCAGCGTTGATGGAGGTGTCGTCGGCAGAAGTCGCAGAAGTTGCGTCCAACATTTCTAGCCCTCGTTAGTGGACAGGCTTTTTTGGCGCACCTGTCCTTACGGAAACTCCGACTGTGGGGGTACGCGTCGGCAAACGTTACCGGTCGGCGCACCAGGGCGGTCCGCCGGGGGATCTACATGTTCGGCGAAAATTCGCCGACCGTTATTTAAAGGTGAAACAGAAACCGGGGGGGTTGGCTCTGTTCGACACCGGACTTTGACATCGGGAACTCTTAAAGAATCCTTATATTCATATTCTTTTTGCGGACTCGCCAGGTACGCCTCGCACCCTAACGAAACATATCAATATTCGCGAATTTAAAATTCCTGCGCGAGCATGACGGCATTAAGGCGTTGCCTTGTTTGAAAAATGGCACGCGGCGGTTCACCGATGAGAGTGGGCAAATGCGGGCCGGGCCGCCATGCTTTCAGACACGAAAACCGCAGGCCCGGCGACCGTCAGATCGCCGCTGCCGGCGGTGCGGTCGCAGGTGCAAGAGCCTTGGGGGAGGTGTTATGCCTGAATTCTGCGTTGTCGAATCGCGCCAAACCGCGCCGGTCGCCGCCCCGCGGCGCGGCTGATCCCCGTCCTTTCCGCATCACATCAGAGGCCCGACCATGACCGTCATCCAAGCAAGCGGCGCCGCGCAGGCGGCGATCCCCGATCTGTTAGAAAGCGTCCGGCGTCGATCCGAGGATCTGGTCGCGCCGCTGACGTCCGAAGACATGATGCTGCAGTCGATGACCGATGCCAGCCCGGCGAAGTGGCATCTGGCGCACACGACCTGGTTCTTCGAAGAGTTCATCCTGAAACCGCGGGTCACCGATTACGCCTCCCCCGACGATCGGTTCGCGTTTCTGTTCAACTCCTATTACGTTCAGGCCGGGCCGCGGCATGCGCGCGACAAACGCGGCCTGATCTCCCGCCCCTCGGCCGAAGAGGTCATGTCCTATCGCCACCATGCCGAGGACAGCCTCGCGATGTTGATGGCGGCGGAGCGTGACGACGCGGGCGCGATCGCCGATCTGGTGGAACTGGGCTGCCATCACGAGATGCAGCATCAGGAGTTGCTGGTCACCGATCTGCTGCATGGGTTGTCCTACAACCCGCTGATGCCGGCCTATCGCGCGCCGGAACCGATGCCCGTGTCGGCCGAAATCCCGCTCAGCTTCACCCGGCATGAGGGTGGCGTGGTCGAGATCGGCCACGATGGCACCGGTTTCGCCTATGATTGCGAGGGGCCGCGGCATCGGACCTTTCTGGCACCCTATGAGATCGCCGACCGCCCCGTGACCAATCGCGACTGGATCGCCTTTATCGAGGATGGCGGCTACGCGCAGATCCCGCTTTGGCTGAGCGACGGGTGGGCCCGGGCGCAGCAGGAGGGCTGGGACAGCCCGCTATACTGGTGGCGGCAGGACGATGCCTGGTGGAGCTTTGGCTTGCGCGGGGCGCAGCCGGTCAACCTGGACGCGCCGGTGGTGCATGTCAGCTATTACGAGGCCGATGCCTTCGCCCGTTGGGCCGGGGCGCGGCTGCCGACGGAAGCGGAATGGGAACATGCCGCCGCAGCGGCGCCGATCGCGGGCAACTTCCTGGAAACCCGCGCCTATCGCCCATTGCCGGGCGGCGGCTTCTGGGGCGATGTCTGGGAATGGACGCAAAGCCCGTTCACCCCCTATCCCGGGTTCCGCCCGCCAGCGGGCGCGATCGGCGAATACAACGGCAAGTTCATGGTGAACCAATTCGTGCTGCGCGGCGGATCCTGCGCCACGCCCTGCGCGCAGATGCGGCCCAGCTATCGGACGTTCTTCTACCCCCATCACCGCTGGCAGATGCTGGGCCTGCGCCTGGCGCGGGACGTCTGAGATGGATCGCCCGACGGTCACCAATCCCGATTTGCTGCAGGCGGCGTTGAAGGGGCTGCAGGCAAGGCCCAAGCGGATGAACCCGAAATGGTTCTACGATGCGCAGGGCAGCGCCTTGTTCGAACGGATCACGACGCTGGAGGCTTATTACCCGACGCGGGTGGAAACCGGTATCCTGCGGGCCGAGGTCGCGGCGCTGGCTGCGCATGTGCCCGCTGGCGCGGCACTGGTCGAACTGGGCAGCGGGGCCAGCGTAAAGACGCGGATCCTGCTCGATCACCTGCCCGCATCGGGGGCCTATGTGCCGTTCGATATCTCGGCGGAGTTTCTGCGCGACGCGGCCAAGGCGCTGCGCGCGGATTACCCGGGTCTGGCGGTCACGCCGCTGGTGGGCGATTTTCTTGAGGACCCGTCGTGGCCCGAGGCGCTGGCCGAGACGCCGAAGACGGTGTTCTTCCCGGGCTCCACCATCGGCAATCTGGAGGCCGGCCAGGCGGTGGACCTGATGCGGAGGGTGCGCGCCTGGCCGGGTGTGACGGCCTTTGTCCTGGGGCTCGACATGGTCAAGGACGAACGGCATCTGCTGCGCGCCTATGACGATGCGCAGGGGATCACGGCGGCGTTCAATCTGAACCTGCTTGCGCGTATGAACCGAGAGATCGGCGCGGGCTTCGATCTGGACGGGTTCGCCCATGAAGCGCGCTGGAACGCTCCGCTGGCGCGGATCGAAATGCATCTGGTCAGCCGCCGGGCGCAACGGGTGCCGGTGGGGCCGACCGATATCCCGTTTGCCGAAGGCGAGACGATCCATACCGAAAGCAGCCACAAGTACACGCGCGACCGGCTGGAGGCGATGGCCGATCAGGCCGGCTGGGTGGTGGCGGATGTCTTGCACGACCCCGATCGATGGTTCGGCGTGGCAGTGCTGAAACCGTAGACCGTCGTCGACGTTCCGCGACACGCGCCCCGGACCTGATCCGGGGCCTCGCATCGGCGCACGGGACCAGAGGCCCCGGGTCAAGCCCGGGGCGCGTTGGTTCCAGCCGTGTCGGTTTTGCGCTCGTCCAGTACCAGCGATCGCAGCGCAGCGGCGGCTTCGCGCAGCCGGTCCAGATGCGCGGTCAGCGCCGGTAAGTCGTGCCGCTGCACCGGGGCGTGGACCGACAGTGTGGACAACAGCCGCCCGCGGTCGTCGCAGATCGGAACGGCGATGGCGGCCATGCCCTCCATGAATTCTTCGTCATCCAGGGAGTATCCGCGCAGCTTGGTATGGGCGAGCTCTTCCATCAGCGCCTCGACACTGGTCAGCGTGCGCGGCGTCTCCGCCGGCATGGGCAGCGCGGCCAGCCAGCGTTTCAGACGGGCCGGCGCAAGCGTGGACAGATAAAGCTTGCCGCTGGCGGTGCAGTGGAACGGCACCCGGCTGCCGATGGGCAATTGAATGCGCAGTGCCCAATGGGTTTCCACTCGGTCGATATAAACCATGCCGTCGCGGCCCGGAACGGCGAGGTTGCACGTCTCGCCGATCTCTGCCGCAAGGCCGCGCATGATCGCCAGCCGTTCGGTGCGGACCCGCTGCGCCGATAGCGTGTTCGCGGCCAGAAGGCGAAGCCGGCGGCCCGGACCATAGGACCGCCCGTCGATATGCCGCTGCACCAACCCCTCGGCCTCGGCGGTGTGGAGCAGGCGGTGAATGGTGGGTTTCGGCAGATCCAGCGCCGCCGCCAATGCTGGCGGCGCGATGGGCACGCCGGCGCGCGCGACCTCCTCCACCAGGCGGATCAGCCTTAGGTTGGGCGCCACCGGGCTGGGCGCATTGGCCGAAGCATCACGGGCCACTTCAGCGTTCGGGCACCAGGAACAGCGCCAATTCCGGTGTGAGCGATACGAGGATCCAGACGCTGATCAGCGCGGCCAGATAGGGCACGGTATAGCGCAGCAGCCGGAAATACGGCACACCCGTCACGCCCGAGGCGACATAGAGGTTCAGCCCATAGGGCGGGGTGATGAACCCGATCGATGCGCCGACCAGGAAGATCACCGAAAAGTGGATCGGATCGACCCCGACCGAAGCGGCGATGGGCGCCAGGATCGGCGCCAGGATGATGGTCACCGGCAGGCTTTCCAGAACCATGCCGGACACAAAGACGATGGCCATCGCCGTGAACAGCACCGCGTGATAACCGCCCATACTGGTGACGAAATCGCCGATCACCTGCTGTGCGCCCAAAAGCGACAGGATCTGCTGCATCACCACCGATATCGCGATAAGCGGCGCCAGGATGCCGGTGATCTGAGCGGAGCGCATCACGATGCCGGGGATCTGGGGCAGGGTGAAGCCCTCCACCACCAGCATCTCGGCATAGGTCTTCTCGGCCAGCGGCTTGTCGCCGCGCAAGCTGAATACCCGGCTGACGACCCAGCTTGCCAACCCAGCGATGACGCAGAAGCCCACGGTGACGCCGGCGGCCTCGGTCGGGGAAAACTTGCCGGTGTAGATCCCCCACAGGACCAGGCCGATGGCGAAAAAGCCCAGCCAGGCACCGAAGGCGGTCTTGAGCACCCGGTTAAGCTGCAGCGGGATCAGATAGCCCCAGCCGTTCAGGCGGCAGATGATCCAACACGCGGTCTGCATGCCGATCACCATCAACGCGCCGGGCAGGATGCCGGCCAGGAACAGATCGGAAATCGGCAGGTTCAGCAGAAATCCATAGACGATGAAGATGATCGATGGCGGGATGATGATCCCTACCGTCCCACCCGCCGCCGCGGTCGCGGCCGAGAAGCGTTCGTCATAGCCGCCCTTGACCATCTCTGGATGCAGCATCGAGCCGATGGTCGCGGTCGTCGCCGAATTGGAGCCAGAGATTGCGGCGAACAGCCCACAGGCGCCCAGCGACGCCATCGCCAGCCCTCCGCGCAGCCAGCCCAGCCCGGCATAGGCAAAATCCGACAGCCGCCGCGCGATGCCCGATTTATTGATCAGATCACCGGTCAGAATGAACAGCGGCATCGCCAGCAGCGCGAAGCCCTTGTTGAACACGTTCAGAAGCTCGGCGCCCATATTGTCCAGCGTCAGGCCCAGGACGAAGGAACACCCGATCACCCAATAGGCGATGACCAGCAGCACCGGCACGCCCAGCATGAACAAAAACGTCACACCCAGAGAGATCAGCGTGATGATCGTGCCATCGGTCATTCGGCCTCTCCACCGATCACGGTCTGACGCACCAGCGGCGCGCCGCTGCGCAAGTTGGCCACGTCTTCGAAGAAGTTCTGCAACACCCGCGCCGTCATCAGCAGGAACGCCAGCGGCGCGGTGACCAGGAACCACCATTGCTGCACGTTGTCGGTGCCCAGCACGATCTGAAAGTTGGAGGCCGACAGCGCGACCAGCCGCGTGGTGGTGACGAAGACGATGATGGCAAAGCCCAGCCACAACACCGTGTCGAGGCAGAGGCACAGGAATTGCCCCATCCGCGGCATGCGCGCGCGAAACTCGGAAAAGCTCAGATGCGTGCGCAGACGAACGTTATAGGACGCGCCGAACCAAGCCATGATCATGAACAGAAGCGGCGGCACGGTGGTCGACCAGGGTTGTTGGTTGGAAAAGACGAACCGGTCGATCACACCCCAAAAGATGATGAACGCGACCGCCAGATAGCTGACCACCATGATCGTGCGTTCCAGGTGCCGCTCGACGAAGGGGACTGCCCGATAGATCCCTACAATCAGCGTGCCCAGTATCAGCGCCGCGGCCGTGCCCAACCACCAGGCGGCGTTCGACTTCAACGCCTCCCTGATTTCCCAGGAGTCCTGGCTGAGAAAGGCACCGATTATGGTGCCGATGTCGGACCAAAGCGACATGACGCCGTCCCTCCCTCTGCCGGCTTTTGCCGGTCTTGTCGCGCGCGGGCGCCGGCCCCTGCATAGGGGGCCGGTCGTTCAGCGCTGTTGTCGCCGGTTCAGCCCCGCCACCAGCGGCGCGGTTCGACATTCTCGGCCAGCATGTCGGCCGGAATCTCGCGCACCGTGTCATAGATCTCCTGATAGGTATCCAGCCCGCCGGACCAGTTGTTCAACCGGTCGCGCCACTCGGTCCAGAGCTGCGGCTGGAATTCGGGCGAACACATCTCTTCGGCCTTGCGGATCTCCGCATCCGACAACGAGGCGACGCGCACGTTGTTCTGCGCGAAGATCGTGTTGGGGAATTGCGGGTTGGAGAAGCCCACGGTGTTGACCAGCGCCGCCTCGTTCGCGGCCTGCACATGCACCTGCGTCCAATAGGCCGATTCCATCACGGCGTCCTGCAACTCGCCGCCCAGGCTGTCGAAGACCGAGGCCGACATCGCCGTATGTTCGGTGCCGCAGAAGAAACGCAGATCGACGCACTGGCTGACGACCGGGCTCATATTGGCATAGGCCACGGCAGAGGCCCAGGTTTCCGCGCCGTCGATCAGCCCCTGTTTCAGCCCATCCAGGGTTTCTTCCCAGGCGATGGGCACCGGGTTCAGGTTCAGCGCGTTCATCGCGATCCGGCCCAACTGCGTGCCGGTCACGCGGTTCTTGGTGCCGAAAAGCTGCTCGATCGAGGTGACGGTCTCGCGGTCTTCCCAGGCCAGGCCCAACTGGATGCCGCGCAACTCGGCATGGGTGAACAGGAACTTCAGCCCGTGGCGCTTCTCGAACGGGTCGCGCAGCACCTCCACGCTTTTGGGGTGGTACATGAAGTAGTACTGATCGGCCCGGCTGCGGAACATATAGGCGTAGTCCAGCACGTTCAGATAGGGCGCGCCGCCGGCCGAGTTTTGGGTGGAGGCGGCGTAGATGTCGGTGATGCCCTGCTGGGTTTTCTCGACGCAGGACAACTGCCCGCAGATTTGGTTGTTGCCGATGAATTCGACGCGGATTTCACCGTCGGTGCGCGATTCCAGATCGCGTGCAAACTCCAGCGCGCCGGCGCGCTCGATCAACAGGTTCTGCGGGTTGAACCCGGCGGCACCAAAGGTCAGCTGGAATTTCGGTTCCTTTGAAAATCGCTTCTCATAGGTCGATTCCGCAGCCCGGGCCAGGTTCGCAGCGGTCATCGCGCCGCCGAAACCGCCCGCCGCAAGAAGCGTAGAGCTCATCCCGTAAGTGCCTGCGATCCTGAAAAAATCGCGCCGCGACACACCGCGGATGCGGTCCAGTACTCCCATGGTCTTCCTCCCTTGCTGCCCATTTTTGAGGCATTTTGTTTCAAAAATTAGTAGTCCGGGATACGCAACTTGCATAGCCTCTTTGTTAAAAAGTGGAGCAATTGCGTGGACGCGGACTTTATCGTGGTGGGGGCCGGCTCGGCCGGATGCGTGCTGGCGAACCGGCTGAGCGCCGATCCGGGCACCAAGGTGGTGCTGCTGGAGGCGGGCGGGCGCGACAGCAATCCGTGGATCCACATCCCCGTGGGTTATTTCAAGACCATGCACGACCCGCGCGTGGACTGGTGCTACAAGACAGAGCCCGAGCCGGAGTTGAACGACCGCCGTATCGACTGGCCGCGCGGCAAGGTGCTGGGCGGGTCGTCTTCGCTAAACGGGCTGCTTTACGTCCGCGGCCAGCCGGAGGATTACGACCGCTGGC
The DNA here is from genome assembly GCA_039180525.1 of Pseudomonadota bacterium. GTDB lineage: Bacteria > Pseudomonadota > Alphaproteobacteria > Rhodobacterales > Rhodobacteraceae > Halovulum. The sequence continues at coordinate 31,271 of JBCDDF010000021.1, forward strand.
GGCAGATGGGCAATCCGGGCTGGGGCTGGGACGATGTGCTGCCGTTGTTCCGCCGGGCCGAGACGAATGAACGCGGGGCGGATGATTTCCACGGCGATACCGGGCCGCTGAAAGTGTCGAACATGCGCATCCAGCGGCCGATCTGCGATGCCTGGGTCGCGGCGGCGCAGGCGGCGGGCTATCCCTTCAACCCCGACTACAATGGCGCGACGCAAGAGGGGGTCAGCTATTTCCAGTTGACCGCGGATCGGGGCCGCCGGTGCTCCGCCGCCGTCGCCTATCTGAAACCCGCCAGCCGGCGGCCCAATCTGCAGATCGTCACCCGGGCGCTGGTCACCGAGCTGGTGTTCGAGGCGGCGCGTGCCGTGGGCGTCCGCTATCGCGACGCCGCCGGGCGGGAGCATGTATTGCGCGCGCGGGCAGAGGTCATCCTGTCGGGCGGGGCGATCAACTCGCCGCAAATCCTGATGTTATCGGGCGTGGGCGACCCGGAGCATCTGCAGGACAACGGCGTCACCCCGCGCCACGCGCTGCCGGGCGTCGGCCGGCATCTGCAAGACCATCTGCAGGCGCGGCTGGTCTTCAAATGCAACGAACCGACGCTGAACGACGAGGTAAATTCGCTGTGGCGCAAGGCCGGGATGGCGCTGCGTTATGCCTGGTCGCGGTCGGGCCCGATGGCCATGGCGGCCAGCCTGACCACCGGTTTCCTGCGCACCCGCCCCGATGTGGCGACGCCCGATATCCAGTTCCACGTCCAGCCCTGGTCCGCCGACAGCGTGGGGGAGGGGGTGCATCCGTTCTCCGCCTTTACCATGTCGGTCTGTCAGTTGCGCCCCGAAAGCCGGGGCGAGTTGCGGCTCGATGGCCCGAAGCCTGACACGCCGGTTAAGATACACGCCCGCTATCTTAGCGCGCCCGCCGACCGGCAGGTCATGGTCGAAGCCGTGAAGATCGCGCGCCGCATCGCCCGCCACGCGCCCTTGTCGGACAAGATCGCTGAGGAATTCCGCCCGCCGGCGGAGGTGGATCTGGACGACGATGCCGGCACGCTGGACTGGGTGCGCGACAATTCGGTGTCGATCTATCATCCCACCGGCACCTGCCGGATGGGTAACGAGCGCGGCTCGGTCGTCGATCATCGGCTCAAGCTGCATGGGATCGAGGGGCTGCGGGTCGCCGATTGCTCGATCATGCCCGAGATCGTGTCGGGCAATACCAACGCGCCGGCGATCATGATCGGCGAGCGCGCCTCGGACATCATCCTGGGCAAGTGAACCGGGGTGGTTTGCAAACCGCGCCCCGAGGCTTAGCCTGCGGTCGAAAGTGATCCGGGGGGGTGGGGCGATGACACCGATCGTACTGGGCGTCGAGGGCCTGACGCTGACGGCGGCAGAGCGAGATTTCCTATCCGATGCAAAGCCGTGGGGTGTGATCCTGTTTCGCCGGAACATCGACTCGCCGCACCAGTTGGCGCGGCTGACCGAGGCGGTGCGGGCCGCCGGGGTGGCGCACGTACTGATCGATCAGGAGGGTGGGCGCGTCGCCCGGCTGGGCCGGCCGCACTGGCGGGTGATGCCGCGCCCGGCGGCCTTTGCCGCGCTTTATGCCCGCAACCCCGCGCTGGGCCTGGCCGCGTGCCGGTTGAACCATCGGCTGTGCGCGCATGACCTGCACGCGGTGGGGATCGATATCGACCTGGCGCCGGATCTGGACGTCGCGCGCGAGACGACGTTCTGGGCGCATGGCGACTGCCGCACCTTCGGGCGCACGCCCGCCCCGGTGGCCGCTCTGGGCCGGGCCGCCTGCGACGGGTTGTTGGCGGGCGGTGTGCTGCCGGTGATCAAGCATATGCCGGGCCATGGCGGCGCAACCGAAGACAGCCACACCGACCTGCCGGTCATCGATCTGGATGCGGAGGTTTTGGCGGCGGTGGATTTCGCCCCCTTCGCCGCGCTCGCCGACATGCCGGCGGGTCTGATCGCGCATGTCGATTACCCAGGGCTCGACCCGGCACGGCGGCCGGCGACGTTTTCGCCAAAGGTGATCGGCGGGGCAATCCGCGGTCGCATCGGCTTTGACGGGCTCTTGCTGACCGATGACCTGTTCATGGATGCGCTGACCGGAAGCTATGAGGACCGCATCGCCGGGGCGCTGGCGGCGGGCTGCGAGATGCCGTTGTTCTGCCATGGCGATCTGCGCGCCCGGGCCCGCGCCGTCGCAGCGGTGCCGCCGCCCCCGGCGGAGACCGCCGCCCGCATCGCCCGGGCCGAGGCTGCGATCGCGCCGCCCGAGCCCTTCAATGCAGACGCGGCGGCCCGCGACCTGGCGGAGATGCTGGCCCCGGTCTGGTCACTGGAAGACGAGGATTGGGAAGAGACCGCCTTCAACCCGCGCCTGTCTTTGCAGGGCTAGACCAGAATTGAGAGCAAAATCCTAAGATCAGATTGTCTCAATCCAATCCGTTTTCGCTCTGGGCGCCACGCGCCACGCGCCCCGGCCCCCGAGCCGGGGCCTCTACCTTTGCCTCCGCCGTTGCGCGCCAAGCGTCGAGGTCCCGGGTCAGGCCCGGGACGCGGTGCGCTTACTGCTCGCGGAAGGCGCGCGACATGCTGTCCTTGATCGGCTTGGCCAGATACTGCACGAAGGTCCGCTCCGCCGTTTGCACCATGATCTCCGCCGGCATGCCGGGGGTCGGCGAAAAGCCGGGCACGCGCTGAATCTCCTCCGGCGGCAGGCGCACGCGCGCGACATAGACCTCTTGCGTCACGCCATCGGTCTTTTCGGTGATCGCATCCGCGGAGACATAGAACACCTCGCCGTCCAGCACCGGCGTCGTGCGCTGGTTCAGCGCCGACAGCCGCACCGTGGCCGGGGCGCCGACGCGGACGCTGTCGATTTCGGTCCGCGGCACCTGAATCTCCACGATCAGCGGTTCGTTCGCCGGCAGGATTTCGGCGATCGCCTTGCCGCTTTCGATCACGCCACCCGACGTATGATAGTAAAGCCGCACCACGGTGCCGTTGACCGGCGCGGCCACGTCCGAGCGTGCGAGCACGTTCTGCGCCTTGCGCGCCTTCTCACGGATCGAGTCCAGTTCCGCCTGGATCGGGTTCAATTCATCCAGCGCGGACTGGCGATACTTGCTGCGTGCCTTTTCGATCTGCGCGGCGTGTTTCTCGGTCATTTCGGCAATTTCGGAGATTTCGGCCTCCAGCCGCCCGATCTGGCCCTCGGCCTCTGCCTTGGCCCGGCGCACGGCGTTCAGTTCCGCCTGGCGCATCAGCCCGCGTTCCATGAGCAAATGGTTGGTCTCAAGGTCTTCCTCGATGATCGCCAATTGCGCCTTGGTCGCCGTCAACTGCGCCTCGTGCCCGCGGGCGCGGATCCTCAGCGCGGCGGTGTTGCGTTCCAGAAGCGCGATGTCGTTTTCCAGCGCCGATTTGGCAACCTCGAAAGCCAGCGCCTGACCGTCCAGCACGGTCGCGATCTCCAGATGGCTGCGCGCCGCTTCCAGATATTGCGGGAATACCAGCCGGTCGTCTTCGTTGTATTCGGCCAGCAGCCGCGCCTCGGTCGCCTCCAGCCGCAACTGGCGGAAGAAAAGCACCCGCTCGTTGGCCAGCGCCGCGGTTTCGTCCAGGCGCAGCATGGTCTGGCCGGCGGCCACGACGTCGCCTTCGCTGACCAGGATGTCCTTGATGATGCCGCCTTCCAGGTGCTGGACGATCTTGTTCTGACCGGTGGCGACGAAACTGCCCTGGGCGATCACCGCCGCGGCCAGCGGCGCGCGGAAGGCCCAGGCGCCAAAGCCGCCGAAGGCCACCACCATCAGCGTGAAGCCGAAGATCGCGTGCCGCGTCACCGAGCGCGGCACCTCGGCATACCAGCTCTCGCTTTGGTCCTGTTCGATCAGCTTAGTCATCCTGGGGCTCTTTCTGTTCGACCGCAGGGCCGGCCTGGTCCTGCGGTTTCGGGATCGAGTTCGGGGCGGCGCCGCTCATCTGCTTTGCCTGATGGCTTTCGGCCAGCTTCTTCAGCACCGCGTCGCGGTTGCCGAACAGCCCGACCGTGCCGTCGGCCAGCAGCATGATCTTGTCGACGGCGTTCAACAGCGCCGGCTTCTGCGTGATCACCACCACGGTGATCTTGTTGGCCTTGGCATGGCCGATGGCGCGCGCCAGCGCCTTGTCGCCGGCCACGTCGAGGTTCGAGTTCGGCTCGTCCAGCACCACCATGCGGGGGTTGCCGAAGAACGCGCGCGCCAGGGCGATGCGCTGTTTCTGCCCGCCCGACAGCGGCGCGCCATCGGCGGCGACCACGGTCTCGTAGCCCTGGGGCAGGGTGGCGATCATCTCGTGCACATCGGCCAGCACCGCGGCCTCGTGGATCTGTTCGTCGGTGGCGTCGGGGCGCATCCGGGCGATGTTGTCCTTGATGGTGCCGGGGAAAAGCTGCACGTCCTGCGGCAGATAACCGATGTTTTCGCCCAGTTGCCGCGGGTCCCAGTTGCGCAGATCCATCAGATCCAGCCGCACATTGCCCGACGTCGGCAGGATCGAGCCCACCAGCATCTTGCCCAGCGTCGTCTTGCCGGCGCCGGAATTGCCGATCACGGCCAGCGTCTCGCCCGGGTTCAGGTGAAAGCTCAGCCCGTTCAGCACCACCTGCTTGGTGCCGCCGGGCACGTAGAGCAGGCGTTCCACATCCAGCCGGCCTTCGGGGTGAGGCAGGTGCAGCCGTTCGAATTGCAGGGCAGAGCCGTTCAGCAGTTTGGAGATCCGGCCATAGGCGGCGCGTGACAGAAGGAAGGCGTTCCAGCCTTCGATCGCGCCTTCGATCGGCGCCAGCGCACGGCCGGCGATGATCGAGGCGGCGATGACCATGCCGCCGGTGATCTGCCCGTCGATCGCCAGGTAGGCGCCCCAGCCCAGCATGCCGATCTGCGTCAAGAGCCGCACCGCGCGGGAGGCGGCAGCGGTGACGATGTTGCGGTCCTGCGCGCGCACCTGTGCCTTCATCGATTCCGCGGTGTCGCGGCCCCAGATCGTCACCGCCTCGGGGATCATCGCCAAAGCGTTGATGATCTGGCTGTTGCGCGACATCGAATCCAGGTGCTGGTTCGCCTTGGCCTGGGCCAGGTTCGCGGCGGCAAACGGTTTGGCGGTGATCTTCTGGTTGATCAGTGCGATCACCAACAGCGCCAGCGCGGTGGTGATGACGATCAGGCCCAGATGCGGGTGCACCAGGAAAATCGCCAGGATGAACAGCGGCGCGAAGGGCACGTCGAGGAAAGAAATCAGCGTGCCCGACACCAGGAACCCGCGCACCTGCTGCAGATCGCCCAAGGTCTGGTATTCGCGGCCCGTGCCATGCAGCGAGGCATGCGCGGCGGCGCTGAGGATCGGCGCGCCCAGCCGGGCCGCGACCTCGACCGCGGTGCGCATCAGCATGAAGCGGCGCACCGCATCCAGGATCGCCTGCAGGATCACCGCGCCGGCGATGACGATGGTCAGCATCACCAGCGTATCGATGGAGCGGCTGGTCAGCACCCGGTCGGAGATCTGGAACAGATAGACCGGGATCGCCAGGATCAGGATGTTGGTGGCGCAGGTCAGCACCATGACCATCGAAAGGTTGGTCCAGACCGCGCCCAGCCCCTTGCGCAGCGCGGCGCCGAAGTTTTCCGGGCCGACGCGCTTGTGGAACTTGACCTTTTCGCCGCCGCCATTGCCGCCGCCCCCGCCGGTGCCGGTGATATCGCCGCCATCGCCCTTGCCGCCGCCGGACACGGGCGGTTCCTTAGGGTCATTGACGCGGGTGTAGCGCACATCGTCGATCACCTTCTCGCGTGAGATGACCGGGCCGTCATCCTGTGCCGGTGCGACGCGGGCCTTGGCGCTGATGCGCGCCTCCACCCGCTGGCCGTCTCGGCGCTTGCGGCGCAGGCGCGGCTTGGCATCCGGTTCGGGGTCGTCGAGCGGCTGCGCGCGCAGGCCGGTGTCCAGATCGCCGGGGTCGCCCGCCAGCGCGCTGTCGAGCCGTGGCGGCGTGCTCTTGTTGTTGGGGCGCAGTGCCTCGGGTGCCTGCGGCGCAGCCCGATCCCGTGGCGTCAGCCGCAGGCGGCCAGTCGCGGGTTTGCCCGGCGCGGCGATTTCCACCGCATCCTCCACTTCGGCCCGAGGCCGGTTCAGCGGCGGTTCGGCGTACTCCTCGTGACAGGTCGGGGCGGCATCGTCGGCGTCGGTCCGCGAAAGCGGCACGTCGAGGTAATCCTTCACAACTCACACTCCCCAGGCACACATACAACTCAGGCGAGAACGGACTGCATGACATCCACGCTCTGGCTGTCTTCGGTATGGATAGAATTTGGCGAAAAATCGTCTGTTTCGTCTGTGACAATCATATCATCGGCCAGGAACGCGACCGCCTCGGAGGTCAGATGCGCCATGCTCACGCCGGTGGGTGTCGCGGATTCTTCAATGAGTTCAGCCTGATGGATCAAGGCGTCGCTGTAGGTTCCGCCGCCCGCCATCACCGTGGAGTCGGTGCCGTACTCGGTAACCCTAGCGACATTTGCCAGCACATTCGCGCCGGTATGCACCGTCGCGGTCTGTCCGGTGGCCGCCTCCATCGCGTCTTGGACCAGATGCACCTGATCGGCATCGCCGACGATATTGGTCTGCTCGACCAGGTTGGCGGTGGCGAAATCGCCCTCGATATAGAGCACGCGCAGCAGTTCTGCCCCTTCGAACAGGCTGTCCTGCGCGACCTCGGCGTCGATATCGTCGGCGCCCGTGCCCAAGGTGTCCAGCGCCTCGGCGAAGGGTTCGGTCAGCCCGGTGTGACTGTCCGCGCCATGGGTGGTCAGCGCGGCGGTGTTCAACAGCAGATTGTCGCCGCCGCTGGCGTCGACCCCGGTGCCCTGGGTCGCCAGCACGTCGCTGTCCAAAAGCACGTTGGTCTGGCTGATCATGGCGACGTTGATCATGTTGCCGCCGACAAAGATCAGGTCGAAGCCGGACCCGATCTGCGTCAGATCGGTCAGGTTGAGCAACAGGTTGTCGCCGGTGCCGATATAGGTATTGGCACCGCTCAAACTGATCTCTGCCCGGTCGTTGTCAGAGATGAAATTGTATTGCTGGGTCCAGTTGACCTGCAACAGATCGCCCTCGATCCGGGTCACCGACCATGCAAATGGCAGGACGACGCCATCGGCATCCGTCGGCTCCTCGGCGCCGGCGCCGGTGGCGTGGGTCACGATCTGCGCCGCGTTGATTGCGGTCGAGCCGGGATCGTCGGCATCGAATGCGCCGATGTCGTGGCCGATCAGGATGTTGACCTGGCTGATCGCATCGATGTTGACCACCGCCCCCTCGACCGCAAACACCGGGGCATCCAGCCAACTGGATGCGGTGAAGCTTTCGTTCAGCGCGATATTGCCGCCGGTGATCACGGTGTGGCCGTCTTCCACCGCGTAAGGGTCATCGGTCGTTGCAGCGTTGAGATTGCCGAAATGCGCCTCGCCGTCCCGGGAATGCAGATCCGGCAGCAGATCGGTCAGCGTGGGCAGTGCATCGGCCGCGTCCGCGCCTTCGCTGATGAACAGTCCCTGCGCGCCGGCGCCGTGATAGCTGACCACCGTCACGCCATGGCCGCCCCCGGCCGGCGCGGCAGCGACGGCGTCGAGCGCCTGCATGGCGAAGTCGAACCCCGCGCCGGGGTTGCCGTCGAACAGCGGCACATCGAACCCGGCCGCCGCATCGGCGATCTGGGTCAGCGCGGACAGCGCGGCGCCGAACAGGGCGGGGTCGATGAATTCCGTGCCGTGGCTTGCGGTCAGCAGGTCGTCATCGCTCAACAGGTTGACCTGCGCCGTATACCCCGCGACCGCGCCCGGCGCGTCGACTTCGAAAGAATACTCATAGCTGTAGCTGGCCGGGCCAGCGCCCGGTGACAGAAGCGGCCCCAGCGGGCCTGTCGCCGGACCCAGGATCGGGCCGCCATCGACGGCAAAGCCGACATTGGGCGCGCCGGGGAAGGGCAGGGCGCCGGCCTGGGCTGCAGGCGCGCCATCGGCGGCGGCCTCGACCTTCAGCTTTGGCTGGAAGTCTTTGAGTTTGTGGTCGTCCTTGATGCGCGCGGCCTTGCCGTCCCGCATCTCGGCTTCGCGTTCCGCTGCGCGCGCGGCGGTGAATGCGTCGTAATCCTGGCGAAGGCGCGCCTCTTCCGAGCTCAACTGCATCAGCCCGATAAAGTGGGCGATGCTCTCGCTGGTTGCGTCATTCGACATCGGAAAGCCCCAAAAAGATAAGAACCGGATACAAAAACAGTCGCAGGCTGGTCGGTGCGGTGGGGAGGCCTGTTTCCTTCGTGATTTCAGTGCGTTGGTGAAGTGCCGGGGCCGCCGTAACGGACGGCCCCGGCCAGTGTCTTAGGCTTCGGTGTCGTCGCCGACATAGGTCGAGCTGAACGAGCCGCCGACGACGTTCATGTCGACGGAGTTGCCCAGCACGTTGGCGCCTTGCACGATGCTCTGGTTGAACGCGGTGATTTCCACCGCCGCGTCCGCGGTCGCGATCGATTCGCCGGTGACATAGCCGTCTTCACCGTTGTTCGATCCCCAGGCACCGGCCGAGCCGCCTACGCCGCCGTCACCATTGGTGGCTGCCGCGCCGTCGCCGGCAAAGGCACCGGCCACATCGGCGTCGCCGCCATGCGCGCTGCCGCCGGAGCCCATGGCCCCGTTACCGCCATTGGCGACCGCCTGCCCGGCATAGCCGCCGTCGCCGGCAACCGCCTTACCGGTGGTGATGGTGTCCACCATCGTCTCGGTATCGGCATCGGCGTCGTTGATGCCGCCGAACCCGGCGATCGCACCGGCCATGGCATCGGCGTCGACATCGTTGTCGGCATCGGCCATGCCGCCGGCACCGCCACCGTCACCGCTGTGGGCGCCGGCACCCGCGTCGCCGCTGGCGTCGCTGGTGGCGTCCTGCGTGGTGTCGGTGTCGCCACCGTGGCCGCCATCGCTGTCGACATCGGCCAGACCGATGACGCCGCTGTCGGCATCGGCATCGCTGCCGGCGCCGGCACCGTCACCGGCAGTCGCGTCGGCATCGCCCAGACCGGCGCCGATTGCGCCCGCATCGGCGTCGGCATCCGCGTCGCCGGTGTCGCCACCGTCGCCCGCGTCGCCGGCATCGCCCGCGTCACCGGCATCGCCGCCATCGCCGCCCGCTGCGGCCGCCAGAGCGCCCGAGATCAGGCCCAGCGCACCGGCTGCGGCACCCGCGGCGCCACCGGCACCGCCGGCCCCGCCATCGCCACCGTCGCCGCCATCGCCACCGTCACCGGCATCGCCCGAGGCTGCCCCGGCACCCGCACCGGCAAGCCCGGCACCCAGACCGGTCCCGATTGCGCCGGCATCGCCGCCGTCGCCACCGTCGGCCGCGCTCAGCGCGCCCGCGCCGGACAGACCCAGCGTGCCGCCCAACGCACCCGCATCGCCGCCGTCGCCGCCATCGGAGTCGTTGTCGTTGCCTGCGCCGCTCAGCCCGATGCCGGCCGCGATCGCACCGGCATCGCCGCTGTCGCCGCCGTCATTGTCGGTCTTGGCACCGTTCTCACCAGCAGCCAGCCCGAAGGACAGGGCCCCGGCGTCGCCGCCATCGGCACCGTCATTGTCGGCATGGGCATCCGACGAACCCAGACCAACGCCCACGGTAATCGTGTCCGCGTCGCCGGCATCGCCGCCTTCGCCGCCCTCGGAATCGGCTTGTCCGCCGTTTCCGCCGGTGCCGCCATCGGCCGCCGCGATCCCGCCAAGCGCCGCGCCGCCATGGGCCGCGCCGCCTTCGGAATGTGCCTGGCTGCCGCCGGCACCGCCGCCGGTTTCGACCTCGATGCCTTCTTCGGCATAGGCGTGGCCGCCCGACACATGACCGCTTTGCTCGAACGTGCCGTCATTGGACACATGCGCGTCGTGCAATTCGTCGTTGTCGGCCAGCGTGTTCGACTGGGCGTTGACGAACCCGGCATCGTTACCGGCGCCTTTCAGCGAACCGTTCAGCATGCCCGACAGGTCCATGTCGTTGCCCGGGTCGTAGGTCAGATCGCCATCGGCCATCAGGATGTCGCCGATTTCGCTGTCGTCGATGTCGAGATCGGCGAAGTCGTTGTCGGTCGGCTCATAGCCTTCCAGGTTGATCGACACGTCGACATCCACATCGACATCCGACTCCGACGAACTGTGGCTGGAGGACGTGGAATCTGCGGTGCTGTCGCTGGAGCTGTCGCTTTCGCTGGCCGCTCCGGCCTCCGCCCCCGCGCCGCTTTCGGACACGGCATCCGACCCGGCACCCGACTCCGCGGCTGCGGCGGCATCGGTCGTGTTTTCGTTGGAGTTGGCGTTTCCGTTCAGGTTGCCATTGCCGTTCAGGTTCCCATTCCCGTTGCCGTTCAGGTTGCCATTGCCGTTTTCGTTGTCATTGTCGTTGTCATTATCGTTTTCCGACTCCGACACCTGACCCTGCAACTGGCCCTGAAGTTCCGCCTGGAACTGGGTTTGATCCTGGTCCTGCTCCTGATCCTGCGCTTGATGCTGACCCCAGAGCGGATGAAAGATGTTGTTACGCGTAGACATTGAACTTTACTCCTCTCGCGCACCGGGGAGAGCCGCCACTCATGTCAAAAGCGACCATGTCCGATGCGTCGTGATGATGATGATGAAAAACCGGGCGGCGCATACGCAACGATGCCGCCGGGCGATCTCTAGTTTACGTGGACCGGCCCTCCCCCATTGCAGCGGAGAGGGGCAGGCGCGCGATATGACGGACGCTTGCAAAGACGCGACGAACCCATGTCGTCAAAACCCCACCAACTGTTCCCCAATAGAATCGCCGTGTTGCAGCGATGGGTTCAACGTGGCCTGCCGGGTGCGCGCGTCCTAGTTAGAGAAACGGTTAGTATTCCGTTAATCGAGGTTAAAACATTGTTTGTAAATACTAAATTATTGAAGCTATGGTTAATCCGTCGGGCGGAACGTGGTTTTTCTCACGCCCATTTTGACTGGCGTGCCGGCCGATTGTGGGTTTCGTCACCGCGTGCGCAGGCGGCCTTTCGTATAAGGTTTTCCACAGGACCAAAGCCCATCGCGAAACATTTGTTCGCGGTTTCGAATAGCGGCCACATTTTTACCCGAATTGCGGCGTACCTATTTCCGTAACGTAAACTGACAGAAGGAACCTAACCAAAGGATTAGAATGCTGATCTTAAGGTGTACCAAACGCATCGCGCGTGCATCAATCCTAAGTATGTAACCAAGAGTAAGTCATTCGACTTTGTGTATATTTTAGTCTGATCTCAGCAATTTTTTACAAAGTGCCTACAAGTCAATCCGAGTGAGTGAGTGTGGTGTGATGTATTATAGCTCGACCGAATTGGGTCAGGATCGAAACGGTCCGGCCATCGCCCAACATGCGCCTCTGGCGGTGTTCGTCGGCCCGGTGTTGGCGTTCTCGGATGCCAGTCTCAGGGTTCTGCGCAGTGAGATGCGCGACCATACATTTCTGCGCATCGATGCGATCACCCAACTCAGTCGGGACGATCTGGCGGACGCGCCGTTGCGGGTGTTGATCCTGGCAGAGGATCTGGCGGATGACCTGATCGCCAGCCCCGATCTCTATGGGGCGCTGGCGCGCGGTGCGCGGCTGGTGGTGGCCTATAGGGCCGACACCGTCGCCCGGCGGGTATTTGCCGCCCGCGGCCGGCATCCGACCCTGGCGGCCGTCAGCCTGCTGCCGATGGACATTCAACTCGACACCTGGCTTTCGCTGGTCCGGCTTTTGATCTGTGGCCAACGCTATGTGCCGGTGGATCTGATCCAGGCCGAACTGCCCTGCGCGCGCACCCGGCCCGAGCCCGCGGCCGCGCCACGGCCCATGGCCGATGGCGGCGATCTGACGCCGCGAGAGTGGCAGGTGCTTGAACTCGTCGCCGCGGGCAAGCAGAACAAGATCGTGGCGGGCGAACTGAACCTTTCCGAGCATACGGTAAAGCTGCACATGCATCACATCATCTCAAAGCTCGGGGTGCGCAACCGCACCGGCGCGACCGCCTGGTTTCTGGCGCGGAGCGGCCCGGCAGACGGCCGGCCGGCGGCCTGATGCCGGCCGAAGGGCCCGCGGGCGGCACGCCCGAGGATACGTCCGGTTTCGATGATTTCCTGCTGCTGGTGGGCCGGCTGAACTACAGTTGGTCGAACACCGAAAGCCTGCTGATCCATGTGTTGGCGGGGCTGTTGGGCACCGACAAGGAAAAGGCGGTGGTGCTGTTTCTGACGTTGAACACCACCCGTGCGCGCGTCGATCTGGTGGAGCGCCTGTCCAAGCTCGACGGCGTGCCTGCCGACCTGCGCGACGAGGTGCTGGGCCTGACGCGGCGTCTGATGCAGTTGTCGCCGCTGCGCAACCGTTACAATCACAGCATCTATGCCTTCGACCCGGCGGAGGGCCATGCCAAGACGATCATGATGCGGATCGCCGACCGCAAGACCGATATCAAGATGGGCCAGGCGCAGGAGATCGACGAGGACGCGCGCGCAGGCATCCGCACCGCGATCGAAGGGCTTCAGGCGATCAATCGCGATATGTGGCAGTTCATCCGCACGCGCGGGTTTCCCATCTGACGCGGCATGGGCCACGGCCGTATCCACGCGCTGCCAATCGCTTCGCGGGCAGCGGGGCAGGGCGCCCGTTGCCCAAGCGCATGTCGCCGCCAAGGGCGTGGGCCCGCGCGACACGGTCGGGTTGCCAGAGGGGTTCCGAGGGCGCGAGATCCTAGGTGCATCCTGCGCCCGCAAAAGGCTGATACGCGGCAGCGCGCTCGATCCCGCCAGTGTTGCCGTGCCCGTAGGCTTTGAGCCGGACAGACCTACCCGGTTGTCGGTGGTGCGCGTGTAGGCTGCGAACCTGAGGGCGTGTGTCGCGCCGTCAAACCGTGGGCAGACGCTTCGGTGATGCGGGGTCCGCGATGTGCTGCGCCACCTTGGTGGCGGGTCGTACAGCCGCCGAGGCGGCTAGAGGCGAAACGCCGTCTCCAGCATCGCCACGAAACGTTCGACATGGGGGGTCGCCAGCCGGTAGTAAATCGTTTTGCCGTCGCGGCGGTAGTCGACAAGACCCTCTTGCCGCAGCCGCGCCAGTTGCTGAGACACCGCCGCCTGGCGCGTGTCCATCATCTTTTCCAGCATGCCGACGGATTTTTCGCCGTTCGCAAGATACCGCAGAATCGACAGCCGCCCATGGTGGCCGGACGCCTTTAGGAAGTTCACCGCCGTCGCAGTATCGAACCGGCGATCGGCGCGCAGCGGGCCCGTGACCACACGTTCGCTGCTGGAAGACTGATGCACTGACTTCATACTATTCCGGCACTCACAGGTGCTCGCCTCATATCTTTTGGCCTTGTCCCACGGCCATGCGCCCCGCCGGATCGTTATCCGCAGCAATGGTGGCGAAAAGATGTTCGGAGGAAGGAGTGGAGCGGGCGATCGGGATCGAACCGACGACATTCAGCTTGGGAAGCTGACGTTCTACCACTGAACTACGCCCGCACCGCCGCAGTCCCTAGCGCCTGGAATCGCCCAGGTCAACGACCTGTCGAGACGGCACACACCCCTCCGCCCGGCGCTTACATGCTGATATCAATAGAGAAAGATGTGAGTTCCGGGCCGTGCGGTTCGTGCCGCCGATGGTGCGACCGCGCCATCGGGCCGCGGAAGTTGTGCCGCACAAGGGCCGATGCCAAGGCTTCGGTGGGCGCGGGCGGGGCTCGGCGGGTCTCCGCTCAGCGGGTGCGCGCACGGGCGCGACGGCGGCGGTTTTGTGCCTCGGCCCGCGCACCGAACTGCGGCTCTGGCAGGGGCACCGCGCGACGCAAGGCGGCGAAGGGGGCGGTGGCGTGCGGGATGTGGTTAGCGGCGACGAAGTGTTCCTGAAACCGCGGCTCGACGGCGGTCTCCACCTTCTGGATCCGGCGCACCGTCTGCGCGATCTCGGCCCGCGCAGCCCGGTTGAGCAGTGCGATCCGCGCGCCCGTCCCGGCGGCATTCCCGGCGCTCGTCACCCGGTCCACATCGCAATCGGGGATCATGCCCAGGATCAGCGCGTGTTTGGGGCTGATATGCGCGCCAAAGGCGCCGGCCAGCACCACCCGGTCGACCTGGTCGACCTTCATTTGATCCATCAACAGCCGCGCCCCGGCATACAGCGCCGATTTCGCCAGTTGGATCGCGCGGATGTCTCCCTGAGTGACCAGGATGCGCTGGCTCGCGTCCTCGTAGAGCACGAAGGCAAACGTGCGCCCATCCGCGATGCAGCGCGCAGTGCCGGTCCGGTCCGGCCCGCCGACCAACCCGCCGGCGTCGACCAGCCCGGCGCTGCGCATCTCGGCCACGGCCTCGATAATGCCGGAGCCGCAGATGCCGGTGACCCCGGTGGCGGCGATGGCCTCGGCAAACCCGGGCGCGTCGGACCACAGCGGGCAGCCGATCACGCGCACGCGCGGCTGTTTGGTGACGGGGTCGATCTCCACCCGTTCTATGGCACCCGGCGCGGCGCGCTGGCCGGCAGAGATCTGCGCGCCCTCGAACGCCGGGCCGGTCGGCGAGGAACAGGCCAGAACGCCGGTCTTGTCGCCCAAAAGGATCTCCGCATTCGTGCCCACATCGACGATCAGCACCAGATCGTCGGACCGGTCGGGCGCTTCGCTCAGCGCCACGGCGGCGGCATCGGCGCCGACATGGCCGGCGATGCAGGGCAGCGTGTGCAGGGCCGCGGCCGGGTGCAGGTGCAGCCCCAGATCGGCCGCCTTGAGCGTCAGCGCATCGGCGCTGGTCAGCGCGAAGGGTGCCTGGCCCAACTCCACCGGATCAAGCCCGAGATAGAGGTGATGCATCACCGGGTTCGCGACCAGGACCACCTCGAATATCTCTTCGCGCGCGTGGCCCGCCTCCTGCGCGATCTCGCCCGCCATTTCGTCCATCGCCGCCTGCACCGCCGCGGTCATCTCTGCCGCGCCGCCTTCGGTCAGCATGGCGTGGGAGACGCGGCTCATCAGATCCTCGCCAAAACGGATCTGCGGGTTCATGCGCCCGCCGGAGCCCAAAACCGCGCCCGAGGCGAGATCGACCAGATGCGCGGCGATGGTGGTCGAGCCCAGATCGACGGCCAGGCCCAGGACCGGGCCGTCGTGATAGCCGGGCCAGATGTCGAGGATTTGCGCCGGGCCGTCCGCTGCGGATTGCGCAACCGCGCAGGTGACGCGCCAGTTTCCCTTGCGCAGGATCGGCTGCAGCTTCTGCAGGATCGGCAGGTCTGCCTGGATCCGAGCCAGATCCCATTGCTGTCGCAGCGCGGCGAGCAGACGTTCCAGATCGCCGGAGGGGTGGTGCATGTCGGGCTCCGCCACCTCGACATAGTAAAGCCGCGTGACCGGATCGACGGTGATGTCGCGGGCTTCTGCGCGTTTGCGCACGACCTGTTTGTGAACCTGCGATTCCGGCGGCACGTCGACCAGTGTGTCGCCTTGGATCAGGGCCTGGCAGCCCAGGCGGCGGCCGGGGGCGAGGCCGCGCTTTTCGTCATAGCGCGCCTCGACCGCGTTGAAGGGTGACAGCGCGTCGGCGGTGACGTCTATGCCGTGCTTGGGAAACGCGCCCAGGCCCGGTTGCACCTGACATTTGGAACAGATCCCGCGGCCGCCGCAGACGCTGTCCAGATCCACGCCCAGTTGCCGGGCCGCCGCCAGCACGGATGTGCCCACCTCGACATGCCCGCGCTTGCCGGATGGCGTGAACACCACGAAGGGTTTGCGGTCGCTGGTCATGGGCCGGACTCCTCTATCGCCGTTCTAACGCCGCCCCTGCCGGGCGCAATGGGGCACGCGCGCCGTTGTGAACGGCTTGGGCTTTGGTTCGACGTCCGGCTGGGGTAAGCGGGGGATGCAGGAAAAGGAGGAATCTAGCATGCGTGTCGCACTGGCCGCGGTGATCTGGTTTGCAAGCACCGCCCTGGCCTGGGCCTGGGGGCCCTTGGTCACTCCCGAGGACGATCTGAGCGGGGCGTTGATCCTGGATATTCGCACGTTGGCGGACTTTGAGGCGGGGCATATTCCCGGCGCCGTCAACACGCCCTACGCGCTTTATCGCGGGCCGGCGGACAATCCCGGCCGCGTGCCGGCGCTGGCCGATCTGCAGACGACGCTGCGCGCAGCGGGCGCCGCGTATGACCGGGACGTGCTGGTCGTGCATGCCGGGGCCGACGCCACCGATTTCGGCGCCGCGGCGCGGGTGTACTGGACGCTGAAATCGGCCGGTTTCGACCGCCTGGCGATCTTGAACGGCGGCTATGGCGCATGGGCCGCCAACGGCGCGGCGCCGGCGACCGGTGTGGCGGTCGCGGAGGCGTCGGAGATCACGCTGTCTTGGTCGGATGCCTGGATGATCGATGCCGAAGGTGTGGCCGATGTGGTGGCCGGTGAAACGCAAGCGGTGTTGATCGACGCGCGTCCCCTGGCGTTCTTCGAGGGCGATCGCAAGCACGGCGCAGCGGCGGAAGCAGGGACTTTGGCGAATGCGCTTAACATCGTCCACTCGACCTGGTTCGGCGATGATGGCCCGATCTTCGCCGCGCCCGAGGAGATGCTGGCCCGGGTGCGCGCGATCGCCGCCGACAACGCGGGCGCGCCGCTGGTCAGTTTTTGCAATACGAGCCATTGGGCGGCGACGAATTGGTTCGCGGTGTCGGAATTGGCCGGGGTGGCGGATGTGAAGCTTTACCCAGAAAGCATGGTCGGCTGGACCCGGCTCGGCAATGCGGTGGTGCGCGGGACCAACTGAGCGGCGTAAGCGTCAGTGACGGGCGCGGCAGCCTCCGGCGGGGAAATTTGGGGAACAAAGAGTGAGCCCCGTCTCGGAAACGCTCCAGTGGAGCGTTTCAGGGGCGAACGGGCGAAGCCCTGTCCCCGTCTCGGAAACGCTCCAGTGGAGCGTTTCAGGGGCGAACGGGCGAAGCCCTGTCCCCGTCTCGGAAACGCTCCAGTGGA
>JBCDDF010000022.1:0-47193 GCA_039180525.1 Pseudomonadota bacterium
AACGCCCCCATTCGGCCCTCGGGAACGTTCCGCCAGTCGAATTCGCAGTAAAGATGAGGATGGAAAATCGGGCCACATAGGCCCATCAATGTAACCGAAGGACTCCACGATCCGCTGGAGGGAACTTGGGGCTCAGGTCACCTTGTAGCCGGACATATCGCCAGCCTGGTATTGGCGGTGGCTGGCGCGGTTGAGTTTCTGCCAGCGCTCGACGAAGCGATCCGCGCGGAGCTGTGGATCGGTGCGTAGCTCGGTTTCCAATTGCAGGGCGCGGACAGCGCGGTTGACCCGACCCGTCGATGCTTCGTGAATGAGTTCCGGGTTCTTGGGCGGCTCGTTGCTCAGCCCCGACCCCACCCTCGATGGCGTATCGACGAAATCCCGATTGGATCGACCGGCCGCCGCTGCGATCCGAGGCGTGCCGAGGCTTTGCGCGGCCGGGGCATCGGCCTTCGTCGCGCCGGTCCGGCGCATGGCCTTCGGATACGGGTTTCTGCGGCGGACATCGAATGCCCACCGGCCCGGATACGACCAACGATGGTCCGGACCCGCCTCCGCCCGGGCTGGCAGTGCGTCAGCGCCGTCCGGGATCTATGTCAATGACGCGGTCCGGCAGATGACAGGTGACCTCAACACCGCTTGATGGAAGGGGATGACGCAAGCCAGGCACCGCATGGTCGCGGCGGTGTTTCGGGCGTCGTGTGCGTTGACCACGGCCAAAAAGCTGCGGGGGTATCTGGTGCGCTCCGCATGGCCGGCGCCGGGCGCCGCGGAACCCGTATCGCCAACGATATCGCCCGGGTCCGAAAACCGCGGGACGGTAAAGGGAAGCGTGATGGAACCGCGCAGACAGGCGAAGCCGTTCCACCCACCAGGTTAAGGCCGCGCGCCCTCAGCCGAAGATGAACATATCCGCACCCCAATCGCTGACGTCATATGGCCCGCCATCGGGGTTGTAGACCCGAATGATATCGTCATCGATCTTGATGACAGCGCCGCGTTTGCGGGCACCGATCTCCACATCGGAGATGTGATCGGCGCTGCTGTCGCTGAGGTCGATGCGGTCGATCCCCGGCTCGAAGTCCTCGATGAAATCGGATCGCCCGTCGGCGACGAATTCAAAGATGTCGGCGCCCTCACCGCCGATCAGCGTGTCGCGCCCACGGCCGTCGATCAGCCGGTCGTCGCCGGCCCCGCCGTCCAGGGTGTCGGACTTGCCCATGCCCCAGATCACATCGTCGCCGGCGGTGCCGGTAATGTTGTCCTTGACCGCCCCGCCCCGCCGATCCTGCCCCGATCGCGACAGATCGATCACCAATTCGGTCAGACCGCTTTCCGTCGAGGATCCGACATAGGCATACGCCGTCTCGCCGGAGATCTGGACATCGATCGTGGAGACGGCGCGCAGCGTTGTGCCGAAGTCGTCTGCCCGGCTCGCCAGATGGACCAGCTTGCCGCGATAGGTCAACTCGAACAGGCTGACGCCGTCATCGGCGCCGCCCGCCAGCACGAATGTGCGGTCGTCGGTTTGAAAGATCTCCAACGCCTCCGGCCGTGCGATACGCGTGTCGAACGTGTCGTAATAGACATCGACCTCGTTGAGCTGAAAGCCTTGGGAGACACGATACACCGTCAGCGCGTTCGCGGTGAAGCTCGCGGCAACAAGAAAGGCGCGTTCATCGATTTGCACTGCGCCCATGTCGGTGACGTTATCGACGAACACATTGTCGTTGGGGCCGAAACGTTCTTCGAACCGTGGAAAGCCACTGTCCCGGACATCGAAGACGTGGAACCCGCTTTCAAGACCGCCAGCAGAGAACAGCATCCGCTTGTCGTGTAGTTCTGCGTAGTGCAGGGCCGTGACGTTTTCGAGAAGCGACCAACTGCCGTCGTTGATCGTGAACCGTTGGCTCAGGGTGCCGCTGTTCTCTAACCTGTGAGAGTGGAAGCCTGGGCTGCCGAAGCCGGTCGCGAAGACGAAGGTCTTGCCGTCAAACTGTGCCCACGCGCCAAGAACGTTGCGCTCGAAAAGGACACCCGGTGTGGACGCGCTTTGCGTCAGATCCCCATTCGCCGCAAGCTCGAACGTCCCGACATTGTCATCGTTTCTGCCCAGGCTGATGACCTGCGCAGTGCTTGCGCCGGGGATCAGCAGCAGGTCGCTGAGTTGCTGCGTGCCGGTGTTGACGTCGTATTCGATGGTCGAGCCGATGCCGAGACTGGTTCGGTCGGTGACATCGAACACCGTAATCGCGCTGTCGCCCTCCGACCCGACGACCAAAAGCTTGCGGCCGCCGATTTCGGAGTATTCGATGTCCGACACGCCCGAAAGCTTAAGGATCGCGTCACCCGCGATCACGAATCCCTTCTGGATTTCCATCTCACTCACTCCCGCGATCCGCCCGACCATCGGGGAGAGTGGTTAATCCGTCGCTAATGCGAGTGGTCAGGTATTGAAGAGGAAGTGCATCACATCGCCGTCGCGCACGGTATAGCCCTTGCCTTCGGCGCGCATCTTACCGGCTTCTTTCGCGGCCTGCTCGCCACCGGCGGCGGTATAGTCGTCATAGGCGATCGTCTCCGCCCGGATGAAGCCCCGTTCGAAGTCGCCATGGATCACGCCGGCGGCCTGCGGCGCGGTTGCGCCGCCGGGAATGGTCCAGGCACGGGTCTCTTTCGGGCCCGCGGTGAAGTAGGTGATCAGGCCCAGCAGGCCGTAGCCCGCCGCGATCAGTCGGTCCAGCCCCGCTTGATCGAGCCCCATTCCGTCCAGGAACTCCGCCCGTTCCGCAGGATCGAGCTGCGCGATTTCCTCTTCGATTGCGGCCGAGATCACCACGCTTGCAGCACCTTGCGCCGCGGCCATTTCCGCAACTCGGGCCGAGGCGGCGTTGCCCGTGGCGGCCGCGTCCTCTTCGACATTGCATACGTAAAGCACCGGCTTGGCGCTGAGCAATTGCAACTGGGCCCAGGCGGGCGCATCCTCCGCCGCGACCTCGATGCTGCGCGCCGGCTGCCCGGTCTCGATCGCGGTTTTGGCGGTCTCCAGAAGGCGGGCCTGGACCACGGCCTCCTTGTCGCCGCCCTTGATCTTGCGCGTCACGTTCTGCAGCCGCCGCTCGATGCTTTCCAGATCGGCCAGCATCAACTCGGTCTCGATCACCTCCGCGTCCGCGATCGGATCGACGCGGCCGGAAACATGCGTGATGTCGTCATCCTCGAAACACCGCAGGACGTGGGCGATGGCGTCGCATTCGCGGATATTGGCCAGAAACTGGTTGCCCAGCCCCTCGCCCTTGGACGCGCCGGCGACCAGGCCGGCGATGTCCACGAATGTCATGCGCGCCGGGATCACCTGGGCGGATTGAGCGATCTCTGCCAGTCGGTCGAGCCGCGGGTCAGGAACCGAAACCTCGCCGACATTGGGCTCGATCGTGCAGAAGGGAAAGTTCGCCGCCTGCGCCGCCGCCGTGCGGGTCAGCGCATTGAACAGCGTCGACTTGCCCACATTCGGAAGCCCCACGATCCCCGTCTTGAAACCCATCGTCCTCGTCCTCTTTCCCGCCGCGTTCCCATAAGAGCCTGCCGCCGGCGCCGCAAGCCGGTAGGCAGCGTGGCGCGGCGGGTCTAGGATCGATGCCACAATGCCCGGGGGAGGAGATATGAAACTCAATCCGTATCTGACTTTTGACGGTCATGCGGCCGAGGCCGCGCAGCACTACGCGCAGATCTTCGACACGGACGTCGAGGCCATGGTGCGCTTCGGCGAGATACCGGCCGAAGACCAGTCTTTCGTGAACGACGACAACAAGAACCGGGTCGCCCATGCGCGGGTGCCGTTTCCGAACGGGGCGCTGATGATCTCCGACACACCGGGCGGCATGCCGTTTGACGGGCACTCGGGGTTCTCGCTGAACGTCACGATGGAGGACGTGGACACGGGCCGCGCGCTGTTCGACAAGCTTGCTGCGGGCGGGGCTGTGCAGATGGCCTATGAGCCGACCTTTTGGGCCAAGGGCTTTGGCGTCTGTCAGGATCGTTTCGGCGTCTCTTGGATGGTGAATGTCGAGTAGGCGTTGACGCGCCCGCGCGGGCCGGGCACATCCCCGAACCACAATGAAGGGGAGGCACGCATGGGCCGGATCGACACGACTTTCGCGGCCCTGCGCGCGGCCGACCGCAAGGCCTTTGTTGCCTATATCATGGCCGGCGACCCGGACTTTGACACCGCGTTCGATATCATGCGCGGGTTGCCGGGCGCGGGGGTGGACGTGATCGAGCTGGGCTTGCCCTTCACCGACCCGATGGCCGATGGGCCGGCGATCCAGGCGGCGGCGACCCGGGCATTGCAGGCGGGTATGACGCTGCAACGTACGATGGATCTGGTGCGCGCCTTTCGGGCGGAGGATGACGCGACGCCGATCGTGCTGATGGGATACTACAACCCCATCTACGCCATGGGCGTTCCCGCCTTTCTGAAGGCCGCGACGTCCGCCGGCGTCGATGGGCTGATCGTGGTCGATCTGCCGCCGGAAGAGGATGACGAACTTTGCCTGCCCGCCCGGGCGGCGGGGCTCGATTTCATCCGGCTCGCCACGCCCACGACCGATGCGGCGCGGCTGCCGGCGGTGCTGAAGAACACCTCCGGTTTCGTCTACTATGTCTCGATCACCGGCATCACCGGCGCTGCCGAGGCCGACCCGGCCGCCGTCGCGCCCGAGGTGGCGCGGATCCGCGCGGGGACCGACCTGCCGGTTTGCGTGGGTTTTGGGATCAAGACGGCGCCTGCGGCCCGGGCAATTGCCGGGGTGGCCGATGGCGCGGTGGTCGGCTCTGCCATCGTCGGCCGCATCGCGGCGGGCGACGCGCCGGCGGAGGTGCTGGACTTCGTGCGCACCCTGGCCGAGGGCGCCCACGCCTGAACCGAATGCCGGTCGACCAGGGCGTACGCGGTGCTTATGATCGTGGGATGAACCGGTTCGCCCGCGTCTCCCGCATCGGCCTTTGCCTTGCGCTTACCGTCGCTCCGCTGGCGGCGGAACCGGTTTGCACAAGCGATGCGATGATCGTCTTCGACGGATCGGGCTCGATGTCGGAAATGGGGTTCAATCAACTCGATCTGCCCCGCATTTTCGAGGCACGGCAGGCTATACGCACCGTTATGCCCAGGGTGGAACGGGTGCGGCGGGTCGGGTTGATCGTCTACGGCCCCGGCCCGAGGGACGCCTGCAGCAACATCGCGCTGCGCTTTCCGCCGATTCCGAACGCCGCCACCCGCGTGATCGGCGCCGTCGACACGCTGGAGCCCGCCGGCGATACGCCGCTGACAGAGGCGGTCGCCGAAGCGGCGCGGACATTGCGCCAGACCGGGGAGGCGGGGGTGGTCGTTCTGGTCACCGACGGCAAGGAAACCTGCGGCGGGGCGCCCTGCCAATTGGCCGCGACCCTGGCCGCAGATGCGCCGGGGCTGGTCGTGCACGTGATCGGCTTCAAGGTGCGTGGCGACTACTTCTCTTGGGAAAGCCAGGGCGGCGGCGATTACACCAGCAGTGTCAGCGTCGCCCGCTGCCTGGCAGAGACCACCGGTGGCCAATATGTGCCGGCAGAAACGGTCGAGGATCTGATCGGCGCCCTGCAGAGGACGCTGGGCTGTCAGTTGATCGGGGTATTGGGGCAACGGCCGGAAAACCGGTAACGAAGCTGTCGACGCGGACATGTCGGCGTACAAAGGCGCCCCGATGCAGCGGCTTTGGCTTCCCTCAGGAGGCCAGAACCCGGTCGCGCCCGGCGGTCGCCAAGGTCACGATATCGGCCATGATACCGTTCAGATCGAAGTCCTTCGGCGTATAGACCCGCGCCACGCCCGATGCGCGCAGCCGCGCGGCGTGGTCATCCGGGATGATGCCGCCCAGGATCACCGGCACACCCGCCGCGGGAGAGGCCGCAAGCCGGGCCAAGATGTCATCGGCCAGTTCCAGATGCGACCCCGACAGCACCGACAGTCCCAGCACGTGCGGGCGGGTCTCGACCACGCCGGCGACGATATCCTCCGGCGTCTGGCGGATGCCCTCGTATGTGACTTTCATTCCGCAGTCGCGGGCGCGCACGGCGATCTGCTCGGCGCCGTTGGAATGGCCGTCGAGGCCGGGCTTCGCGATCATCAGCCGGATTTGTGCGCCCAGCGCATCGCCCGAGGCGGTGACCTGGGCGCGGATCTCGTCCAGCCCCTCTGCCGAGTTCGACACCGCATTGCCCACGCCGGTCGGCGCGCGGTATTCGCCGAAAGCGGCGCGCATGACCGCCGCCCATTCGCCGGTTGTCGCGCCGGCCTTGGCCGCGGCGATGGAGGCCGGCATCACATTGTCACCCGCCTGCGCCGCCGAGCGGAGCGCGGTCAGTGCGGCATCGACCGCGTCTTGATCGCGGCTTTCACGCCAGTCCGCCAGACGCGCAATCTGATCGCCCTCGACCCCCGGGTCGACGGTCAGAAACCCGCCATCGCCCTCGGTCAGCGGCCCGGGTTCGGCACCGGTGAAGGCGTTTACGCCTACGACCACCGTGTCGCCGGCCTCGATCCGGCGCAGGCGGTCGGCATTGGCTTCGACCAGTTGCGATTTCATGTACCCGATCGCCTCGACCGTGCCGCCCATGGCGTCGATCTGCGCCAGTTCCTCGCGCGCCGCCGCCTTCAGGGCGGTCACCTTCGCCTCAACCGCCGGATTGCCGTCGAACAGGTCGTCATATTCCAGCAGGTCGGTCTCCAGCGCCAGGATCTGCTGCATGCGCAGCGACCATTGCTGGTCCCACGGCCGGGGCAGGCCCAGTGCTTCGTTCCAGGCGGGCAATTGCACGGCGCGGGCGCGGGCGCGCTTCGACAGGGTGACCGCCAGCATCTCCAAAAGGATGCGGGGCACGTTGTTTTCCGGCTGCTGTTCCGTCAGCCCCAGCGAGTTCACCTGCACGCCATAGCGAAAGCGGCGCTGCTTGGCGTCGGTCACGCCATAGCGCGTCTCGCAGATCTCGTCCCAAAGGTCGACGAACGCGCGCATCTTGCACATCTCGGTCACAAACCGGATGCCCGCGTTCACGAAGAACGAAATCCGCGCCACGATGCCGGGAAAATCCTCCGCCGCCACGCGGGGCCGGATCTGGTCCAGCACCGCCTGGGCCGTCGCCAGCGCATAGGCCAGTTCCTGCTCCGGCGTCGCCCCGGCCTCTTGCAGGTGGTAGGAACACACGTTCATCGGGTTCCATTTGGGCACGTGCGCATAGGTGTATTCCGCAACGTCCCCGATCAGCTTCAGCGACGGCGCCGGCGGGAAGATATAGGTGCCGCGGCTCAGGTATTCCTTGATGATGTCGTTTTGCACCGTGCCCTGCAGCGCGGCCGGGTCGGCGCCCTGTTCTTCGGCCACCGCCAGATATAACGCCAGCAGCCAGGGGGCGGTGGCGTTGATGGTCATCGAGGTGTTCATCCGCTCCAGCGGGATGTCCCGGAACAGCGTGCGCATGTCGCCCAGATGGCTGACCGGCACGCCGACCTTGCCGACCTCGCCACGGGCCAGCGGGTGATCGGCGTCATATCCGGTCTGCGTCGGCAGATCGAAAGCGATGGACAGCCCCGTCTGACCCTTGGCCAGATTGCCGCGGTAGAGCGCGTTCGATGCGGCCGCGGTGGAGTGTCCCGCATAGGTGCGAAAGATCCAGGGTTTGTCCTTGGGCATGGCCGACATCCGACTCTGTTGCGGTGCGGCAAACCTAGCGCGACTAATTATCTGTCGCAAGGTCGCGGTGCATCACAATAATATTGCCCGCCCGCGCAGGTCCGCTTCAGGCGGTTTCGTAAAGCCTCACGACCTCGTCCAGGGCCGCCACCAACGGGTCGACCTGGGCGGCGACCGCGAAGAGTTCGAAATTCGAGGCGATACCGCTGGACGCGACCGCCCCGATCAGGGCGGCGTAGCCCTGCCAGCTTTCGGATATTTCAAGCAGTTTCAGGCGGATACGCTCTGGCGGCGGCGGCAGTGTCACGGTCGGCATGCCCTCGATCAACGCGCGCAGGCTGTTGTCGAACAGCGCGACGGTGTCGTCCAACGCGTCGCGCGTTTCCTCAATTTCCACGCCCAGTGCGATCAGCGCGCTGTCCTTGGCCATTTTTTGGCTGAGCATCTGCTGACGTCCGGCGATGTCTATGGACACGGTGAGGCCGGTATCGTCGGCCATGACGCTGGATTTCGCCAGCATAGCCCGCATCAGCCGGCCCGTGGCGTCGGTCAGCGCAGCCGATTGGCCCGCCACGCGACGGATTTGCGCATCGGGCACGTACTGATTTTCCAATATGTCGCCGATGCTCAGCGCGGCGCCCTGCCATAGCGCATCAAGCTGAGCCAGCGTGGCCAGCACGGCGGCGTCGGTTTCCGGGTCCAACTCCAGTTCGGGCGTGCCGTCTCGCAGGTTCGCCAGCCCAGCGGCGAAATCGGTGGCAGAGGTCTCAAGCATCTCCAGATGTCGGCTTTGTTCGACATCCACCGCCGCGAACAGCGCCGCACGCCCGATCTGCTGGGACAGCATGCGCTGACGGCTGACGAGGTTGATGCGCCGCCGATCCTGCGTCGCACCGCCGGTTGCCGCCAGAAGCGGTACGGAGGGAACCAGGCTGACGGCTGCGGCAGTGACGCCGGCGACCACGGCGCGGCGGGTCGGCAAAACGCGATCAAGGGGAACACGGTTGAGCATCACACAGCCTGCGGCGGCAAAAAATTCAGACAGTAAAAGGAGTAACGAAGAATACCTACGACAGCTACCGGAACCGCACCTGCCCCATCGACAGGGCGAAATTGTGGTCAGTATGCCGCATTTCGGTGGAATCGGCAAAGAATGCTGCGCTGCAAACGAATCCTTGCACGGCGAGAGAAATATAATTACCAGATGTAACCAGAAATCGTATCTTTATGGCGCAATATAATTACAGAGGCGCTCAGGAGTGAACCAGATGCTGGACAACGAAACCCCGCCGGACGCGCAGCAGGTGCGCGCGATCGGAGATATCCCCCCCTTGGGCATCCTGCCGCCGAAGATGCACGCGTGGACCATCCGGCGCGACCGCCACGGGCCACCGGAACAGGCGTTCCAGATGGAGGTCGTCGACACGCCGCAACCCGACAGTCACGAAGTGGTGGTGCTCGTGATGGCGGCGGGCGTGAACTACAACGGCGTCTGGGCCGGGTTGGGGCTGCCGATTTCGCCGTTCGACGTCCACGGCGCCGACTTCCACATCGCCGGGTCCGATGCTTCGGGCATCGTCTGGGCGGTGGGCGACAAGGTGCGCCGTTGGAAGGTGGGCGACGAGGTCGTCATCCACTGCAATCAAGACGATGGCGACGACGGACACTGCAACGGCGGCGACCCGATGTATTCGCCGACGCAGCGAATCTGGGGTTACGAGACGCCCGACGGATCGTTCGCGCAATACACTTGCGTCCAATCCCAGCAGCTGATGCCGCGGCCCAAGCACCTGACGTGGGAAGAAAGCGCCTGCTACACGCTGACCCTTGCCACAGCGTATCGGATGCTGTTCGGCCATGCCCCGCACGAGTTGCGGCCGGGGCAGAACGTGCTGGTCTGGGGGGCTTCGGGCGGATTGGGATCCTATGCGATCCAGTTGATCAACACCGCCGGCGCCAACGCGATCGGCGTGATCTCGGACGAAGACAAACGCGATTTCGTGCTGTCGCTGGGAGCGAAGGGCGTCATAAATCGCAAGGAATTTGACTGCTGGGGCCAGATGCCCACGGTGAACACGCCGGAATACAAGGCCTGGATGGCCGAGGCGCGGAAGTTCGGAAAGGCGATCTGGGATATCACCGGCAAGGGCGTGAATGTCGACATGGTGTTCGAACACCCGGGCGAGGCGACGATGCCGGTGTCCGCTTTCGTCGTGAAACGCGGCGGTATGGTGGTGATCTGTGCGGGGACGACCGGGTACAACCTGACCCTGGACGCGCGCTATTTGTGGATGAACCAAAAGCGCGTGCAGGGCAGCCACTTCGCCAATTTGCGCCAAGCCTCGGCGGCGAACCAACTGATGATCGAACGGCGGCTCGATCCCTGCATGTCCGAAGTGTTCGGCTGGGATCAGATCCCGGCGGCGCATGAAAAGATGCGCCGCAACGAGCATAAGCCGGGGAATATGGCGGTACTGGTGAACGCGCCGGTCACGGGGCTGCGCACCGTGGAGGATGCGCGGACCGCCACCCGTTAAGATGATTTTCAGATATTTGCGCCTAGCTCTGGGCGCATGCGGGGCCTGCGACATGGCCCCGCAACCGTTTTGTCTTCCCCAAACATTGCAAAGTTTTTTACCAAACCCGCAGTTTTGGGGGGATGCGGTAGGGTAAATCCGCTGATAGGCTGATTCGTGTCTTGGTTGTGTTAACCATCTGTTAACTCTTTGTTCAGAGATTGGCCATGTCGCAAGAATGGATGCTGGACGTACTCTCGGATCTTCGGTCCGCGGCGCATAAGCAAGCGATGTACCAGCTTGCCGAACTCATCGATGATGCGATGATGGTTGCGGCGGACGAACTTCGAACCATGTCGGGCAGCGCAACCGTAACGGGTGCCCATGAAGACATGGATGGAGACCTTCCTCGACCGCTTGCAGAGCGCGAGCACACTTGAGGACATACAACGCCTGATCCCGTCCTTGCGGGATCATCTGGGCGTTGCTCATGCGATCTATCATCATGTCGGGACCACCGGCCGCGAGTTCGGCGCGCTGACATACGCGCCCGACTGGGTCGGCCACTATGTCGACCAGCAATACTTCAAGACGGACCCCGTGGTTCTCGAAGGCCTGCAGCGGACCGGGCCACTGAACTGGTCGCGGCTCGATTGGTCGGCGGCGGCGCCGCGTCAGTTGCTGAGCGAGGCGACCGAAAGCGGTGTCGGCGACCAGGGGTATTCGATCCCGTTGCGCGGGGTCGGGGGGCGTATGGCGCTGTTTTCGGTGACGAGCTTCGACCAACAGGCCGCCTGGGACCGGTTCGGCGATGAAAATCTGCGCGAGTTGGTGCTGGCGGCGCATTTCGTGCATCAGAAGGTCGGGGAGATCATGGAGGCGGTTCAGGCGCCGCCACCGGCGCTGACCCCGCGCGAACGCGATGTGCTGACGCTGCTGTCGCTGGGCCGTAGCCGAGCGGAGGCGGCGGAAAACCTGGCCATATCCGAACACACCCTGCGCAGCTATCTGGACACGGCGCGTGAGAAGCTGGGCGCGACCAACACGACCCATGCGGTCGCAACCGCCATGACCCGTGGCCTGATCATTCCCTGACCTTCGCGCCTTAACCGGCGACCGATGCACCCGCGCGCGGCCCACCCGAGCCGCCGTCGCACCTGGCATCATGCGCTGAGCGTGCCCACCCACGCCGCGCGCGCCGGGTGTTGCTTAATCTTTGTTTCACCGAACGCTTGGGGCTTCTTAACCAGCGGCCGGATAGCCGGACGGCGCCTTAGTCAACAGGAGCGTCCGTATGATCCGCTATTTCTATGCCAATCAGGTTCACCTTTTTCCCCATCTCGCCGACACCATGTTCCGCGATCGCGCAGCGCAATTCGTGGGCCGCATGAAATGGGATCTGCAGGTCGACAAGAACGGTTGGGAACGTGACCAGTATGATGCAATGAACCCGCTTTACATCGCGTTGGAAGATTCAGACGGCCGTCATGCCGCATCGATGCGGGTGATGCCCAGCATGGGGCGCACCATGGTCAACGACCATTTCCGGCACCTCAACAACGGTGTGCCGATCCGCGCGCCGTTCATCTGGGAGTGCACCCGATTCTGCCTCGCCCCCCATGCCGGGACCGCCGCGAAGACCTGGGCCGGTACGTTGATGCTGGGCGGCCAGGAACTGGGGCTGCGGTTTGGACTGACCCGAGCCTTAGGCGTTTACGACGCGCGCATGACGCGGATCTATCGCAGCATCGGCTGGGAGCCGCGTTTCGTGGGATCGACCGGCGAGGGGCGGGAGAAGATCTGCCTTGGCCTCTGGCCCTTTGGCGATGAGATCCGCGCGCAAATCGCCGAGCGCGTGGATCTGAAACCGGACGCCGCCGCGCCCTGGTTCGACGCGGCCTTCCCTGCGCACCCTAAGCGTCGCGCCGCCTAAGCGCGCTGGCCCATGCACCGCGCAGCGGCTAAGAGGGGGCATGACCGCCCCCCAGGCCCTGTCGGAGGATCAGGCCGCTGCCTATGACCTGGCGGCGGAGGCGCTGACCAGCGCCGGTGTCGGTCTGGTATCGGGCGATCTGCGGCCCGCGCCGGAGGGGCGGCAGAGCACGCTTGCGGTGTTGGGAAAGGCCGGATCCGGCAAGACGCTTTTGCTGGCCGAACTGGTCCGCGCGCTGGGTGCGGCTGGTGTGGAGACGGTTTCGGCCGACTGGGAGACGCGCAAGAAGCGCGACCGCCGCACGGTGGCGATCCTGGCGCCCACCAACAAGGCCGCGAGCGTTCTGCGCCTGCGCGGCGTACCGGCGACCACCATCCACCGCATTCTCTATACCCCCGTCTACGATCCCGAGTACGAAAAGATCGCTGCCTGGTTGGCCGAAGGTGCGGCCCGGCCGAGTGTCGAGGGCCTGACAGACGCAGCACTCGACCGCGCGCAGGCTTTCTATGCCCAGCAGAAGTCCATCCCGGGCGCACTGGCCGCCGCGGGTTTGCGCGGGTCGGATTTCATCACCGGCTGGAAGCGGCGCGAGGATCCGTTGGACATCGGGCTGATCGACGAAGCCTCGATGCTGGATGACAAGCAGTTGCACGATCTTCAGCAGATCTTCGGCACGCTGATCCTGTTCGGCGACCCAGCGCAATTGGCGCCGGTCGGGCAGTCGGGGGCGATGTGCTTCGACAGCCTGCCGGCACCGCGCAAGTGCCATCTGAACCGCATCCACCGGCAGGCTGCGGACAACCCGATCCTCGATCTGGCCCATGCGCTCAGCGAACCGGATCTTGATTTCGGTGGGTTCGAGGCGCGGGTCCACGCGGCCGCCGCGAGCGATGAGCGCATCGTCGTGACCCCCAGGGCGGATCCTGCCGCCATGACCCGTGCCCCGGTTCTGGTCTGGCGCAACGCGACGCGGGTCCGTCTGATCAACGCGTTTCGCGCCGCCTATGGCGCGCCGGGCGACGATCTGCTGCCCGGCGAGCCGCTGATTTGCGACGGGATCGAATTGCCGCTGAAGCACCGTAAAAAGCGGCTGGATCTGGAAGCGCGCGGCCTGATCAAGGGCGCGCAGGTGGTCTATTTGGGGCCAGGCCGGCGCGTCGGTTTCTCTCGGCTGCACGTGCTGGGGGCCGAAGATCCGCAGGTAAATGCCGCCACCATCATCAAAATAGAGCTTCCGGGCGAGGAGGAGCCACTGATCCCCGCCGCCGCCACGATGGGCGCGGCCTTCCTGCATGGCGCGGCCTGCACGATCCACAAGGCCCAGGGGTCGCAATGGCCGGACGTGCAGGTCTTTGTTCCCGATCTCTTCGCCGCCGCTCAGGCCGGCCGGACCGAGGCCGGCATCCCCTTGTGGAAGCGTCTGGCCTATGTCGCCATCACCCGGGCGCAGGAGCGGTTGCACTGGGTCACGCGCTACCGGCTGGGCCGCCCGGCGACCGGCCTGACCACCGATGACCTGACCACGCTGCCCGCGCCGTCTTTGGTTTTGGACCCGCCCTCATGAAAACGTGACTTGCCGGATGCGCGGAAAGGGGCGCATGGCACATACACCGCGCGGGCGGGGGGAACCCGCGCCGTCCTGGCTTGGTTGATATCCGGGTGCAGGGGTAAACCCCCGCGCGCCTGGAACGTCAGAAGGAGGCCACCCATGTCCATTCGCCCCGAAACATTCCGCACCTGCCTGGCCGTATCGGCGCTGGCTTTGACCGCGGCCTGCGCCAGCAACATCACGAATTCTCCACAGACCCGAGGCCAAGGCAGTCTGGAGGTCGGCAACCTGACCTGCGAACTGACCGGCGGCACGAATTTCGTCGTCATCTCCGACGCGACCTATGCCTGCACCTTCCAGACGGCCGATGGCACGGTGGAAACCTATAATGCGCGGATCGATCAGTTGGGTCTGGACCTGACGGTCACCCGCGAGGAAACGCTGGGTTGGCTGGTGTTGTCGGCGACCGGCCGCGGCGACCCGGGCTTTATCACCGGCACGTATGTTGGCGCCAGCGCCAGCGCTGCGGCCGGTGTCGGCGGCGGTGTGCGTGCCTTGGTCGGTGGGCTGGGCGACAGCATCACGCTGCAGCCTTTGTCGCTGTCGGGCAGCGAGGGCTTCGGTGTCTCCGCAGGTGTGGAGCGCATGACGCTTGAGTTCACCGGCGCCGCGGCCAGCTAGCCCGCGCGTTCACGATCTTGTTCCGGCGGCGGGTCCGAAGGGGCTTTGCCGTCGCGTGTCGGGCGGGCTAGGCTGGCGCCATGGCCCGCCCCTTTTCGTTCCTGCGCCCGGCTTTGGCGGTTGCGCTTCTGACCGGCGCCGCCAATGCGGAGCCGGTAGATCTGGAACTCGTCCTCGCTGTCGACACGTCGCGGTCGATGGATTTCGAGGAACTGGTGCTGCAACGCGAAGGCTATGCCGCGGCGCTGGAGCATCCGGCGGTGTCTACGGCGCTGAACATGGGGCCGCTGGGTCGCGCGGCGATCATGTATTTCGAATGGGGCGGGCCGGGGCGCACCCGGGTGCTGGTCGACTGGACCATTGTCGAGGGCCCCGAGGACGCCGCGGCG
Source organism: Pseudomonadota bacterium (assembly GCA_039180525.1). Lineage (GTDB taxonomy): Bacteria > Pseudomonadota > Alphaproteobacteria > Rhodobacterales > Rhodobacteraceae > Halovulum. The sequence continues at coordinate 14,793 of JBCDDF010000022.1, forward strand.
ATTGCCGCGAAACTGCGTGAAGCGCCGATCCGGGGCCTGCGCGGCACCTCCATCTCCGGTGCCATGGAGGCGGCGGCAGAGGCGCTGGAGACCAACGCCTATCACGGCACCCGCCGGGTCATCGATATCTCTGGCGACGGGCCCAACAATCGCGGCCGCCCAGTGGCGGAGGTGCGTGACGAGGTGGCAGCCAAGGGCATCGAGATCAATGGTCTGCCGTTCATGGTCAAGGAACCGGGTGGCGCCTATTCGATCCCGGATCTGGATATCTATTACGAAACCTGCGTGATCGCTGGCGAAAGCGCCTTCGTGATCCCGATTTTCGAGATGAGCCGACTTGTCGCCTCGATCCGGCAGAAGCTGGTGTTGGAGATCAGCGGCCAGCCCGGGCCCCCGAACACGCGGCTGCGGCCCGCCACCGCGGCCGACGATTGCCTGATCGGAGAAAAGCTGCGCCGGCGGCTGAACCTGCCCTAGACGCCCAGACCGCCCGGCCCGGGCAATGCCGCCACCTGACCGTGGCGCGGGCAGTCGGTCATGTGATCGTTCACCATGCCGACCGCCTGCATGAACGCATAGACGATCGTCGGGCCACAGAAGCTGAAGCCGCGTTGCTTCAGATCCTTGGCGATCTGTTCCGACAAAGCGGTCTTTGCCGGCACCTCCGCCATGCTGCGCCAGCGGTTCTGAATCGGGCGCCCATCCACATAACCCCACATATGGGCGGCAAAGCCCTGCTTGGCCTCGATATCCTGGAAAAGTTGCGCCGCGCGGATGGCGCCGCGGATCTTGCCGCCATGTCGCACGATGCCGGCATCGGCCAGCAGCCGGGCCTCGTCCTGCGCCCCATAAGCGGCCACCTTGGCCGGCTGGAACCCGTCGAAAGCCGCGCGGAACGCGTCGCGTTTCTTTAGGATGGTGATCCAGGCAAGCCCGGCCTGAAATCCGTCGAGTATCAGCTTTTCCCATAGCGCGCGGCCGTCAAGTTCCGGTACGCCCCACTCCTCGTCGTGGTAGCGCACGTAGATCTCTTCTTCGCCACACCAGGAGCATCGTTGCGACATGGGGTCCTCCGAGGTTCAGAACATTTCTGGAACATTTTAGCAAAATTCAGGAACATTTAACCAGGTGGAGCGAGTTTGGGGGCGTAATTTGTCATGGGAGTGCCCAGGATGCCCGCTGAAATGGCCCGCCGTCCATCCACGCTGCCCCGCGCCTTGCGCGCGGCCCCGGTGCCGGATGTCTATGCCACCCAAGCCCGGGTACGCCGCGCGTTGAGAGAGGGGCGCGCGGTCGTCGCCTATCAGCCGGTCGTGGATGCGCGGGCGTTGTCGCGTGTTTCGTACTACGAGGCGCTGATCCGCCTGCAGTCACCGAACGGCACGCTGCTGGCGCCCGATCAGTTCCTGCCCGCCATCGCCGGAACCCCGCTGGCCGCGGCGATCGATCTGGCGGCGTTGAAGGCGGTGCTGGCAAAGCTGCGGCAGCGCGGCGACCTGCGCCTGGCGGTCAACATATGCAGTGCAAGCCTTGAAAACAGCGCCTGGCTGGACGCCCTGCGCGCCGCCGCCGCCCGGGCGCCCGATATCGCCTATCGCCTGGTGTTGGAAATAACCGAGGATGCCGGGTTACTGGATCACCCGGCCTTTCCCGACTTCATGGCCACGGTCGACCGTCTGGGCGTGACGCTTGCCCTGGACGATTTCGGCGCCGGCGCGACCGGGTTCGCCACGCTGCGCGCGCAGCGGGTCGACATGCTGAAAATCGACGGCAGCTATGGCGCCGGTCTGGCCCATTGCCCGGACGCGCAGGCCCTGGTCGGGGCGATGGTCGAAGTGGCACGGCATTTCGACATGATGACGGTGATCGAACATATCGACGACCCCGCCGATGCCCATCGCGCGATGGCGATTGGTGTCGACTGCCTGCAGGGCTTCATGTTCGGACGACCCGCGCGCGAGGTGTGCGACCGTCATGACCGCGGCAACACTGCCGATGGCCAGCGCCGCCGCTAGGGTCGGCGGCCCAGGCTCGCATGACTGCCGTGGCGGCAACTCAGGCGCATCGTGCCGGCGGCGTGAGGCGCGCCTGCCACGTGACGTGGGTCCAAATCAGGCGGCCTCAACGTGGCCGCGTCAGCTGCGCCCCGGGTTCTGACTGCGCCTGGTCAGGCCGAAGGCGGAAGTGCTGTCGGTTTGGCCTTTCCAACGCCTGACCAAGGTTCATACACACCGGCATGGTGGCCCGGCTGCTCAGCCGGGTCGGTGGGTTCCGGCGACTGGGTCCGCGGCCAGTGTCGGCGCCAGGTCTCAGGTGTCTTTGACCAGTTTCGACAGTTGGTCCTGCATGTCCTTCAACTGGGACTTCAGCGCCTCTAACTCGCTGTCCTTTTGCCCGGCGGCCTGGGTGTCTTCCGCGTGTGTGTGTTCCGCGCCGCTGCCGTTTGGCTGGCCCGGCCGCGCGCCAAAGGGCGAGAACATGCGCATCGTGTTCTCGTAGATTTCCATGTTCTTGCGCGTCATGGCTTCGAAATTGGCCATCGCTGGATTGGCGCCAAAGGCTTGCGTCACCGTATCGCGCAGCTTTTCCTGGTTGCGCAGGAACGTCTCCATCGAGGCTTCCAAATAGCCCGGCACCACGCCCTGCAGCGTGTCGCCGTAAAGCCGGATCAACTGGCGCAGGAAATTCGCCGGCAGCATGGTCTGCCCCTTGGCTTCTTCCTCAAAGATGATCTGGGTCAGGACCGAGCGGGTGATATCCTCGCCCGACTTCGCGTCACGCACCACGAAATCCAGCCCCTCGCGCACCATTTCGGCAAGGTTTTCCAGAGTCACATAGGCGGATTTCTGCGTGTTATAGAGCCGCCGGTTCGCATATTTCTTGATGACGATCGGATCGTCAGAGTCACCGCGCGTCTTGGCCATGCGCTTCGCTCCGCTGATAATTTACTGGGCATACCACCCCCGCTTTCTGCACCGCAACGCATTTTTTGCATCGCAGCCAAGCCGACCGGCGTGGTAGGACCGCCGCCATGGCCGAGCACGGACCCACGAAAGACGGGCGAACCGGCCCGGAACGCCCGCCGCAAGCGCCGTCGGATGCAGCTTCGGCCGCAGCTCTGTACCTCGACCGGTGGGAGCGGCATCTGCGGCTGATCGCGACCCGTGGGCCGGCCCCTGAATGAGCGTGATCGCGCGGCATCGCGTCGGTCATCCCGCCCCTCTGATCTTTCATCTCGGCGCCGCGGCGGCGGGGTACGGACAAGGGCTGATGGCGGCGCCGATGGCCGGTACGCCGCAGTTTCCCTGGCATCCGGATCTGCCGCCCTGCACCGGCTCCGCGCCACCTCAGGCAGATGTCGCGACCGAAGCCGCTCACCGGCTCACCGCGATGCTTGCCGGCATCCGGCGCTGGCAGGCGCACCCCTATCGCCGAACGCTTGCCGACCCGCCCGAGGTGATGGCGCTGGGGTCGATGCGGCTGCTGGATTATGGCCAGACACCGGGCGCGACGGCCCCGAACGGACCGGTCGTGGTGGTGGTGCCCTCGCTGATCAACCGCGCCTATGTGCTGGATCTGACGGAACGGACAAGTCTTCTGCGTCATCTCGCGGCCCATGGCTTGCGGCCGCTTTTGGTCGATTGGGGCGATCCCGGCCCGGCGGAACGCGCGTTCGGGCTGGAAGACTACCTGACCCAGCGCCTGGTACCGGCGCTGGCGCTGGCGCAGGGGATGGGCGGCCAACCACCGGCCCTGCTGGGGTATTGCATGGGCGGGACGCTTTGTGCGGTGCAGGCGCGGCGCATGCCGGCGGTGCGCGCGCTGGTGACGATCGGCGCGCCCTGGTCCTTTGCCGGCGGTCGGCGGATGGCCGACAGTCTGCGCGCCGGCGCCCGCGCCGCCGGGCCGGCGCAGATCCGCGCCATGATCCGGGCGATGGCCCAGGCTTTCGGCTTTGTGCCCGCGGCGGTGTTCCAGCAGATGTTCGCGATGATCGATCCGCTGCAGGCGGCGGTGAAGTTCCGCCGTTTTGCCGGGCTCGATCCCGATTGCGCGGAGGCGCTGCACTTCGTGGCGCTGGAGGATTGGGTCGCCGATGGCGTGGCCATGGCCGGCCCAGCGGCAGAGCAGTTGCTGGTCGATTGGCATCTGGAGGACGCCCTTGCGCAGGGTCTTTGGTCCGGCAACGCGGCCGGCCCGACCCCGCCGGGCCTGGTGATCGCCGGCCGTGCCGATCGAATCGCGCCGCCCGAAACGGCCGACGCGCTGGTCGATGCGCTGCCAGGCGCGCGACATCTGACCCCCGAGCTTGGCCATGTCGGCATGATCGTCGGCCGCCATGCCCCCGCGCAGGTCTGGCGCCCGACGGTGGAATTTCTGCGAGACAACGCCTAGTCTTGCGCTGCGACCGATTGTGCCCTTGGCGCCGGTCGATGCGTGCTTATGTTGCACTGCAACAATTTCATGCCGGCGGGCCGCGTTGCCCGGCGCGGCAAACCCGGGGGAACCGCCATGACCAACATCGTAATCGCCTCTGCCGCGCGCACCGCGGTCGGCAGCTTCAACGGCGCGTTCGCCAATACGCCGGCCCATGATCTGGGCGCGCATGTCATCGGCGCGGTGCTGGAACGCGCGGGCGTCGACGCGGCCGAGGTGTCGGAGACGATCCTGGGCCAGGTGCTGACCGCCGGCCAGGGCCAGAACCCCGCGCGCCAGGCGCATCTCAACGCCGGTCTGCCCAAGGAAAGCGCGGCCTGGGGCATCAACCAGGTCTGCGGATCCGGCCTGCGCGCGGTCGCGCTGGGCGCGCAGCATATCCTGCTGGGCGACGCCGATATCGTGGTGGCCGGCGGCCAGGAAAGTATGAGCCTTGCCCCGCATGCGGCGCATCTGCGTGCGGGCAAGAAGATGGGTGACATGTCCTTCACCGACACGATGATAAAGGATGGGCTCTGGGACGCATTCAACGACTATCACATGGGCACCACGGCAGAGAACGTGGCCGAGCAGTGGCAGATCAACCGCCAGACCCAGGACGAATTCGCCGTCGGATCCCAGAACAAGGCCGAGGCGGCGCAGAAGGCGGGTAAGTTTCAGGACGAAATCGCACCCTTCACGGTCAAGACCCGCAAGGGCGACATTGTCGTGGCCGATGACGAATACATCCGCCACGGCGCCAGCGTGGAGACCATGGCGAAGTTGCGCCCGGCTTTCGCCAAGGAAGGCACGGTGACGGCGGGCAATGCCTCCGGCCTTAACGATGGCGCCGCGGCGACGCTGCTGATGACTGCGGAGCAGGCAGAACGCCGCGGTATCGCGCCGTTGGGCCGGATCGCGGCATATGCGACCGCGGGGCTCGATCCATCGATCATGGGCGTGGGGCCGATCTATGCCAGCCGCAAGGCGCTGGATAAGGCTGGCTGGAAGGTCGACGATCTGGATCTGATTGAGGCGAACGAGGCGTTTGCCGCGCAGGCCTGTGCCGTGAACAAGGATATGGGCTGGGACCCGGACAAGGTGAACGTCAATGGCGGCGCGATTGCCATCGGGCACCCGATCGGTGCCTCGGGCGCGCGGGTTCTCAACACGCTGTTGTTCGAGATGCAGCGGCGCGATGCCAAAAAAGGCCTGGCGACGCTGTGCATCGGTGGCGGCATGGGTGTGGCACTTTGCGTGGAACGCGACTGAGCCGCACATAGAATTACGTCGGGTGCGGCGCAGGTCGCGCCCGCAACCCAAAAGACCATCAGGGAGGATATTATGGGACGAGTTGCTCTGGTCACCGGAGGCTCGCGCGGCATCGGCGCGGCGATCTCCAAGGCGCTGCAGGCGGCGGGGTATACCGTGGCGGCGAATTATGCGGGCAACGACGCCGCGGCGGCGCAGTTCACCGAAGAAACCGGGATCAAGACCTATAAGTGGTCGGTCGCCGACTACGACGCCTGCAAGGCGGGCATCGCCCAGGTCGAGGCGGATCTGGGCCCGGTCGAGGTCCTGGTGAACAACGCAGGCATTACGCGGGATGCGATGTTCCACCGGATGACGCCCGAGCAGTGGAAAGAGGTGATCGACACCAACCTGACCGGTGTTTTCAACATGACCCACCCGGTCTGGCCCGGCATGCGCGAACGCAAGTTCGGCCGCGTCATCACGATCTCGTCCATCAATGGGCAGAAGGGCCAGGCGGGTCAGGCGAACTATTCGGCGTCGAAAGCGGGCGATCTGGGCATGACCAAGGCGCTGGCGCAGGAGGGCGCACGGGCGGGCATCACGGTGAACGCGATTTGCCCAGGCTATATTGGCACGGAAATGGTGCGCGCAATCGACGAGAAGGTGCTGAACGAAAAGATAATCCCGCAGATCCCGGTCGGCCGGTTGGGTGAACCGGAGGAGGTGGCGCGCTGCGTCGTGTTCCTGTCCAGCGACGATGCCGGTTTCATCTCTGGCTCGACGATTTCGGCCAACGGCGCGCAGTTCTTCGTCTGACGCGCCCGCGACCCAATTGCGGCGCTGGCGCGCCAGGAATTTGAGCCCCAAAGCGCCTTTGGCGTATTGGGGCGGCCGCCCGGCTTTTGCGGGCGCGCCGGATCAGGCGCGCTGTGGCGCCGGATTGCGGGCGTGCAGACGCGCCGTAACCCAATGGATGATGGCCGCGATGCCAGCATGAAAGGCGCGCGAGCGTTCCAGATGGGCGCGGTCGAGCGCGGCTTGCAGATCGATGGTTTTGGTATTCGGTGACATGGCGCTGTTCCTTCCGGGGAAGCCAACTCTGCCATAGAACATGGGCATCGGACCGCGCCGCGACAAACGAGTCTTTTCCAACTTTCGATTAAGTTTTATTGATGTGGGACATGGACCGGCTCCCCCCCTTGACCGCCTTGCGCGCGTTTGAAGCCGCGGCGCGTCACCTAAGCTTCGCCAAAGCGGCGGACGAGTTGGCGGTGACGCCGGCTGCGCTGAGCTATCAGATCAAAAATCTGGAAGAGCACCTGGGCGCGCCGGTGTTTCGTCGGCTGAACCGCGCGGTGGAGTTGACCGAGGCCGGAGCGGCGCTGCTGCCGGCGGCGCGCGAGGGGTTTGATGCGCTGCGCCGCGGTTGGCGGGCAGCGCGGCGCACGCAAGATGGTGCGGTGCTCAACGTGACGGCCGGGCCGGCCTTCACCGCGAAATGGCTGGCACCGAAGCTGTTCGCCTTTGCGCAGGCGCATCCCGACATCGAATTGCGCTTTATGGCGACGTTGCGGTTGATGGATTTCGACCGCGACGGGGTCGACCTGGCAATCCGCTTCGGCACCGGATCGGATGACGGGCTGTTCTCTCAACCGCTTTACCGCGGCTGGATCAGTCCGATGATGCATCCCGACATCGCCGCACGGGTGCGGCGCCCGAGCGATCTGCTGAAAGAGACGCTGATCCACGACGAAAGCCTGGATTTCCTGCCCACCCCGCCGGGCTGGTCGAAGTGGTTCGAACTCGCCGGCGTGGCGCATGGCGACTTGAAGGGGCCGCATTTCACCCAGGCCGATCACGCCGTCGACATGGCGCTGGAGCGTGGCGGCGTGGCGCTTGGGCGCAGTTCGGTCGCGCTGACCGCGCTTCGATCCGGTACCCTGGTGTCGCCCTTCCGGCTGGCCATGACGGTCAAGGCGCATTACCGCCTGGTCTGCCCACAAGGGCAGGAGACGCGGCCCGCCATCGCCCGGTTTCGCGCATGGATCGAGGCCGAAATGGGCCCGGAACACGAGCTTGCCGCCGAAAAGGATATTGTCCATATCGACTGAAACCAGCGGAGGGCGGCCCATGCGCATCGGCATTCTGAAGACCGGAGATCTGCCGGAAGAGATGGAGGCGCGTCACGGCACCTATGGCGACATCTTCGCCCGGTTCCTGACCACCGCCGATGCGGGGCTGAAACCGTTCACCATCGATGTGGACGGGGGGGAGACGCTTCCCGCGCCGAAAAGCGCCGAGGGATGGCTGATCACCGGATCGCGCCACGGCGTCTACGAGGATCACGACTGGTTGCCGCCGCTGGAGGAATTCGTGCGGGCCGCCATTGCCGATCGCGTGCCGTTGGTGGGTATCTGCTTTGGCCATCAAGTCATGGCTCAGGCGATGGGCGGGCGCGTCGTTAAGTCGGAAAAAGGCTGGGGCCTGGGGGTTCACCGTTACACCGCCGCTGGGGCGCAGGTCGATTGGATCGCCGGCCATGGCGGCGAGTGGAACGGCTATGCCGTGCATCAGGATCAGGTGATCGCGCCGCCGCCCGATGCGGTGACGCTGGCAGGCTCGGCATTCTGCCCACACGCGATCCTGGCCTATGGCGATGCCGCGGCGCCGGTGGCGCTGTCATCGCAACCGCATCCGGAGTATTCGGCGCCGTTTCTTGAGGACATCCTCGATGCCCGGCTGGCCAGCGCCGTTCCAGCGGATATCGTGTCGGCGGCGCGTGCAGGACTTGACACGCCGGTGGCGGGCGCGGCCTGGGGCCGCACCATCGCCGGCTTCTTCCGTTCGGCCGCCGCGCGCCGGGCGCAGGCAGCCTGAGGACGCTAGATCTGAGCCGATATGCGCTCGATTTCGTCTTTGAGTTGAAGTTTTTTGCGCTTGAGATCCTGGATCTGCAGATCGCTGGACCCGGGTCGGCGCTGTTCTTGTTCGACTTGTTCGGAAAGGTGTTCGTGCTTCTTACGGAGTTCTGACAGGTGGGAAGTCAGGCTCATTCAGGGGTCTCCTTTATGGATAAGTTTCTCTCTGAATGATGCGAGTGCAGCACGAATCAGGCGCCTTTGTCACCCGCCGAAATTGGGGGGGCCAACGGGAGGGCGGCGGCATCGCGCAGGATCGCCCGCGCCTGGGGGGTGAAATCGGGTGCGTCGCTGCGATGTGCGGGCCCGGAATGCATCACCAGCGGCGGCAAAAGCCGCAGCGGCCCGCGCCGCGCCTTGCGCACCTGGACGAGGATCCGCTTTGCGGCATGGCCGGCACGCCCGGCGATGGGCAGAAGCGTCGCATCCCCCGCGCGGCCATCCAGCGCGGCCAGCAGGGTGGGCAGCCGGTCGGCGCGTTGGATCACGGTCAGACAGCCGCCCGGGCGCAGGCGGCGCAGACCGTGATCCAGAAACACGTCCAGCGGCAGGCTTTCCTGATGCGCGGCGGCGCGCCCGATCTCCGCCGGTGCCGTCCCGCCCGCAGGGTCGTAGGGCGGGTTGCTGATGACATGATCGAACGCCGCGGCCCGCAGCGCCGGCGGCGGCGCGGCCACATCGCCCTGAAAGATACGCGCGGCAAAGCCGTTTTCGGCCGCGTTCCGCCGCGCCAGCGCGGCGTAGCACGGCTGCCGTTCCACCCCCACCAACCGCAGCCCGGGCACGCGGGCCGCCAAGCAAAACAGCGCCGCACCCGCGCCCACGCCCAGATCCAGCACCGCCTGGCCGGGCCGCGCGGGTACCGCGGCTGCCAGCAGCACCGGGTCGGTCGCCGCGCGATACCCGCGCCGCGGCTGGAAGAGCCGCAGCCGCCCGCCCAGAAACGCGTCTTGCGACAGATCGTCCGGACCGGCGGTCAGGCGATGACCTCGATATCGTTATCGGTCAGGATCGAGCGCGCGCGAAAAGCATCCGACCGGCGCACCATCATCCGCCGCGGAAAGATGCCGATCGAGCCTTCGAGTACGCTCATATGGACGTCCATGACGAAGCATTCTATATCCTCTGCCCGCAACAGAGCGGTGGCAAAGGCAATCACCGTCGGGTCCGTGGTGCGCAGAATTTCCTTCATGGGCGGCAGAGTACCGGGCCGGAAATGGGGCGTCGAGAGTGTCTGAAGCAGCGATAGAGACCCTGGGCCCGTTCGAACGCCTGCAAGACAGCCTCAGCGGCGATATGGCGGCGGTCAATGCGCTGATCCGCGACCGCATGGCGTCCGAACACGCGCCGCGCATCCCGGAGGTGACCGCGCATTTGGTCGAGGCCGGTGGCAAGCGGCTGCGGCCACTGCTGACGCTGGCCGCTGCGCGGATGTGCGGCTATGGCGGCGAAGATCACGTGAAGCTTGCCGCGACGGTCGAGTTCATCCACACCGCGACGCTTTTGCACGACGACGTGGTCGACGAAAGCGACCAGCGGCGCGGACGGCCGACCGCCAACCTGCTTTGGGACAATCAATCCTCGGTGCTGGTGGGCGACTACCTGTTTGCCCGTGCGTTCCAGTTGATGGTGGAAACCGGCAGTCTGCGCGTGCTCGACATCCTGTCGAACGCCGCCGCGGTGATAGCTGAGGGCGAGGTGCTGCAACTCAGCGCGGCGCGCAACCTCGCAACCGACGAAGCGACGTATCTGCGCGTGATCCGCGGCAAGACGGCCGCGCTTTTCGCCGCGGCTACCGAATCCGGCGCCGTGGTCGCTGGCGCGCCAGAGACCCATGTAGCGGCGCTGCGCGCCTATGGCGACGCGCTGGGCGTGGCGTTTCAGATGGTCGACGACCTTTTGGATTATGGCGGTGTCGGCGCGCAACTGGGCAAGAACGTTGGCGACGATTTCCGCGAACGCAAGATGTCCTTGCCGGTTATCCTGGCTGTTGCGGCGAACACCGCAGACCGCGCCTTTTGGACCCGCGTCATCGTGCGCGGCGATCAGAATGCGGCGGATCTGGCCACTGCGCAGGCAAAGATGCGTGCCGCTGGGGCGCTGACCCAAGTCCGTGACCGGGCGCTGGCCCAGGCGGCTGCGGCGAAGGGCGCGCTGGCCGACCTGCCACCGGGCGATCTGCGCGACATGCTGCTGGACTTGGCCGATTTCGTGGTCGACCGCGTGCGCTGAACCGCACCGGCTTCTTTGTTCCCCAAATACTCAAACGCCGCTGCCGCGGGCGCGGATCACCGCGCCAAGGGCGCCGCCGCGACCCACCATTCCGGCGCCTGTGCCCGAATGGCGTCGGCGGCATCCAGCGCCGCGGCCTCGCGCGCGTAAAGCCCGAAACAGGACGCGCCCGAGCCCGACATGCGTGCCAATCCCCCCCCGGTATGCCGCAGCGCCTCCAACACCGCGCCGATCGCCGGCACCAGGCCGGTCGCTGGCGCTTCCAGATCGTTGCGGGTGCCCGCCAACCAGTCGAACACCGCCGCGGCGCTGTCGAACCGGCGTGGCATGGGCGGCAAGGAAGCATTGTCCTTTCGGTCAAGCGCCCGAAACACCGGCGGGGTGGGGCAGGGAACGCGCGGATTGATCAGCAGCGCCCAAAGCGGCGGCAGCTCCGGCCCTGGCGTCAGTGTCTCGCCTATGCCGGACATCCGCGTGGGCGCGGTACGCATGCAGACCGGCACATCGGCGCCCAAGTTCAGAAATGCCGTGTCCTGCGGCAGCGGCCGGTCGTAGAGCCGCGCCAGCACATGCAGTGCTGCAGCCGCATCGGCCGAGCCGCCGCCCAGCCCCGCGGCCACGGGCAGGTTCTTTTCCAACCGCAATGCCGCTGGGCAATCGGGCATCAGCGCGGCGGCTTGCAGCACCAGATTGTCGCCGTCCGCCGGCAGATCGGCGCCAAACGGCCCGGCCAAGGTCAGCGAGGTCGCTGGCGCACGCTCCGCGATCAGGCAGTCGCCGATCTGGGCGAACGCGACCAGACTGTCGAGCAGGTGGTATCCATCCGGCCGCTGGCCGGTGATGTGCAGGCAAAGGTTGATCTTGGCACGAGCTAGCCCGCTGACGACGTCAGTCCCCAAGCGCGGTCTCGGCATCAGCGCCGGCGGCTTCGGCCTCTTCTTCTTCCAAAACGACGTCCAGCCCGACCTCCAGCTTGCGCCGGATGCGCGCCGCATCGGTTTCGGTCGGCTCGAAGGATAGGGCCCGGCGCCATTGGAACACGGCTTCAGTCTTGCGGCCGACTTTCCACAACACGTCGCCCAGATGATCGTTGATGATCGGGTCGAGCGGCTCAAGCTCCACCGCCCGCTCCATCGGCACCACGGCCTCTTCGTACTTGCCCAGGCGGTAAAGCACCCAGGCCAGCGAGTCGGTGATGAACCCGTCCTGCGGCCGCTGCGCCACCGCGCGTTCGATCATCGACTGCGCCTCTTCCAGGTTCTGGCGCATCTCCACCAGAGAATAACCCAGGTAGTTTAGGACGTTGGGTTGATCGGGGTTCAGTTCCAGCGCCTTGCGGAAGTCGGCTTCCGCCTCGGGCCAGCGGCCGGTGCGTTCATAGGTGATGCCCCGAACATAATAGAGCCGCCACTGCGGCTGTGCCTCGGTCACGATCAGGTCGATCGCGCGGGTATAGGCCTCGGCCGCCCGCTCGAAATCCTCCGATCCGCGCAGCGTGTCGCCCAACGCGACATAGACGCTTTGCGTGCCGGGCCGTTCCCGGCTGAGACTCGACAGCACCTCGACGGCCTCGTCGACACGGTCGGCGTCGCGCAACGCGTCGGCGCGCCCGATCTCGGCACTAACATACCAGGCGGAGCTGGGCGCGACCTCCTCATAGGCCATGGCCGCGAGGTCGAACTGACCCTGGCGTGCAAACGTGTCGCCGATCAGTGTCGTCATCTCGTCATAGGCGGGGCGGATATGCGTTGCCAGCCGGCCATAGATCAGCCCGAGGCGTTCCGCGTCCTCCCGCGTCAGCGCGCTGGCCATCAGCGCGAATACGGATGCGGCGCCGTCGGCGGCGTTTCGGATCTGGTCGAACGACAGATCCTCCCCCGCCTCCAGCCGGGCCTGCATCGCCAGAAGATCGGGGTCGTCGAAGCCCCCCTCCAGCGCGTCCTCGATCCGTGCCAGCGCTTCGTCGGTGCGCTCCGCCTGGGCCAGCGCGACGATATGGGTCAAAAGCGCGATCCGGTTCAGGTGCAGCGGCCCGTCGCCGTCACCATCCAGGATCGCGGCGGCAGAGGCGAAGTCGCCGGCGAACGCCACCGCCAGGGCATGGTGCAGGGCACCATAGGCGACCAGCGCGCTATTACCGTCCATACCTTGGAAGATGTCGACCGCGGCACCGAAATCGCCCTGGCCGACAATCGCCCAACCCTCGATCAGTTCGGTGAACAGCGGATTGAGCTGGTAGCTGTCGTTCTGGATCAGCCGCAGCGCCAGGTCGTAATCCTCTGCGCGGAACGCCTCTGCCAGCCGCGCAAGGGCGACGATCTGGTTGTTGGGGTCGATCTGTTGCAGCCGCCCGGCCAGGGCCAAGGCGCGCGTCATGCGCCCGGTGATGATGCCGGTGACCAGACCGTTGTTCAGCAAACCCGGGTTGTCGGGGCGCACTTGGATCGCATCGTCGTAATAGCGGGACGCGGCGGCGAAATCGTTGCGCAGATCGGCCTGTGACGCGGCCAGATACGACCCGGCCAAGCCCTCCTGCGCTGCGGCCGGCAGCATAGTTGCCGCCAACAGTGCGAACCCCGCGCCAATCCGGGACGTCCAGCGAGCCTTCATGCGATCCTCCGAAACCTGCCTGCGCGCGCCACCCTAGGGGCACGCCACCGGCGATGCAAACCAGCCGAATACGGCGAAACTCGGGTTACATGTTCGGGTAATTCGGCCCATCCCCGCCCTGCGGTGTGACCCAGACGATGTTCTGGCTGGGATCTTTGATGTCGCAGGTTTTGCAATGCACGCAATTCTGAGCGTTGATCTGAAAGCGGGGGTCCTGCCCGTCCTCTTGCACCACCTCGTACACGCCGGCCGGGCAGTAGCGCTGCGCTGGTTCGGCGTATTTCGGCAGATTGACCAGGATCGGAACCTCCGGGTTTTTCAGTGTCAGGTGGCTGGGTTGGTTTTCCTCGTGATTGGTGCCCGAAAAGCTGACATTTGTCAGCCGGTCGAAGCTGACCTTGCCATCGGGCTTGGGGTAGTCGATGGGCTTGAAGGCAGAGGCCTTGCCCGTCACCTCGGCATCCGAACCGCCATGTTTCATGGTGCCAAACAGGTTCAGCCCCGTCAGCGTCGCGGTCCACATATCCATCCCGCCACCGATCAGAGAGGCGATCATGCCGCGTTTCGACCATAGCGGTTTGACATTGCGCACGGGCTTGAGATCTTTCGCGATCGGCCCGCTGCGCACCGACTGTTCATACGCCAGCAGGTCGTCGCCGGCGCGCCCGTCTTCCAACGCCGCATGGGCCGCCTCGGCCGCGGCCTTGCCGGAGAGCATCGCGTTGTGATTCCCTTTGATCCGCGGCACGTTGACCATGCCGGCGGAACAACCCAGCAGCGCGCCGCCGGGAAAGGTGAGTTTGGGCAGCGATTGCCAACCGCCCTCGCTGATCGCCCGTGCGCCATAGGCGACACGCTTCGCGCCCTTCAGCAGCTCTGCGATCTTTGGGTGATGCTTGAAGCGTTGAAATTCCTGGTACGGATAGAGGTGCGGGTTCTTATAATTCAGGTGTACCACAAAACCCAAGAAGATCTGATTGTTTTCGGCATGATAAAGGAAGGATCCGCCGCCGGCATTGCGGCCCAGCGGCCAGCCCATCGTGTGCATGACCTCCCCCTCGCGGTGGTGCTTGGGGTCGATCTCCCAGATCTCTTTCATGCCCAGGCCGTACTTTTGCGGCTGCGTGTCGCTGTCCAGTTCGTATCGTGCGATCACCTGTTTCGACAGCGACCCGCGCACGCCCTCGGCCAGCATCACATACTTGCCGTGCAGTTCCATCCCGGGCTCATAGGATCCGCCCTTCGTGCCGTCCTTTTCGATACCGAACTCGCCGGCGACCACGCCCTTGACGGAGCCATCCTCCGCCAGAACCAGTTCCGAACAGGCCATGCCGGGGAAAATCTCCACCCCCAGTTCTTCGGCTTGTTCGGCCATCCAGCGGCAGACATTGCCCATGCTGACGATGTAGTTGCCGTGGTTCTTCATCAGCGGCGGCATCGGGAAGTTGGGGATCGGGATGCTGCCGGCCGGGCCCAGCAGCAGAAACCTGTCCTTGCGTACCGGCACGTTCAGCGGGGCGCCACGGTCTTTCCAATCAGGGATCAGCGCATCCAGCCCGATCGGGTCCAGTACCGCGCCGGAAAGGATGTGCGCACCGACCTCTGACCCCTTTTCCAGCACGACGACGGACCGGTCCGGGTCAAGTTGTTTCAGGCGGATCGCGGCCGACAGCCCCGCCGGCCCGGCCCCGACGATCACCACGTCATATTCCATGCTTTCGCGCGCCGTGTCGGTCATCGGCTTCTCCCGCTTGCGTGCGCAACAGGTAAGCGTCCCACCCACCGTGGGTCAATGCGGGCAAAGCGTCGCTGGCGCGGCTTGAACTCCCCCCGGGGCTTGCCTATCGTCAGGGTGGTCCGGGATCGCGTGGGGGCGCGCCGGGCGAATCACGGACATCAGCCGGGAGAGATGTGGTGGAAAAGGTGCCGCTGACCAAACAGGGATTTGCCAAGCTTGATGCCGAGCTTAAGCAGTTGAAATCCGTGTCCCGCCCCGCTGTGATCAAGGCCATTGCCGAGGCGCGCGAACATGGCGATCTGTCCGAAAACGCCGAATATCACGCCGCCCGCGAACAGCAGAGCCATATCGAGGGTCGCATCGCCGAACTGGAGGGGTTGATCGGCCGTGCGGACATCATCGACGTCACCAAGATGTCAGGCGCCGTAAAGTTCGGCGCCACGGTTCATCTGGTCGATGAGGACAGCGAGGCCAAGAGAACCTATCAGATCGTGGGCGAAGCCGAGGCCGATATCGAGAACGGGCGGCTGAACATCCACTCCCCCTTGGCGCGGGCGTTGATCGGCAAGGAAGTCGGCGACAGCGTTGAGGTGCGCACGCCCGGTGGGGTGCGCGACTACGAGATCCTCGACATTCGCTACGTCTAGCCCGGTGCTGGGGCCTGAGCAGCCGGCGGCGGCGGCGCGGGTCCGCCGCATGGTACGCGCGGCGGCGCTGGCTTGGGCGGCATTGGTCCTGGCATATGGCGCGGGGTATCTGGGCACCAGCCGCCCGGCAGGCCTGGGTCTTGTCGTAGCCATGTTGGGGCTGGTGGCGGCGCTTCTCGGCCCGTTGGCGCTGATCGCCGCCCTGGGCCGATTGTGGGACGCGGCGACCCAGCGAAGCGCGGAGATAGAGGCGCTGGCCAAACGGCTCGCCGCCGTGGAGAGCGCGCAGGAAAAGGCCGGCCGACGGATCAAGGGGCTGGAGGGGGCGTCGCGCCCGCCCGCGCCCGCGCCCGCGGCGTCACCGGCGCCCGGACCGGGACCGGACCCGCAACCGCCGGCAGAGATCCAGGCCGCGTTGCCGTTGGCCGAACCCGCCGAACCCTCGACCCCGCTGACGCTGCTGGAGACGATCCAGGCGCTCAACTTTCCCCAGGATGCCGAGGACCGCGCCGGGTTCGACGTGTTGACCCGCGCGCTGGCGCTGCAGGATATGGCCAAGCTGTTGCAGGCGGCGGAGGATTGCCTGAACTACCTGGCCCATGTCGGTCTTTACATGGACGATCTGCTGCCGGCGCCGGCCACCGCCGCCGATTGGCGGCAATTCGCCAAGGGTGGCGCAGCGCGGGCCGATCTGATGCCCCTGGCCGGCATCACCGATCCGGCGGCGTTGGAGGCGGTGCGCAACGCCATGCGGGCCGATGCGATCTTTCGCGACACCGCGCTGCACTTTCAGCGGCTGTTCGACCGGACGCTGTCGGATTTCGCGCCCGAGGCCGACGATGCCGCGCTGCTGCGGCTGGTCGACACCCGCTCGGGCCGGGCCTTCGTCCTGCTTACCCAGGTGAGCGGGATGGCGCATGGAAGCTGAGGCACGCCCCGGCCCAGCGCCGCCGCAGCGTTAGCGTCAACGCCAACCCGGCAGCCGACATCGCCGCTGCAATCCAATAGACCCCGCCGCCCAGGGACGGGTAGGCCCACGCCGCCAAAGCCATCGCCGCCACGGTCAGAATGCCCGCCGCCAGCCCCATGAACGCCCCCTGAGCAGAGGCGTTCAGCCGCTCCGGCACCGCCGCGGCAATGAACGCGATACAGCCCAGATGCCCCGCGGCAAAGGTCAGCACATGCAGCGCCTGCAGCGGCCAGAGAAGCGGCAAGACCGGGTCGAACGCCATCAGCCCCCACCGCACCACGCCACCCGCGGCGGCCAGCATCAGCGCGCCCAGGGGACCGATCCAGCCGATCAGCCGCCGCCCCAGCGTCAGCATGAACACGACCTCCACCGCCACCGAAAACGCCCATAGCGCGCCGATGGTCTGCGGGCCGATCCCCAGGCTTTGCCAGCGGACGGAGCTGTAGGTGTAGTAGACCGCGTGGCTGGACATTGTCATCGTTCCCGCCAGTAGGAACAGCGCAAAGATCGGGTGCAGGATAAGCCTGCCGATCTCGGCAAAGTTGGGTGGTGCGCGGTCCTGTTTCGCGCCGCCCGGATGACGCAGCGCCAGCGCCGCCGCTGCCGCCAAAAGCACAACGATCCACCAAAGTGCCGCGTCCGGGCCCAGCCGGGCCATCAGCGCACCCACCGCGAAGTTGGCGATCAGAAACCCAAGCGAGCCGAGCGCCCGGGGGAGCGCATAGGAAAACCCGAACCGGGTGGCGGCGCCAGAGCCCAGCGCCTCGCCCAGCGGCATGGTCGCAGAGATCAGCCCGCCACTGATGACTGTCGCGGCCAGCAGCGCGGCGCGGGTGCCGATCGCCGCATGCGCGGCAAAGACCAGCGCTCCGGCGATCGCCAGCGCCGCCATTGTGATGCGCCGCCGCCCGGATCGGTCGGCCAGCACCGGGATGAGTAGGCCGGCGCTGATGCGTGCCACGAAACTGAGGCTGAGAAAGAACCCCGCCTCCTGCGGGCTGAGCCCCCAGGCGGTCAGCCAAACCGGCCAGAACGGCAGATGCGCACCCAGCGCGCCGAACATCGCGGCGTAAAACAGCGCCGTATGCGCCTGCGCGCGGGCGGC
Source organism: Pseudomonadota bacterium (assembly GCA_039180525.1). Classification (GTDB taxonomy): domain Bacteria; phylum Pseudomonadota; class Alphaproteobacteria; order Rhodobacterales; family Rhodobacteraceae; genus Halovulum. Next base: position 32,683 of record JBCDDF010000022.1, read on the forward strand.
GCGGGTCAAAGCCCGAACCCGGCATAGGGCAGGAAGCGCACCGGATCGCCGGGGCTGACGGTCAGCCCGCCGTCCGGCAACTCGACCAGCCCTTGCGCCCAGGCGATGCCTGACACGCGCCCCGAGCCTTCGGAGGCGAAGACCTCTGCCGCGCCGGCCGCGTCGAGCCGGGCACGCAGATACTCGCGCCGGCCTGGTTTCTTGCGTTTGGAAAACGCCGCCGGGACAGTGAAGGCCAGGGGCGCGGGCCAGGTCTCGCCGGCCAGCACGCTCAAGGCCGGGCGGGCGAAGATAAGCGCGCAGACGAAGGCCGCCACCGGGTTGCCCGGCAGGCCGAAGATCGGCACGCCGTCCCAGTTCGCCAGCGCCAGCGGCCGGCCCGGTTTGACCGCGATGCGCCAGGTGTGCAGCACGCCGGCGTCGTGCAGGACGGCGGCCACATGGTCCTCATCGCCGGCCGAGGCGCCGCCGCTGGCGATCACCGCATGCGCCTCCGCGCGTCCCCGCGCCAGCGCGGCGTGCACCGCTGGGCGGTCGTCGGGGGCGATGCCCAGATCCAGCACCTCGATCCCCCAACGCTCCAGCAGCGCGCGCAGCATGGGGCGGTTCGCGTCATACATCCGATGCGGTGCGGCCGGCGTGGCGGTGCCCGGAGCCGCGAGTTCGTCGCCGGTCGACAGGATCGCTACGCGCAGGGGCCGGCGCACGGACACTTCGCCCACACCCACCGCGGCGGCGAGCGCCAGATCCGGGGCGCGCAGGCGTCGACCGGGCTGCAGGACCGTCGCGCCCGCGGCCGTGTCCTCGCCCGCAGCTCGGCAATTGGCGCCGGGTTTCACACCGGTGCGGAAGCGAAGCGCCGCGCCGTCGCGGGTCACATCCTCGTCCAGCACCACCGTATCCACACCCGCTGGCAACGCCGCCCCGGTCAGCACGCGCAGCGCCCTGCCGGGCGGCACGGCGGTCTCGAAGGGCGCGCCGGCCGCGGCACGGCCCGGGTGCAGCGGCAAGGTGTGGATGTCTTGGACCGGTGCAGGCAAGTGGGTGGCGGCAAAGCCGTAACCATCCACCGCCGAATTCGCCGCCGCCGGATGCGCCCGTCGGGCCGTCACCGGGGCCGACAGCACCCGGCCCGTGGCGGCGGTTAGGCGCAGCGTCTCGGCCTCCGTGACCGGGGCGAGGCCGTTGCGCAGCACCGCCAGCGCATCCTCCACCGGGGTCCAGTCGACACCTGGCGGCAGCGCGAAACAGTCGTCTTTCAGGGGCGGTGCGGTCATGGCAGCGGCGCGGCGGCATCCAGCACCGCATTGGCAATGGCGGCGATATCGTCCGGCAGCACGGGCACCGGCACGGCGTGCGGACCGGCATCGCCCACCAGAAACCGGACCGAGGCATCGGACAGCGCATAGGGCGCGTGAGCGCAGGCAGCTGCGCGGAAAACCTCCAGCTTTGGATGCGGCGCGGTCTTGAACCCCTCGATCAGCACCAGATCGGCGGGTTGCAGACGCCGCAGCAGCGCGGGCAGGGGCGGCCCCGGCGCCCCGCGAAGTTCCTCGATAACCGCAACACGGGCGGCACTGGCCAGCAACACCTCCGCCGCGCCGGCTGTGCGATGGCGATGGCTATCGCGGCCCGGCATGTCCAACTCGGCCGCGTGATGGGCGTGTTTGACCGTGGAAACCCGCAAGCCGCGGCCCGCAAGCTCCGGTATCAGGCGTTCGACCAGCGTGGTCTTGCCCTGGTTTTTCCAACCGACAACGCCAAACACCCTCATGGCGCCAACCTGGCCTGAGCGGCGGCCAGGTCTTCCGGCGTGTTTATGTTGAAGAAGGGGTCGCCGTCCGACGCCGGAAAGCGCGCCTCGGCAAAGCCGTGCCGCTCGGCCCAGATGACGACCTTGCGCGTGCCCGCCTGCAACGCGGCGCGCAGATCTGCAGCCAGATCGGTGGGCCACAGGCCAAAGGTCGGGTGCAGACCCCAGCCGCGCCGGGCGTTCGGGCTGGCGGCCAGCGCGATCGGGTGGCCGGGGCCCAGAGCGGCCCGAAGGCCGGCGACCAGATCGGTGGGAAAGTGCGGTGTGTCGCCAGCCACGGTTACGACATGCCCCGGTGCGGCGGTCTCCATCCCCGCCAGCACGCCGGCCAGCGGGCCGGGACGGTCAGGCAGACTGTCGGGCACCACAGACACCCCGAAACCGGCAAACCGCGCCGGATCGTCATTCGCGTTCAGGACCACCCGATCGACCTGCGGTGCCAGCCGTGCGATGATCCCCGCCAGCAGGGTCTGCCCGCCCAGGGGCAGCAGGCACTTGTCGCCACCGCCCATGCGGGACGCGGCGCCGCCGGCCAGGATCACGCCGGTGATCATCCTGCGGTCATCCCGCGATCACTCGGCCGCACGCGCGGGGTCGGCGTCCCAGATCAGGCGCTCCTCGCCCGCCAGGCACAAGAACCGCTGTCCGCGTAGCCGCCCGATCAGCGTCAGCCCCACGTCTTGCGCCAGTTCCACCCCCCAGGCGGTGAAGCCGGAGCGGGACACCAGCGCCGGTATGCCCATCAGCGCCGTCTTGATCACCATCTCCGATGTCAGCCGCCCGGTGGTGTAAAGCGTCTTGTCGGCGGCGGCGATGCCGTGCAGCCGCATCCAGCCGGCGATCTTATCCACGGCGTTGTGCCGGCCGACATCCTCGAAATACGCCAGCAAACGGTCGCCCTGGCACAAAACCGTGCCATGGATCGCGCCCGCGGCCAGATAGAGGCTGGGCAGCGTGTTGATCTGGCGCGCCAACGCGTAAAGATCGGACACGCGCAATTCCCCCGGCGGCAATGTCACGGCATCCAGCCCGTCCATCACATCGCCGAACACCGTGCCGACGGCGCAGCCAGAGGTGCGGATCTTGCGCTGCAGCTTCGCCTCGTAATCCGTTTCGCGCTCCGTCCGGACGACCACGGTCTGCAGATCGGCGTCGAAGTCGGTACCGGTGATGCGATCGTCTGTGCGCAGCATGCCCTGGTTCGATAGATACCCCACGGCCAGAAGCTTCGGGTGATCGCCGATGGTCATCGCGGTGACGATTTCCTGCCGGTTCAGAAAGATCGTCAGCGGCCTTTCTTCGACCACGCGCAGATCCCGGGCGGCGCCGGTCTGATCGACCGCGCGCACGGCCCGCGTAAGGCGCGGATCGTCGGGGTCGGGCAGGATGGGGCTGTCTGGCATCGGCGACCTTCGGCAGCGGTCCGGGCGCCGACGAAACCATCCCGCCCGGTGATTGGCAAGATCACCCTTTGCGGTTTTACTCCGCCGCCCGCCCGCGCTAAGCGGAGCTTCATGTCCTCGCCTCTTCGCGCAAGCTTTCTATCGGGATTTTGGAACGGGCTGCCTTTTGTGCTGGTGGTCGTCCCGTTCGCCGTCCTGTTCGGCGTGATCGCCACCGAAGCCGGGTTCGATCTGTTGCAGACGATGTCGATGAGCGTGCTGGTGATCGCCGGTGCGTCGCAATTCGTGGCCGTGCAGCTGCTGATCGACCAGGCGCCGACGCTGATCGTGATCGCGACCGCGTTGGCGGTGAACATGCGCATGGCGATGTATTCGGCCTCGATGGCGCCGCATATGGGCCCGGCGCCGTTCTGGATGCGCGCGCTGGCGGCCTATCTGCTGGTCGACCAAAGCTATGGCGTGGCCATCAAGCGGTTCGAGGAAGCGCCGCCGCTGACGACCGGGCAGAAGATGGCCTATTTCTTCGGGGCGATCTCCTTCGTCGGGCCGCTGTGGTATGTGGGCACCTATGTGGGCGCGGTGGCCGGCACGGCCATCCCGGACCGCTTTGCCCTGGATTTCGCGGTGCCCATCACCTTCATCGCGTTGTTCGCGCCGATGCTGAAAAGCCTGGCGCATGTCGCGGCGGCGTTGGTTTCGGTCACGTTGGCTCTCGCGCTGGCCTGGGTGCCCTATAATCTGGGGCTGATCTTGGCGGCGGCGGCGGCCATGGTCACCGGCGCGCTGGTCGAGATCTGGCTGGAACAACGGCGGAGAAAGGTGGCATGAGCGACGCGCAGATCTGGACCGTGATCGTGCTGCTGGGCATCGGCACCTATCTGATCCGCTTTTCCTTCATCGGGCTGATCGGCGACCGGCCGCTGCCCCCCTTCGTGCTGCGGCTGCTGCGGTTCACGCCGGTGGCGGTGATGCCGGGTCTGGTGGCGCCGCTGATCGTCTGGCCCGCAGCGACCGGCGGTGTGCCGGACCCCGCCCGCATGGCAGCCGCCGGCGCGGCTTTGGCGGTCGGCGCGGTCACCCGGTCGGTATTGGGGGCGATCGCCGCGGGGCTTGCGGTGCTTTACGCGGGGCTTGCGCTGCTGTGAGATCGGGCGGCGAGGTCCCGGGTCGAAGCCCGGGACGCAGCGGTTCGGTTCAGGATTGTTTCGCCAGTAGATCGCGGATCTGGGCCAGCAGTTCTTCCTGGGTCGGGCCGGCGGGCTCTTCGGCGGCTTCTTCTTCCTGGGCGGTGGTTGCGTCTTTGATCCGGTTCACCGCCTTGACCAGCAAGAAGACGACGAAGGCAATGATCAGGAAATTGATCAGTGCGGTGATGAAGTTGCCGTATTTGAATGCGGCCGCGCCAGCGGAATCGGCGGCCTCTAGCGTGGCGTAGTCGCCGCCATCCAGTGCGATGAAGTAGTTGGAAAAATCGATCCCACCCAGGATCAGCCCGATGATCGGCTCGATCAGATCCGCAACCAGCGAACTGACGATGGCGGTAAAGGCCGCGCCGACGATAATGCCGACCGCCATATCCATGACGTTGCCCTTGGCGATGAAATCGCGAAATTCCTTGATCATGTCCTCTCCCCTGTTCTGACATGGCCCGCAGCGTTCTTTTGCGCCGCAGCGCTGGCATGCCTAGGCGACAACAGGTGCATCCACAAGACCGGCCTGCATCCGGCCACTATTGCGCGGAAAACGACAATCCGTTGCCTGAGGCGGCATTGATAACCTGGCGCCGCTTCACACATGCTGGGGTCTGGACCGCATAAGGAGCCACCATGGCCGATCTTTCCGCCTTCCCGATCACCCAGCGCTGGCCGGCGCAGAACCCCGACATCCTACAGCTGTATTCCTTCCCCACGCCCAACGGCGTGAAGGTGTCGATCGCGCTGGAGGAGATCGGGCTGGCATACGAGCCGCACAAGGTCACCCTGTCAGATGCGGATGTCAAAAGCCCCGAGTTTCTGTCGCTGAACCCCAATAACAAGATCCCTGCGATCGTAGATCCTGACGGGCCGGGCGGCACACCCATCGGGCTGTTCGAAAGCGGCGCGATCCTGATCTATCTGGCCGACAAAAGCGGCAAGCTGCTGCCGCAGGACCCGGCGGCGCGGTATCAGACGCTGGCCTGGCTGATGTTCCAGATGGGCGGCGTCGGGCCGATGTTCGGCCAGCTTGGGTTCTTCCACCGCTTCGCCGGCAAGGATATCGAGGATCCTCGGCCCAAGGAGCGCTACGTGAACGAGGCCAACCGGCTGCTGTCCGTGCTGGATCAGCGGCTGGAGGGGCGCGAGTGGATCATGGGCGAGACCTATACCATTGCCGATATCGCCACGTTTCCCTGGGTCCGCGGCCTGAAAGTGTTCTACGAGGCCGGTGATCTGGTTGGGCTGACCGGCATGGCCAATGTCAATCGCTGGTTGGAGGCGGCCATCGCGCGCCCGGCCTCGCAGAAGGGGCTGAACATTCCCGACCGCAACGGCTGAGCGCGGCCAGGTCCCGGGCTGGACCCGGGACCGCTTGCGCCCGCCTCAGGCCGCTTCCGCCTGGGGTGCGGTGGCCGCGATGTCGGGGTGCTGGACCAGGGCGTCGCGGTAGTCGGCCAGGCGGCTGTCGCTCTCGATCGCCGCCGCGCCCTCGGGGAATTGCCCGACGTAGAACAGGATCGGCGTCATCATGATATCCAGCACGCTGCGCCGCGCGCCCAGGATGCCGGCAGAAAGCCCTTGGGTCACCGCCCCGAGCTTCGATGCGAGCGTGTCGCGCAGCCCGTCGATACGGGCCCGGTCCGGCGCGCCGTCTTCGGTGCCGGGGAAGATGTAGCCGAACACGTAGTCGCGGATGAGCATCGGCTCCAGCCCGGTCTGGATCAGCGACAGCCACATCTCCTCGACCGGGGTTTGCGGCATCAGGCTCGGGCCCGCGCCCAGCACATCCAGATAGCCACAGATCGCCCGGCTTTCGGCCAGTTCGACAGCCCCGTGGCGCAGTACGGGAATTTTGCCCAAAGGGCTGATCGCCCGTACGTCTTCGCTGTGTGGCGCGCTGGCTACGTGGCGCACCTCAAGTCCTTTGGCGCGGGCGAAAAGCCGCGTGCTCCAGACCCAGTTGCTTTGCGGCAGGCCGTATATGGTGATGTCTTGGGTCATTGGTCATCCCTCCATGATCCGAATGCGGCGTGCATTCGAGGGGATGACGCGCGGGCGCCGGCCGATCGGACGCTAGTTGACCAGAAACTCTCCATCGACCTTACGCCATTCGCCGGGGCGGACCAGGCGCTGGTGGCAATAGCGCACCGAATGCAGTGGGCCATCCAGGTTCTTGCGCCAATAGTCCAGGAACGCCGTCAGCCGCGGAAAGTCCGGCGCCAGGTCGTAATCCTGCCAGGTGAAGGTCTGTAACAGCCGCTTGGCGTCCGGCATACGATACAGGATCTCCGCCGACATCAGCCCGTGGCCGGCCAGCATCTGTTCCACGTCTCGTTTGCGGGTTTCGGGTTTGTGTCGCATCGGCACCTCTTTGACTGCACTTGACAGAAAAGGTGCCGAGGGTTACGCGGTCGCGCAAGCACTTTTTGGCTAAAAACGATGCATTTTCAACATATTAGCATCCATTCCGGTTGAGTGCTGCTAGTCTGGCAACCGGCCCGTCTGCACATAGCGCAGCGCCTGCACCACCTGCTCCGGTGTCTCTGCGACGGCCTGCGCGGCGGCGCAGACCTCTTTCAGCGCGTGGCCGTGCTCCGGGCCGTGCAGCACGATCAGCGACTTGTCGAGCGCGGCCGCGAAGCCGGCATCGAAGGCGGCGTTCCACTGGCGGTACTTATCGCCGAAGCGGACCACCACGATGTCGGCATCCTCGATGGCCTTGCGCGTGCGCATCGCGTTCATCAAGGCGCCCTTGCGGTCGTGCCAAACTTTCTGATCCTCGGCCCCCAGGATCGCTACGCCGCAATCGTCGGATGCGGCATGGTCGGTGACCGGCGCCGTAAAGCTCACGTCCAGGCCCTGGGCGCCCTCGATAATGCGGTCGCGCCAATCGGTGTGGATCTCGCCAGAAAGATAGACGTTCAGGTGCATCGCGTGTCCTCCATTCGGGTGGCGGTGTCGCCCTTCTAACTCCGCAGGACGCCACCGGTTGCCTTGGCGACCTGCGTCACGATCTTCTGCGCCACCGCCTCGATCTCTGCATCGGTCAGGGTGCGGTCGGCCGGTTGCAGCCGAACCGCGATGGCGATGGATTTCTTGCCTTCGCCCAATTGCGCCTGCGCCGGCGCGCCCTCGAACACGTCAAAGACCGAGACCGCCTGAATCAGAGTCTTGTCCGCACCTTTTGCGGCCCGCAGCAGGCTATCGGCGGGGGTGTCGCTGTCGACGACGAAGGCGAAATCGCGTTCGACGGATTGGAAATCCGGCGCCTGCAGCGCCAGCCGCGTCAGCACGGTGGATTTGGGCGCCGGCAGTGCGCTCAGATCCATCGAAAACGCGACCGCCGGGCCCTTGACGCCCAGCGCGACCAGCACCTTGGGGTGCACCTCTCCAAACGCCGCCAGCGGGGTCTTCGGGCCCAGGCTCAGAACGCCGGACCGGCCGGGATGAAACCAGGCCGGCGCCGGGCGCATCACCATCAGCCGATCGGGCGCGCCGATGGCGGCCAGCGCCGCCTCCGCATCCGCCTTCGCATCGAACACATCGACCGCACGGCGCGCGTCATGGGCGTTGCGTGGCGCGGTGTGGCCGGTGCGCAGGGCGGCGATCAGGCGCTTTTCATCCTCAGGCTCGCCGCCGGTCCAGGCCGGCCCTGCCTCGAACAGGGCCACATCCTGAAATCCGCGCGCCTGGTTGCGTGCCGCGGCGGCCAGCAGTCCGGGCAGGATGTCGGGGCGCAAATGGCTCATGTCGCTGGAGATCGGATTGTCCAGCCGCACCGCATCGTCCCCACCGCCAAACAGCGTCGCCGCGGCTGCGTCGACGAAGCTGTAGGTGACGCTTTCATGATAGCCCAGCGCGGCGAGTTGCCGGCGCGCGGTCGCCTCGCGCTTTTGGATCCGGGTCAGAATCCGCGGCGCCACCCGGGCTGCGCGGGGCATGGGTTTGCCCTTCAGCTTTGTCAGAGAAGCGACGCGGGCGATTTCCTCCACCAGATCCGCCTCGCCCTTGATATCGGGCCGCCAGGACGGAACCCAAACCTCCACGCCGCTGTGTTCGCGCGCGACGCCGAACCCCAGCGCGGTCAGGATCCGCGTCTGCTCCTCCGCCGCGATGTCGAGCCCCACCAGCGATTGCACGCGCCCGGTATCGAGCGTGTAGAACCGCGCCGTATCGGGTACCGCGCCGGCGGTGAAGACCTCTGACGCTTCGCCACCGCACAAATCCAGGATCATCCGTGCACCCAACTCGATCCCCTGGGCGGTAAAATCGGGATCGATGCCACGTTCGAAGCGATAGCGTGCGTCGGAGTTGATTTTTAACTCGCGCCCGGTCTGCGCCGTGCGCAGCGGGTCGAAATACGCGGCCTCCAGAAACACGTTCACCGTCTCTTCTGTACAGCCCGAGGCCAGTCCGCCCATCACGCCGCCGATCGCCTCCACGCCTGCGTCGTCGGCGATCACCGTCTCGCCGCCCGCAAAAGTATAGGTCTTTTCGTCCAGCGCGGTCAGCGTCTCGCCCTCCATGGCCGGGCGGACGACCAGGTCGCCCGTGACCTTGTCTGCATCAAAGACATGCAGCGGCCGGTTGCGGTCGTAGGTTAAAAAGTTCGTGACATCGACCAGGGCAGAAATCGGCCGCAGCCCGATCGCGCGCAGTCGCGCCTGCAGCCAATCGGGCGAGGGGCCGTTCCTCACGCCGCGGATCACGCGGCCCAGAAACAGCGGGCAGGCCCGATCCGCCACCGCCGGGTCCAGATGCACGGCGAGGGGGCAGGGGAAGGCACCGGCCACGGTCACCGGGTCGTGGGATTTCAGCGTGCCCAAGCCCCGCGCCGCAAGATCGCGGGCGATCCCGGCCACGCCCAGCGCGTCGGGGCGGTTCGGAGTGATCGCAATCTCGATCACCGGGTCGCCGCCGCCGGCATAGTCGACATAGCGCTGGCCGACCGGCGCGTCGCCCGGCAATTCGACGATGCCGTCATGTTCGTCGGAGATCTCCATCTCCCGCTCGCTGAGCATCATGCCGTGGCTTTCGACGCCGCGGATCTTGCCCACTTTGATCGTGGTATCGATGCCCGGGATGTAATCGCCCGGCTGCGCCACGACGACCTTGATACCCGCCCGCGCATTCGGCGCGCCGCAGACTATCTGCTGCACGCCGGCCGCCGTTTGCACCGAACAGACGCGCAGGCGGTCGGCATCGGGGTGTTTGTCTGCCGTCAGGACCTCGCCCACGGTAAAGGCGGCGAGCTTCTCACCTGGATCGGTCACGCCCTCGACCTCCAGGCCCAGATCGGTCAGCGCGAACAGGATGTCGTCCAGCGACGCCTCAGTCGCCAGATGATCCTTGAGCCAAGACAGCGTGAACTTCATGGCGCGCCCCTCTTTCATGCACGTATCCGCGTTCTTCTAGGCCAAGGGTCGGGGCGCGGAAAGGGGGTGCGATTATGGATTCGTTAAATATTCAGATGCCAGAAACGTGCCCAATTCATTTACAGTTTTCTGAAAAAATACCCGGAAACCCGCCGGATAGCCGCCAAACCGCCTCAATTGAACCACGGTTTCGCGGCCTTTCTCTTGTTTAGTGTGAGTGAGCGCGAAAGAGGTGAGTAAGATGCTACGCTTCAAGAATTTCCTGAATGACGAGTCCGGTGCCGTCGCCGTAGACTGGGTTGTCATCACAGCGGCCATCGTCGGCCTGAACATGTTGCTGGTGGTTGGCGTGATCGTGGACGGCGTCGAAGTCGTGGGTACCGAAATCGACGGCAAGGTATCGTCGGTCGGCGCGACCTTCATGGACCGTTAAAGACCGAAGGGGCATCGCGGCCATGGCCGGGGTCGCCCAGAATGCTTGGCGGGCGTGGACAAATCCGTCCGCGTCTGCGTGAAAAAGCGGGAACCGGCGCACCCGGTCCCCGCTTTTTTCGTGCCGTAAGCCCCGCGCCGCGCCGCGCACTGTGCCGGGACGCGGCCGGCCCATGTCCACATCAGTCACCGGCGCGCAGGCTGCGCGGCGCAGAACCCGACGCGCGGTATTGCCGCAATGTGTCGTCGGCAACCCGCTGCCAGGAAAACCGCGTTTCGCATACGCGCCGGGCGTTCTGGGTAAAAGCGCTGCGACGTGCGCTGTCCCACTCGGCAATCTCGCGTATCTTCGCGCCCCAAGCAGCGGCGTCCCCCGGCGGCAAATGGAACCCGGTTTCACCGTGGATGGCCGCATCCTTCAGACCACTGTGGTTGCTGACCAGAACCAACCCGCCGGCCGCGGCGGCCTCCACCGCGACCAGACCAAACCCTTCAAACCCGCCATTCGGTCGATCAACGTTGGGTACGACAACGCAGAGCGCCTTAGCGTAAGCTTGCCACAGCGTCTGCTGGTCGAGATGGCCGACATGGCGAACGCGCGGGTCGTCGAGAGCGCGCCGCTCCCCTTCGTCCCAGACCGTTCCGGCCACATCCAGGCCGATGTCGTCCGGCAGCTGCGGCAGGACCTCGGCCGCAAACCATGTCAGCCCCTTGCTGGGGATCAGCCGACCGGAAAAGAGCATCCGCCGGCTGCCGTCGTAGCCGATCGTCTGTGTGCGCACATATGCCGCCAACGGCACGACGACGGTGTTGCGAAATCCGTGCACGCGGGCTTCCTCGGCGGTTGCCGCGGAATTGGCGATCACGGTGGTCGGGCCCAGCAGCCGCGCCCCAAGCCTGAGATAGGCCCCATAAAGCCGCCCCAGAACACCCCCCCTCAACGGATAGGACACATCCGTGCCATGCGCCGACAGCACCCGTTGCGCGCCGGGGCGCCGCAGGCGGGCGCACAGGCCCAGCGGCCAACTGGCCATATCGCCGATATGCGTGATCGGGTCCGGCCGGCGCGCCATGAGCAGTCGAACGGCCGTCAGCGCACCGAAACGCAGCAGGGCCAAGGTGCCCGGCACGCTGCCATCCCGATTGCCTGGAAGTGCGATGACCCGCAGATCCACATCCTTGCGCAGCGCATCGGTCAGAGCTTTGGAATAGGTCTCCATCCCGCCCATCGCCGGCGGCCATTTTCGCGTGACAAAGGTGACCCGCAGGCGGTCGGACATGGGGCCATTCTGACCAGCGCGCCCTACGACACAAGCATCGCTGCGCGCGCGCTGCCGGACTGTGGCGGGCGTGTCGCTCGCCGGCGCGCGCGAGAAGGCGCGGCTCGGGCGAACGAAAACGGCCCACGGAGGTGTTCCGTGGGCCGCCAGGCACATATGCCGGGTCGTCGTGCGATCAGCGGATCACTTTTTGATCCAGACTTCGACGCGGCGGTTGATGCGCTTGCCTTCGAAGCTGTCGTTGCAGCCGGCGGGCGCTAGTTCGCCGAAGCCCTTCACCGAAAGCTCCACTTCGGCCAGGCGGTCACCGCCGGCGCGGCGCAGTTCCTCGGCCACCTGAGCCGCGCGGCGTTCGGCCAGGGCCAGATTGGCACTGAAGGGACCGTCGGCATCGGTGAAGCCGGCCACGACCAGTTCGGCACCGGGCGTGTCGGCGGCATAGGCGACCACACGCTCCAGGTCTCGCTGGGCTTTGTTGTCCAGCACCGAGTCGCCGGGCGCGAAACGGAAGGTCGTCGACAGCCGGTCCCATTCTTGCATGGAGATAAACAGCTCCCGCATCAGCGACAGCTCCCACGGGTCGGCGACACCTTCCATCTGATCGCGCAGACGCGAGGCGGCCATTTCCTGGTCGCGACGCTCGACGCCCAGATCGACGAAGCCCGCCTTTTCGACCAGACCGTCGACTTCGGCCGAGGCCATGAACTCGAACAGGCCCGCGGCGCTTTCAGAAATCCCCTGACCGGGGCTGTAGACGTAAAGCCGGCGCTCTAGCGGGTATTCCTCGGTCTTGGCGGAGAAAGCATCCGCGCGCACCGGCAGGCCGCATTCGGTGATGATCTCCAGAGTCTTGGCGCCGCGCTCAAAGGCGTAGCCCACATAGCCGACGCCCTGCGGGTCGGCGGCCACGCTGGACGCCATTTCGATGTTACCGCTGACAATTTCGGCCTGCGGCAGCACCGCCTTGCGGCGCGGGCGCAGGACTTTGTCGTTCAGAATGTCGAACGTACCCGATCCTTCGGCGCGGCTATAGACGTTGATCGGCGCGTTCGGGCCGCCGACCTGCTGCCAGTTGGTGATCTCGCCCGAATAGATGCCTGTAAGCTGACCGATGGAGATCTGATCCACCGGGTTATCGCGCGAAACGATAATGCGCATGCTGTCCACCGCGACGATCCGCTCTTGCTGCAGCGTCGCCAGGTTGCCCAGTCCGGCGGCGGCAAAATCCTCGATCTCGCTCTGGCGCACGGCCCGCGAGGCCATCGCCAATTCCGAAGACCGCTCGCGCAGGTCGTTCAGACCCGCATCGGTGCCCTGGGAGACGATCGAAAACGACGTCAGTTCGTCCCCGAAGCCGCCATCGGCAACCACGCTGACGATCTTTTCGAACGCCGCGCTGCCGGTGGTCACGTCCGCTTCCGCGCCCAGACGCGCCGCATAGCCGGCCAAGATAATGGGCAGCAGCTCTTCGCCCACCGTCTCCGACCCCGAGATACGCACATCGGCGCTGTCGACCGAGATCTGCGGGCAGGCGTCGCCCACGCAGCGCACGCGCGCCGCACTCAGGCGGAAATCGCCCAGCGCTGTCCGCAACACATATGTGCCGTCGGAAAAGTCGACCAACTCGCCTTTGAAGTCGATCGAACCGTCGTTCGAGATGAGTTGAACCTCTTGTGCCGCGACGCCCTGCGGCGCCAGTTGGGCGGCAAACGCCACGGCGCATGCCAGGGCGCGTGCTTTTGAGTAAGCCATCACCGTCTACTCCTAAAAATTAAGCTTCCGTCTTCAGCGGGTCGACAAATCGCTTGTTCAAACCATCCTCACCACCTCAGCGCTGGCGTATTTATCAAATGTGGCTACAACAAGTGAAAAACTATTCGCAGCAGTGTTTTGTTAGCCAGTCTTCCGAATAGATCAGGGATCCGTAAGTCGATTCGATGATCCGGATGTTGAGAGGATGCCGAGGCGCTCGTCAATTCTTAATAGCGGGCTGAATTGTCATTCTATTGCCACATCGTTGCACGATCCGGGCGGTGGTTAATGGAGTTAGAGCTCCGAATCTGTCGGTATTGCACTTTGTTCTTCGCATGTGCCGGCGGGTCGAAGTGAGGAAGGTCAGTGCAGTGTTGCTTAATAAAATCGGTATCTTAGCATGTGTGGCGGCGGCTGCCTGGATGGGTGGCAACGGGGTGCCCGGTCTGGCGCCAGATCGTGTTGCAGCGCTTCCGTTGGAGGACGCGAAGGTCCGCGTAAATGTGGCGGGACGCCAGCGGATGCTCACCCAGAGGATGACGAAGGCATCCTGTATGATCGCATTGGGTGTGGAAAGGGACTTCCATATGCAAATGCTGGAAGCCTCGCATGCCGACTTCGCCAAGGCATTGGCGGCATTGGAGCATGGGGATTCGGATCTGCGCATTACGGAACCGGAGAACAACTCTAAGGTTTTGCGCGGTTTGGAACTCGTCAAATCGCATTGGACGCCGGTCGATGACGCGATTCGAGGCATGATGGGCGCGGATGATTTCGCCGGGACGCGCGCGGAAGTGCTCTATGCGGAGAATATGCCGCTTCTGGTGGAAATGAACGAAGTCGTCTCTCTGATCGAGCAGGCGCACGCCAATCCCGGCCAGATGCTGCTGGCCAGCGCAGTGGCGATCAACATTGCCGGCCGGCAAAGGATGTTGTCGCAGCGCATCGGCAAGGAATTCTGTCAGTTGGTGTTGCGCTGGAACACCGAAACCGTCTCTACCGCGCTTCGGGAGACGATCGGCCTGTTCGAGGCCTCGCACGGCGCGCTGGCCAATGGCATGCAAGCGGCAGGCATCATCGCGCCCCCGACCGACGAAATCGGTAACGCCCTCGACGCTTTAAAGCACCCGATCAAAAACCTGAATCGGAAGGGATTCCCTTGAACGCTGATCTGTGATTCATCCTATTTGGGAGGATGGATCATGTCAGCACCTTTGCCGGATGCGCTTCGGACGCGGTTTCAGAAGTTGATTGAGGAGG
>JBCDDF010000023.1:0-43928 GCA_039180525.1 Pseudomonadota bacterium
CGGGCGTCCCGGCCCAAGGGCGCTGGCGGGTCACACCGGCTCCAACGCGGCCTTGGATTCGTCCAGGATCCGTTTCGCCTCCGATCCCTGCAGCTTGGCGATGTCGTCCTGGTATTTCAGGATCGCGCCCAGCGTGTCGGCGATCACCTCCGGGCTCAGCGTGATCGCATCCAGCGCGACCAGGCACTTCGCCCAATCGATGGTTTCCGCCACGCCCGGCTTCTTGAACAGATCCTCGGTTCTAAGCCGCTGAACAAAGGCCACGACCTGACGGCTCAATTCGGCCCGCACTTCGGGCGCGCGCGATTCCAGAATCGCCATCTCGCGGTCGAAATCCGGATAATCGACCCAATGATACAGGCAGCGCCGTTTCAGTGCGTCATGCACCTCCCGCGTGCGGTTGGACGTCAGAATGACGATCGGCGCATCCGCCGCCGCCACGGTCCCCAATTCCGGGATCGTCACCTGAAAGTCGCTCAGGGCCTCCATCAGGAACGCCTCGAACGGCTCGTCCGTGCGGTCCAACTCGTCGATCAGCAGCACCGGCGCGCCGCCGTCCTGGGGCTGCATCGCCTCCAGCAGCGGGCGGCGGATCAGGAAGCGGTCGGAAAACAGCTCCTCCGTCAGCGCGTCGCGGTCGGCGCCGGCGGCCTCCGCCGTGCGGATCGCGACCATCTGCGCCGGGAAATTCCACTCATAGACGGCCGACGCCGCATCGAGCCCCTCATAGCATTGCAGCCGGATCAGCCGCCGGCCCAGGCTGGCGCTCAGCGCCTTTGCGATCTCGGTCTTGCCGACGCCGGCCTCGCCCTCCAGAAACAGCGGGCGACCGAGTTTCAGGGCCAGAAACACCACCGTCGCCAATGGCCGCGGGCAAACATAGCCCACCTCTGCCAGCAGCGTCTCGGTCGCGTCGATGGAGGCGGGGATATCGGCCAAGGCGTCTCTCCGGGGGGTATTTTCTGATCTCAGCAAATGGGGTTTTCGGGGCGAAGTCAAACCGGCGGCGCCGGGCCCCGGTCGCGACCGGCGGGGTGGTTGGCCTTGCGGTTCGCCGCCGCCAGCCGCGCGGTGTCGGCCACCCGGCGTGTGCGTGTCTCCGCCCGTCTGGCCGCATTGATCCATTCCAGAATACCGCGCCGCGACGAGGGCGGGAACCGATCCCAGAACGCCCGCGCCCCCGGCGTCGCGTCCAGCGCCGCGACCAGATCGGCCGGTTCCTCCAGCCGTTCGACCGCATCGAGCGCCGACCAGGATCCGTCCGCCTGCGCCGCCGCCACCGCAGCCTCGCCGGCCGGCGCCATGCGTCCCGCTGCCCGCAGCCGCGCCACCAGATCCTTGTTGACCTTGGACCAGGCACTGCCCGGCCGGCGCGCAGAGAAGAGCAACAGCGACCGGCGTGCGTCCAGCTTGCGCGGCAGGCTGTCGACCCAGCCGAAACAAAAAGCCCCCGCCACCAGATCCATCGGCGGCACGTATCCCGGCTGACCCTTCTTCATCTTCACCAACCAGATCGACCCCGACGCCGTATGGTGCGCCGCCAGCCAATTGCGCCAGTCGGCGCGCGAAAACACCTCGACCCGGGGCAGATCCACGCCCGCGCTCACAGCAGCACCACGCCCGCGAGCCCGAGGAACGCGAAAAAGCCGACCACATCGGTCACGGTCGTCACGAAGGTGCCGGAGGCCAGCGCCGGGTCCGCCCCGGCCCGGTCGAGCGCCATGGGGATCAGGATCCCCGACAGCCCCGCCACGATCAGGTTAACCACCATCGCCACCGCGATCACCGCACCCAGAGCGGCGCTGCCGAACCAGACGAAGCCGACGATGCCGACGATCACGGCAAAGGCCATCCCGTTGCCCAGGCCCACCAGCGTTTCCCGCCGAATGATGCGCATCGCGTTCGACCGGGTCAGATCGCGGGTGGCCAGCGCCCGCACCGCAACCGTCAGTGTCTGCGTGGCCGCGTTGCCGCCCATGGAGGCGACGATCGGCATCAGCACCGCCAACGCGACGATGGCGGCGATGGTCTCCTCGAATTGCGCGATCACCAGCGAGGCCAGCACCGCGGTGACCAAATTGACGGCGAGCCAAGGGAAGCGGGCGCGCAACGTCGCCCATGTACTGTCGGAGAGTTCCTCGTCGCCCAGCCCCGCCAGCCGCTTCATGTCCTCCTCGGCCTCGTCCTCCAGCACCTCCATCGCATCGTCGATGGTGATCACGCCGACCAGCCGGCCGTCGCCATCGACCACCGGCGCGCTGACCATGTGGTATTGATTGAAGGCATAGGCGACATCGGCCTCCGACTGATCGACCGGGATCAGGCGTGGCGTGGTGTTGGCCAGATCCAGCAGCGCCGTCTCGCGCCGGTTGGCCATGATCTTGCCCAGCGGCACGGTGCCCACGACATTCATCCGCGGGTCTGCCAGGATCACCTTGTAGAACGTCTCCGGCAGGTCCTTGTGCGCGCGCATATGATCGATGGCCTGGCCGACGGTCCAATGCGGCGGCACGATCACCAACTCGCGGCTCATCAGCCGGCCGGCGGTGCCCTCTTGGTACTGCAACGAGGCTTCGACCGCGATCCGGTCGGCGCGCCCCAGCGCGTCCAGCACCTGCGCCTGCTGGTCGGCCTCCATGTCCTCGACCAGATAGACCAGGTCGTCGGTTTCCAGTTCCTGAACCGCGCTGGCCAATTGGTCGTCGTCCAGCGTCGCCAGAACTTCGTCGCGGACGTGTTCCTCCAACTCGCTCAGCACCGCGCCGTCGAATTTTTCGCCCCACAGCGCGATCAATCTCTGGCGTGCGCCCGGCTCGATCTGTTCCATCAGATCGGCCCGGTCGGCCTCGTGCAGGGGCGCCATCACCTCGATGAGCCGGTCCTGCGAGCCCGCCTCCACCGCCGCCAAAATGGCATCGACAACGGTCGCGCTCAGCGCATACGCATCGGCGGGTTTGTCGGCCTCGGCATCGGTCATGGCGGTTCCTCGGTCCCGGCGAAAATCGGCCCGTTTGGCGCGGACATGCACGGGCGGTTAGGATAGAACCATGGCATAACCGCTGGCAGACGCGATGAAAACCACACTGCATCTGGGTCAGATCCTGGAGTTCGACGACGACCCCTTCCGCGCCGGCCCGAACGCGGTGCGCCACACACGCCGTGGCGCGGTCCTGGTCGACGGCGCCCGGATCGCGGCGGTGGGCGATGCCGAGGGGATGCGCGCGGCGCACCCGCAGGCGGTCCTTTGCGACCATGGCGATCACCTGATCCTGCCGGGGTTCGTCGACGCCCACGCCCACTATCCGCAGACCGGCATCATCGCCAGTTGGGGCAAGCGCCTGATCGATTGGCTGAACACCTATACCTTCCCTGAAGAGATGCGCTTCGGCGACCCGGACTACGCCACGCAAGTTGCCGAAATCTATCTGGATCTCTGCCTGGCGAACGGCATCACCACCGCCAGCGTCTATTGCACCATCCACCCCGAAAGCGTCGATGCGCTGATGACGGCGGCCCAGGCGCGGGGCATGGCGGTCACGGCCGGCAAGGTGATGATGGACCGCAACGCGCCGCCCGGGCTGCGCGACACGGCGCAATCAGCCTATGACGACAGCGCCGCGCTGATTGCGCGCTGGCACGGGCGCGACCGGCTGCGGTACGCCGTCACGCCGCGTTTCGCGCCCACCTCGACCCCCGCGCAGCTAGAGGCGGCGGCCGCGTTATGGGCGGCGCATCCGGACTGTCTGTTGCAGACGCATCTTTCCGAACAGCGGGAGGAAATCGCTTGGGTGGCCGATCTGTTCCCGCAGGCGGGCGACTATCTTGATGTCTACCAATCGGCCGGGCTGACCGGCCCCGGCAGCGTGATGGGCCACGCCATTCACCTGACGGATCGCGAATGGGCGGCGCTGGCGGACACCGGCACCGCCATCGCCCATTGCCCGACCTCCAACACGTTTATCGGTTCGGGTCTGTTCGACATCACCCGCGCGCAGCGATCGTGCATCCCCACCGGGCTGGCGACGGATGTGGGCGGCGGCTCCAGCTTTTCCATGCTGCGCACGATGGCGGCGGCTTATGAGATCGGCCAACTCTCCGGCGCCGCGCTGCACCCCGCGCACCTGCTTTGGCTTGCCACCGCAGGCAGTGCGCAGGCCCTGTGCCTGCCCGATCACGGACGGCTCGCGCCCGGCGCCTGGGCCGATCTGGTCGTGCTGGATCTGGCCGCCACGCCGGTAACCGCGCAGCGGTCCGCCCGCGCGCACAACATTTGGGAGGCGCTCTTCCCCACCATCATGCTGGGCGACGACCGCGCCGTCGCCGCGGTCTATGTCGCCGGGACCACGGCGCTCGCGCGGTCGTGACTTGCACCGCCGGGCCCGATCCGCCAACCAGCGGCCCGCACAATATCGGAGCGCCCCAATGCTGATCCCCCGCCAAAAGACCCCCGAACTGGCCGTCGAAACGCTGAGCCATGGCTCTTTCGACCTCAGCGCCGAAACCTCCCAGCGCGGCACGCTCATCTGTTTCTACCGCGGCCTGCACTGCCCGATCTGCGCCACCTATCTGACCGAGTTCGAAAAGCGCGTCGACGATTTCACCGAACGCGGCGTCGCGACCGTTGCAATCAGCACCGACGGGGTCGAGCGCACGCGCGAGATGGCGGAAAAGATCGACGCCAAAAAGCTACGCTTCGGCTACGGCCTGACGCTCGGCAAGGCGCGCGAATGGGGGCTCTATATCTCCACCTCGCGCGGCAAGACCTCGATCGGGATCGAGGAACCGAAGCTTTTCTCCGAACCGGGTCTTTTCATGGTCACGCCCGAACGAACGCTCTATTACGGCTCGGTCCAGACCATGCCGTTTGTGCGCCCGCATTTCTCTGAACTGGTCTCCGCGCTCGATTTCGCCATCGCCAAAAGCTACCCGGCGCGGGGGGAGTATACCGGGGCGGTGTGAGGCGCGTCTTGGAAACGCTCCGGTGGCGCGTTTCAGCGCCGAACGGGCGAAGCCCCAACGCGCCCCGCAACACCGTTAGGCGATTTAGCGGCGCCCCGCGCGCCCCCCTTTGACCGAAAGCACAACCGCGCCACCGGGCGCGGGCGGGCCCGGTCACTTGGTCCCGAACATCCGGTCCCCGGCATCGCCCAGGCCGGGCAGAATATATCCGATCTCGTTCAGCCGGTCGTCCAGCGCGGCAGTCACCACCGGCACATCCGCATGCGCCGTCTGCATCCGCGCCACACCCTCGGGCGCGGCCAGCAGGCATAGGAAACGGATGTCGCGTGCGCCGGCCTCTTTCAGCAGATCCACCGCCTTCGCAGATGAATTGCCGGTCGCCAGCATCGGGTCGACCACGATGACTGTGCGTGCGCCCAGATCTTTGGGCACCTTGAAGTAGTACTGCACAGGCGTCAGCGTCTGCTCGTCGCGATAGAGCCCGACGAACCCCACCCGGGCCGACGGGATCAACTCCAACACCCCGTCCAGCAAACCGTTGCCCGCCCGCAGGATCGAGATCAGCGCCAGTTTCTTGCCCTCCAGCACCGGCGCGTCCATCGCCATGAGCGGCGTCTCGATGCGACGGCTGGTCAGCCGCAGATCGCGCGTGACCTCATAGGCCAGAAGCAGACTGATCTCCCGCAGCAGTTGGCGGAAGACGGCGGTGGAGGTTCCCTTCTCCCGCATCAACGTCAGCTTGTGCTGGATCAGCGGATGGTCGACCACGGTCAGGTTCTTCATGCCCCCTCCTGTAATTTGGCGGCAACGCGCGCCTTTGTGGCGGCATCGCAGAACGCGGCGTCCAGCGC
The DNA here is from genome assembly GCA_039180525.1 of Pseudomonadota bacterium. Lineage (GTDB taxonomy): Bacteria > Pseudomonadota > Alphaproteobacteria > Rhodobacterales > Rhodobacteraceae > Halovulum. The sequence goes on from JBCDDF010000023.1 coordinate 5,811, forward strand.
CACCCGGTTGAGCCCGCCAAACACCGCCGCATCCCAGCCGAAGGTCTGCGCCAGGATCGCGTATTCGCGCCGCATGTCGGTGTGAAAATAGGGCGGGTCGTCGGTCGACACGGTCACCGCCACGCCGGCCGCGCGCAGCCGGGCGATGGGATGCGCGGCCCAATCATCGAAGACCTTCAGCGCCACATTCGACCCCGGATTGACCTCCAAAACGATCCCCTCCTCCGCCAACCGCGTGACAAGCGCCGGATCCTCGATCGCGCGGACGCCATGGCCGATGCGTTCGGGGCGCAGATGATCCAGCGTGTCCTTCACGCTGTCCGCCCCGCACAGTTCGCCGGCATGCGCGGTCAGCCGCAAGCCGGCCTCCCGCGCCAGATCGAAGGCGGGTGCGAAATCGGCGGCGCGCAGATGACGCTCCTCGCCGCCCATGCCGAAACCGGGCAGCATCGCGCCCTGCGCCTCCGCGGCCAGCGCGGCGTCGCGCCGGGCCGCCGCCGGCCCCAGATTGCGGATGCAGGTGGCGATGAACCGGGCAGTGATGCCATGCGCCGCCCCCGCCGCGCGGGCCGCCGATGTGATGGCGTCCAGATACTCCGACCAGGCCGCCCGATCGCCGCCGCCGCAGATCTCAGGAGAGATGAAGATCTCCGTGTAAACCACGCCATCTGAGGCAGATTTTTCCAGCACCGCCTCGGTCAATCGGCGAAACTCCTCCGGGCCCCGCAGCACCGCGCAGGCGGCGTGATAGGTCTTCAGAAAGGCGGCAAAATCCTCCCAGGCATAGCTACCATCGGGGTTGAAGACACCGTCCAGCGCCAGGCCCTGTTCCGCTGCCAGGGTGCGGATGAAATCGGGCGGGGCGGCGCCTTCCAGATGCAGATGCAACTCGACCTTGGGCAGATCCTCGACGCTCACAACAGGCTCCTTCCATGCCGCCCCGGCGCCAGACCCAAATGCGCAGCGACACTCTCGCCGACATCCGCGAAACCGCAGAGGCCGATCTCGCCCGCCGGCGCTGCGCCCGTCATCAGCACCGGCACCCGTTCCCGCGTGTGGTCGGTGCCGGGCCAAGTCGGGTCGTTGCCGTGATCGGCGGTAAAGATCAACAGATCGCCGGGGCGCAGCGCGGCGATTAACTCCGGCACCCGGGCATCGAAGGCCTCCAGCGCGCGCGCGTAGCCCGGCACATCGCGCGGGTGGCCGTAAAGCGTGTCGAAATCGACATAGTTGGCGAAGATCAGCGCGCCGTCCGGCGCGTCTGCCATCGCCTCCAAAGTGCGGTCGACCAGCGCCATGTCGTCGGGGCCTTTCAGCACCCGACCAACGCCGCGGCCGGCAAAGATGTCGCCGATCTTGCCCACGCCCCAGACCGCCCCGCCGGCCGCGCTCACGCGGTCGCACAGCGTATCCTCGGGCGGCTCCAGCGCGAAATCGCGCCGGTTGGCTGTGCGTTTGAAATCCCCCGGCGCCGTGCCCACGAACGGCCGTGCGATCACGCGGCCGACCCACATGGGATGGACCAGATCGGCGGCGATGCGGCACAGATCCAGCAGCCGATCAAGCCCGAAATGGGTCTCATGCGCGGCGATCTGAAACACGCTGTCGGTGGAGGTATAGCAGATCGGCTTGCCGCTTCGGATATGCTCCACGCCCAACTCGCGTATGATCGGCATGCCCGAGGCATGGCAATCGCCCAGGATCCCCGGCAGGTCGGCGCGGCCGATCAACTCGGCGATCAGATCGGGCGGAAAGGCCGGGACCTTGCGCGGAAAATAGTGCCAGTCGAAGGGCACCGGCACCCCGGCCAGTTCCCAATGGCCCGAGGGCGTGTCCTTGCCCTTCGACACCTCCGTCGCCGCGCCCCAGCGGCCCCGCGGATTGGCCTCCAACCCCGGCGCGGTCACGCCCGAGGCCAGCCGGATCGCCGCCCCAAGCCCCAAGCCATCCAGATGCGGCAGCCGCAGCGGCCCGGCGCGCCCCTGATCGGCGCGGCCCGCACTGCAGACCTCGGCGATATGCGCCAGCGTGTTCGCGCCGGCATCGCCGAAATCGCCCGCATCCGGCGCCCCGCCGCAGCCGACACTGTCCAGCACGCAGAGGATTGCGCGCGGCACTCAGCCCACCTGCCCTTTGACCAGCGGCGCCTCCTCCGGCGCCTTCGCCCCGATCTTATAGGCCGCCAGCAGCCGGTCGCGCGCCCGGGCCGCGTCGGCGGCGGAACCTGCGTGGATACGGGCGATCGGCGTCTCGCCATCGACATGCCGGCCGATGCCCGCCAGCCAATCCAGCCCAACGCTGGGGTTGATCGGGTCGGTGGCCTTGCGCCGCCCGCCGCCCAGTTCCACCACGGTCATGCCGACCGCGCGGGTGTCGATGGCGGTGACGAACCCGGCCGCGGCCGGCGTGACCTCTTCGACGACCCGGGCGCGGGGCAGATGGGTCTGGTAATCCTCCAGGATATCCGGCGGGCCGCCCAGCGCGTGGACCATGCGGCCAAAGATCTCGGCCGCACGGCCCGACTGGAACGCATCCTGCATCTTGCCCGCACCGCCCGCGCGGCTGTCGGCCAGGCCGCAATTGACCAACACCTCAGCGCCCAGCGCCACGGTCACGTCCCAAAGCCGCGCGTCGATCTCTTCGCCCTTGAGAAACTCGATGGCGCAGGCGACCTCCAGCGCGTTGCCGGCGACCGAGGCGAGCGGCTCGTTCATATCGGTGATCAGCGCGGTGGTCTTGCAGCCCGCCCCGGTCGCGACCTCGGCCAGGGCGCGCGCCAGCGCCTCGGCATCCTTTTGCTTGGCCATGAACGCGCCCGAGCCGGTTTTGACGTCCAAGACCAGCGCATCGAGCCCCGCGGCGAGTTTCTTCGACAGGATCGAGGCGGTGATCAGATCCAGGCTTTCGACCGTCGCGGTGACATCGCGCACCGCATAAAGCCGCCGGTCGGCCGGTGCGATGTCGGGCGTCTGGCCGATGATCGCGCAGCCGACCTCGGCCGTGACCTTGCGCAGCAGATCCAGATCGGGCTGCGTGCGATAGCCGGGGATCGAATCGAACTTGTCCAGCGTGCCGCCGGTATGGCCCAGACCGCGGCCCGAGATCATGGGCACGAACGCCCCGCAGGCCGCCAGCGCCGGCGCCAGCATCAGCGAGGTATTGTCGCCCACCCCGCCGGTCGAATGCTTGTCGATGACCGGCCCCGGCAGACCCCAGCGCAAGACAGTGCCGCTGTCGCGCATCGCCTCGGTGAAGCGGACCCGTTCCGCCGGTTCCATCCCGTTGAAGTACACCGCCATGGCGAAGGCCGCGACCTGGCCTTCGGACAGGCTGTCATTGGTGATGCCCATCACCAGGAATTCCAGCTCCGCCGCGCTCAACCGCTTGCCGTCGCGTTTCTTGGCGATCAGTTCGGCCGCGATCATCAGTATCCGCCCGAGGCGGCGGCGGGCCCGGCGCCCAGATCCTCCAACAGCGCGCCCAGGACGGATGAGGCGCCGATGCGGAATGTCTCCGGCCCGGCCCAGTCGGCGCCCATGATCTGATCGCAGAGATCCAGGTAGATCTGCGCGTCCTCGGTCGTGCGCACGCCGCCGGCGGGTTTCAGGCCGACCGGGCGGCCGGCCTCGGCGATCACCTCCAGCATCACCCGCGCGGCCTCGGGCGTGGCGTTGACCGGCACCTTGCCGGTGGATGTCTTGATGAAATCGGCGCCGCCTTCGATTGCGCATTCGGCGGCCTGGCGGATCAGATCGGCCTCCGCCAGGATGCCTGTCTCCAGGATCGCCTTGACCTTTGCGCTGCCCGCGGCCCGGCGCACGCGGGCGACGGCGGCGGGCACATCGCCCTTGTGGCCCTCGATCAGGCGTTTGTAGGGGATGACCATGTCGATCTCGTCAGCGCCGTCGGCGACGGCCTGTTCCGTCGTCTCGAACACGTCGGCCGTGGCGCCGTCGCCGCTGGGAAAATCGACGACCGTGGCGATGCGGATCCCGGTTCCGACCAGGATCGGGCGGGCCTGGGTGACGAAACGCGGCCAGATGCAGATCGCGGCGACATGGCCGAAGGGCGTCTGTGCCCGGGCGCACAGATCGCGGACATCCTCGGCGCAGCATTCATCGCCCAGATCGGTCAGATCCAGCAAATGCAGCGCGCGCTGCGCCGTTTTGGCAAGCTCGGACATGGGTCTATTCCAGATGTTGAGTGGTGAAGGCGCCGGGCAGCATCGCCCCCACGGTGGTCTTGGCCAGCGGACCGTCGAGCCCGGCCAAGGTCACCGGCGCGTCGGCCTGGGCGAATTCCGCAAGTTTCTGCCGGCAGCCGCCACAGGGTTGGATCGGCACCGGGCTGTCGGCGACCACCACCACCTCTGCGATCCGCCGGTGCCCGGCCGCGACCATCGCGGCGATGGCGCCGGCTTCGGCACAGGTGCCTTCGGGATAGGCGACGTTTTCGACGTTGCATCCCGAAAAGACGGTGCCATCGGCCGTGCGCAGGGCGGCGCCCACCTTGAAGCCCGAGTACGGCGCATGGGCGTTTTCGCGCGCCGCCCGGGCAGCTTCGAACAAGGACATGGCCCCCCCTTCGCGTGTCGCCGCGACTATCGCGCCGGCCCCGACCCGATGCAAGGCGGGTCAGGCGCGTTCGATAAGATCCCAGCGATTGCCGAACGGGTCGCGCCAGACCGCCACCACACCATAGGGTTCGTGCCGCGGCGGTTCTTCGAACATGACGCCGGCGGCGGCCATCCGGGCATGTTCGGCCGCGAAGTCGTCGGTTTCCAGGAAGAACCCGACCCGCCCGCCGGTCTGATGGCCGATCGCCGCGCGCTGGGCCGCGTCCACCGCGCGCGCCAGCAACAGCCGCGTGCCGCGCGCGGGGCCGACCACGACCCACCGCTTGCCGCCGCCCAGATCCAGATCCTCGATCAGATCGAAGCCCACAGCGCGGGTGTAGAACGCAATGGCCGGTTCGTACTCCGCCACCACCAGCGTCACCAGATCGATATGCAAAGCCATGGCCCGCTTTGCCATGGCGGGGGCCGAAATCAAAGCCGGGGCGCCCAATACACGGGCGCCCCGGCATTGTCTGCGGGCGGAATGCCGTGCCGCGCGTTTCCCGACCCGGCGCGTCAAGAGGCCGGCGCTGCGGCGTTGGGGGTGGGCTAATCGGCCCGCAGAATCCCGGTGTCGACGGCAACGCGGTGTTCGGCTTGCGAAATCCGCCCATCCGCGTTGGTATCGACGACGGCGAACGTATCCGTCGTCACATCGGGGAATGCTTGTGAGAATTCGGCCGGGCTCAGCGTTCCGCTGCCATCACTATCGGCCGTATCGAAGGTTGCGCCAATCGCTGCGCTGGCACCGCAAAGTCCGGCCAATGCCAGCACGATGCGTCCTGCAACCACCACTGTACTCCTTTGCGTCAACACCAACTCAAGACCGCCGGATCGAAATCACCTGACCGCGGCGAAGTACCTACTTTTGAATACACGGAAATCCAGGGTCTCCGCAAAAGACACGGTGGATATCCGCCTGGAAACGAAAGTGGACTTCCGCCGACGCCTTGGTGAAACCGGCCGGGCCTTCGATGCGCCGCCGTGATGGGGCCCGCTGCGCAGAACGCGCGCCCGACGCGAGAAGATCCAATGCATTCAGCCACTTGCATGAATTGCACGCCGGCGCCGCGTTGCTGCGTGGCGCACTGATTCCAGCGCGCCCGTCCGTGTCAATAAAAGCTGAGCGGCTGGGCGAAAATGTGCGACCCGCGCAACACGTTTTTGCAGATTTCCGCCTTTAATGTGCAATTCCTGCGGTGCCAGAGGTCGCGAATCACTCGGGTTTGCCGCCGCCATAGCCCATATGCTGCACCGCCTGCCCGATCTCCTCCAGGATCGCCGGGTCGTCGATGGTCGCGGGCATCTTGTAGGGCGCGCCATCGGCGATCTTGGCCATGGTGCCGCGCAGGATCTTGCCGCTGCGTGTCTTGGGCAGACGCTCGACCACGCAGGCCAGGCGGAAGGCGGCCACCGGGCCGATCTTTGCCCGCACCAGCGCCACGGCCTCTTGCACGACATCGTCAGCGGATCGAGAGACACCGGCGTTCAGGCACAAAAACCCCATGGGCAACTGCCCCTTCAGATCGTCGGCCACCCCGATCACCGCGCATTCGCCCACATCCGGATGCGCGGCCAGAACCTCCTCCATCGCGCCGGTGGACAGGCGGTGCCCGGCCACGTTAATGACATCGTCGGTGCGGGCCATGATGTAGACATAACCATCCGCGTCGATCATCCCGGCATCGCCGGTCTCGTAATAGCCGGGGAAGGTGGTCAGATAGGACTGCCGGAACCGCGTCTCGGCCTGCCACAGCCCCGACAGCGTGCCGGGCGGCAGCGGCAGCTTGACCGCGATCGCCCCCAACTCCCCCGCGGCCACGGGGTATCCGCCATCGTCCAACACCTGCACGTCATAGCCCGGCATCGGCACCGATGGTGAGCCGATCTTGATCGGCAGCCGTTCCAGCCCCATCGGGTTGCCGACGATGGTGTAGCCGGTTTCGGTCTGCCACCAATGATCGATCACCGGCACGCCAAGCCGCTGTTCGGCCCAGGTGATGCTGTCAGGGTCGGCACGCTCGCCGGCCAGGAACAGCGTCCGCAGGCTCGACAGATCGTGCTCGGTCAGCAGGCTGCCGGTGGGATCGGCGCGTTTGATCGCGCGAAACGCGGTCGGTGCCGTGAACAGTGTCTTGACGCCATGCGCGGCGATCACCCGCCAGAACGCCGCGGCATCGGGCGTGCCCACGGGCTTGCCCTCGAACACAACGGTGGTGGCGCCATAGATCAGCGGGGCGTAGCAGATATACGAATGCCCCACGACCCAGCCGACATCCGAGGCCGCCCAGAAAACGTCCCCCGGTTCGACGTCATAGATATTGCCCATGGTCCAATGCAGCGCCACCGCATGCCCGGCCGAGGGGCGCACCACCCCCTTCGGCTGCCCGGTCGTGCCGGAGGTGTAGAGGATGTAGAGCGGATCCGCCCCGCCGATCGGCACACAGGGCGCCGGCGCGGCCTGCGCCTGAAACGCATGCCAGTCGACGTCGAGCGCGCCCATCTCCGCACGGGCCTGATCACGTTGCAGGATGACGCAGAAATCGGGCGTGTGCCCGGCCTCCGCCAAGGCCGCATCCAGCAGCGGTTTGTAGGCCACGATCCGGCTAGGCTCGATCCCGCAGGACCCCGCGATCACCGCCTTGGGCCTTGCATCGTCCAGCCGCACGGCCAATTCATGCGCCGCGAAGCCGCCGAAGACGACGGAATGCACGGCGCCGATCCGGGCACAGGCCAACATGGCCACCAGCGCCTCGGGGACCATGGGCATATAGATCACCACCCGGTCGCCCACGCCCACGCCGCGCGCCTGCAGCGCGCCGCCCAGCCGCGCCGTCGCGTCCTGCAATTCGGCATATGTCATCGTCGCCCGGGTGTTCGTGACCGGGCTGTCATAAATGATCGCGGCCTGATCGCCGCGCCCGGCAGTCACATGCCGGTCGACCGCGTTGTGGCAGGTGTTCATCCGGCCATCGGCGAACCAGCGATAGAAAGGCGCATCGGTATCATCCAGCGCGCGGGTAGGCTTCACATCCCAATCGATCGCCTCGGCCGCCGCCATCCAGAACGCCTCCGGATCGGCCTGCGCCGCGGCGTATGTCTCTTTATAGCCCATGGTCCCCCCGTCCTTCATTTTCAGCGTTCTGCCACTTCCCGGGCCAGGTGTGCAATCTGCCGGGCAGAGCGCAGATTGCGCGCGGTCACCGCACAGGCGACATGCCGTTCCAATGCCGCCGCCAGTTTCGACCGGCCGATCCCGGCGGACGCGGACAGATAAATCGCGCCAGTGGCATAGATCAGCGCCTCGGTCGGCGCGCGCAGCGCCTCCAGCGCCGCGCGGTCCACCGCCGCCGCCGGATCGGCCAGGAAGAACAGATTGACGGTCTTGGGGTCGTCCGCCGCCGGCGCCGCCGCCACAATTCGCGCGAAATCCGCCGCGCCCAGCACCAGCGTCACCGGCGGTGCGCCCAACTCCCGCGCCAGAGACTGCGAGATCAGCGCCGCCAGCGCCTCCGCCCCCTGCCCCGATGCCCGGAAGACCACATTGCCGCTTTGGATGTGGGTTTCGACCGCGCGCAGACCGCGGGCGGCCAGGATCCGGCGCAGTGTCGCCATCTCGATCTTGCCATGGCCGCCGACATTAATGCCGCGCAGCAGCGCGACCCAGGTGTCAGTCATCCGTAATGCGCCACCGGCGTGCCGGCGAGGGCCGCGATGTTCAGCAGGCCGCGCGCGGTGATCGAGGGCGTCACGATATGCGCGCGGTTGCCCATGCCCATCAGGATCGGCCCCACCTCCAGCGCCCCGGCCCGCGCCTTGAGGATGTTGCGCACGCCCGAGGCGGCATCGGTATTGGCGAAGATCAGCGCATTCGCCGCACCGGAAAACCGGCATTCCGGCAGCAACCGCGCGCGCAATTCCGGGTCGAGCGCGGCATCCGAATGCATCTCCCCGTCATAGGCGAAATCGCGCGGCGCGGCGTCCAGCAGCGCCAGGGCCGCGCGCATGCGGCGGCCGGAATCGGTGTCCAGATTGCCGAATTGCGAATGGCAGCACAGCGCGATCTTGGGCTCCAGACCGAAGCGGCGCACGTGTCGCGCGGTGCTGACAGCAACCTCCGCGATCTCTTCGGGGCTGGGGCTGGCGTGGATCTGCGTGTCGGCCACGAAAAGCGGCCCGGCCTCCAGGATCATCAGCGACAGCGCGCCGATCGGGTGCAGCCCCTCGTTGCCCAGAACCTCGGTGATATAGCGCAGGTGCCACAGGTACTGGCCGAAGGTGCCGCACACCAGGCTGTCGGCCTCGCCGCGATGGACCATGACCGCGCCGATCGCGGTGCTGTTGGTGCGGATGATCGCGCGCGCCAGATCGGGCGTGACCCCGCGCCGGGCCATCAGGGTGTGATAGCTTTCCCAGTATTCACGATAGCGCGGGTCGTTCTCGGGGTTCACGATCTCGAAATCCTCGCCCTGGCGCAGCGGCAGACCGATGCGTTCCAGCCGGTTGCCCACGACATCCGGTCGGCCGATCAGGATTGGTTTGTCATGGGTTTCCTCGATCATCGCATGGGCGGCGTGCAGCACGCGCTCGTCTTCGCCCTCGGCAAAGACGATGCGGCGTTCAACGGACCGTGCGGCATCGAACACGCGGCGCATCAGGAAGGCAGACCGGAACACCGACGCCTCCAGCTTGGTGCGATAGGCGTCGACATCCAGGGGTTTGGTGGCGACGCCGCTTTCCATCGCCGCGCGCGCCACGGCCGTGGCCACCACCGGCATCAGCCGCGGATCGAAGGCCTTTGGGATAAGGTAGTCGCGGCCGAAGACCAGCTTCTCCCCCTGATAGGCCGCCGCCGCCTCGGCCGAGGAGGAGGCCCGCGCCAGCGCCGCGATGCCCTCGACGCAGGCGATCTTCATCGCCTCGTTGATCTCTGTCGCGCCGACATCCAGGGCGCCGCGAAAGATGAAGGGGAAACACAGGACGTTGTTGACCTGGTTGGGGTAGTCCGAGCGCCCGGTGGCGACGATGGCCTGGGCGGAGATCTCGTGCGCGGCCTCGGGCATGATTTCGGGCGTCGGGTTGGCCAGCGCGAAGATGATCGGCGGATCGGCCATCTGCGCCACCATTTCGGGGGTCAGCACGCCGGGGCCGGACAGGCCCAGGAACAGATCCGCGCCGGCGATCACGTCGTCCAAACCCCGCGCCCCGCCGGGCTGTGCGAAGCCCGCCTTTTGCGGCGTCATCTGGTCTTCGCGCCCCTCGTGCACCAGCCCCGCCAGATCGCAAAGCCAGATGCTCTCGCGCCGCGCCCCCAGGCTGCACAGCATATTGAGGCAGGCGATGCCCGCCGCGCCGCCACCGGTGGAGACGATCTTGATATCCTCGATCTTCTTGCCGGCCAGCCGCAGCGCGTTCGTCGCCGCGGCGCCGACCACGATCGCCGTGCCGTGCTGATCGTCATGAAAGACGGGGATATTCATCCGCGCGCGGCAGCGCTCTTCGACGATGAAGCAATCCGGCGCCTTGATGTCCTCAAGATTGATCGCGCCGAATGTCGGTTCGAGCGCGGCGACGATATCGGCCAGCTTTGCGGGGTCGGATTCGTTCACCTCGATATCGAAACAGTCGATATTGGCGAATTTCTTGAACAGAACCGCCTTGCCCTCCATCACCGGTTTGGAGGCCAGCGCGCCGATATTGCCCAGGCCCAACACCGCCGAGCCGTTGGAGACCACCGCCACCAGATTGCCGCGCGCGGTGTAGTCGGCGGCGGTGGCGGCATCGGCCTTGATCTCCAGACAGGCCTCGGCCACGCCGGGGGAATAGGCCAGCGACAGATCGCGCCCGTCGGCCAAGGGCTTGGTCGGGCGCACCTCCAACTTCCCCGGGTGCGGCTCTCGGTGATAGGTCAGGGCGGCCTGCACTGCGGGGTCGTTGGCGCGGTCGGTCATGGGCTGTGTCCTTCGGCAATCACTCCCCCTGATACCGCGACGCAGCCCGCAAACACGAGCGAAATTCCGGTGCGTGTTTTCACCCGCAGTCCCGTCTGCCCTTCGGTCCGCGCGCAGGGGGCGGCCGGGGCGCGCCAGCCGGGCCCGCCGCCACGCCCGGGCGGTTTGGGCACCGGCCCCGCGGCGCGGCATTTGGGCCTCCTGCTGTGCCGCGGCCCGGCCTTGCACCCGCCCCCCATTTGCGTCAAAGACGGGCGGGCTAGTCCCCCCGCAAGCGAAGACGATGGCCCCGGGCGACGGTGAGGTATGACAATGGCCGATGGCACAATGGAATTGCCCAACGAACCGACCGTTGATGTCAGCGTGCGCGACACGTTCGGGCTGGATGTGCCCATGCTGGTCAAGGGCTTCGCGGAAGGCTCTGACCGGGTGCCGCTGGTGGATCCGGCCTATCGGTTCGACCACGACACCACGCTCGCGATCCTGGCGGGGTTCGCGCATAACCGGCGGGTGATGATCCAGGGCTATCACGGCACCGGCAAATCGACCCATATCGAACAGGTCGCGGCACGGCTGAATTGGCCCTGCGTGCGGGTCAATCTGGACAGCCATATCAGCCGGATCGACCTGATCGGCAAGGACGCGATTAAGCTGCGCGACGGCGTGCAGGTGACAGAGTTTCAAGAAGGCATCCTGCCCTGGGCGCTGTCGAACCCGGTCGCCATCGTGTTCGACGAATACGACGCCGGGCGCCCCGACGTGATGTTCGTCATCCAGCGCGTGCTGGAGGTCGACGGCAAGCTGACGCTGTTGGATCAGAACAAGGTGATCCACCCGCATCCCTATTTCCGCCTGTTCGCGACCGCCAACACGGTTGGACTGGGCGACACGACCGGGCTTTATCACGGCACGCAGCAGATCAATCAGGGCCAGATGGACCGCTGGTCGATGGTGGCGACGCTGAACTATCTGGACCACGACGCAGAGGCCGCGATCGTGCTGTCGAAGAACCCGCAGCTCGATACCGAAACCGGACGCAAGACCGTGGCCCGCATGGTCACCGTGGCCGATCTGTCGCGCACCGCGTTCATGAATGGCGATCTGTCGACGGTGATGAGCCCGCGCACGGTAATCGCCTGGGCCCAGAACGCCGAGATCGTTGGCGATGTCGGTTTCGCCTTCCGCCTGACCTTCCTTAACAAATGCGACGAGTTGGAGCGGGAGACGGTGGCTGAGTTCTACCAGCGCTGCTTCGACGAGGAACTGCCCGAAAGCGCGGCCAGCGTCTCCTTGGGCTGACAGCCCAATCCTGCGGAGCGCCTGCGGCGCAAGACATGTGCAAGCGGGGGTGAGCCCCGTCTCGGAAATCCTCCGGTGGAGGATTTCAGGGGCGAACGGGCGAAGCCCTGCCCCGTCCTGAAAACGCGTCCCGGGTTCGACCTACAACCGCTCCCTCGGAGCGTTCGCTTGACGGTCTCACCTTTTCAGCACCGAACGGGCGAAGCGCCCGGCACATTTTGGTTCATGAGCCACCAATGCCTGGCCGGAACGAGCCCTACCGTTCGGCCTGGCGTCCACCGCCCCTCACGCAGATGTGGCTTGCGGTGGGCCGACACCCGCCGCTGTTCTGCACGGCGGAGGTGCCTTCATGCGCGTCGTTTGGATCTTGCTGATATGTCTGGCCGGGCCGGCACTGGCCTGCGGCGCCGACAGCCGCTGCCCGGTGCCGGGGGGCTATTACCTGGCGGTCGAACCGCCCGATTGGGACGGGCGCGCGCCGCTGCCGGTGGTGGTCTATTTCCATGGCTGGAACGGCGCGCCAGAGGGCACTATGCGCAACCGGGCCCTGGTGAACGGGGTGACGCGGCGCGGCGCGCTGCTGGTGTTGCACTATGCGCGCACCGGCTATTGGCGCCAGATCGGGCGCGGGCGGCATGAGGGCGGGCGCGACGAGGCCACCTATATCCGCGCGGTCATGGCCGATGTCGCGCGGCGGTGGCCGGTGGACCCCGCCCGCACGCTGGCCTCGGGCTTTTCGCGGGGGTCGTCCATGGTTTGGAACGTGGCCTGCTATGCCAGCGATCTGTTCGCCGCCTATGCGCCGATCGCCGGCGGGTTCTGGCATTCGACGCCCGCCGATTGTCCCTCTGGCCCGGTCCATCTGCGCCATATCCATGGCGAGGCCGACCGCGTCGTCGCCTTCGACACGGTCGGGGTCTATAACTCACGCCCGATCCCCGAGGGGCTGACGCTGTTGCGGCAGATCAACCGCGCGGGGGCGGCGCGCCCAGTCGCCAGTGGCGACGACCGCCTGCGCTGCGAACGCTGGGACGACAGCGGCTCCGGCAAGGCGTTGGAGCTGTGCCTGCACCCGCGCGGCCATTCGATCCCGGCGGAATGGGTCGCGGCCGGGTTCGACTGGATGCTGGAGGTCACTGGCGCCCGCCCCTGACCCCGGGTCTTGACCGCGACCCCGCCCGCGCGCAAGAGCGGGCGCATGGATCAAGCCCGCCCGCTTCTCGCCGCCGTCTGGATGTTCGGGGCGATGCTGTCGTTCACGCTGATGGCGGTGGCGGGGCGCGAACTGGCCGGCCATCACGACACGTTCGAGATCATGATGTACCGGTCGATCCTGGGCATCGCCATCGTGCTGAGCATCGCCGGGGCGGCGGGTACGCTGGGCCAGATCCGGCTGCGATTTCTGCGGCTGCACCTGATCCGCAATGTCTTTCACTTCACCGGCCAAAACCTTTGGTTCTACGCAATTCCGCTGATCCCGCTGGCGCAGCTGTTCGCGCTGGAATTCACCACCCCGCTTTGGGTCGCCTTACTGGCACCGCTGGTCCTGGGCGAGACCTGGCGCGCGACCCGGCTGGCCGCCGCCGGGATTGGCTTCATCGGCATCCTGATCGTCGCCCGCCCCGGCGCGTTGGAGATCGGCCCGGGCGTGATCACCGCGATCTTGGCCGCGGTCGGCTTTGCCGGCGCTATCCTGACCACCAAGATCCTGGCGCGCCATGAAAGCGTCACCGCGATCCTGTTCTGGCTGGTGCTGACCCAGGCCGTGTTCGGGCTGATCACCGCCGGCATCGACGGCGCCATCGCCGCCCCCACGGCCTTCACCCTGCCCTATCTGGCCATCGTCGGCTGCTGCGGTCTGTTCAGCCATTTCTGCATCACCAATGCGCTGAAACTGGCCCCGGCCTCGATCGTCTCGCCTATGGAGTTCCTGCGCCTGCCCCTGGTCGCCGTGGTCGGCTATCTGCTTTACGCCGAGCCGCTGGATTGGCCGGTATTCGTGGGCGCGGCGGTGGTGCTGTTCGCCAACAGTCTGAACATCCTCGGCGAGCAGCGGCGACAAAACGCCCCCGGGCGCGTGCCCGAGGTTTGACGCGCGCGCCAGACATGCTAGGCGGCGCGCGCATTCGGGACCAAAGGACAGGACAGATGGACATCGACAAGATCCCCGCGGGGAAGAACCCGCCCAAGGATATCAACGTGGTGATCGAGATCCCCGGTGGCGCCGGGGGCGGCGCGCCGGTGAAGTACGAGATCGACAAGGACAGCGGCGCCGTCTTTGTCGACCGGATCGTGAACACGCCGATGTTCTATCCCTGCAACTACGGCTTCGTCCCGAACTCGCTGCATGACGACGGCGACCCCACGGATGTCCTGGTGATCAACGATTTCTCGCTGATGCCGGGCTCGGTCATCCGGTGCCGCCCGGTGGGCGTGCTGAAGATGGAGGACGATGGCGGTATGGACGACAAACTGATCGCCGTGCCGGTCGAGAAGGTCGATCCCTTCCAGGCCGGCATCCAGGATCTGGCGGACGTGCCGGAAAAGACCCGCGACCGGATCAAGCATTTCTTTGAACACTACAAGGATCTGGAAGCCGGAAAGTGGGTGAAGGTGATCGGCTGGGGTGACCGGGAAGAGGCCGAGATGATCCTGCAGAAATCCATCGACGCCGCCGCAAAGGGGTGACATGACGCCGCGCGAAAGGGTCGCCGCCCGGATGCCAGAAAAGGTGCCGGGCGTCTTTGCGATCCGCCGCGCGCTGCGCCCGAAGGCACGCTGGGACACTGCGAGAAGCTGGCTGGGCGGCCGCCCGTCTATGGGCGATGTCGCCTGGCCACGGCGCGAGGATGGCGTGCCGCTGCATTTCGCGGCGCAGATCGATCTGGCCGAGTTGCGCGCTGTCGGCCCGTATCTCGAAATACCCACCCACGGCGCGCTGGCCTTTTTCATCGGCAATCCCGATGACCACCCCGTGCGGGGGGCCGTGCGGCTGGTACCGTCTTCGGGCACCGTGCCCCCGACCGCGCCGCCGTCGGATATGCCACCGCTTCCGGGGCCAGACACGCTCTATCCCAACGTGCTGCCCGGGGCGTCGTCTTTTCCCATGTGGCCGCTGGACCTGACCGCCGATATCGACGCGGCGCCGTCGATCCCAGAAAATTCCTACACCTTCGGGTCGGCGAGCCGCGATTTCCGCAGTCACCTGCCAGAGACGGCATATTGGGATACCGCGCTGCGCTTCACCGCCTTCCTCGACTACATGCGCCCGCAATCGGCCGCGCAACGCGCCCTGGCGCAAAGCTCCCTGGACGATTGGGTGGCCAAACGCCGGACGCTTCTGAAACCGAACTTCATGACGCGGCTGAAATGGCGCTTCGACGGTTTGCCGGACGACGTCGCCGCGACGCTCAAACGCTATGACGGGATCATCAAGGAGCGGCGGACAAAGATCGCCACCTTCGACAAAAGGGCGGATGCGTTCTTTGACGACCTCGCCGCGTGGACAGACGGGCGCGATCCGACCCAGCGCCTGGATGCCGCGGAAAAGCAGGCTTTGGAGGGCTTTCACACCCGCGCGCGGACCGAATTGGCGGTGCTGACCGGCGGGCTGATAAGCCTTCGTGACTTCGCCGACCTCACGATCCGTGAATTCGCGGTCGGAACGGATGCCCAGGTCGCATTGATCCCGGAAGAGGAACGCGACGCGCTGAACAACGTCTATCGCGGCCCGCGCTACGGCCATCACCAGATCTTTGGTCGCGGCGTCGAGGTGCAAACCGAATACAGCGACCACATGTTCGACCTGATGCTGTTGCAGCTCAGCTTCGACACGCTGACCAATTTCTATTTCGGCGATATGGGTAACATCTCGTTCTGGATATCCCCCGAAGACTTCGCCGCCGGACGGTTTGAGGCCGCGACGGTGGAGAGCGAGTCGCATTGAGACAGGCCGGACAGAGGGGCGGCGCCCCGAATGCGGCACCCTCAAAAACCGCAGAATGGCAGGTGGGGGACCCGCGGACCCACACGAAATCGGCCGCCTCGAAGGCGCCGGGCACGACGCGCTTGTCCCCAGGCGCGCCGCGGATAAAGCTCGCGATGTCGATTGCGCGTTCTTGCTGCGGCGACACCGCTCCACCCGCTGCGGTCATCGAGGCCGCACTGGCGCGACTGCAAAACCAGCCGGAGGTAAGGGGCCCTGGTGACCTGCGACGTTGGCGTCAGGGGGAGATCGACCGCGTGTCGGGGCTTTGAACACGATCAGCCCCTGCCAGGCCGCACCCGAACCGCTATCGCGCGATCACGCGGGTATGGCGCTTTTGTGACACAAATCGCAACGCTGGCGCGTTTCCCTAGCGTCATTTGTTGACGCAAAGGTCATTTGACCGCACCCCTATTGCAAACGCGGAGAATGCCGCGCGCAGGAGGGACACTTATGAAATCGCTGTTTTGGACAACCGCCTTGGCCGGGAGCCTGTTCGCCACCACCGCCCTGTCGGGTGCTCTGGAACGCGCGGCTCCCAACACCACGCGCATCCTGTTCGAGGAAGGCACCTATATCGAGGTGTCGGGCGCTTTGATCTTTCCCAGCCTCAGCGGTGAGGGTGACGATTTCGGGGGTGCGTTCGTCGCACCCGGCACCGATACCGGCGATCTGCTGTCCACCTTCGCCCAAATCGGCGCGGCGGTGAAGTTCGACCTGACCGACCGTATCTCTGGCGCGGTGATTTTCGACCAGCCGAATGGGGTCGATACGTTCTACCCCGGCGAATTCGCGCCGGGCTCGGGCTTTGCGGGCACCAACGCCGACTATACCAGCCGGCAGTTTTCCTTCATCGGCGCCTTTGACGTCACCAAGAACATCACTGCGTATGCCGGTGTCCGGCTTGACTCGGTCGACGCGGATGCGGAATTCGACTTCACCCCGATCCTCAGCGGCGGCGCCTTGGGCCCCTACTCGATCGAGGCCGCGAACGATCTGGGCGTCGGCTGGCTTGCCGGTGCCGCGTTCCAGATCCCGTCGATCGCCCTGCGCCTGGCCGTGACCTATTACTCGAATGTCGACTTCTCGCACGATACGCTGGAAATCTTCGAAGGATCCACGCCGCTTTTGATGACAGAGACCAATCTGTCCACACCGGACTCGGTGACCATCGATTTCCAGACCGGCGTTGCGCCCAACACCTTGTTGTTCGGCTCTGTGCGCTGGGTGGACTGGTCCACGTTCTCGATCGAGCCACCGCTTTTCACCGGCTCCCTCGGCGTACCGCTGGTGGATTTCGACGAGGACTTCTACACCTTCAATCTGGGCCTCGGCTACCGGTTCAGCGACAAATGGTCGGCGGCTTTGACCGGTACGTTCGAGCCGGAAACCGGCCAGACCCTGACCACGCTGGGCCCCATCGACGGGCGCATCGGCTTCGGGTTGGGCGCGACCTATCAGGCGACCGAAAATCTGCGCATTACCGGTGGCTTCAACTACACCAGCCTTTCGAACGCCGAAAACTTCTCCGGCACCGAATTCGATGGCGGCGAGGCGTTCGGCCTGGGCCTGCGCGTGGGCGTGAGCCTCTGATCGCGATTGAACGCCCCGGCCCGGGGCGCTAGGGCTCGGGCCGTGATTTACGAAACCGCACAGGATTGGCTTGCGGCGCCGCACAAACGTGTGGCGCTGTTCGGTATGTCGGGCCTGGGCAAGACCCGTATATCGGATCTGCTGCGCGGCACCGGCGACTGGTTCCACTATTCCGTCGATTTCCGTATCGGCACCCGGTACATGGGCGAACACATCGTCGACAACTTCAAGCGCGAGGCGATGCGCAACCCGTTCCTGCGCGATCTGCTGATGTCGGATTCGATCTACATCGCCTCCAATATCAGCTTCAACAATCTCGCCCCCCTTTCGACCTATTTGGGCAAGCCCGGCGATCCGGCGAAGGGCGGTATCCCGTTCGAGGACTATATCCGCCGCCAGCGCGAACACCGCGCGGCAGAGATCGCGGCGACCCGCGACGCCCTGCAATTCAGCGCCAAAGCGGCGGACATCTATGGTTATGCGCATTTCATTTGCGACACATCCGGTTCGCTGTGCGAGGTCGTGACGCCCGGGGATGCGGCCGATCCGGTGTTGAGTGCGCTGACCGAACGCATCCTGCCGGTCTGGATCCGGGGCGATACGGCGCATGCCGATGCCTTGGTCGAACGTTTTCGGCGTGCGCCGAAACCCATGTACTACCAGGAGGACTTCCTGCGCGCGATCTGGGCCGAATATCTGGACGCGAACGCGGTCACCGAGGCTGAGGTCGACCCCGATGATTTCGTCTGCTGGGGCTTTCGGCGTCTGGTCGATCACCGGCTGCCGATCTATGCCGCCATCGCACGCAACTGGGGCGTCACCGTCACCGCCGAGGCGGTCGCGGACGTGGGGGACGCCCGGGATTTCGAACAGCTGATCGCCGCCGCGTTGACCGACCGGGCCGCCGGCGCACAAGTGTAGCTTTCGGCACAGAACATATTCAAACAGTAATTTATATTCGTATCGCTTTCTATTCACAGCGGAATAGACAGCCGACGGATCCTTGCGACCACCCCGCATCGGGGATCCGGGTCAGGTTTTGACCTGCCATGCCCCCGATGCCTGTGCATCCAAGGGCCAGGGTCGCGGGGGCGGCGCAGTGTGTGAGGAGAGTACAATGACCAAGCTTGCAGCGATGACGTCCGCCCTGATCTTTGGCCTGACCGCCGGCGGCGCCTGGGCGCAGCAGCCGGCGGCGCAGATGCAGCAGATGATCCCGGCACAGGTGGCCTCTCAGGCGATTTCGCCCGCGGGTGGCGGATTTCTGAACCCGGTGCCGCCGCTGACGCTGAAATGCCTGCAATGGCATTGCCAGGGCGCGGAATGGATCTGCCTGCGCTTTACCACGGCCCAGTAGCGCGGCCTCAGCCAACCGAGCAGGCGGCCCGCCGCCGCCTGTTCGTCGCGCTCGCGGGGGCGTGAGCGGCCGGCCCTTGCCCTTCCCCTGGCAACTGCCCATGTTGGCGGCTCCGCCCGCAACGCCAAGCCCGCCCATGCCGATCAAGATCCCCGCCGACCTGCCCGCCCATGACGTCCTCGCCGCCGAGGGGGTCATGGTCATGTCGGACGACCGCGCCGCGCGCCAGGACATCCGGCCGCTGCAGATCGGGCTGTTGAACCTGATGCCGAAAAAAGCGGAAACCGAAACCCAGTTCGCCCGCGTCATCGGCGCCACCCCGTTGCAGATCGACCTGACGCTGATCCGCATGTCGGACCATGAAAGCCGCAACACCTCCACCGCGCATCTGGAGGCATTCTACAGCCGCTTTCGGGACGTGGCCGACCGCAAGTTCGACGGGCTGGTCATCACCGGTGCGCCGATCGAGCATCTGGAGTTCGACGGCGTCACCTATTTCGAGGAGTTGCAGCGCATCTTCGCCTGGACCCAGACCCATGTCCATCACACCATGGCGGTCTGCTGGGGCGGAATGGCGATGCTGAACCACTTTCACGGCGTGCGGAAGGACATGCTGCCGGCCAAGGCGTTCGGCTGCTACCGCCACCGTAACCTGGAGCCCGCCTCGCCCTATCTGCGCGGGTTTTCCGACGATTTCGTCGTCCCCGTCAGCCGCTGGACAGAGATGCGGCAGGCCGATATCGCGGCGGCCTCGGGGCTTCAGGTGCTGATGCAATCCGACGAGGTCGGCCCTTGTCTGATCGACGATCCCGCGCACAGGGCGCTCTATATGTTCAACCATCTGGAATATGACAGCACGACGCTGAAAGGCGAATACGACCGCGATGTCGCCGGCGGCGACCCCGTCGCGCCGCCGGTGAACTACTTTCCCGACGACGACCCCGCCCGGGCGCCGGAGAACCGGTGGCGCTCGCATGGCCACCTGCTTTACGGCAATTGGATCAATGAAATCTACCAGACCACGCCCTTCGATGCCGCGCAGATCGGTCGGACGGCGTGAGTTGCTGGCCGGCGGCGCCGCGCTGGGCCTGACAGCGTGCGTGGGAGCGGCCGCCGTGCCTGAGCCAGAGCCGCCCACGGGCGATTTCATCACCATCGATGGGATCCGGCTGCACTACCGCATCGTGGGCGAGGGGCCGAAGGTCGTGGCCCTGCACGGCGCCAGCGGCAATCTGCGCGACTGGACCGCCGGCCCGGCGCGGGTGTTGACCGCGCGCCACACGGCACTGCTTTTCGACCGGCCGGGCGCGGGCCATTCCGACCGGCCCGAGCGCGGCGAGAATATCTTCGTCCAAGCCGCGCTGATGCGCCGGGCCGCCGCCGAGCTTGGCTTTGGCGGGGCGCCGCTGGTCGGGCATTCCTTCGGCGGCTCGGTCGCGCTGGCCTGGGCGGTGGACGCGCCGGACGGCGTGCCGGGCTTGCTGCTTCTGGCGGCACCCAGCCAGGTCTGGCCGGGCGGGGTTGGCGCGCTTTATCACTTCACCGCCAATCCGGTCACCGGACCGGTGTTGACCCGTCTGGTCCCGCCGCTGGCCGGCGACAACCTGGTGACCCGAACGCTGGCGTCGATCTTTGCGCCTCAGGATCCGCCGCCGGGCTATGCCGATGGCGTCGACGCCGCCCTGGCGCTGCAACCGGCGGCGGCACGGAACAATGCCCGCGACGTGCTTGCGCTGAAGGATACGATGCGCCGGATGGTGCCGCGCTACGACCGGCTGACCATGCCGGTGGAGCTGCTGCATGGCGATGCGGATACGATCGTGCCGCTGGATATCCACTCCGCCCGCAGCGTCGACAGCCTGCCCGATGCGCGCCTGACCATCCTGCCCGGCATCGGGCACATGCCGCATCACGCCGCGCCCGACGCCATGGCCGCCGCGCTCGACCGGTTGCGCCGGCGTGCGGGATTGCGCGGCTAAACCCACCCGCTTATGGTTTGATCTCAAATGACCTCGAACGACCTTCCCAAACCCTTTGACGGTGCGATTTCCGCCTTTTTCCGCGATGGCGCCCCAGATGACGTGCGCAGCGCCATCGTGAAGGGCGGCAAGGACGACATCCTCGACCCGGCCTACCCGTATGATGCCGAACTGGCACGCAAGGATTATGACACGCAGATGGCGGATTTGCAGATCGCCCTGGTGCGCCTGCAATCCTGGGTAAGAGAGACCGGCGCCCGCATCGCGGTCGTGTTCGAGGGGCGTGACGCCGCCGGCAAGGGCGGCACGATCAAGCGCTTTCGCGAGAACTTGAACCCGCGCGCGGCGCGGGTTGTCGCCCTGCCCGCGCCGTCCGACCGCGAGCGTGGGCAATGGTATTTCCAACGTTACGTCGCGCATCTGCCCACGGCGGGCGAAATCGTCTTCTTCGACCGGTCCTGGTACAATCGCGGGGTGGTCGAACATGTGTTCGATTTCAGCACCGACCGCGACCGGGCCCAGTTCTTCGCCCAGGTCGGCAATTTCGAGACCATGCTGACCGAGGACGGCATCCACCTCGTCAAGATCTGGCTCACCGTCGGGCGCGCAGAACAGCTGCGTCGCTTTCTCAAACGCGAGAAAGATCCGCTAAAGCACTGGAAGCTTTCCAGTATCGACGTTCGCGGCCTGTCGCTTTGGGACGCCTATACCGACGCCATCACCGAGACGCTGGCGATCAGTCACACGCGCAATGCGCCCTGGACCGCAATCTGGTCGGATGACAAGAAACGCGCCCGCCTGGCCGCGATCCGCGCCGTGCTGCAGGCGGTGGCGGCACCGGGGCTGCAGGCTGACCCGCCGGATCCGGAGATCTGCGGCGCGCCGGAAACGCTGGGCCTCGTCTAGATCGATCTCGGCTTTGTCCACGACGCGCGCCGGACGTGATCCGGGGCCTGCCGACCGGCGCGGCAACCGGGGCCCCGGATCAAGTCCGGGGCACGTCGCGCTAAGCCCTCGGCCGCGTTAATCCCGCACCGGGTGCTTGTCGGCCAGCGCCTTGATGACCCCGTGCAGTGTGCGCACATCCGGCTCGCTCAACGGCAGGCGCTGGATCAGGTTCTCCAGATTGTCGCTCAGGCTCTGGCGTTTGTGTTCGGGCCAGAAGAACCCGGCGCGGTCCAGGCGCGCGGTCAACGCCTCCACCAGATGCGCGACTTCCACCCTTGTGGCCGGGCGCGGCACGTCATGCGGCTGCGCCGGCGCCAGACCCTGCGCGCGGCCCCATTCATAGCCTACCAGAAGCACGCATTGCGCCAGGTTCAGTGACGGAAACTCCGGATTGACCGGCACCGTGATGACCGCCTGCGCGGGGATCAGATCGGCGTTCTCCAGCCCCGCACGCTCTGGGCCGAACAGCACGCCCACCCGCTCCCCCCGCGCAATCCGCGCGCGCGAATCTGCCATTGCATCGGCGGGATCGAGCAGCGTCTTGGTCAACTCGCGCGGCCGCGCCGTGGTGGCATAGACGTAGTCCAGATCGCCCACCGCCCCCGGCACGTCGGGCGCCAGCATGGCACCGTCCAGCACCCGGCCCGCGCCCGAGGCCATAGCCGCCGCCGCCGGATTCGGCCAGCCGTCGCGGGGGGCGACCAGGCGCATATGCTCCAGCCCGAAATTCAGCATAGCCCGCGCCGCGGCGCCGATATTCTCGCCCATCTGCGGGCGCACCAGGATGACCGCCGGCTGGTCCGCTGCCTGTTTCTGCATGTCTTCCCTCCCCGGGCCGCCCGCGCGTGGTAAGCTGCCCGCGGGACGGGTGCAACGCGGGGCGCACGGGGACTATGGCATATGACGAGGCTTACGCGGCGGTACTGCGCGACCGGCTCGCAGGACACGCGGGCATAACCGAACGGCACATGTTCGGCGGGCTCAGCTTCATGCTCAATGGCAACATGGCCTGCGGTGTGCATGGGCAGCGGGTGATGTTCCGCGTCGGCAAGGCGCAACAGGATGCGGCGCTGCTGGTGCCGGGCACCCTGCCCCTGTCCTTTACCAAACGCCCGATGGGCGGAATGGTGGAGGCGGACGCAGAGATCCTGGACGACCCCGACCGGCTGAACCGGCTCATGGGTCTGGCGGTCGGTTTTGCCGGAAGCCTGCCGCCGAAATAAACCGTTCGGCGACCAGCAGCGCCAGCAGCGCATAGATCGGCTCGATCGTATAGCGCATACGCTCCTGATCGGTGCCGTTGGCGAAATGCCCGGCGAAGGTGACCCAGAACGCAACCAGTGCCAGCAGTGCAAACGCACCCCGATGCGGCCCGCGCAGCAATATCAACAACCAGAGCCAACACACGGCATAAAACGCTTGGCTCAGCGGGCGTATCCGCGCGGCCCACGTCTCCATCGCCCGCAGCGCCGGCGGCTTCGCCGGACCGAACGCGTACTCGAAGGGCCGGACGCCATGCGTCTTTGCCACCGCCGTCAGGCGCCCCGCCAGATAGGCCGCAGGGTCGTCGCGGATCGCACGCAGCGCCAGGTGCTGGCAGATCCGCGCCCGGTCGATCAGCGCGGCGTGGTTCAGGTTCGGCGGTCCGGCGCGTTTGCGCACCGCCGCCAGCACCTCCGGCCCGGTCCCCGGCGCCAGGCCGCGCTGAAACAGGTAGAAGTCGCATGTCTGCCGCTGCCGCACGGTCAGCCCCGGTGCGGTCTGCACCAAGTTCAGCCCGACCCAACTGGACGCGCTCGGCACCTGAAACACCGTGAGGTTGTGCACCGTCGGCAGGGCTGCCAGCAGCACGCCGCCCAGGATCCATGCCCCGCCCCGGCGCCGGGTGAGCCAGAACACCGCCCCCCAAAGCACCACGAACGCGGGATGAAACAGCGCCCAAATCCACGCCAGCGCCACCGGCACCGCCATCGCCGCCATCGAACCGCGCGCCAGTAGCCAGATCAGCGCTGCAATCAGCACCCAGGTCAGGTGCGGATAGAAGACATAGCGCTCGTAATACAGCACCGAGGGGCTGGCCAGCACCAGCACCACGCCCAGCACCGCCAGCCAGGGCCGCACCCCGAACCGGACCGCCGCCGCCGCCAGCGCCGCCCCGGCCAGTGCCGACAGTATGGTGAAGGCGATGTGCACAAAGGCGGCCGCCGCCGCCGGATCCGGGCCGGCCCAGGCCGCCGCCAGCGCCAGGATGCCGTTCCAGCCGGGCGGCTGCGCATGCAGCAGCCACAGCGTCTGCCACGGCGCTTCGGCCAACAGCGCCAGATCGGCGTGCTGCCAATGGCCCAGCACCACGCCCGGGTCGGCCCGCCAGCCCAACGCCCAGGCCATCAGGCGCGGCGACGCGATGCCCGCCGCCAGCAGCATCCAATGCCCGCCCGTCAGCCGTCGCTCAGCCATGCTGCGACACTTCGCGGTATCCCATCGCATACGGCTTTTTTCCCATGACCCTTTCCCGTATAGGAAACCCGCCACAGGGAGAAGGAGCGTCGGCGCATGTCCAAGATCAAGGTCGAAAATCCGGTCGTCGAACTCGACGGCGACGAGATGACCCGCATCATCTGGCAGTTCATCAAGGACAAGCTGATCCTGCCCTATCTGGATATCGATCTGCTCTACTACGATCTGGGGATCGAGGAACGCGACCGCACCGATGACCGGATCACGGTGGATGCGGCCGAAAAGATCAAAGAGGTCGGCGTCGGCGTCAAATGCGCCACCATCACCCCCGACGAGGCGCGGGTGGAGGAGTTTGGGCTGAAGCGGATGTATCGCTCTCCCAACGGGACGATCCGCAACATCCTGGGCGGCGTGATCTTTCGCCAGCCGATCATCTGCCAGAACGTCCCCCGCCTCGTGCCCGGGTGGACTCAGCCCATCGTGGTCGGCCGGCATGCCTTCGGCGATCAGTACCGCGCCACCGATTTCCTGTTTCCGGGCAAGGGCAAGCTGACCATCAAGTTCGAGGGCGAGGACGGCCAGGTGATCGAACACGAGGTGTTCGACGCGCCGGGCTCGGGCATCACCATGGCGATGTACAACCTCGATGCCTCGATCTACGATTTCGCGCGGGCGAGCCTCAACTACGGCCTTAGCCTGGGCTGGCCGGTGTATCTGTCGACCAAGAACACGATCCTCAAGGCCTATGACGGCCGCTTTAAGGACATCTTCCAAAAGGTTTACGAGGAAGAGTTCGAAGATCAGTTCAAGAAGGCAGGCATCCACTACGAACACCGGCTGATCGACGACATGGTCGCCGCGGCGCTGAAATGGTCGGGCGGTTATGTCTGGGCGTGCAAGAACTACGATGGCGACGTGCAGTCCGACACCGTTGCGCAGGGCTTCGGTTCGCTGGGCCTGATGACCAGCCAGTTGATGACCCCCGACGGCAAGATCGTGGAGGCGGAGGCTGCGCACGGCACCGTCACCCGCCATTACCGCCAGCATCAGAAGGGGGAGGCGACGTCGACCAACTCTATCGCGTCGATCTATGCCTGGACCGGCGGGCTGAAGCACCGCGCCAAGCTCGACGACAATACCGCGCTGACCAATTTCGCCGAGACGCTGGAAAAGGTCATCGTCGACACGGTGGAAAGCGGCTCGATGACCAAGGATCTGGCACTGCTGGTCGGGCCGGATCAGAAATGGCTGACGACCGAGGGCTTCTTGGAAAAGATCGACGAAAATCTGAACGCGGCTTTGACAGGCTAATCTCTGACTGTTCTGTCACGTCGGAGCCACTGTTCGGCCTACATCGGTGGGCGGGGGGAGTGAAAATTCCCCGCTCACACACTATATTATGAAAATGACAGTTTATTTCAGTTGTGTTACTTACAGCGGGTTCGGAGACACCCTTTCCGCATTGCCTCAAAGCCACACCCGGCGCGTGAGGGGCGCCTGACGCGGGCGACGCCCGATTCGGGCCGCATTGCGCGGCTAACCTGCCCCCAGAGAGGGGGCGTTTCATGCTGATCCGCGCGCTTGCGATCCTTGTTGCGGTCATCGCGCTGTCCATCGGTCTGTCGATCATGTTCGGGGCCGAGGTGCTGGCCGCGCTCGGCATGGCGGTCAATCAGCTTAAGCTGCTGTTTGCCAAAGCGGCCGCGCTGAGTTCGCGGTCGGTGTTGATTTGGCTGCGCGCGCAGGGGCTCAATTTCGCGCGGGTGGAAATCGCCAAGCGCTGGCTCACCAAATCCTTGATCCCGCTGTTGATCGGCGCCGCGCTTCAACGGCGCATCGCGGCCTGGGTCGGGCAGTATGTGGATCTGGCCAAGGCGACTTATTCGCGCCTGATGGACCGCTACCGCGCCCTGCCCCGCCCGGTGCGGATCGTGATGATCCTGATCGCGATGTTCGGCATGTTGGCGCTTGCCCTCAGTTCCATGAGCCTGTGGCTGTTCCTGTTTTCGGTGCAATTGCCGGTCTGGATCATCGCCACCTTGGGCGCGTTCTGGCAGATGACCTGGCGCAGCCTTCAAAAGATGGTCTTTCGCACGCTGGCCTTCATGCAGATCTATCGGGTGTGGGGGCTGTTGCGCCGGCGGGTGCCGCAGCCCTATCTGCACCGCCTGCGCCGGTTCAACTTCCGCGTCGCCCGCATCGTCGTCCGCCGCCGGCGCATGACCGTGGGCCAGTTGAAGTCGCAAAAGGACGGGCTGGCGATGCGTTGGGCGCTGTTGCGCGAATACTTCCGCCATCGTCGTCCGCAGGCGCCCACGCGCGACGAATTCGACGCGATGCGCCATCCCGGCGAGTGAGCGGTCGGGCTACCAGGGGATCGGCTTGAAGGCGTAGTCGTAGAACCCGCCGGAGTGTTCTTGGGTCAGCCCGGCCAGCACGCGCAACAGGTTCTCCGCCGCCGCCTCTGGCTTCACGGCGGGGTGACGGCCCAGATAGGCGCGGGTCAGCGGCGTCTCCACCGTACCCGGATGCAGGGCGACGACCACGCTTTCGGGGTTGCGCCGGGTCAGCTCCACCGCTGCGGTGCGCACGATCTGGTTCAGCGCCGCCTTGGCCGCGCGATAGGCGATCCAGCCGCCCAACCGGTTGTCGCCGATCGACCCGACCCGGGCCGAAAGCGTGGCGAACACCGCGGGGCCGTCGCGGGCCAGCGTCGGGCCGAAATGCTTCAGCAGCAGCGCCGGACCGGTTGCATTGAGCGCGAACTGCGCCGCCATTGCGCCCGGGTCGACCTGCGCCAGCGCCTTTTCCGGGCCGTGATCGCCGATCCTCAGCCCACCGGTCGCGTCAAAGATCAGGTCGAACGGGCCCGGATGCGCCGCCGCCGCCGCCGCCACGCTGGCCTCCTGGGTGATGTCCAGACCATCGACCGACCGGCTGAGCGTGGTCAGTTGCGCGCCCGCCAACCGCGCCGCCAGCGCCGCGCCGATCCCACCCGTTGCGCCGATCAGCAGCGCGCGCACGTCCCCCGATACCTTCATGCTGGCGCATATGGCCCACGCCGGGCGCGGGTCAAAGCCCCGCGCCGATCCGCCGCTTGCCAGGTCGCGCGCAACCGGGCATGACGGCGCGTATGGAGACCTGTGACATCGCCATCATGGGCGCCGGGATCGTCGGCGCCGCCACCGCCCTGGAACTGCAGGCCCGCCTGCCCGGGGCCCGCATCGTCGTGCTTGAGAAAGAGCCAAAGACCGGCCGGCATCAAACAGGCCACAATTCCGGCGTAATCCATGCCGGCGTCTATTACGCGCCCGGCAGCCTGAAGGCACGGTTCTGCCGCGAAGGCGTCGCCGCCACCCGGGCCTTCTGCGACGACCATGGCATCCCCTATGAGACCTGCGGCAAGCTGATCGTCGCCACGCATGAGGACGAATTGGACCGCATGCGCGCGCTGGAGGATCGCGCCCGCGCCAATGGGATCGAGATCGAGCCCATCGATCAGGCCCAGGTGCGGCAGATGGAGCCGCATGTGTCGGCCATCGCCGGGCTGCTGTCGCCTTCCACGGGCATCGTGAACTACGGGCTGGTGGCGCAGAAGATGACGGATCTGTTCGTCGCCCGCGGCGGCGTCCTGCGGACCGGCACACGCGTGTCCGGCGGCCGGGCCGCCGGTGACGGACTGCGCATCGACACCCCCGCCGGGCCGCTGTCCTGCGGCCGTGCGGTGGCCTGTGCCGGGCTGCATTCGGACCGGCTGATCCGCGCCTTCGGCGGCAGCCCGGGCTATCGCGTGGTGCCCTTCCGCGGCGAGTACTACCGGCTGGTCAACCAGCCCGAGGATCTGGTGCGGCATCTGATCTATCCCGTCCCGGATCCGGCGCGCCCATTCCTGGGCGTGCACCTGACGCGCAAGCTGGACGGCGGCTTTACGGTCGGTCCGAACGCGGTGCTGGCGATGAAGCGCGAGGGATACAAGCGCACCGATTTCGACCTGAAGGATATGGGCGCGACGCTAAGCTATGGCGGCTTTTGGCGCATGCTGGCGCGCAATTTCGCCCCGGCGATGGGCGAATTGGCGGCCTCGGCAGCGCGGCGCCTTTATCTGAAAAAGGTGCAGCGGTACTGCGCCCGCGTGCGGCTGGAGGATCTGTCCCCCTACCCCGCCGGCGTGCGCGCCCAGGCCGTTGCGGCGGACGGCAAGATCATCGACGATTTCCTTTTCGTCGAAACCCCGCATTGCGTGCATGTGGGCAACGCGCCGTCCCCGGCCGCGACCTCGGCCATCCCCATCGGCCGCCATATTGCCGACCGGGTCCTGGACGGCAGTACGCTGGCGGCGGCGGAATAGGGGCGAGGCAGGGATCCGGCCCGGTTTTCTTCGAAACACGCCCCGGACTTGATCCAGGGCCTCACGTCGATGCGCAAAAGGCGAGGCCCCGGGTCAAGCCCGGGGCGCGCGTGGTGAACAACCCCAGCGGTGCTCTGTGGCTCAGGCGGCGCTGTCCAGCCCGAACAGCGAGCCCAGATCGGGCCGGAACGTCTGGGCGATCCATCGGTTGCCCGGCTCCAGTTCGCCCAGCAGCGCGTCGCGCGCCGGTTGCGGCATCTGCGGCACTTCGCCCGTGCCGCCATTGCGCTCCAAAGCCTCCAACAGAGCCGCATCGCCGACGCTTTCATTGACCCGCAAGTTCCGCTCCGGCAGCAGGCGCAGCCGATCCGGCAGCCCGGCGGCGCGCAGAAAGGCCGGCACCACCGGGATCTCATGCGGATAGCGCAGCACCCGGATCCGGTCGGCCCCGAAAACCGCGTTCCAGCCCTCCAGCATGGTGGCGTAGTCCAACCGCGCGCGCGTGACCGGGTCGTCCAACCAATCGGCAAAGCCACGCGCCTCCGCCACACCCGGATCGATCACCGCCTGGCGATAGGCCGACAGCGCCCATTCATCCTGCCGACGAAGAAACACGACCACGGTCACGTCAAAGCGCTCCGCCCAGGGGCCGAAGGCCTGCGCAAACCCCGGATCGGGCGCCGACAATCCTTCGGCGCTGATCAGCGTCGTCGCCGCGTCCTCAACCGCCGCGGCATAGGTCTCCACCAGTTCCGCACCGGTCCCATCGGCCGCGATCGCATCGACCAGATCGCAATGGCTTTCCGCCGGCGCCCCCTCCATGCGCGGATAGCGCAGGCCGGCCATGCGCAGCATGACCCGGTTGCGGGCAAAGAACCGCTGCAGCGCCGAACTGCCGGTCTTTTCCATCCCGATATGCAAGATCACCCGCGCCATTGCGCCTCAGACCTGCCCCGCGCCCTGTTTCAACCGGGTTTCATAGGCCGCCGAGATATGCGCCCGCAGCGCCGCATCCGCCGCCGCCGCGTCGCGCGCGGCAATGGCGGCGACGATGGCGCGGTGTTCCTCGATCGCCAGATCGGCGCGGCCCTCGGCGCGGAACGTGGTCACGCTCATCAGCGCCATGGACCGGTGCACCAGTTCCAATTGCTGGATCAGGTAGCGGTTGTGACTGGCCAAGTGGATCTGCCGGTGAAAGCATTTGTTGGCCTGGCTCATCCGTTCCGGCGCGTCGACCAAGGCGCGGTCCTTCTCCACCATGTCCTCCAGCACGCGAATCTCCTCCGGCGCGGCATGTTGCGCCGCAAGCCGCGCCGCCAGCGCCTCCAACTCGGCGCGCAGAACGTAAAGCTCGCCGATCTGGTCGTGATTCAACGCCGCAACCACCAGCGACCGCCCGTCGCGGGTCAGGATGCCCTGGGTTTCAAGCCGCTGGAACGCCTCGCGGATCGGCGTGCGCGAGACGCCGAAACGCTCCGCCAGGTCGGCCTCCACCAGCCGATCGCCGGGCCGGTACTGGCCGCGATCGATCGCGTCGAGAACCAATTCATAGGCATCGCGCTGCGAAAAGCCACCGGCCGGCGATATGCGATCGGATCCGCCCATGCATCCCATCCGTTGCAACAGACGTCGTGCTAACGCCGCGTCCGCGTTTTGTCGATGTCAAACGACCCCGCGCCAGGCGGGCAGGATGCAAACCCGGCCCGTGCCGGGCGGGCGCGACCCGAAACCTGCGCCCTTGCAGCGCGCGCGGCCGCAGGCTACCGCGACGGGCATGATCGCCTCGACTTTCACCGAAACCCGGACCTGGGTCTTCGATCTCGACAACACGCTCTATCCCGCGACCGCCGATCTGTTCCCGCAGATCGAGGCACGTATAGGCGCGTTCATCCAAAACGCCCTTGGCCTGGACGCTCAGCGCGCCGCCGATCTACGCCACCGCTACTGGCTGACCCACGGCACCACGCTGGCGGGGCTGACACAAAACCACGGCATCGCGCCAGAGGCGTTTCTGCACGAGGTCCATGACATCGACCTGTCCGATATCGGCCCCGACCCGGCACTGACCGCGGGGCTGGCCGCATTGCCGGGCCGGCGCGTGGTTTTCACCAACGGCTCACGCGCCCATGCCCATCGCGTGACCCGGGCGCGCGGCATCGCCGATCTGTTCGACGCGGTCTACGGCATCGAGGATGCGGGCTTTGTGCCCAAACCGCAGGCGCCGGCCTTCGACGCCGTCTTCACCGCAGAGGGGCTGGAGCCGCGCACCGCCGCGATGTTCGAGGACGAGCCGCGCAACCTGGTCGAGCCGCACCGCCGCGGGCTGCGCACCGTGCATGTCGCCCCCAGCCCCGCGCCCGCGCCGCATATCGACCACGGCACCGACGATCTGGCGGGCTTTCTGTCGCACCTGGGTGAGCCGCCTTCCCGCACCCGGGCCACCGCCATACATCTGGCCCATGACAAAGACCGAAGTTGATATCGTCGTCGCCGGCGGTGGCATCGCGGGCATGGCCGCCACCGCCAGCTTCGCCGCGGCGGGCCTGCGCACCGTGTGCGTCGATCCCGCACCCGCCCCGGACCCGGGCGCGACCGATGGCACCGATCTGCGCAGCACCGCGTTTCTGGAACCTGCGGTGGACGTGTTGGCGCAAGCCGGTGTCTGGGATCGGCTGGCGCCGCACGGCGCCGATCTTGCGGTCATGCGCCTGGCGGATGCCGGCGGCACGGCGCAGGCAATCCGCGAATGCGCCGACTTTACCGCCGCGGAACTCGGCCGCGACCGGTTCGGGGTCAACATCGTCAACTGGCGCATCCGCGAGGCGTTGCACGCCCATCTGGCCGATGCCGCGCGCGCGGAACTGCGTCTGTCGACCCGCGTCACCCATGTCACGCCGCGCCTGAACGACACCGTGCTGGCGCTGTCCGATGGCAGCCAGATCCGCGCCCGGCTGGCGGTGGCGGCGGATGGGCGCGACAGTTTCCTGCGCCAGTCGGCCGGTATCTCCGCCCGCCGCTGGGATTACGGCCAGAAGGCGCTGGTCTTCGGCGTCGCGCATGACCGCCCGCATGAGGGCGTGTCGACAGAGATCCACCGCACCGGCGGCCCGTTCACGCTGGTGCCGTTGCCCGACCGCGACGGCACGCTGCATTCGGCGGTGGTCTGGATGGAAACCGGCCCCAACGCGGCCGCGCTGGCCGAGGCGCCGGTGCCCGATTTCGAGGCGGCGCTCAACGCCCGGTCCTGCGACGTGCTTGGCCCCCTGCGTCTGGTGACCGACCGCGCGCTTTGGCCGATCGCCTCGCAACTGGCGGCGCGGTTCGACGGGCCGCGGCTTGCGCTGGTGGCAGAGGCCGCCCATGTGATGCCCCCGATCGGCGCGCAAGGGTTGAACACCAGTCTCACCGACATCCGCGTTCTGCGCGATCTGGTCACCGGCGCCCGCGACACCGGCGGCGATATCGGCGCGGCCGATCTTTTGGCCCGCTACCACCGGCAGCGGTTTCCCGACGTCTCCGCCCGGGTGTTGGGCATCGATTTCCTCAACCGCGCCGCCATGGCGCAGGCGCCGATGCTCCGCGATTTGCGCCGCGCCGGGCTGCAGGCGCTCAGCGGCTTCCAGCCCGTCAAGTCCACCGCCATGCGCCTGGGACTGGGCGCCGGCGCCTGAACGCTGGACACCGCCCAGACGCTCGTCTAACACGCAGCCGCACTTGAACCGGCCCCGCAGCGGGCAGATCACCGAAGCGGGAGGGGCGGCGATGCGCGTCTATTACGATCGCGACTGCGATATCAATCTGATCAAGGACAAGAAGGTCGGGATCATCGGCTATGGCAGCCAGGGCCATGCCCACGCGCTGAACCTGCGCGACAGCGGTGCGAAGAACATCGCCATCGGCCTGCGTGACGGCTCGCCCAGCCAGGCCAAGGCCGAAGGCGAAGGGCTGCAGGTCATGGGCCTGTCCGAGGTCGCCGCCTGGGCCGATGTGCTGATGCTGACCATGCCTGACGAGTTGCAGGCCGAAACCTATCGCAAACACGTCCACGACAATCTGCGCGACGGCGCCGCCATCGCCTTCGCCCACGGCCTCAACGTCCATTTCGGCCTGATCGAGCCCAAGCCCGGTGTCGATGTCATCATGATGGCCCCCAAAGGGCCCGGCCACACCGTGCGCGGCGAGTTCGCCAAAGGCGGTGGTGTGCCCTGCCTGGTCGCGGTTCACAACGACGCCTCCGGCACCGCGATGGAGATTGCGAAATCCTATTGCTCGGCCATCGGCGGCGGCCGATCAGGCATCATCGAAACCGATTTCCGCCAGGAATGCGAAACCGACCTGTTCGGCGAACAGGCGGTGCTGTGCGGCGGCCTGGTGGAGTTGATCCGCATGGGGTTCGAAACCTTGGTCGAGGCCGGCTACGACCCGGAGATGGCCTATTTCGAGTGCCTGCACGAAGTGAAGCTGATCGTGGATCTGATCTACGAGGGCGGTATTGCGAACATGAACTATTCCATCTCCAACACCGCGGAGTACGGCGAATACGTCTCCGGCCCGCGCGTGCTGCCTTATGAGGAGACCAAGGCGCGGATGAAGGCGATCCTCAGCGATATCCAGACCGGGCGGTTCGTGCGCGACTGGATGCAGGAATGCCAATCCGGCCAGGCCATGTTCAAGGCCACCCGCAAGCTGAACGATGCGCATCAGATCGAGGCGGTGGGCGAGACGCTGCGCGGCATGATGCCCTGGATCAGCGAAGGCAAGATGGTCGACAAGGCCAAAAACTGACCAGGCGCGCGAATGGACGGACGGCCCGGGCGCGAACACCGGGCCTTCCACCGCGGCGCAGGCCAGGGCACGGACGCAGATCATGGCGCGGTGCTAGGGCAAGAACGGATCAGATCGAAACAATCTGATCCTAGAACTCTGCTCGAGTCATTGAATCTGAGCCAAAATTCTTTTTCAGATTGATTCAGTCTGATCCGTTTTCGATCTAGCGCAAAACTGCAACGCAACGCATTGATCCGGCGGGGCAAACCCCGCGCCGGTGGCGCTTGCCGCGGCCCCCGGTTAGGCTGAGCAAAACATCTTTGCCGGAGACCCCGATGGGACGCGCGTTTCTGATCCGCTGGCTGGCTGCGTTGGTGCTGGTCCTTTTCACCTTCAACCCCACGCAGATGAACTTCGTGCGCTGGGCGGAACGCAGCTGGGACACGCAAACGCCCATCGTGGCGCTGGTCGGGCTGGTGCTGCTGGTGGGCTATATCATCTATTTCCGCGCCACGTTCCGGTCGATCGGGTTCGCGGGCATCGCCCTGGTGATCGCGCTGTTTGCCGCATTGCTGTGGGTGCTGTGGGATGCCGGTATCATATCTTTCGAGAACCCCACCCTGCTGACCTGGGTCGGGCTGATCGCGTTGTCGCTAATCATGGGCGTCGGGCTCAGCTGGTCGATCATCCGCCGCCGCCTGTCGGGGCAGCTGGATGTCGACGATGTGGAGGCCAGCGGCGAATAAGCCATGCTGATCTGGCTCTTGTCGGCCGGCAATTTCGTTGTCGGCATGGGTGCGTTCGTGGTCGTGGGCCTGCTGCCGCCCATCGCGTCGGGCTTCGGCATCGGTGCGGACCAGGCCGGCTGGCTGATGACGGCCTATGCGCTGGCCTATGCCATCGGCTCGCCGCTGGGGGTGGCGCTGACCGGTCGGCTGCCGCGGCGCTGGCTGATGAGCGCGGCGCTGGGCGGCTTCGGTGCCGCGGCCGCGCTGTCGGCGCTGGCGCCCAGCTTCGACACGCTTCTGGCCGCCCGGGTGCTGGCCGCGCTCAGCGCCGGGCTCTTCACGCCCATCGCCGCCGCCGTCGCCGCGGCCCAGGCGCCGCCCGCGGCGCGTGGCAGGATTCTGGCCCGGGTCTTTTTCGGCCTGACGCTGGCACAGGTGCTGGGCGTGCCTACCGGCGCCTATGTCGCGCATGTGGCCGGCTGGCGCGCGGCGTTCGCCCTGGTGGCGCTGCTGGCGATCCCGCTGAGCCTGGCGCTCTGGCGCCGCATCCCCGCCGACCTGGCGTTCCAACCCACGGCACTTCGCGCCCTGGCAGCGGCGCTGAGCGACGGTCGCGCCATGCTCGCCGTCAGCTTCACCGCCTTTTTCATGGCCGCCATCTATACGCTCTACACCTATCTGGCGCCGCTTTTACAGGCGGGCATGGGGTTCGACGGCGCCACGGTATCGCTGGCGCTGCTGATCTTCGGCTTCGGTGCGGTGGCGGGCAATCTGCTGGGCGGCGTGCTGGGCGACCGGCTGGGCCCCGCGCGCACGCTCACTCTCCTTGCCGGAACCCAGGTGGTTCTTATGCCGACTTTTGCGCTTTTACCCCTGCCCCTGACGGCACTTTGGGCGCTGCTTTTCCTCTGGTCGGTCTTCGGCTGGTCCTTCATGGCACCGCAACAGATGCGGCTGATCGCGCTCGCCCCCGAAAGGCAGGCTGTGCTGCTGGCGCTGAACGCCGCCGCCATTTACGTGGGCGCGGCCATCGGCGGTGCGGTCGGCGGCTGGACGCTGGGCGGCGCCGGCGCGCTGGCGCTTGGCCCCGTGGCCGGCGCGCTGGGGCTGATCCCGTTGGGCGTGCTTTGGGCCTCGGCCCGGCTTGAATTCGCCATCGACAAGGCGCACCTGTCCCGATAGACAGCCGCGACACCTGAACCGGACCCCGCACCGCCCATGGAAACCATCGTTCTCACGATCCACCTGCTGCTGGCGCTCGCGCTGATCGTCACCGTGCTGTTGCAGCGGTCCGAAGGCGGCGGCTTGGGTATCGGTGGCGGGGGCGGCGTGGCCTCGGGCCGGCCACCGGCCTCGCCGATCGCGAAATTCACCTGGGCGCTTGCCGTGGCCTTTATCGTCACCAGCCTCGCGCTCACCTGGTTCAGCACCCGCAATTCCGCCGGCGGCTCGGTCATCGACCGGGTCGGCTCGGAAACCGAGGCGCCGGCCGACGAGGCCGCCCCAGCCCTGCCCCCGGCCCTTGGCGGCGATCTGACCCCGCCCAGCCCGCTGGACGGGCCCGCCGTTCCGCCCAGCGAGTAAACCGCCAAGTATTTGTTGCCCCTTCGCGCCGCGCCACAGGATCTTGCGCGCACCCCTTGAGCACCACCCGGTTTTGCGCCTAACATGAACCCCCGTGTAGCGATTGGCGCGACCCCGATTCCCGGGACGTCCGCGCCCACGGGGGGCCCCTATGGCGCGGTTCATCTTCATTACAGGCGGCGTGGTCTCAAGCCTCGGCAAGGGTTTGGCATCCGCCGCTTTGGGCGCGCTGTTGCAGGCGCGGGGCTATTCGGTGCGGCTGCGCAAGCTCGACCCCTATCTCAACGTCGATCCAGGCACGATGAGCCCGTTCGAACATGGCGAGGTGTTCGTCACCGATGACGGGGCGGAAACCGACCTGGACCTGGGCCATTACGAACGCTTCACCGGCGTCGCCGCCCGCGCCACCGACAGCGTCAGTTCGGGCCGCATCTATTCCACCGTGCTGGAAAAGGAACGCCGCGGCGACTACTTGGGCAAGACCATTCAGGTCATCCCCCATGTCACAGACCAGATCAAGGATTTCATCCGCATCGGCGAGGATGAGGTCGATTTCATGCTGTGTGAGATCGGCGGCACCGTCGGCGATATCGAGGGCCTGCCGTTTTTCGAGGCGATCCGCCAGTTCGCCCAGGAAAAAAGCCGTGGGCAGTGCATTTTCGTCCATCTCACGCTGCTGCCCTTTATCGCCGCCTCCGGCGAATTGAAGACCAAGCCGACCCAGCACTCGGTCAAGGAACTCCGCTCCATCGGCATCGCCCCAGACGTGCTGGTCTGCCGCTCCGAACGCACGATCCCTGAGAAAGAGCGCGAAAAGCTGGCGCTGTTCTGCAATGTCCGCCCCGACAGCGTCATCGCGGCGCAGGATCTGAAGTCGATCTACGAGGCGCCGCTGGCCTATCACCGCGAAGGGCTGGACCAGGCGGTACTGGACGCGTTCGGGATCTCGCCCGCGCCACGGCCAAATCTGGACATCTGGCAGGACGTGGCCGACCGGGTCTATAATCCCGAGGGCGAGGTGCGCGTTGCCATCGTCGGCAAGTACACCCAGCTTGAAGACGCCTATAAGTCGATCGCCGAGGCGCTGACCCATGGCGGCATGGCCAACCGCGTGCGCGTCCGCGCCGAATGGCTGGACGCGGAAGTGTTCGAACAAGACGGCGATGTCGCCCCCCTGCTGGAGGGCTATCACGCCATCCTGGTTCCCGGCGGCTTCGGCGAACGCGGCACAGAGGGTAAGATCCGCGCCGCCCAGTTCGCCCGCGAACGCAAGGTGCCGTATCTGGGCATCTGTCTGGGCATGCAGATGGCGGTGATCGAAGCCGCGCGCGCGCTGTTAGGCCTGGAGAATGCCGGGTCTGAGGAGTTCGACCAGGAGGCCGGCGGCAAGCGCTTCGAGCCGGTTGTCTATCACCTCAAGGAATGGGTCGAGGGAAACCGCACCATCAAGCGCAGCGCCAGCGACGACAAGGGCGGCACGATGCGGCTGGGCGCCTATAACGCGGTTCTGAAGGATTGCAGCCAAGTGGCCGGTATCTATGGCGAAACCGCGATCTCCGAACGCCACCGGCACCGCTATGAGGTCGATATCAAGTACCGGGAGAAGCTGGAGGCATCGGGACTTGTCTTCTCCGGCATGTCGCCCGACGGCCGCCTGCCCGAGATCGTGGAGGTTGCGGACCATCCCTGGTATATCGGCGTACAGTTCCACCCCGAACTGAAATCCAAACCCTTCGCCCCGCACCCGCTGTTTCTGGATTTCGTGCGCGCGGCACTGGCGCAGTCCCGGCTTGTGTAACGCGCGCGGGCGCCTACATGTGACGCCATGTTCGCCGATTTGATGAGCCGCCTTCTGGGCGAGGCGCCGCAGCCCGACCCGGAGACCGATTACCGCCTGTCGCTGGCCGCGCTGCTGGTCCGTTGCGCGAAGATCGACGAGATCTATGCGGCGACCGAACGCCGGACCATCGACGCAATCCTCGCCCAACGCTACGCGCTCAGCCCCGCCGAAGCCGCCGCGCTGCGCGGTGAGGCCGAGACGCTGGAGCACGAGGCCGGCGACACCGTGCACCTGACCAAGACAATCAAATCCGGTGTGCCCTACGAGGAACGCGGCGCCATCGTCGAAGCGCTTTGGCGCGTGGTGCTGGCCGATGACGACCGCGACCATGCGGAAAATGCGTTTCTGCGCCTGGTGGTGCGGCTTCTCGGCGTCAACGACGTCGACAGCGGGCTGGCCCGTCAACGCGCGCAGTCGGGCGGTTAGAAGGGGCTCTGCCCCCGGCCTGCGGCCTCCCCCGGAATATTTGGGGAACAAAGAAGCGGGGGGGGGGTGGGCTGGCGTCATACGGCGATGGGGAGTGGCGCTTGCCGTGCCGGGCATGCCGCGCTAAAGCACCCGATCAAAAACCTGAATCGGAAGGGATTCCCTTGAACGCTGATCTGTGATTCATCCTATTTGGGAGGATGGATCATGTCAGCACCTTTGCCGGATGCGCTTCGGACGC
>JBCDDF010000024.1:0-43437 GCA_039180525.1 Pseudomonadota bacterium
GGAACTGATCGCGCCGATCGCGATGGAAGAACGCCTGCGCTTCGCCATCCGCGAAGGCGGCCGAACCGTCGGCTCCGGCGTCGTCTCCAAAATCATCGAATGAACAATCCCGTAGGATGGGGTCAAACCCCATCCTACAGAAACCCCGCATGGGCCGAAGGGCGAGACAATGCAGAGCCAAAACATACGAATCCGGCTGAAGGCCTTTGACTACCGCGTGCTGGATGCCAGCACGGCGGAGATCGTCAACACGGCCAAGCGGACCGGCGCGCGCGTGCGCGGCCCGATCCCGCTGCCGAACAAGATCGAGAAGTTCACGGTCCTGCGCGGGCCCCATATCGACAAGAAAAGCCGCGAGCAGTTCGAGATCCGCACCCATAAGCGGCTGTTGGACATCGTGGACCCGACGCCGCAGACCGTGGACGCGCTGATGAAGCTCGACCTGGCCGCCGGTGTCGACGTGGAAATCAAACTCTAAGGAGGCGGACATGCGTTCTGGAGTGATCGCGAAAAAGCTGGGGATGACCCGGGTCTTCATGGAGGATGGCCGGCAAGTGCCCGTGACCGTGCTGCAGATGGACGGGCTTCAGGTCGTCGCCCAGCGGACCGGAGAGAAGGACGGCTATAGCGCCGTGCAACTCGGCCTGGGTGCGATGCGGGCGAAGAACGCTTCGCAGCCGATGCGCGGCCATTTCGCCAAGGCGAAGGTGGAGCCCAAGCGCAAATTGGCGGAGTTCCGCGTCAGCCCCGAAAACCTGATCGAGGTGGGTGAGGAAATCACCGCCGACCACTATTTCGAGGGCCAGTTCGTCGATGTGGCCGGGATCACCATCGGCAAGGGTTTTGCCGGTGCGATGAAGCGGCATAATTTCGGCGGTCTGCGGGCCAGCCACGGCGTGTCGATCAGCCACCGCAGCCACGGCTCCACCGGGCAGTGTCAGGATCCGGGCCGCGTGTTCAAAGGCAAGAAGATGGCCGGACACATGGGCTCGGTCCGGGTGACCACGCAGAACCTGCAGGTGGTGAAAACCGACGCCGAACGCGGCCTGATCATGGTCAAGGGGGCCGTGCCCGGCGCCAAGGGCGGCTGGGTGACGATCAAGGATGCGGTCAAAAAGGCCGTGCCCGAAAATGTGATCCTGCCGGCCGCGCTCAAGTCGAAGGCCGAAGAAGCGCAGCGTGCGGCCGAGGAAGCGGCGGCCGCCGCGGCGGCCGAGGAAGAGGCGGCGCGCAAGGCCGCTGAGGAGGCCGCGGCCGCGGAACAGGCGGCGGCCTTGGAAGAGGCCGAGGCGCAGATTGCCGCCGAGGGCACCGATGGTGCCGATACGGCCGAACCGGAAGGGGGCGAAGAGAAATGAAGACCGACGTCATCAAGCTCGACGCCGGCAAGGCGGGTTCGATCGACCTGCCCGACGCGATCTTTGGCCTGGAGCCGCGCGCGGATATTCTGCATCGCGTGGTTCGCTGGCAGCGCGCCCGCGCGCAAGCCGGCACACACAAGGTCAAGACCCGGTCCGAGACGAGCTACTCTTCGAAGAAGATCTACCGCCAGAAGGGGACCGGCGGCGCCCGCCACGGCGACCGCAATGCGCCGATCTTCCGTAAAGGTGGGGTCTATAAGGGTCCGACCCCGCGCAGCCACGCGCATGATCTGACCAAGAAGTTCCGCGCCCTTGGCCTGCGCCATGCGCTCAGCGCCAAGGCCGGGGCGGGCGAGTTGGTGGTGTTGGACGCGGCGACGCTGGACGAGCCCAAGACCAAGCTGCTGGCCCAGGCCGCAAAGGCGCTGGGGTGGAAAAAGGCGCTGGTGATCGACGGGCCGGAGGTGGATGCGAATTTTGCCCGCGCGGCCCAGAACATCGAAGGCATCGACGTGCTGCCCAGCCAGGGCGCGAACGTCTATGACATCCTGCGGCGCGAGACATTGGTGTTGACCAAAGCCGGCGTCGCGGCGCTGGAGGAGCGGTTGAAATGACCGAGAAGTCGGACCTTTATGACGTGATCCGCCGGCCGATCATCACCGAGAAAGCCACCATGGCCTCTGAAGCCGGAGCAGTGGTGTTCGAGGTCGCGGTCGACGCCAACAAGCCCAAGATCAAGGAAGCGGTGGAAGCCCTGTTCGGGGTCAAGGTCAAGGCGGTGAACACCGTGCTGACCAAGGGCAAGACCAAGCGGTTCCGCGGCCAGTTGGGCCGCCGGCCGGACGTGAAGAAAGCCTATGTGACGCTGGAAGAAGGCAACACGATCGATGTGACGACCGGTCTTTGACCGGGCAGCGCGGGATGGGGTCAAACCCCATCCTACGTTTGACCAAAGGGTGGGCGATCCATCCGCGACGAGACGAAACCGTAGGATGGGGTTCCACCCCATCTTTGAACCAAAAGCAGACGGAAGACAGAAAGCATGGCACTCAAGTCGTATAAACCGACCTCGCCAGGCCAGCGTGGGCTGGTTCTGATCGACCGTTCGGAGCTTTGGAAAGGCCGCCCGGTGAAAGCCCTGACAGAGGGGCTTTCGAAAAAGGCGGGCCGGAACAATACCGGACGGATCACGATGCGCCGCCGCGGGGGCGGCGCGAAGCGGCTCTACCGGGTCGTCGATTTCAAACGCAACAAACGCGATATTCCGGCCACGGTGGAGCGGATCGAATACGACCCCAACCGCACGGCGTTCATCGCGCTGATCAAGTATGAGGATGGCGAACAGGCCTATATCCTGGCGCCGCAGCGTCTGGCGGAGGGCGACACCGTGGTCGCCTCTGCCCGGGCGGACGTCAAACCGGGCAACGCGATGCCATTCTCCGGCATGCCGATCGGCACGATCGTCCACAATATCGAGATGAAGCCGGGCAAGGGTGGGCAGATCGCCCGGTCCGCCGGCACGTATGCGCAATTCGTCGGCCGCGATGGCGGCTATGCGCAGATCCGCCTGAGTTCGGGCGAGTTGCGCATGGTGCGCCAGGAATGCATGGCGACGGTTGGCGCGGTGTCGAATTCCGACCACTCGAACCAGAACCTGGGCAAGGCCGGGCGCAACCGCCACAAGGGCAAGCGGCCCAGCGTGCGTGGCGTGGTGATGAACCCGGTCGACCACCCCCATGGCGGCGGCGAAGGCCGCACCTCGGGCGGCCGTCACCCGGTCACGCCCTGGGGCAAGCCCACCAAGGGCGCCAAGACACGGTCGAACAAGACCACCGACAAATACATCATCCGCTCGCGTCACGCGCGGAAGAAGGGACGCTAATCGATGGCACGTTCTGTTTGGAAAGGCCCGTTCGTCGACTCCTACGTACTGAGGAAAGCCGAAAAGGCGCGGGAATCAGGCCGTAACGAGGTCATCAAGATCTGGTCGCGCCGGTCGACCATCCTGCCGCAATTCGTCGGACTGACCTTCGGTGTCTATAACGGGCAAAAGCATATCCCCGTGAATGTCACCGAAGAGATGATCGGCCAGAAATTTGGCGAGTATTCCCCGACGCGTACCTATTATGGCCACGCGGCGGACAAGAAAGCGAAGCGGAGGTAAGGGGCATGGGCAAGGAAAAGAACCCCCGCCGCGTCAGCGAAAACGAAGCCATGGCGGTCAGCCGCATGCTGCGCACCAGCCCGCAAAAGCTGAACCTGGTTGCCGCGATGATCCGCGGCAAGCCGGTGGAAAAGGCGCTGAACGATCTGACCTTTTCCAAGAAGCGGATCGCGGGCGATGTGAAAAAGACGCTGCAAAGCGCCATCGCGAATGCCGAGAACAATCATAATCTGGATGTGGACGAACTGGTCGTCTCTGAAGCCTGGGTTGGCAAGAACCTGACCATGAAACGCGGCCGCCCGCGTGCGCGGGGCCGGTTCGGCAAGATCCTGAAGCCTTTCGCGCAGGTGACCATCAAGGTTCGGCAAGTCGAGGAGCAAGCCTAATGGGCCATAAAGTGAACCCGATCGGCCTGCGCCTGCAGGTCAACCGGACCTGGGACAGTCGCTGGTATGCCGACCGCAAGGAATACGGCGATCTGCTGCACGAGGACCTGGCGATCCGGGAATACATCAAGAAGAACTGCGCCCAGGCTGGCATCAGCCGTGTGGTGATCGAACGCCCGCACAAGAAGTGCCGGGTGACCATCCATGCCGCGCGGCCCGGGGTGATCATCGGCAAGAAGGGCGCGGATATCGAGGCGCTGCGCAAGAAGCTGGCCGAATTGACCGCATCCGAGTTGCATCTGAACATCGTCGAGGTGCGCAAACCGGAGGTCGACGCCGCCCTGGTGGCCGAGAATATCGGCCAGCAGTTGGAACGCCGCGTGAGTTTCCGCCGCGCAATGAAGCGGGCGGTGCAGAACGCCATGCGCATGGGCGCGCTCGGCATCCGCGTCAACGTGGCCGGCCGTCTGGGTGGGGCCGAGATCGCGCGCACCGAATGGTACCGCGAGGGTCGCGTACCGCTGCACACGCTGCGCGCCGATATCGACTATGCGCATTACGAGGCGCTGACGCCTTACGGGATCATCGGCATCAAGGTCTGGATCTTCAAAGGCGAGATCATGGAACACGACCCGCAGGCGCGCGACCGGCGCCAAAGCGAGTTGCAGGAAGGCGGCGGCGGGCGCCCGCGCAGCCGCGAAAGGGCGTAAATCATGCTGTCCCCCAAAAAGACCAAGTTCCGC
Organism: Pseudomonadota bacterium; assembly: GCA_039180525.1. Taxonomy (GTDB): domain Bacteria; phylum Pseudomonadota; class Alphaproteobacteria; order Rhodobacterales; family Rhodobacteraceae; genus Halovulum. Next base: position 4,655 of record JBCDDF010000024.1, read on the forward strand.
AAACAGCACAAGGGTCGCATCCACGGGCAGGCGAAGGGCGGGTTCGACCTGACCTTCGGCGCCTACGGTCTGAAGGCGACCGAACCCGAACGCGTCACCGCGCGCCAGATCGAGGCCGCCCGCCGCGCCATGACCCGGCACATGAAACGCCAGGGCCGGGTCTGGATCCGCATCTTTCCCGATGTGCCGGTGTCGAAGAAGCCGACCGAAGTGCGCATGGGCAAGGGCAAGGGCTCGGTCGAATATTGGGCGGCCAAGGTGAAACCGGGCCGCGTGATGTTCGAGATCGACGGCGTCGCCGAAGACACCGCGCGCGAAGCCCTGCGGCTTGCGGCGATGAAACTGCCGGTGAAGTGCCGCTTCGTGCAACGCGAAGACTGGTAAGCGTTTCGTAGGATGGGGTTCAACCCCATCCTACCCGATGACCCGCGCGGAGCCCGTCGGCATAGCCGGGTTTTGACCGATCCGGCCCCAACAAAGCCCCTTGCGGTTTGCGGCCATCCAGACTACACCGCGCGCTCATCCAGACCTCCACCGGGACGAGGGTGACCCGATCGTTCGACGACAGGGGCCTGCCGGTGATGTTGAAAGGAAGTGCCGATGAAGGCGTCTGATCTGCGCGAGAAATCGCCCGACGAGTTGCGCAAGGAACTAGAGACCTTGAAGAAGGAGGCGTTCAACCTCCGTTTTCAGGGTGCTACGGGCCAGTTAGAGAACACCGCGCGGATGCGCGCCGTACGCCGCGATGTGGCGCGGGTGCAGACCGTGCTGAACCAGAAAGCCGCCGCCGCGGCAGCCGACAAGACGGAGACGACCGATGCCTAAGCGGATTTTGCGGGGCGTGGTGACGTCGGACAAGAACGCCCAGACCGTGACCGTCAGCGTGGAGCGGCGCTTCACGCACCCGGTTCTGAAAAAGACCGTGCGCCAATCCAAGAAGTATCGTGCGCATGATGCGAACGACACGTTCAAGATGGGCGATATGGTGCGCATCCGCGAATGCGCGCCGGTGTCGAAGAACAAGCGCTGGGAGGTGATCGCCGACTAGGGCTGTCACACCCGGTTTGATCGAAACCCCAGGGGAAAGCCCTGAAGGTCGGGAGAAACCACAATGATCCAGATGCAGACCAATCTGGATGTCGCTGACAATTCCGGCGCCCGCCGGGTCCAGTGCATCAAGGTTTTGGGCGGCTCCAAACGCAAATACGCCTCTGTCGGCGACATCATCGTGGTGTCGGTGAAGGAGGCCATTCCGCGGGGCCGTGTGAAAAAGGGCGACGTGCGCAAGGCCGTGGTCGTGCGCACCGCCAAAGAAGTCCGGCGCGAAGACGGCACCGCGATCCGGTTCGACCGCAACGCCGCGGTGATCCTCAACAATGCCGGCGAACCCGTCGGCACCCGCATCTTCGGCCCGGTGGTCCGGGAGTTGCGCGCCAAGAACTTCATGAAAATCATCAGCCTCGCCCCGGAGGTGCTGTAAGATGGCCGCGAAACTGCGCAAGGGCGACAAGGTCGTCGTGCTGGCCGGCAAGGACAAGGGCAAGACCGGCGAGATCACGCAGGTCATGCCCAAGGCCGGCAAGGCCGTGGTCGACGGACTGAATATCGCCATCCGCCACACCCGCCAAAGCCAGGCGAGCCAGGGCGGCCGCTTGCCCAAGGCGATGCCGATCCAGTTGAGTAATCTGGCGCTGGTCGACCCGAAAGAGGGCGGCCCGACCCGGGTCGGCTTCCGCATGGAGGGCGACAAAAAGGTGCGCTACGCCAAGAAATCGGGGGAGATCATCGATGCTTGATGCCAGCGACTACACCCCGCGCCTGAAGGCCGCCTATCGCGAGAGCATCCGCGCCGCGATGAAGGAGGAATTCGGCTACAAAAACGACCATCAGATCCCCAAGCTGGAAAAGATCGTGCTGAATATGGGCATCGGCGAAGCGGTGTCCGACAGCAAGAAGATCCGGTCCGCGCATGACGATCTGATGGCGATCGCCGGCCAGAAACCGGTGATCACCAAGGCCAAGAAATCCATCGCCGGGTTCAAGGTCCGCGATCACATGCCGCTGGGCGTCAAAGTCACGCTGCGCGGCGACCGGATGTACGAATTCATGGATCGTCTGGTGACCATCGCATTGCCGCGCGTGCGCGACTTCCGCGGCCTGAATGCCAAAAGCTTCGACAGCCGCGGCAACTATGCGATGGGGCTGCGCGAACACATCGTTTTCCCCGAGATTAACTACGACCAGGTCGATGAGATCTGGGGCATGGACATCGTGATCTGCACCTCCGCGAAAACCGACGCGGAAGCCAAGGCATTGTTGGCCAAGTTCAACATGCCGTTCGCGTCGTAAGGAGAGAGACATGGCCAAAGTGAGCATGATCGAGCGGCAGAAAAAGCGGCAGCGCCTGGTGGAGAAATACGCCGCCAAACGCGCCGCGCTGAAAGAAATCGCCGCCAATGAAGACCTGCCGATGGAAGAACGGTTCAAGGCGCGCCTGAAACTGGCGAAGCTGCCGCGCAATTCCTCGGCCACGCGCCTCAACAATCGCTGCCAGGTGACCGGCCGGCCCAAGGCCTATTACCGAAAGCTGAAGATGTCGCGGATCGCGCTGCGTGAGCTTGCCTCCAAGGGCGAGATCCCGGGCATGGTCAAGTCGAGCTGGTAGGGGGGATACGTATGTCGATGAACGATCCTGTGGGCGACATGCTGACCCGCATCCGCAATGCGCAGATGCGGTCCAAGTCCACCGTGCGCACGCCGGCGTCGAAAATCCGCGCCTGGGTTTTGGACGTGCTGAAAGACGAAGGCTATATCCGCGGCTATGAGCGGGTTGACGGTGCCGGCGGGCATCCGGAGATCGAGATCAGCCTGAAATACTTCGATGGCGATCCGGTGATCCGCGAATTACGCCGCGTCTCCAAGCCCGGTCGCCGCGTCTATGTCGGCGCCAAGGAATTGCCGCAGGTCCGTCAGGGCCTGGGTGTCGCCATCGTGTCCACGCCGCGCGGCGTGATGTCCGATGCACAGGCCCGCGCCGACAATGTCGGCGGCGAGGTGCTGTGCACGGTATTCTAAGGGGGGCGCAGATGTCTCGGATCGGAAAGCGACCCATCGAACTGCCCAGCGGCGTGACCGCCACCGTGTCCGGCCAGTCGGTCGAGGTAAAGGGGCCCAAGGGCGTGCGCAGCTTCACCGCCACGGATGACGTGGATCTGAAGCTTGAGGACAACGCCATCACGGTTGCCCCGCGCGGCGGCTCCAAGCGGGCGCGCCAGCAATGGGGTATGAGCCGCAGCCAGGTGCAGAACTGCGTCACCGGCGTGACAGAGGGTTTCAAGAAGGAACTTGAAATCAACGGTGTCGGCTATCGCGCAGCGGTACAGGGCAAGGTGCTGAAACTCAGCCTGGGCTACAGCCATGACGTGGATTTCGACATCCCCGACGATGTGACCATCGTGGCGCCCAAACCGACGGAAGTGGTGATCGAGGGCATCGATCAGCAGATCGTCGGCCAGGTTGCCGCCAACATCCGCAAATGGCGCGCGCCGGAGCCCTATAAGGGTAAGGGCATCAAGTACAAAGATGAGTTCATCTTCCGCAAGGAAGGCAAGAAGAAGTAAGGACGCGAGAGCATGGCACAGAGCAAACGAGAGCTGTTCCAGAAACGCCGCCTGCGCGTTCGGAACAAATTGCGCAAGCTGGCCGCGGGCCGACCGCGGCTAAGCGTGCATCGGTCGTCGAAGAACATCTCGGTCCAGGTGATCGATGATGTCGCCGGGCGCACGCTGGCATCGGCCTCCAGCCTGGAAAAAGGCCTGGGCCTCGTCGGTCGGAACAATGTGGAGGCGGCCGCCAAGATCGGCGCCGCGATCGCCGAGCGGGCGAAGAAGGCCGGGGTGGAAGAGGTCTATTTCGATCGCGGCGGTTTTCTGTTTCACGGCAAGGTGAAAGCCCTGGCCGATGCCGCCCGCGAGGGCGGATTGAAGTTCTAAGGAGCGACGAGCATGGCAAGAGACAATGACCGCCGCGACCGTCGCGACCGCGACGAGGCGCCGGAATTCGCAGATCGCCTGGTGGCGATCAACCGTGTCAGCAAGACGGTGAAGGGCGGCAAACGCTTCGGCTTTGCCGCGCTGGTCGTCGTGGGCGACCAAAAGGGCCGCGTGGGGTTCGGCAAGGGCAAGGCCAAGGAAGTGCCCGAGGCGATCCGCAAGGCGACCGAGGCGGCCAAGCGCGGCATGATCCGGGTGCCTCTGCGCGAGGGCCGGACGCTGCATCACGATATGCAGGGGCGCTGGGGCGCGGGCAAGGTTGTGATGCGCACCGCACCCGCCGGGACCGGCATCATCGCCGGCGGCCCGATGCGCGCGGTGTTCGAGATGCTGGGGATCCAGGACGTGGTGGCGAAGTCCACCGGATCGCAGAATCCCTATAACATGATTCGCGCGACCATTGACGGGCTGCAGAAAGAGGCCAGCCCGCGCCAGGTCGCTGCGCGCCGCGGCAAGAAAGTGGCCGATATCCTGCCCAAGCGGGACGAGGCGCCGCAGGAAAGCGCACAAGTGGCGGAGGAAGCGTAAGCCATGGCCAAGACCATCGTCGTCAAGCAGATCGGCAGCCCGATCCGCCGCCCCGCCGTTCAGCGTCAGACCCTGATCGGGCTGGGCCTGAACAAGATGCACAAGACCCGGGAGTTGGAGGACACGCCTGCCATCCGCGGCATGGTCGCCAAGATCCCGCATCTGGTGGAGATCGTGGAGGAAAAGTAAAGCTCCACGGCAGATCACGCCTCTGCTAAGGCGGCCTCTTATCGGCTCGTGTTGGCCGCGTGATCTGTCCGCACGTGCGGTTGGCCAGCGCGGCGCCGATGCCGAAAACTTGCTCCGACCTCGCCGACACGCGGCTCGCGACCGCGCCCTTGCTTGCGTGGGGGCAACCACTGCCCCCGGGTGCTAGGCGATCTCAGCCTCGGTGGCGATGACCTTGGACAGGATGCCGTAGGCGATCGCCTCTTCGGTGCTCATCCACTTGTCGCGCTCGATATCCTCGCGGACCTGCTCGATATCGGTGCCGGTCTGGTCAGAGATGATCCGCGCAAGCCGTTCGCGCATCTTCTCGATCTGCTCGGCCTGGATTTCGATATCCGAAACCTTGCCGCCCACCCCGCCCGAGGGCTGGTGGATCAGAAACCGGGTATTCGGCAGGCAGAACCGGTTTTCCTTGTCTGCCGCCAGAAAGATGTGCGTGCCGGCGCTGGCCACCCAACCGGTGCCGATCATGCGCACTTTCGGTTTGATGAACCGCACCATGTCATGGATCGTGTCGCCGGCTTCGACATGACCGCCCTGGCTGTTGATGAACATCGTGATCGGCGCATCGCCATCCTCGGCCAGCGCCAGAAGCTGTGCGGTCACGCCTTTGGCCATCTTTTGGTCGATCGCCTCGCAGATCAGGATCTTGCGCGCCTCCAGCAGCCGATTGGCCACACCCTCGGACGGCTTGTCGGTCTCGGCTTTCTTGTCGTCGTCTTGGAACATCGGCGCGGGCTCCTGGGCTTGGGGTATCCCTTCGACCTATGCCGGCCCGGGCGCGAGGGCAAGGGGCCGGGGCCGCTATCGCCGCAGCATCTCCAAAGGTCGGGTGCTCAGCGGTTCCGCCCCGCCTTCCCCGACCAGCGAGGTGCGGCCCAGCGTCATCGCGGTGCCGCTGTCGCTGTCCATCAGGATCATGTGCAGAAAGAACACCATGCCGGGCGCGACGCGCGTGGGCGCGCCGGTAAAGAACATCTCGCGTTCCATCCAGCTGGGTGCGAAGCGGGCACCCAGGCAATAGCCGCAGGCGGCGAGCCGATGCGCGCCAAAACCCGCCGCATCCAGCACCCTGGCATGGGCGTCGAATACCGTGCCCATGGGCGTGCCGGGGGTCAACGCGGCCTCGCAGGCCAGAAGCGCGTCGCGCGCGGCGTCGAACATCGCCGCATGCGCCGGACGCGGCGTGCCGACCACCACGGTTTGCATCGCCGCGGCATGGTAGTGGCGCATGGTCGCGGCCCATTCCAGCGTCACCTGGTCCTGGTCGCCGATGGTCTGGCGCCCGGCCTGGGTGCGGCAGAGCAGCGCGTGATCGCCCGCGCCGACGATGAACGGATTGCCCGGATAGCCGCCGCCGCCGGCAAAGATCGGCGCATGCATCGCGGCATAGATCTCGGCCTCATTCGCGCCGGGGCGGATGACCTCTAGCGCCGCGTCAAGCGCGGCCTCGGTCAGATCGGCGGCCTGACGGATATAGGCGATCTCGGCCGGGGATTTCACCAGCCGCAGCGGCGAGATCAGGGCAGAGGCATCCGTCAGGTCGGCGCCATCCAGCGCCGCCGCCAGTCGCCGGCCGTTGCCCGCGGTCAGTCCGTGCGTGTCCCATTCCACGCCCAGCCGTTTGCCGGCCAGTCCCAGATCGCCCAGCAGCGCGGCAAGATCGCGCGCCGGGTTGGCATCGGCGTGGTCGGTCCAGACGCGGATATCGCCGATATTGGAGGTCAGTTGCGCCTGGCGCAGATCGGCGGACCGGGTCAGCAGCACGCCGCGCGTGCCGTCCCAGATCAGGCACTGGAAAAAGCAATAGCCGAACGTGTCATAGCCGGTCAGCCAGTACTGGCTTTCGGGGGCGAAAAGCAGCAGCGCGTCGAGGCCTGCCGTCTCCATCGCCGCGGCCAGGGCGGCGCGGCGGCGGGCGAATTCGGTATCGTCGAAATGCAGCATGGGCATCGGACCTTACATCGGGTTGCGTCGATCGCACGCTCGGCGGCGGGCGGCGGGGGTGATAACACCGAACCTCGCCATCACAGGCGGATTGCCGCGATCTGGCGGCCGTAATCCGGCTCGCCCGCATGGGTGGCGCGGCGATAGGAGAAAAATCGGGCCGCATCGCGATAGGTGCAGTGCCCGGTCCAGGCGGCCTCTGCCCCCGCTGCGCGCAACCGGTGAAGCGCGTAGCCCGGCAGGTCGAACTGCGCCCGATCCTCCGCGCCGCCGGCGAAAAAGCGGGCCGTTTCGGGATCTTCGTCGACGAACCGGTCCAGGAACTCGGGTCCCACCTCATAGGCCGCCTGGGAAATCGTCGGACCGATCACCGCGGTGACGTTGCGCGCGCCAAGCGCGGCCATGGCGTCCAGCGTCGCCTCCAGCACGCCGCCAAGCGCCCCTTTCCAGCCCGCATGCGCGGCACCGACCACGCCCGCGTCTGGGTCGGCCAGCAACACCGGGGCGCAATCGGCGGTCAGCACCCCCAGCGCCAGGCCCGGCGTTGCGGTCACCATGGCATCGGCGCGGGGCCGGGCGCCACCCGAGGGCGCGGTGATGGTGATGACGTCCGCCGTGTGCGCCTGGTGCAGCGTGCACAGATCCTCGGCCGTCATCGCCCGGGTGACGCGGGCACGGTTTTCGGCCACCGCCCCGGGGTCGTCCTGGGCACCGACGCCGCAGTTCAGACTGTCGTAAAGCCCCGCGGAAACGCCGCCCTGGCGGGTGAAGAACCCATGCGCGACCGGCCCCAGATCGCGGCTGGTGATCGGCGCAAGATCGGTCATCCGGCCAGCGCGCGGCTGCGCGCGGCGGCGGCGGCGACGGTGCGGCGCATCAGCGGGCCGAGCCCGGTCTCCGCCGCCATCAGCACCTCCAGCCCGGCCTGCGTGGTGCCGTTGGGGCTGGTGACGTTCCGCCGCAGGATCTCGGGCGGTGTGGCGTCGGCCATTGCCAGCGCGCCGGCCCCGGCGATCGTGGCGCGGGCAAGGTGCAGCGCAAGCTCGGGCGCAAGCCCCTCGGCCTCTCCCGCGGCGGCGAGGCATTCGATCATGTGAAACACGTATGCCGGGCCGGAGCCCGAGACACCGGTGACCGCATCCATCTGCGCCTCCTCCGCCAGCCGCACGACCGCGCCGGTGGCGGCAAGGGCCGCCTCGGCCAGATCGAGTGCTGCCGACCCTGCAGCGGCGTTGCCGATCATCGCGGTGATCCCCTGACCAATGGCCGCCGGCGTGTTGGGCATGGCGCGGATGATCGGGGTGGCGGGGCCGAAAGTGGCCTCGAACCGGGCGATGGGTGTGCCGGCGGCGATGGACAGAACGATGGTGTCCGCCCCGGCCAGCGGCACCAGATCGGCCAGTGCCGCGTCCATCATCAGCGGTTTCACCGCGATCACCGTCAGCGCGGGCGTGGACGGCAGTGTTCCGTTCAACTGCACACCCGCCGGCACCTGCGCCGCCGGGTCGCGGACATGCGCGGCGCCCGGCGTCAGGCCGGCGCGCAACCAACCGGCCAGCATCGCGCCGCCCATCTTGCCGCAGCCCACCAAAAGCAGGCCGCGCGTGTTCAGATCGGTGATGTCGGTCATGGCGCCTCTTGCCCGGGGTTCGGGTCAGGCGCGACCGTAGGCCTCCGACATCGCGACCTCAAGCGCGGCGGCGGGGGTTTCCTCGCCCCAGCAGACCAGTTGGAAGGCGGGGAAATAGCGTTCGCACTGGGTCACCGCGATGCGCACCATCTCGGCGATCTGGTCCGCTGTGGCGGTGGCGCCGCCGGACAGGATCAACCCGTATTTGTAAGCCATCAGCTTTTGCGGCACCCACAGCGTGAAGGCACCGGCCCAGCAGCGATCATTGGCGCGTTCGAGCGTTTCGTAAAGCGCCGGCCGCTTGGCCTCGGGCGGGTCCATATCGAAGGCGCAGATCAGGCGCAGCGTTTCGTCATGCCCCGACCAGGCCAGGGTCAGCGAATAGGTGCGCCATGCGCCCTCGATCGCCATGGCGATCTGATCGTCGGCGACGCGGTCGAAATCCCAGTCGTGATGTTCCGCCAGCGTCTCCACGATGTCGATCGGGTGAAGCTCTTCGGTCTGGAAAGTCTGCTCGGCACTGCTCATGGCCCGTCCCTCTATTTTTGGCCGCCGGCGGAGCGTAACCCCGCTAGGGGCTGTGGGGAGATCAACGGGTCGCCGAATTGCCTATGCGACCCACGAAATATGGTGGGCGTGATTATGCGACCTGTAAAGGGGAAAATCGTAAAGATACGATGACGACCTTGGGGCGGCGCCCGCCCGAAGCGTCCTGCCTCCGGCGGGGATATTTTGAGACCAAAGAAGCCATGGGGCGTCCTCGCGGGCGCCGGGCGGCTATCCTTTGCCGGCTTCCAGCGCGTCGATGCGGGCCTTGAGCGCCTCGTTTTCCTCGCGCGCCTTCTGCGCCATGGCGCAGAAGGCGTCGAATTCCTCGCGCGTGACCAGGTTCCGGTCCGCAAGCCAGCGGTCCATTATGCCTTTGAGCGCGGTTTCAGCCTCTTCCCGGGCGCCTTGGGCGACGCCCATGGCGTTGGTCATCAGTTGCGAGATGTCGTCGAAGATCTTTGATCGGGTTTGCATTGCGGTCCCCTTGGCATTGCTTGATCCATATATGCGCATCCCAGGCGCCGCTGCCAAGCGCTTGACTTCGCCGCGGCCCCGCCCGATCACCGGCGCGCATCGCGTCAGAGGTCTGCCCCATGCTCTTCGCCATCCCGTTTCCAGAGATCGACCCGACACTGTTTTCGGTGACCGTCTTCGGGGCGGAACTGGCGCTGCGCTGGTATGCGCTGGCCTATATCGCCGGCATCGTGATCGGCTGGCGGCTGGTCGCGCGCATGGTGCGGCGGCCCGCGTTGTGGGGCGGCACGGCGCCGCTGACGGTGAAGCAACTGGACGATCTGGTCACCTGGATCATTCTGGGCATCATCCTCGGCGGGCGGCTGGGCTTCGTCTTTTTCTACAACTGGGACTATTACCGCGATCATCCGGGGGAGATCCTGGCGATCTGGCAGGGAGGCATGGCCTTTCATGGCGGCTTCCTGGGTGTCGTGGTCGCGGTGGTCGGTTTCTGCATCGCGCAGCGCATCCCGATGATCCGGGTCGGTGACGCGGTCGCCGCGGTCACCCCGATCGGGATCCTGTTCGGGCGGCTGGCGAATTTCATCAACGGCGAGTTATGGGGGCGGCCGACGACGCTGCCCTGGGGGGTGATCTTTCCCGATCCGGGCGCGCAGATCTGCCCGGCGGCGTTCGGCGAGATCTGCGCCCGCCACCCCTCGCAGCTTTATGAGGCGGCGCTGGAGGGTTTGCTGTTGGGCGCGGTGCTGCTGTGGGGCGTGTGGCGCCGCGGTTGGCTGGCCATGCCAGGGCGTGCGATCGGGGTATTTCTGCTGGGCTACGGGTTGGGGCGGGTACTGGTCGAAGGGTTCCGCCAGGCCGACCCGCAGTTCATCAGCCCGGCCAACCCCTTCGGTCACGTTCTGCGATTGGGCAGCGATCCCGCCGCCTGGGGGCTGACCATGGGCCAGGTGCTGTCGTTGCCGATGGTGGCGCTGGGGCTGGCGGTTCTGCTGGCGGCGCGGCGGCGCGCATGACGCCGCTTGCGGCGCGGCTGCGGCGGCAGATCGCGCAGACCGGGCCGATGCCGGTGGCGGCGTTCATGGCCGCCTGTCTGACCGACCCCGAGCACGGTTATTACACCACGCGCGATCCGCTGGGACCGGGCGGAGACTTCGTGACCGCGCCGGAGATTTCCCAAATGTTCGGGGAGCTTATCGGGCTGTGGGCGGCATCCGTCTGGCGTATGATGGGCGCGCCGGATCGCTTCGTGCTGGCCGAACTGGGGCCGGGCCGGGGCACGCTGATGGCCGATGCGCTGCGCGCGGGCGCGCGGGTGCCGGGGTTCGCGGCGGCGGCGCAGGTGTGGCTGGTCGAGGCAAGCCCGGTCTTGCGCGCCGCGCAGGCGCGGGCGGTGCCGAATGCCGACTGGGCCGCTGGGGTGGCGGATCTGCCGCCCGGCCCGGCGATCGTGCTGGCCAACGAGTTTTTCGATGCGCTGCCGATCCGGCAATTCCTGCGCGCGGGCGCGGGCTGGCGCGAACGTGTCGTGGGTCTGACCGGCGATGCGCTGGCCCTGGGCCTGGCGCCGGCGGCGGCCGATCCGGTGCTGGAGGCGCGGTTCGGCGATGTGGCTGAGGGCGAGATCGTGGAAGTCGGTGCCGCGGGCGAGGCGGTCGCGGCGGTGTTGGCGGCGCGGGGGGCGGTTCTGCTGGCGTTGGACTACGGCGCGTGGCAGGGGACCGGCGACACGCTGCAGGCGGTGCGCGACCACGCCTTTGCCGAGGTTCTGGCCGATGCCGGAGCCGCGGATCTGACCGCGCATGTCGGGTTCCGCTGGCTGGCCGAGGCGGCCGCGGACCAAGCGGCGCAATTCGACACCCAGGGCGCGTTTCTGGAACGCCTGGGCATCACCCCCCGCGCGCAAGCCCTGGCGCGGGCCGGCGATACCGGCGCGGCGGCGGCGCATCGCCGCCTGGTGCATCCGCAGGAAATGGGCACCCTGTTCAAGGTGCTGGCTTTGCGCCCGCCTGCGTTGCCGCCGCTGCCCGGGTTCGCCCCATAGCAGCGCAGCCATGGCGCGCTATGTAATGTAGAATACTTAAAATAGCGTTGCTGCTTGTGCGCGCATGTGAACCCAAAAACCGGAGCGCCCCGATGTTCGAGAAATCCCCGTTTATGTTCGACCCCGAAAAGATGGCCGAGTTCTTCCGCCAGAACGATTTCACCAAGGCGCTGAGCGAGGCGAAGCTGCCGCATGTCGATACCGACGCACTTTTTGCCAATCAAAAGAAAAACATGGACGCGCTGATGGAGGCCAATCAGGCGGCCGCCGCGGGCTATCAGGAGCTTTTCAAACGCCAGGTGGCGATTTTCGAGGAGACCATCGCCGAGGCGCAAAGGCACCTGAAAGACGTTGATCTGAAGGTCGATGGCAAGGCCGCCGGCGCGCAGGCCGATCTGGCCAAGGCCGCGTTCGAACGGGCCATCGGCAACATGAAGGAACTGGCCGAGGCGGCGCATAAGGCGAATACGGAGGCCTATGAAATCGTCACCGCGCGGGTGAAGGACTCGGTCGCGGAACTGAAGGCGATGGCGGAAAAACGCTCCTGACCGGGGCATGCTGCCGGGGCTTGGCGGGGTGGGTGCTGTTGGCCTAGGCTAGGCGCGCACCAACCGGTGGGGGCGGGCGATGGCCCAGATCAGCTATGACGATTTTACAGCGGTGGACATTCGCGTCGGCCGGGTCACCCGCGCAGCCCCCTTCCCGGAAGCGCGCAAGCCGGCGGTCAAGTTGTGGATCGATTTCGGGCCGGAGATCGGTGAGCGCAAATCCTCTGCCCAGATCACGGCGCATTATCAACTCGATGATTTGCTTGGAAAACTCGTTCTTGGCGTGGTGAATTTCCCGCCCCGCCAGGTGGGGCCGTTCATGTCGGAGGTTCTGGTGTTGGGCGTGTCGGACTCGGACGGCGCGGTGGTGCTGTTGGGCCCCGACCACGATGTCGCGCCCGGCGCGCGGATGCATTGAGACCATGACCCGGGTGATCGTGACGCGGCGCTTGCCGGAGGCGGTGGAGGCGCGGCTGTCGGGGCTGTTCGAGGTCGAATTGAACCCCGAGGATGTGCCGTTTTCGCCCGACCGGCTGGCCGCGGCGATGCGCGCGGCGGACGGTGTGCTGGGCACGGTGACCGACCGGTTCGACCGCACCGTGCTGGGGGCGCAAGGCCGCCGGGCGCGGATCGTCGCCAATTTCGCGGTGGGCGTGAACAATATCGATCTCGACGCCGCGCGCGCCGCCGGGGTGGCGGTGACCAATACGCCCGGCGTGCTGACGGAGGCGACTGCGGATGTGGCGTTGACGCTGATCCTAAACGTCACGCGGCGGGTTGGCGAAAGTGCCGCGCTGCTGCGGGACGGGCGCTGGGAGGGCTTTGCCCCGACGTTGTTGTTGGGCTCGGGGCTGCAGGGAAAAGTATTGGGAATCATCGGCATGGGCCGGATCGGGCGCGCCGTGGCCCGCCGTTGCGTCGATGGGTTTGGCATGCGCGCGATCTATTACAACCGCTCGCCCGTGGCCGATCCGGGGGTGGCAGCGGAACCGCGGGGCAGCATCGAGGCGGTGATGGCTGAAGCCGATATCGTGTCTTTGCACCTGCCGGGCGGGGCGGAGAATGCGGGCGTGATCTCGGCTGCGCGGATCGCGGCGATGAAACGCTCGGCGGTGCTGATCAACACCGCTCGGGGGGACGTGGTGGATGAACAGGCGCTGGTGGCCGCGCTGGCCGAGGGGCGGATCGCGGGGGCGGGGCTGGATGTGTTCGCGGCGGAACCCGCCGTTCCGGCGGCGCTTTTGGACATGCCGCAGGTCTGTCTGCTGCCGCATATCGGCTCTGCCACCGTGGAGACGCGCACCGCAATGGGAATGCTGGCGGTGGACAATCTGGAGGCGTTCTTCGCCGGGCGCGACTGCCCGGCGCGGGTGGTGTGATTTTGGTCTGACGCCGGTCTACACGGGTTTGGTTTCGGTTCGATGAACTTGCGTCGGAATTTGAGTATTTCTGGAACAAAGACGCGCGGGGGTCAGGTCTGCATGGCCTCGCGCCAGTGGCGGCGGCAGAGCGCGGTATAGGTGTCGTTGCCGCCGACCTGGATTTGTGGGCCGGATTTCAGGATGTTACCGGCCGCGTCGCGGCGGATCACCATGGTGGCTTTACGGCCGCAATGGCAGATGGTGCGGACCTCGCGCAGTTCGTCGGCGATGGCCAGAAGGGTGGCGGAGCCGGGGAAGAGTTTGCCCATGAAATCAACGCGCAAACCGTAGCACATGACGGGGACGCGCAGGTCGTCGACGGCGCGGGCGAGTTGCCAAGCTTGGGCATCGGTGAGCCAGTGGACCTCGTCGACGAGGATGCAGGCGACCGGGCCCTCGGTCAGGCGGGCGGCGATTTTATCATAGATATCAGTGGTTTGATCGAACGGATCGGCCTGGGCCGAGATGCCGATGCGGCTGGAGATGCGGCCCCCGCCGGAGCGGGTGTCGAAGGCGGCGGCGAGCAGATAGGTCTGCATCCCGCGTTCGATATAGTTGAACGAGGCTTGCAGCAGCATGGTGCTCTTGCCCGCGTTCATGGTCGAGTAATGGAAGTAAAGCTTGGCCATCGCGGCGCTTTTTAGGGGGGCTGGCATGCGTATGGCAAGCGTATGGCATGCGTCTGGCCGCGCGGCGGGCAAGTGGCGTTAACCACTTTGCGCTATGCTGCCGGCTTTCCGAGACATGAGAGGGGCGCGCGATGACCGAGCGCAAGCGGACCAAGGCCGAGGACCGGGCCTATGTGGAGATGCTGATCAATCTGAACGAACAGAAGGTTTGGTTTGAGAATTTCGAGTTGAAAGAGGAATTCCTGCCGCGGGACTGGCAGAAGATGGACAGCCTGGCGCCGACGGTGCCGGAGAAGACCAAGGTGACACTGCGGATCGATGCGGCGACGGTGCGGTTCTTCAAGGCCATGGGCACCGGCTGGCACGACCGGATGAACCGGGTGCTGCAGACCTATATGCAGGCGCGGCTGTCGAAGGAGATCGAGCGGCGCACGGACCGGGATTGGCTGGGGGATCCGTTGTGAGGGGCTAGTCGATGACCACGAGGCAGGCGCCGAAATCGCCGCCGTCGACCGGGGCGGTGATTAGGGTCGTGGTGCCGGGCTCGCGCGCCCAGATCTCGAATTGGTCCGCGTTGCGTACCGGTACCGGTGCCGAGGTGAGTTCGATCGGCAGGTTTGCGTGGCCCAGTTTGCCCGAGAATTCATGGAGGTTGTATCGATAGACGTCCATGGGCAGCGTGACGATATCGCCCGCTTTGATACTGAGCGGGCGGTCGTCGATGTCGCGGCAGAGATCCATCTCTGCCAACAGCCGGTCGGTTGAAGCGGGGTCGGGATCTTGGACGAGGAACGGGCAGATGCCGCCGACATTGTTGTCCCGCAGCCATATCCACGTTGCGAACCCGGGCGAAATACCGAAGAACGCGAAAATCGGGCCGCCCATGTAGTCAAGAACGAATGTGTACATTATATGCTGCGGATCGCCGGCCCACTCGTCCGGCATTGCCTTGATTTCCAACACTTGGGTATGGCCGGTGAGCAGCGCGGAATGGCCGGCGACGCGGTGAAAGTCGCAACTGCCGATGGCAGCGCGGGCGATGTCGTGGCGATCCGGTTCGAAGGCGACCACGGTTGCCGTGCAGCTATACGTGCTGCTGTTGCCTGTGAACCGAAAGACGGTGCTTGGCCCGGTGCCGGGTTCGGCGTCGCTGGGTGGTCTTTCGACGGGAAAGACGATCAGGCCTAGGTCGGACTCCACCACATCCAAGATTTCGATGGCGTCGTTGCTGGCCTGGACGCTGTCATAGGCGATCGGGGGATTGATGGTGCCGAAGCCGCCGTAGAACAGCAGGCCGCCGGTGCCCGAATTGGTGGGGCAGGGGGGCGGGTCCAGGGATTGCGCCAGGGCGGGGGAGGCGCAGAGCGGGAGGGCGGCGAGGCAGAGAATGCGCCAGCGGAGGCGGCTGAGGCTGTGCAGGATCATCGTTGAAACGCCCTTGGGTTGTGCGGCCTTCAGTTTATCGGCGTTTTGGGCGTGAACAAGGCGGTGGATCGGGTTTGCGCCGGGCGCGCGTGAAAACGGCCCGAGCGAGGGTTCGCTCGGGCCGTTCTTGGATCTTTCGGCGGCACCGGTGCGCCGCCCGTGTTGTCCGCTGCCTTAGGCGCGGTTGCCGCGCAGGGCGAAGTAGAGGCCGCCCACCAGCAACAGCACGTGGAACTGGTTGTAGAGCAGGATATCGAGCGGCGGCGCCCAATAGGCGACGATGAGCACACCGGCGACGATGGCGGCGATGGCCGCGCCGGCGAAACGGGTCATCAGATCGCCGATCCAGTTGCGGAAAAACCCGCCAAGGATCAGGACGGCACCGGCGATGATCTCTCCCATCGCGGCCAGGCCCCACATCGCGAGCGGCACCCCGAAAGCGGCGGCATCATCGGCGCTGAGCGGCGCCTTCATGGCACCTTGTTGAAGAATGATCGCAGCAAGGGGCAGGCGAAGAAGCCAATGAGCCTGACAGAACTCAGGCAGCTTCCGGCTGGCGCGCGCGATGGCCATTACAGCGGTCATGCGTAGTCCCTTCTTTTGCAAGTAAATGGATGACGGGGAGGTATGGCGGGCGGGCTCTGCCGCAATGCGACAAGCTGTCCGGGGGGCGGCGGCGAGTCGCACGCCGGCCGGATGCGGCATCGAACCGGTCGGGGGCCGGCTTGGGCGGCGGTGATTTTCGTTTGAAAACAGGGCTTTGTGGGGTTTTCGGCGTCGAGTGATCCGACTCCGTTCCCCGCCGGCATCGCGGGTGGGGACCGGATGACCCGGCGCAGGCCGTGCCGGGTCTGGCGCCGCATCACGCCAAGCGCCGGGTCGGGCGCGTGGCACCATCCCGCCCGGCGGTCGGCTGGCAGCGCTTGTGGCCTATCCCTGCAGCGCCATGGCCTCTAGCCCGCTGGTCTCTCGGTCGCGCATGGCGCGGGCGGCGGCGCGGGCGCCGGCGGCGGTGGTGTAGTAGGGGATGCGGTCGGTGAGCGCGACGGCGCGGATCTCGCGGCTGTCTTCGATGGCTTGGGTGCCTTCGGTGGTGTTGAAGATCAAGTGCACGCCGTTGTCCTTGAGCCGGTCGACGATGTCGGGCCGGCCCTCATAGACCTTGTTGATGCGTTCCGCCTTGAGCCCCAGATCGCGCAGCCATTTCATGGTGCCGTGGGTGGCGAGCAGGTGGAAGCCGAGATCGGCGACGGTGCGCACGGCCTCTTCCATGATCGGGCCTTTGTCGATGTCGCGGATGGACACGAAGACGGTGCCGCCGCGCGGCAGGTCGGTGCCCGCGCCGAGCTGGGACTTCAGAAACGCGCGGGAGAAGGTCGCGTCCCGGCCCATGACCTCGCCGGTGGAGCGCATCTCTGGCCCCAGGATGGTGTCGACGCCGGGGAAACGGGCGAAGGGCAGGACGGCCTCTTTGACCGCGAACGTGCCGGTGGCGGCGGGGTCGGTCAGGGTGAAATCGGCGAGTTTGGCGCCGGCCATGACGCGGGCGGCGATGGCCGCGACCGGGTCGCCGGTGGCCTTGGCGACGAAGGGCACGGTGCGCGAGGCGCGGGGATTGACCTCGATGACGTAGATCTGGCCGTCCTTGACGGCGAACTGCACGTTCATCAGGCCGACGACGCCGAGCGCATTGGCCAGGGCCTCGGTCTGGCGGCTTAGATCCGCGATGGTGGCGGCATCCAGCGAATAGGGCGGCAGCGAACAGGCGCTGTCGCCGGAATGGACGCCGGCCTCTTCGATATGTTCCATGATACCGGCGATATGCACCGCGTCGCCGTCGGCGATGGCGTCGACGTCGATTTCCACCGCGCCGGAGAGGTAGCGGTCGAGCAGGACGGGGCTGTCGCCCGAGACATGCACCGCCTCGCGGATATAGCGGTCGAGCTGGGCCTCGTCGCGGACGATTTCCATCGCCCGGCCGCCAAGCACGTAGGAGGGGCGGATGACCAGCGGGAAGCCGATGCGCGCGGCCTGCGCCCGGGCTTCGTCATCGGTGCGGGCGATGGCGTTTTGCGGCTGCTGCAGGCCCAGTTCGGCCAGGAGTTTCTGGAAACGCTCGCGGTCTTCGGCCAGGTCGATGGCGTCCGGCGAGGTGCCCAGAATCGGGATGCCTTCGGCCGCCAGGCCCTGGGCCAGTTTCAGCGGCGTCTGGCCGCCATACTGGACGATGACGCCCTTGAGCGTGCCGGCCTCCTGTTCCTTGGCCAGGATCTCCAGCGTGTGTTCGACGGTCAGCGGTTCGAAATAGAGCCGGTCGGAGGTGTCGTAATCGGTCGACACGGTTTCCGGGTTGCAGTTGACCATGATGGTCTCGAACCCGGCATCGCTGAGCGCATAGCAGGCGTGGCAGCAGCAATAGTCGAACTCGATGCCCTGGCCGATGCGGTTGGGGCCGCCGCCCAGGATCACGATCTTGTCGCGGGTGGAGGGGCGCGCCTCGCATTCGGCCTGCCCCCCGGCATCGGCCTCGTAGGTGGAGTACATATAGGGTGTCTGCGCCTCGAACTCGGCGGCGCAGGTGTCGATGCGCTTGAAGACGGCAGAGACGCCCAGATTGCGGCGGGCGCGGCGGACCTGGGCTTCGTCGCGGCCGGTCAGCGTCGCCAGCCGCGCATCGGTGAAGCCCATGGCCTTCAGATGGCGGATGCCGCCCGCGGTGATCGGCAGGCCGGACTGGCGCAGGGTTTCCTCTGCACTGACGATTTCGCGGATGCGGGCCAGGAACCAGGGATCGAACTTCGTCAGATCGAAGATCTCTTCGTCGGAAAATCCGAACCGCATCGCCTGGGCGATGACGCGCAGCCGGTCGGGGGTCTGTTGGGCCAGCGCCTTTGTGACCGCCTTGTCGATGGCCTGCTGCGCGGCCGGGTCGGCGCCGACGGTGATGCGGCACGGGTCGGCGGCGGGCTGATGGGTCAGGGCGTCGGGGCCGGGCACGCCGTCGATGGCGATCTCGTCAAAGCCGGTCAGGCCGGTTTCCAGGCTGGCGAGTGCCTTTTGCAGGCTTTCATGGATCGACCGGCCGATGGCCATGGCCTCGCCCACCGATTTCATGGCCGTGGTCAGGTGCGGTTCGGCGCCGGGAAACTTCTCGAACGCGAAGCGCGGAATTTTGGTGACGACATAGTCGATGGAGGGTTCGAACGATGCCGGCGTGACGCCGGTGATGTCATTGTCCAACTCGTCCAAGGTGTAGCCCACGGCCAGTTTCGCCGCGACCTTGGCGATGGGAAAGCCGGTGGCCTTGGACGCCAGCGCGGAGGAGCGGGAGACGCGGGGGTTCATTTCGATGACGACCATGCGGCCGTCTTCGGGGTTGATCGCCCACTGCACGTTGGAGCCGCCGGTTTCCACCCCAATCTCGCGCAGGACCGCGATCGAGGCGGTGCGCATGCGCTGGTATTCCTTGTCGGTCAGCGTCAGCGCGGGGGCGACGGTTATCGAGTCGCCGGTATGCACGCCCATCGGGTCGACGTTTTCGATGGCGCAGACGATGATGGCGTTGTCGGCGCGGTCGCGCACGACCTCCATCTCGTATTCCTTCCAGCCGAGCAGGCTTTCATCGATCAGGATCTGCGACACCGGCGAGGCGTCGAGCCCGCCCTTGCAGATGCGTTCGTAATCCTCGCGGTTGAAGGCGACGCCGCCCCCCGTGCCGCCCAGCGTGAAGGCGGGGCGGATGATGGCGGGCAGACCGATATGGTCGAGCGCGGCCATCGCCTCTGCCATCGAATTGGCGATGGTGGCGTTGGGGTTTTCGATGCCTAAGCGGTCCATCGCCTCCCGGAACAGTTTGCGGTCCTCGGCCATTTCGATGGCGTCGCGTTTGGCGCCGATCAGTTCGACATCGAATTGCTTCAGCACGCCGAGTTCGTCGAGTTTCAGCGCGGTGTTCAGCCCGGTCTGGCCGCCCATGGTGGGCAGCAGCGCGTCGGGGCGTTCCTTTTCGATGATCTTGGCGACCATATCGGGCGTGATCGGCTCGATATAGGTGGCGTCGGCGAGCCCTGGGTCGGTCATGATCGTGGCCGGGTTGGAGTTGACCAGGATGACGCGGTAACCCTCTTCGCGCAGCGCCTTGCAGGCTTGGGCGCCGGAATAGTCGAATTCGCAGGCCTGGCCGATGATGATGGGCCCGGCGCCGATGATCATGATGGAGTGGATATCGGTGCGTTTGGGCATGGGAGAGCATCCGGCGCTAAGGTCAGACCGGCGTTGCGTTTAAGGGGGTTCCCGGGGCTGTGCAAGGGGTGGGCGCAGGCTTTCGCGTGGGGCGCTTGCAAAGGCGGCTGCGCGGGGCCCGGCGACGAAAAAGGCGGGCCGCTTTGGGCCCGCCTGCTCTGCGTTTCGGCGCTTAGGCGCGGGTGTCAGGTGGCGTCGGCATCATCGCCGTCGTCGTCACCATCGTCGTCGCCATCGATGTCTTCATCGCCATCTGGCGCGCCTTCCTCGTCGCCGACACCACCACCGCCGCCGCCGCCACCGCTGCCGTCATCGTCATAGGACGGGCAAAGTGCGGCTTGGGCATGGGGGTATCCGGCGACCGGCGTGTCGAAGGGCACCATGGACACAAAGCGCGGGCGGTTCACCAGCCGGTTGCGCCAGGTGGTTTCCTTGAAGAACACCGGTGTGAAGATGTTTGTGTCGGTGTTGATCAGTGGGGTCCAGGTGGCGAAGACCTCGGCCAGGATGATCGAGTCGTTGTTCGCCATCTTCGGCATGATATCCAGCGGGATGTCCGCATCCGACATCGGCACGATCCGCGGGATGTCCTCGTCATCCGGGTCGGCGATGGCCGCGGCATAGGTGTCGTCGCCGATATAGGACCAGACGACGCGATAGCCGCCGGAGGCGCCATCGGTTTCGTTGTTGAAACAGATGCTGGAGACGCGCAGCCAGCCGTCTTCGATCCGGCCCGGCAGCATTTTCTTGTGGATCGCGAACAGCTCTTCCAGCTCAGTGGCGCCGATGGTTTCGTAGCGCGAGCTGATATCGCTGATCGTGTAGGCGACCTTGGCGGTCTGACTGTTCGAGCGGAACGCGTCGAACCAGACGAAACTGCCAGCCAGCCACATGATCAGCAGCGGGAAGGTGATGATGAACTCGACGGAGATCGAGCCGCTTTCGTCCGCGGCCAGGCGTTTGATAAGCTGTCGCATGTCTTGAGCCATCCCGGGTTACAGCGGTTCGTTCATGAAAGCGGAGAACGTGACCATCTGGTGTGCGCCGTTCGCGTCCTTGGGCAAAAGCAGCCCAAATTCCAGCCCCGGGAAGATTGGGTCGACCAGCACGCAGGCACGCACGAACATAATCTCGCTGCGCAATTCGTCGTTGGGATCGATGCCTTTCTTTGGATTCACCGCATCTTCCGCGCGGTCAAAGCAGTCGGGGCTGTTCTTGGGATAGGCGGCGGCCATATCGAGCTTCTTCAACTCGACGATCAGGGTCGTCTGGCAATCGGGCAGGATGAGTGCGGCCTCGCAGATGCGGTCGCGCACCTTGTCCTGGGTCGGATCGGCCAGATCGCCGATGTTCAGACGCAACTCGCGCACGGCGACATCCATGCCGCGGTCGAGCATCATGTAGCGGGTCATCAGCCAGCCGGCTTCGAACACCGCGAAGACGAGCGAGATGAACGGGATGAAGAGGACCACGAATTCGACCGTCGCCGAGCCGCTTTCGTCGTCAGAGAAACGCTTACCGAACACTTTCACTACCCCACTCCCGTTCCGGTGCCTAGTTGGTCAGCTTCAGTTGCTCGATGTCTTCGGCGATGGCCACGAACACTTCACCCAGATTGATGCCGGTCGCGGCGTAGAACCGCTCTCCACTGGCGCATTCATAGAGCGCACGATTGGCCGAAGCCTCCGCCTCGAACCCGATGGTGTAAACCACGATGCCCTGCGCCTTGGCCGCTTCGCAGATCTCGTAGAGACGCGCATCGCCCTGGGTGATGGTGGAGCCCAGCCCGGTGGTCGAGGCGAATTGGGTCTTGGAGGCGCGGATTTCCGAAACGCCGCCATCGGCGTCAACACCGGTGATGGAGAAGCTGTTGTTACTGTCATAGGTGGTCAGCGATCCGAAGGTGTTGGCGCACCCCTCGCCGTAGTTGCGGAAGCCCGGCACGACGTCGGCTTGCGCTTCGGCATTGTCGCACGTCGTGTTGCCCTGGTAGGTTTCGCTGGTCTTGCGCCACCGTTGACCGCCTCGCCCGTTGCTGACGGTGTAGACGCCGCGCGGGTCGCGCTCTGCCCAGAATTCGGATTCCGTCTGGATTATGCCACCGACATTGAAACTGGCGCCATAGATGTCATCCCGCAAACGCGGCATCCAAGTGTTCTTGCCGTCCGACATCAACACCACGACCTTGAGCATGTTTTGACCGCCGTAGTCGCGGGGCAGTCCGGCGAATTTGTTGTCGACGACAGCGCCTGCGGCTGGATCGCCCAGCAGGTTCGTGATCACCGGCCGTGCCGTGGGATCGAGCATCGCCGCTCCCCACTTCATGCCCTGATAGACCGAGGTCAGCCACTCTTCGGACAGGGCATCGATGGCGTTTTGCAGCGCCGTGACGTCGCCCTGCGCCGGCAGGATTTCGTTCCCGCTGCGAGAGCAGGTGTACACCCGTTGCGAACTGCGATTCCAGCCCAGGCGGAACTGTTGAAAACGGGTGATCGAAACGTTCGGATTCACCGCGACCGAACCGTAGTCGGCGGCGTCGAAATCCGCGCAATAAGAGAAGTTGTGAACATCGCCGTCCCAGGCGTAGCTCGCGGCCATGCTCGGCAACAAGGCGACCTGATGCGAATAGGGCACGAGGTTGATCGACCGCCGATTCTTCAACGGGCTCGTGTCCGCGTCCAGGATCAATTTCACGAAGTTCTTTGCTTCGCGCTTCATGATCGTCGCCCGGAGTTCGGGTACCGGCTGTGTCTGCGGCGGTTCCTGATCTTCCGTTCCCGGGACAACCTGCTGAGTGGTGATCGAGTTGTCCGGGTTGAACATCGAGCCGGAGATGTCGAGCACCAGCGAGATCTCAATATCATTGCGCGCCTGCTTGGCTTCGGAGAAGGCGGTGACCTTCATCGTATCCAGCCCGATGATGCGCAGGAAAAAGGTCTTGAGGTTGTAGGTGGCCTCTGCCGCGACGGCGCGGGAGTTCAGCGTCTCGATCGTGCGCTTCTCGTCGACGGTGAGCGTCATCGGGGTTATGAAGCTGCGCGAGTCCATGTAGTCGCCGATCAGTTCTTCGTATTCGTCGAAGAGCGCGCCGTCGCCGTCATCGTCGACGACCGCGGTCTGGCTGAGCGCGGCGGCGGCCAGGACGCCCCGGTCGAGCGCATTCTGCAGATCGGCGCGCGCGGTTTCGTGGCGCATGAAGTCGACCGCCATGCCGGAGCCCACGACCATGACGATGAACAGGACCAGCACGAAGGCGAGGATGCCGCCGTCCTCATCCTGCGAAAAACGATCCGCCCGCTGCAGAAAACGCCGCTTTGTCATACCCATAAACCCCAAGTCTGATCCCCAGCGCCCGCACCATGCGGTACGCGCGCGTGGGGGCGAAGTGCTCCAGCGTCAGATTATGGCCGACTTTCTGGGCTAGATTAAGGCATATACGCGATAACGGAGAATTACAGAAGTCATTGTATTACAGAAACTTAAAATACACTTAACAGCCGGTCAACGTTGTTGCCGGATTGCATATCGCATGAATTGAATGCGCGCTGGAGGCGAATCTATGCTTGGGCGGCGGCGGGTGATTCTATGCCCAGAGGGCGGCCGACCTCCCGCGCTTTCAACCGGTCCTTTTCCGGCTCCAGCCAGCCGCGTCGGATCGGGACGCGGTCCTGATGGCGGGCCAGGATCAGGTGGAAGATGAAGATGCGGTCATGGCGGAACCCCGCCTCCGCCGCAGCCAGATAAATCTCCCACATGCGCAGGAAGCGTTCGTCGAAAAGCTCCAGCACCGCGGCGCGGTTGGCCAGGAATCGCTCCCGCCAGAGCCGGCAGGTTTCGGCATAGTGCAGCGGCAGGATCTCCACATCCTTGACCAGCAGCCCGGCGCGTTCGACCGCCGGCAGCACCTCGGACAGGGCCGGGATGTAGCCGCCGGGGAAGATGTATTTCTCTCCGAAGGGCTGTGAATAGGGCGCGGGCTTGGTGCGGCCCATGGAGTGGATGACGGCGGTGCCTTTCTTGTCCAGAAGCTGCGCGACCTTGCCGAAAAACGTGTCCATCTGCGGCAGGCCGACATGTTCCAGAAGACCGACGGAGACCACGTGGTCAAACCGGCCGGTGGCGTTGCGGTAATCCAGGTTGTGGAAGGCGCAGGTGTCGGCGACGCCGCGGGCCTGCGCCCGGGATTGCGCCACGCGGGCCTGTTCGGCGGAAAGCGTCACCGCGGTGACGTCAAGCTGCGCAACCTCGTTCAGGTAAAGCCCCATGCCGCCCCAGCCGCAGCCCAGATCGATCGCGGTGTTGCCGGGTTTGGACAAAAGCTTGCCCGCGATATGGCGCTGCTTGGCCAGTTGCGCGTGTTCCAGGCTTTGGCCGTCATGTTCGAAATAGGCGCAGGTGTAGCTGAGGTCGGGGTCCAGAAACAGCCGGAACAGGCGTTCGTCGAGGTCGTAATGATGCGCGATATTGCGCCGCGCGGCGGCAAGCCCGGTGCGGTTGCGCACGCTGGCGCGGAACGACCGCCACAGATGGGTGCGGATCGCCCCCGGCGTGGCCGCGCGGACGTTGGTGTTGCGTTTGGTCAGCGAGATGAAGTCATAGATCGAGCCCTCTTCGACGATGAGGCGGCCGTCCATATACATCTCGCCCACCGCCAGTTGCGGGTCGGTGGCGATGGCCTTGAGCGCGCCGGCGTCCGTGATGCGGATGGCGACGGTTTCCGGGCCCGGGCCGTGGGTGCGGGTGGTGCCCGAGGGATAGGTGACGCGCAGCGCCCCCTGGCGCATCATCGTGTCGAAGGACCGGGCGAGCGTGGCTTCCATTGGCCGCTTATCGGGGGCCGCGGGGGCAAGCGCAAGGGCCGGTGCCGTGTGCGTGATCTTATGGAGGCCCGTGCCGGGCCAGGTCTTTGCACCCCATCCCCGGGTGCCGGGGATGGGGCCCCGCCGCCCCGGGGCCGGCGCCGAGGCTTGACAGGGGCGGGGCGGCTGACTACGCGGCGCGGGTCTGGCCAGGAGGTTTTCATGCACCGCTATCGCAGCCACACCTGCGCGGATCTGCGCAGCGCTGACGTGGGTCAGACGGTGCGTCTGGCCGGCTGGGTGCACCGGGTGCGCGACCATGGCGGCGTGTTGTTCATCGACCTGCGCGACCATTATGGCGTGACCCAGGTTCTGGCCGACCCCGACAGCCCGGCCTTTGCCGCGGTCGAGGCGGTGCGCAGCGAGTGGTGCATCCGCATCGACGGCACGGTCAAGGCGCGGGACGAAGCCCTGGTGAACCCGAAGTTGCCCACCGGGGAGATCGAGGTTTTCATCCGCGATCTGGAAGTGCTGGGCCCGGCGGCGGAGTTGCCGCTGATGGTGTTCGGCGATCAGGAATACCCCGAAGAGACCCGGCTGACATACCGGTTCCTGGATCTGCGGCGCGAGGTGATGCAGCGCAATATGGTGCTGCGCTCGGACGTGGTGGCTGCGATCCGGCGGCGGATGTGGGACAGCGGCTTTCGCGAATATCAGACGCCGATCATCACCGCATCAAGCCCCGAGGGCGCACGGGATTTCCTGGTGCCCTCTCGCCTGCATCCGGGCAAGTTTTATGCGCTGCCGCAGGCGCCGCAGCAGTTCAAGCAATTGCTGATGGTGTCTGGCTTCGACAAGTATTTCCAGATCGCGCCCTGTTTCCGCGACGAGGATCCGCGGGCGGACCGGTCGCCCACCGATTTCTACCAGTTGGACATGGAGATGAGCTTCGTCGAGCAGCAGGACGTGTTCGACACGATCCAGCCGGTGCTGCAGGGCGTGTTCGAGGAGTTCGGCGGCGGGGCGAAGGTGGACAGCGACTGGCCGCAGATCGCCTACGCCGATGCGGCGCGCTGGTACGGGACCGACAAGCCGGATCTGCGCAACCCGATCAAGATGGAGGTGGTGAGCGACCATTTCGCGGGCTCGGGCTTCAAGATCTTTGCCTCGCTTCTGGAGCAGGACGGGACGGAGATCCGCGCGATCCCGGCGCCCACGGGCGGATCGCGGAAGTTCTGCGACCGGATGAACGCCTATGCCCAGAAGGAAGGGCTGCCGGGGATGGGGTATATCTTTTGGCGGGAGGCCGACGGCGCGATGGAACCCGCCGGCCCCCTAGCCAAGAACATCGGCCCCGAGCGCACCGAGGCGATCCGCCGGCAATTGGGCCTGGGTGTGGGCGACGCGGCGTTTTTCCTGGGCGGCAAGCCGAAGGATTTCGAGGCGGTCGCGGGCCGGGCGCGCGATGTCATCGGGCGCGAGTTGGGGCTGACGGAGGAGAACCGCTTCGCATTCGCCTGGATCGTGGATTTCCCGATCTACGAACGCGATGCGGAGACCGGCAAGATCGATTTCGAACACAACCCGTTCTCCATGCCCCAGGGCGGCATGGCGGCGCTGGACGGCGACCCGCTGGCGGTGAAGGGGTTTCAGTACGATCTGGCCTGCAACGGCTATGAGATCGTATCGGGCGCGATCCGCAACCATGTGCCGGAGATCATGTTCAAGGCGTTTCAGATCGCCGGCTACGCCGAGGCGGAGGTGCGGGCGCGCTTTGGCGGTATGGTGAATGCCTTTACCTATGGCGCGCCGCCGCATGGCGGCTGTGCGGCGGGGATCGACCGGATCGTGATGCTGCTGGCGGGAGAGGACAACATCCGCGAGGTGATGCTGTTCCCGATGAACCAGCGCGCGGAGGATTTGATGATGGGCGCGCCCTCGGTGCCCGAGACGCCGCAGTTGCGCGAGTTGGGCCTGCGCGTGATCGACGCGGGCTGAGATACATTCGGGATCGGCGGTTTTTCGCCAAACCGGCTCCGCATCAAAGTGTTAACACAATCATAAATTGCGATGTGATCGCGGGCGCGCGCGGCTCCTACCGTGCCGGCCGGTGCGCCGGGCACGCGTGTTGTGCTTTGACTTCAAAGACTTGCGCCTGCGTTGTGGCGGGCCTGCACGGGTGAGACAATTCGCACAGAGCGCGACCGAATCGACTCCAAATGTGTTAAAAATTTGGTATAGATATTACCGCGGGTGGGGGCGCTCGCGCGTGAGTAGTTGGTGATCGAGTGAGGAGTACATGGTTTCAGCGTCTGATGTAATGGATGTTGTGCGCGTCACGGTGGTGGGCACGCTGGTTCTTATTCTAGCCGGAGCCAGTTGGGGGGTTAGTCCTACGCCGATTTTTTGAGCTCAACACGTTAGCCCATTTATGAGAGCCCTGGCGGACCGCCGGGGCTCTCTGCTTTTGCGGGGACGTCTTTGGGCTTCTGATGCGTTTCGGCTTGAGCCTGAATCGTCGGGGCTCCGCCGATGTTTGGTCTGTGATCCCTCCTGGTTGGGAGGATGGATCATGTCGGCACCTTTGCCGGATCCGCGTCGAAAGCGGTTTCAGAGGTATATGGAACACGGAAGGGGCGGGCGCGGGGCACATCAACTGCGGAAAAGGGGCCATGCGAAACCGGCACCCCAGGGGCCACCGCGCGGCACGGAAAAGCTGGCACGGCATCGGGCGTTCCTGGAAGGGCTGATCGCACAAGACTCCGGACATCACGCCCGTCGGGCTGCGCGATGCCTTGTCCGAGGCCGAGGGCGTGCAGGTCCACCACGCCTCGATTGCCAACTTGCTGTCCCGACTTGGGTTTACATACCACGGGAGTCGCTGGTCGCCACCGAGCGCGGCCGAGCGCCAAGGTACGCGCCGCTACGAGCCGACTGGCCCAAGCATCGCTTGCATGCCATCGCGCCCTTGCCGGATCGCGTTGTCGTCATTGACGAAACCGCCGTGAAGACGAACCTGATCCGGCTGCGCGGCAGGGCCAGGCGAAGTGCGCGACTGATGATGGAGCGCCGTTTGGAAGCTGGGGGACGCAGACGCTGATCGCGGGGCTGACCCCCGGGTGCGTGATCGTTCCTTGGGTCATCAAAGGGGCCAGGGGTGGCCCCGCATTTGCCGCCGCCATCCCGGAAGTGCTTGTCCCGGAGGCCGCGCCCGGGGCAGGGGTCATCCTCGACACCTTGGCCGCATATCGGAACAAGGAGGCGGTCCGGGCCCCGCGCGAACACGGCTGCCGGGTCCTTTACCTACCGCCATGCGCGCCGGGTCTGACCCCTATCGAACACGCCTTCTCAAAACTCAAAGCCCATTTGAGGCCGATCGGGGCCAGACCATTCACCGAAGTCTTCGCGGCCGTCGGCGTAATCTGCGATCTCTGCGACCCGACAGAGTGGCGGACCTACTTCAAGGTTGCTGGATATGGCTCGGGTTCATGTCGACCTGCTTTCGGGAACGGCGTCGCTTGCCCTCAAGCGTCCTTTGCCTCCGGCGGGGATATTTGGGGATCGAAGAAGCGGCGGGGTGTGTCCGCTGAGGGATGTCTTGGGTCGGTCGGCTGATGCTGGGCGTCCTTGCGCTTGCGCCCGGGAGATGACCCGCCCCGGGCGCGGCGGGGTGGGCGCGCGGGACGCCTGCGTCGGGCGATCCGACGGTTCGGGTGGGCCGCGGTCGGGGCGGGTCAGGCGGCGGCCTGACGGGCCCAGTCGGTGCTGCGCATCTCGGCCAGGCGCGAGGCGGTACGGGCGAATTCGAACGCGCCGGTGCCGTCGACATAAAGCGCCTCCGGTTCCGCGGCGGCGGAACAGATCAGCCGCACCCGCGCCTCGTAAAGCGCATCGATCAGGGTCACGAACCGCTTGGCTGCATTGGCCTGCGCCGGGCCCATGACGGGGATGTCCTCCAGGATCACCACCCGTGCCGCCTGCGCCAGCGCCAGGTAGTCGCCGGGGCCCAGCGGCGCCTCGCACAGATCGGCGAAACCGGCGCGGGCGACCCCATTCAGATAGCGCGGGATCACGAAACGACGGCCGCCCCGATGCAACGGCAGCGGCGCGCCGGCCCCGCCGGCCCGCGCCGCCCAACTGGCCTCCAGCGCCGCCGAGGCCGGCCCGCCCAGCGGCGTGTGATAGACGCCCACCTCCGCCAACCGGGCCTGGCGGTGATCTGTCCCGGCGTCCAACTCATGCACGTCGAGCCGGTCCTTGATCAGCGCGATGAAGGGCTGGAACAGGTGGCGGTTCAGCCCGTCCTTATAAAGATCGTCCGGGTGCCGGTTCGACGTCGCCACAACCACCACGCCCCGGGCGAACAGCCGTTCGAACAGCCTGCCCACCAACATCGCGTCGGTGATGTCGGTGATCTGCATTTCGTCGAAACACAGCAGCGTGGCCGCGTCCGCCACGGCATCGGCCACCGGCGGGATCGGATCCTGGGCGCCGCCCGCCCGCGCGGCATGGATGGCGGCATGTGTCTCCTGCATGAAGGCATGGAAATGCACCCGGCGTTTCCGCGCCACGCAGGATGCGTCGAAGAACAAGTCCATCAGCATGGATTTCCCACGCCCGACACCGCCATAGAGATAGACCCCGGGGAGCGGTCGCCGCTCGACCTTTTCCCGCCCCCATCCGAACAGGGCATGGGTGATGGTTTTAGGCTGTTCAGGGCGATAGTCGGTCAAACGATTGTGCAGGATCTGCAGCTTTTCCGCTGCGCGCGCCTGGTCGGGGTCGGGTTTCAAAGTGCCGTCCGCCACCCGTGCGCGATAGATCGGCATCAGGCCCTCGGTCATCGGCCCGCTCCATTCCAAACGCGAATGCACACCCCCACGGGAATTCTTTTGACGCTCAACCGTCCGCAAGTAAAGTCGCGCGACGATCGAAGAATGCGATACCCTGCGATGACCACGCCCAAAACACCGCTGATGACGCCGGTGCTGATCGCAGGGTCGGTGATCCTGCTGCTGGGCTTTGGCGTGCGCGCCTCCTATGGCGTGTTCCAGATCCCGATCGCCGAGGAATTCGGCTGGTTGCGGTCGGAATTTTCCATGGCGATCGCCATACAGAACCTGGCATGGGGCATAGGCCAGCCGTTCTTCGGCGCCATCGCCGAACGCTTCGGCGACCGCCGCGCCATCGTGCTGGGCGCGCTGACCTATGCCGCGGGGCTGATCCTGTCGGCGGTCTCGGTGACACCCGAGGCGCATCAGTTCTGGTCGATCCTGGTCGGTTTCGGCATCGCCGGCACCGGGTTCGGCGTGATCCTGGCGATCGTCGGGCGCGCGGCGTCGGACGAGAACCGGTCGATGGCGCTGGGCATCGCCACCGCCGCCGGGTCGGCGGGGCAGATCGTCGGCCCCCCCGCGGCGGAGTTCTTGCTGCGCCACATGAGCTGGTCTTGGGTCTTTATGGTCTTCGCCGGCGTGGTGCTGGCCACTCTTTTCCTTCTGCCGATGATCCGCAGCCCTCAGCCGGCGACCCGGGCGGAGTTGGAGGAAAGCATGGGCGTGATCCTGCGCAAGGCGTTTCGCGACCCATCCTACACGTTGATCTTCCTGGGCTTTTTCTCCTGCGGCTATCAGTTGAGCTTCGTCACGGCGCATTTCCCCGCCTTCGTGGCCGAGGTTTGCGGCCCGATCGATCCCGGCGGCATGCTGGCGGGGATGGGCGTGACCACGACGACGGCATTGGGCGCGCTGGCCATCGCGCTGATCGGGGCGGCGAATGTCGCGGGCACGATCGCGGCCGGGTGGGCCGGAAAACGCTATTCCAAGAAGTACCTGCTGGCCGGGATCTATACCGCGCGCACCATCGTCGCGGCGGCCTTCATCCTGACCCCGATGACGCCCGGCACGGTCATCCTGTTTTCGGTTTCGATGGGCGCGCTCTGGCTTGCGACGGTGCCGCTGACCTCGGGTCTGGTCGCGCATATCTATGGGCTGCGCTATATGGGCACGCTCTACGGCATCGTCTTTTTCTCACACCAGCTGGGCTCGTTTCTGGGCGTCTGGCTGGGCGGGATGATGTACGACCTCTATGGCAGCTATACAGAGGTCTGGTGGCTTGGCGTGGCGATCGGCGCGTTTTCGGCCATCGTCCATCTGCCGATCCGCGAACGCCCCCTCACCGCGGCCGCCGCCTGACCCGCGCCCGAGCGCGGCCCACCCGAGCCACCCTCGCGCCCGGCGGTGCCGCACCACGCACCCACCCCGCCGCGCCCGGGCGCGACATCGATCCCAAACCGCCGCGCCCCGGCTTCTTCGTTCCAGAAATACTCCCCGCCGGAGGCTCCGAGGCCAGCCGAAGACACCGCCCCAGACGAAACGCGCGCCACCCGCCCCGCAGAACCGGCGGGCCCCATGCCCGGCACAAGCCGGGCATGGGGGTTGTAACCTGGCCGCGGCACGCGGCCTCTACCGGATCACCGGCGCCTCAATTCCACCAGGTCTCGTCGAACAGCGCTTCGCCGTTGCGATACCAGCGCTTCGGCTTGCCGATGCGCGGCGCGAACTGGCGCCGGTATTCTTCGATATCCAGCCCCAGTTCCTGCGCCCGGCGCACGTTTTGGTAGTGGAACCCGCGGGCGCGGCGCTTGATCTCGTTGGTCGACAGATCGTCGTCGTCCAGCGCCCGCACGATTTGCCGCTGGGTCGGGGTCAGAACGTAGTCGCGCCGCTCCACCTGCGGGATCAACCGGCCATGCACGCTTTGATGCTGCGGCAGGTTGAGGCCGAAAAGGGCGTCCGCCGGGGTTGCATGCCCAAAGGCCGTCATGGCGACAATTCCAAGGATCACTAGGCGTTTCATGATATTCTCCTTCGTATCCGTGGGGCGTCGGGCGGCGGCGGGACGCACGTCTCCTGTCGCTCGGAACGGGTCCCAAGCGCAGCGATTGCACTGCCATTTGCGTGGCTTTTCTTCCCGCGCCGGCCTCAGCCCAGCCCGTAGGCCTGCCTCAAACCGTTGCTCGTCTGTCTACCGTCCCCGGGCGTTGCGGCTGGCAAAAGCCCGTGCCCGGCGGCGAATTTCATTCGTCGAGGCGCCGTCGGAATCTAATCCCGCGATCACCCTGCGTTGGGAGGCGGTCAGGCTCGACAGCGGCACGTCCGCCTTGAAACCCAGTTGGCTGCGCCCGCCTCCGGAGCTGGTTCCGCAGGCGGTCAGCGCCGCCAATGCCAGAACCGAAATTATTGTCCGCGTCATCATGCTGCCCCCTCAAGCCTCAGCGCGTCGAGATGCGCCCGAAAATGCCGCCCCCGCCGGTTTGCAGGAATTGCCGCTCGCGGCGGCGTTGTTCGGCGTTGGAAAACGAGCTCGTCTCCCGAATGTTCTTCAACTGCGCCAACTGGTTCACCGACAAGGCGCCACCGGCACCGGCGGGAACGCCCAGATTGCGCTCCAACTGCGTCCGTCCGTCACCGTCGTCACATGCGGCCAGCAACGATCCGGCCAAACCTAACATCAACAGGCGTTTCATCTTCTTTGTCTCCGTTCCCCGTTTCCGGTGCTGCGGCGGGTTGGCCCCGTCTGCGATGATTGGCATATGGGCACGCGCCGCCGCGGTGCCACCCTCGCGCTCGTCACGTTTCCGTTCACGTCAACTTACTCCGCGTGAGCGGCGCTGGCGGTGGCAAGCGGCGCCCCCGCGCGCGCTGCGGCACCGGCCGCGCGTTGCATCTGGCGGTGCCGCTGGCGAAAGCGGGCGCGATCTGCCGCGCTGTGTTCACGCCAACACAGATGGCAGCTAACCCCTTCCTCGTATTCGACTTTTTCCAGATCCTGCGGAAGCAGGGGCCGCCGGCAGCCATGGCACAGATGCGCCGGCGCCGGGGCCAGCCCGTGGCCCAGGGCGACGCGACGGTCGAAGACGAAACAGCTTCCATGCCACAGGCTTTCTACCGCCGGCACGGTCTCCAAATATTTCAGGATCCCGCCCTGCAAGTGAAACACTTCGCCTAAGCCGCGTGCCTTGAGCAGGCTCGTGGCCTTTTCGCAGCGGATCCCACCGGTGCAGAACATGGCCACCGGCCGGCCCGCCAGCCGGCCGGCCTGCGCGTCCCACCAGGCGGGAAAGTCGCGGAACCGCGCCGTGCCCGGGTCGATGGCCCCGCGAAAGCTGCCCAGGCGCACCTCATAGGCATTGCGGGTGTCGATCACCGCGACCTCGGGCGCGGCGATCAGCGCGTTCCAGTCGGCCGGCGCGACATAGGTCCCCACGCCGCGCGCGGGGTCGGCCTCTGGCGCACCGAGCGTGACGATTTCGCGTTTCAGCCGGACCTTGAGCCGCCGGAACGGGCGGGCCGCGGCCGCGCTGCGCTTGATCTCCATCGCGGCGCAGCCGGGCAGGGCACGCAGCAGGGTCTCCGCCGTCGCCGCCCGATCCGCGGGCAGCGCCAGGGTCCCGTTCACGCCCTCCGGCGCCAATAGGACGGTGCCGCACGCGCCCAGATCGCCCAGCACCGCGGTCAGACGCGCCTTTTGCGCGGGCGGATCGGCCAGCGGCGTGAAGGCGTAGAAGGCAAGCACGGTCCAGGTCATTGCCTTGCGCGCATAGCATCGCGGCGCCGGCATCGCCATATGTTAACCAATACGTCAACCTTGCCATAAACGGGCCATCTCGGCGTGCGAATCTGCCGCCGAAGCGTTGCGAGCAGAGAATGCAGGTTCTAACAAATACCGATGACCGGCTGGTGATCGTGCACCGCCCCTGGGCGTTCGGCGGCCTTTTGGTCGGCGCCGGGCTGTGCATGTGGGTCATCGCCGTCTGGGCCCCGGCCGAGGTCGATCGGCTGCAGCAAGTGCTGGTCGCGGGTTGCGGCACCGGGCTTTTGGCCTGCGCCTGGGTGTTCACGCCCTTCACGCGCACCGAATTCGACCGGCCGCGCTCCAGCGTCACCCATACCGAAATCCGCCTGACCGGGCGCCGGGTCCAGCGTTTCGACCTCAGCGACGTGTTGAACGCGCAGGTCCAATCCGAAAGGCCGGGTGAGGGCGGCCGCCTGGTGCGGCTGTCGCTGCGGCTGCGCGGCGGCGTGCTGCCGCTGGAACGGATCTCCGGCCCCGACGACCGGCGCCAGGTCGAGCGGCTGATCAACGAATGGCTGGTGCAGCCGCGCTGACCGGCCTCAGCCTTCTGGCGTCATCAGCCGGGCGAGGATCGCGCGGGTGCTGGCAGAGGTCCAGTCGGCCCCGCCCTGAAGGCGCGCGATTTCATTGCCGTCGCGATCCAGGATCACCGACACCGGCAGGCCCAGAACCCGCATCTGCCGCGCCGCGGCACTGCGCGGATCGACGAAAGTCTTGAGGCTTTCGACACCCACATCGGCGTTGAACTTTGCGATCCCCGCCGGGGAATTGCGCCCCGTCGCGATCGCGATGACCTCGAAATCGGGGCCGGACAGATCCTGGTTCAGCGCATCCAGCGCCGGTTTCTCGGCCCGACAGGGCGCGCACCAGGTGGCCCAGAAATTGACGATGCGGATCTTGCCATCGCTATCGGTCAGGCGGTGTTCGGCGCCGTCGAGGGTTTGAAAGGTGATGTCTGCGGGCGCCTGCGGCGTGTCGTGGATGACCAGCTTGCGCATATCGCCTTCGCGCAGTGCCTCCAATTCCGCCACCGTGCCGGCATCCAGCGCCGGGGCCGGGCTGGCGGCGAGTGCAAGCGCGGCGTATAGAAGCGCGGTCAAGCCAAGTCGGGTCATTGCGATCCTCTTAATCCGTAAGGTCAGATGTCCAAATCAGACAGCAACCAGATGTGGGGCGGGCGGTTCGCCGAAGGCCCGGACGCGGTGATGGAGGCGATCAACGCCTCGATCGGGTTCGACCGTCGATTGGCCGCGCAGGATATCGCCGGCAGCCGCGCCCACGCCGCCATGCTGGCCGCCTGTTCGATCATCAGCGATAGCGATGCGGCGGCGATCCGGGAAGGGCTTCTCACGGTTTTGTCAGAGATCGAGCGCGGCGATTTCGCCTTCGATGCGTCGCTGGAAGACATTCATATGAACGTGGAGGCGCGGCTGCGGGCCCTGATCGGCGAACCCGCCGGCCGGTTGCACACCGCACGGTCGCGCAACGATCAGGTGGCGACCGATTTCCGGCTGTGGGTGCGCGACCAGATCGACGCCGCCGATGCCGGGCTGGCGGCGCTGATGCGCGCGCTGGTGGACCAGGCGGAGGCCGGCGCGGATTGGGTGATGCCCGGGTTCACGCATCTGCAGGTGGCCCAGCCCGTGACCTGGGGCCATCACATGCTGGCCTATGTGGAGATGCTGGCCCGCGACCGCGGCCGGTTTCGCGACGCCCGCGCGCGGTTGAACGAGTGCCCCTTGGGCGCAGCGGCGCTGGCGGGGACGTCCTTTCCCATCGACCGCGACATGACCGCGGCGGCGCTGGGCTTCGACCGGCCGGCGGCAAACTCGCTGGATGCAGTATCGGACCGGGATTTCGCGTTGGAGTTCCTGGGCGCGGCGTCGATCTGCGCGCTGCATCTGAGCCGGCTGGCGGAGGAGATGGTGATCTGGTCCTCGGCCCAGTTCCGGTTCGTGACCCTGTCGGACCGCTTCGCCACCGGGTCCTCGATCATGCCGCAGAAGAAGAACCCGGATGCGGCAGAGCTGGTGCGGGCAAAGGTCGGCCGGATCCTGGGCGCGCAGATGGCGTTGAGCGTGGTGATGAAGGGGCTGCCGCTGGCCTATTCCAAGGACATGCAGGAGGATAAGGAACAGGTCTTCGATGCGGCGGACGCGCTGATGCTGGTGCTGGCCGCGATGAGCGGCATGGTGGCCGACATGACCGCGCATCGGGCCGCGCTGGCGGCGGCGGCGGGGCAGGGGTTTGCGACCGCGACCGACCTGGCGGATTGGCTGGTGCGGGTCTGCGGCCTGCCGTTCCGCGAAGCGCATCACGTCACCGGCGCGCTGGTCAAGGCGGCAGAGGTCATGGGCTGCGATCTGGATGCGCTGGACCTGGAAGAGATGCGCGCGGTGCATGGCGGGATCACCGCAGAGGTCTATTCGGTGCTGGGGGTGGAGAATTCGGTGGCCAGCCGGTCGAGCTATGGCGGCACCGCCCCGGCGCAGGTGCGCGCGCAGGTCGCGCGCTGGCGGGAGGTGTTGGAATGAGGTGTCTGCTGTTGGTCGCACTGCTGGCGGGATGCGGGATCAAGGACGCGCCGGTGCCGGTGAACGAGGCGCGCGAGGCGCGGCCGCAGATCGAGACCACGGAGATTCTGGTGAGCGGCAGCGCCGGGTTGGGCGTCAGCGTGCGCCGCTAGTGTGCCGCTAGTGCGCCGCGCCGCGGTCTTTCGGGGCGCGCGGCGGACGGGCGGCGGTCAAGCGGCGGACGGGCGCATCGGCGATGAACCGCCGAGCGCGGTGCCGTCCGGTACAACTGTGGACGCAACCGGGTCTCGGCTTACTTACGTTGCAGTCGCTAACGGAAATTTGAGTTCGCGTGAGCGCCAGAGACCGCTTCCACGGCGTTGCGGTGCGATAGGTAACCAGGGGGCCGGGTCGGGCGCCAAACACACGATCCGGCTGCAAAAAAAAGGGGAGATAATCGTGAACAAGCACATCACAGCAACCGCGGTGGCGGCTATTTTCGCAGCATCGGGCGCGGTCGCGCAGGACCGCGACGGCTGGCCTTCGAGCTTCAGCGTCGGCACCGCCAGCCAGGGCGGGACGTATTTCGTCTATGGCTCGGGCTGGGCCAATCTGGTGTCCGAGACGTTGGGCCTGCCCGGTGGTGGCGAGGTCACGGGTGGCCCGGTGCAGAACGCGGCGCTGGTGCAGACCGGTGATCTGGAAATGGGCATGGTCACGATGGGGCCGGCTTTCGACGCGCTGAACGGCAACAGCGCTTTGGCACCGGGTCTGGAGCACGACAAGCTGCGCGCGATGTTCCCGATGTACCAGACGGCATTTCATCAGATCACGCTGGCGGGGTCTGGCATCGACAGCATCGGCAGCATCCCCGACGGGACGCGGATCGGCGTCGGCCCGGCCGGCGGGACGCCCGGCACCTATTGGCCGCGCTTTTTCGAAACGCTGGGCAAGAACGTGGAGGTCACCAATGGCGGCGCCTCGGACCTGGCCGGGCAGCTTCAGGACGGTCTGATCGACGTCTTTGCCTTCGCCGCGGGCCTGCCGATCCCGGCGTTCAGCCAGGTCGATGCCTCGGTCGATGTGGCCTATATCGGCTTTACCGAGGAAGAGGCCGCGATGCTGGTGGAAAATCACCCGGTCAGTCTGTTCACGATCCCGGGTGACCTGTACCCGTCGATGACCGAGGATCAGCAGTCGGTATCGATGTGGAATTTCGCGGTGGCCAGTGCCGATCTGCCGGAAGATTTCGTCTACGAGGTCGTCAAGACGGTGATGGAGAACAACCCGCGGATGCTGGAGATCCACTCCGCCGCGGCCGAGACGCTGCCGGAGAATTTCGACAAGAACACTTTCCTGCCCTGGCATCCGGGCGCCGTGCGCTGGTTCGAGGAAAACGGCTTCGACATCCCCGACGAACTTGAGGGCTGATCAAAGCGGCCCCGCCGGTGCGGGGCCGCGCCATAAGGGGCTGTCGCCATGAGCACCGAAAGCCAGACGGCGCCGATCAGTACCGATGAGCCGGCCCCGGCCTATGAGCGGCCGCTGGCCGGCGGCACGCTGGGCTTGGCACTTGGCGCGGTGTGTATCGTCTATGCCGCGTGGCATCTTTACGTGCTCAACATCGCGCCGATGGAGACGCTGGCGTTCCGGATCGCCCATGTCGCCGGGGCGCTGGCCATCGGTTTCGCGGTCGCGCTGCCACGGGTGCGCGCGGGCAGCGCGCCGCTGCCCGGCGGCGTCACCCGGGCGCTGGGTCTGGCGGCGCTTGTCCTGATCGCCTGGCCGGCCTTTACCGTGATCTATGCAACGGTGGGGTATCAGACGGTGGGCACCCAGCAACCGGCGGCCTGGGTCTTTGGCGGCTTCGGCCCGCCCTTGGCCGCAGGTACCGCGCTGGCGCTGATCGCGGCCTGGCTTGGGCCGGCGGTGCCGGACCGGCCCAGCGCCGCGGACTGGGCGCTGGCGCTGGCGGCGTTGACGGTGGCGGGCTTCCTGCTGTTCAGCCTGGACAATCTGTCGCTGCGCCTGCGCGCCGGCACCGGTTTCGCCGATCCGGCGAATGGCTGGGCGGCGGCGGTGGGTGTGGTGCTGATCATCGAGTTGACGCGCCGGGTCGCGGGGCTTGCGCTGGTGGTGATCGCGGGCATTTTCGTCGCCTATGCGTTTTTGGGGCCGTTCCTGCCCGGCATTCTGGAACACCGCGGCTATGACGCGACGCGCTTTTTCAGCTATGTTTACACCGATAACGGGATCCTGGGCCCGACCACGGCGGTCAGTTCGACTTACATCATTCTGTTCATCACGCTGGCGGCGTTCCTACAGGCGTCGAAGGTCGGGGATTACTTCGTCAACTTCGCCTTCGCTGTCGCCGGCCGCGCCCGCGGCGGCCCGGCGAAGGTGTCGATCTTCGCCTCCGGCCTGATGGGCATGATCAACGGCACGTCCGCCGGCAACGTCGTCGCGACCGGGTCATTGACCATCCCGATGATGAAACGGGTGGGCTATCGGCCCAAGACCGCCGGCGCCATCGAGGCCGCGGCCTCTACCGGTGGGCAGATCATGCCGCCGATCATGGGGGCCGGCGCCTTCATCATGGCCGAGATCACGGGTATTCCGTACACGGAAATCGCCGCCGCCGCGCTGATCCCCGCGCTGCTTTACTTCGTGTCGGTCTATTTCATGGTGGATTTCGAGGCCGCCAAGCTGGGCATGCGGGGGATGCGCGCCGACGAGGTGCCGCGTTTCGGCCCGCTGGCGCGCCAGGCGTTCCTGTTCATCCCGATCGTCATTCTGATCGCGGCGCTGTTTTCGGGCTATTCGGTGATCCGGGCGGGGACCTATGCCATCGCCGCCTCGGCCGCGGTCAGTTGGCTGACGCCCTATCGGATGGGCCCGCGCACGGTGCTGCGGGCGCTGAATCTGTCCACCCGGCTGTCGATCCAGATCATCGCCGTCTGTGCCTGCGCGGGCATTATCGTGGGGGTGATTTCGCTGACCGGTATCGGGGCGCGGTTTTCCAGCCTGCTGTTGGATCTGGCGGGCGTCAGTCAGTTGCTGGCTCTGGTTTTCGCCATGCTGATCTCGATCCTTCTGGGCATGGGGATGCCGACCACC
>JBCDDF010000025.1:0-43177 GCA_039180525.1 Pseudomonadota bacterium
CTACAAAGACACGCCGAACCTGCCGAAGACCGACTTTCCGATGCGCGGCGGCCTGCCAGGGCGCGAGACCGGCTGGCTGCAACGCTGGGAGGAGATCTGCGTCTATGACCCCCTGCGCCAGAACCACGGCCGCGAAAGCTTCGTGCTGCATGACGGCCCGCCCTACGCCAACGGCCATCTGCATATCGGCCACGCGCTGAACAAGGTTCTGAAGGACATGGTCGTGCGCTCGCAGCAGATGATGGGCCGCGACAGCCGCTACGTGCCCGGCTGGGACTGCCACGGCCTGCCCATCGAGTGGAAGATCGAGGAACAATACCGCGCCCGCGGCCGCGACAAGGATGCGGTCCCGGTGATCGATTTCCGCCAGGAATGCCGGAAATTCGCCGAAGGCTGGATCGACGTCCAACGTGAGGAATTCAAGCGCCTGGGCGTCACCGGCAAATGGGACGACCCGTATCTGACCATGGATTTCCGCGCCGAACGGGTGATTGCCGAGGAATTCATGAAGTTCCTGATGAACGGGTCGCTCTATCAGGGCTCCAAGCCTGTCCTGTGGTCGCCGGTCGAGCAGACCGCGCTGGCCGAGGCGGAGGTCGAGTATCACGACAAGGACAGTTTTACGGTTTGGGTGAAGTTCCGGGTTGCAAGCGGTGTGTCAAACTCCTCTGTTATGAATAAAGCGGATGACGCGACGAACCTTTTAGGCGCGTACGTGGTGATCTGGACCACAACCCCCTGGACGATCCCCTCCAATCGCGGCGTCGTGTTCCGGGACGACATCTCCTATGGCGTCTATGAGGTCACCGGGCGGCCGCAGGAATGCTGGGCCCGGATCGGCGACCGTTACATCCTGGCCGACAAGCAGGCGGCGCAGGTGCTGGGCGCGGCGCGGCTCGACGAGACAATGTATCGCCGGCTGCGTAGCGTGAAGACGGGCGAGTTGATCGGCCTCGACCTCTCGCACCCCCTCGCCGGCGCCGAGGGCGCGAACGGCGAATGGGACACGCCCCGCGATTTCCGCCATGCCGATTTCGTCACCGACGACGAGGGCACCGGTTTCGTCCATTGCGCCCCCTCCCACGGGATGGAGGAGTTCGAGCTCTATCGCGACGCCGGGATGCTGGGCGAGGTCATCACCTATAACGTCGAGGAAGACGGTGCGTTTCGCGCCGATCTGCCGTTCTTCGGCGGCACGCGAATCCTCAAGCCCAACGGCAAGGAAGGCGACGCCAACAAGGCGGTGATCGACAAGCTGGTGGAGGTCGGCGGGCTGCTGGCGCGGGGCAAGATCACGCATTCCTACCCGCATTCCTGGCGCTCCAAGGCGCCCTTGATCTATCGCAACACACCGCAATGGTTCGCGGCCGTCGATGTGCCCGTGGGCGGCGACGATACCTATGGCACGACGATCCGCGAACGGGCGCTGCGCTCGATCGACGAATTGGTGACGTGGACACCGAAATCGGGCCGCAACCGCCTGCATTCGATGATCGCGGCGCGCCCCGATTGGGTGCTGAGCCGTCAGCGCGCCTGGGGCGTGCCGCTGAGCTGTTTCACACGCAAGAAGTCGCAGCCGGGCGATGCGGACTACCTGCTGCGTGCCGAAAAGGTCAACGCGCGGATCCTGGAGGCGTTCGAGGCCGAAGGCGCCGATGCCTGGTATGCCGAAGGCGCCAAGGAAAGGTTTCTGGGCAACGACCACAATCCGGACGACTACGATCAGGTCTTTGACGTGCTCGACGTGTGGTTCGACTCCGGCTCAACCCATGCCTTCGTGCTGCGCGACCGCGCCGACGGGACCGAGGACGGGATCGCGGACGTCTATCTGGAAGGGACCGATCAGCACCGCGGCTGGTTCCATTCCTCGATGCTGCAGGCGTGCGGAACGCTGGGCAGGGCGCCTTATCGTGCGGTGGTCACGCATGCCTTCACGCTGGACGAGAAGGGCATGAAGATGTCCAAGTCTCTGGGCAATACGATCGTGCCCGAGGAAGTCGTCAAGCAGTACGGCGCCGATATCCTGCGGCTGTGGGTGGCGCAAACCGACTACACCCATGACCACCGGATCGGGCCAGAGATCCTGAAGGGCGTCGCCGACAGCTATCGCCGGCTGCGCAACACGTTCCGGTTTCTGCTGGGCAATCTGGCCGGGTGGTCGGATACGGAACGTGTCGCGCCTGACGCCATGCCGGAGTTGGAACGCTGGGTGCTGCACCGGTTGGCGGAGTTGGACGGCACGGTGCGGGCGGGCTACGCCGCCTATGATTTCCAGGGCGTGTTCCAGGCGGTGTTCAATTTCGCCACCTCGGATCTGTCGGCGTTCTACTTCGACATCCGCAAGGACGCGCTTTATTGCGACGCGGCGGACAGCCTGCGCCGCCGAGCGGCGCGAACGGTGCTGACGCTGGCGCTGGAGCGGCTGAACACGTGGCTGGCGCCGATCCTTGTCTTCACCATGGAGGAGGTCTGGCTGGAGCGTAGCGGCGGGCAAGGTTCGGTCCATCTGGAGGATATGCCACAGACGCCCGCGGAGTGGCGCGACGATGCGCTGGCGGCCAAATGGAGAAAGGTCAGAGAAGCGCGGCGCGTGGTGACCGCCGCGCTGGAGGTTCAGCGGCGGGACAAGGTGATCGGCGCCAGCCTGGAGGCGGCGCCGAAGGTCTTTGTCGTCGATTCCGAGTTTGAAGCCGTTCTCGAAAGCGTCGATTTCGCCGAGATTTGCATAACCTCCGACATTGCCGTCATCCAAAATCAGGCGATGGTATTCGGAACAATTGCGGAGGCGGAAACAGCCGAGATTACCGGTGAAAGCAGTAAAGTCGTGATCGAGTTCGCCAAAGCCGAGGGCGCGAAATGCCAGCGCTGCTGGAAGATCCTGCCGGATGTGGGCACGCATGCCCATCCGCAGACCTGCACGCGCTGCAACGATGCCCTCGGCTGAGGAAATCCGCGCGGTGCTGCTGGATCTGGCGGCGACGCGGGGCGAGAAAAGCTTCTGTCCCTCGGAAGCGGCGCGGCGCCTGTCGGACGACTGGCGCAAGCTGATGCCCGAGATCAGGGCGCAGGCGGCGC
Source organism: Pseudomonadota bacterium (assembly GCA_039180525.1). Classification (GTDB taxonomy): domain Bacteria; phylum Pseudomonadota; class Alphaproteobacteria; order Rhodobacterales; family Rhodobacteraceae; genus Halovulum. Next base: position 3,076 of record JBCDDF010000025.1, read on the forward strand.
TGCTGCAGGACCAGGGCGCGCTGCAAGCCACGCGGCGGGGCGCCGCGATCCGCGCCACCGACCCGGGCGGGCCGATCCGCCTGACCCGGGTGCCGCGCGAAAGGCGGACATGATCTGAAAGATCATGCGCCGTCCGGCCGGACGGCGCCCGCGCGTGCCGCGCGGGTCCGCCGGGCTTCCAGCGCCGCGCCAGTGACGATCCATTCAGACGTTTGCGCCCCTTGTGGCCCGGACCACCCGGCGGAGTTCCTCCAGCGCGACCGTATCAGTGACCGGCGCATCCAGGGGAACGAAGGTCGCGCTCAACACGCGTGGGCCGGCCGGGAAGAACACGCGCCAGGTTTCCGACCCGGCGGCGCTGTCGGCGATTTTCAGGAACAACCCGTCGGCATCCGCGCGGCGCGCCAGCACCGCGATCTCCTCCGCGCTGCGGCTGGCGCTGAGTGCGGCGCGGCCATCGGCGCTGAGAAACGCCTCGAACGCGGCCAGATCGGTGCCCGCCGGCGCGCCGGTGACGCCGACGCGGATCAAGCCGGGCATCAGTGCACCGCCGGCGGGCGGCGTGTCGGGCAGAAACAGCGCGCAGTCGCCGATCAGAAGGAACCCGCCGCCGCTGCCCAGTTCGACGCTTTTGGGGTCGATGCAGCGGCCGGCCGGCGCCGCGACGACCACCTGCGCGCCCTCGACGATGAAGGCGGCGCGGTCGGCGGCCAGGATGCGTTCGGCACACCCCCCGAGCAGACTTAGCCCCAAGAGCGCGAATGTGGCGGTTGCAGCGCGGGAGGCCCCGGCGCGGGGGCCGGGGCGCGTGGCATCATCCGGTCGCGTTGCGCTCAAAGATCCGGGTAGGAGTGCAACTCGGCACCGCCGCCGGGATGCGTCACCGCGCCCTTATAGGTCGCCCCGACAAGCTGGGCGTACTTCCAAAGCGCCCCGGTTGCATAGATCGTCGGGCGCGGCCCGGTCCAAGCCTCTTTGCGCGTGGCCAATTCGGCATCGCTCAGATCGACGCTCAGCACGCCTTGGATGGCGTCGATGGTGATCATATCGCCGTCGCGCAGAAGCCCGATCGGCCCGGCATGCGCCGCTTCCGGCCCGACATGGCCCACGCAAAACCCGCGCGTGGCGCCCGAAAACCGCCCGTCGGTGATCAGCGCCACCTTCTTGCCCATGCCCTGGCCGCTGAGCGCTGCGGTCGTGGCCAGCATCTCGCGCATGCCGGGGCCGCCGGACGGGCCCTCGTTGCGGATGACCAGCACCTCGCCTTCCTTGTAAGTGCGCGCCTGGACGGCGGCAAAGGCGTCTTCCTCGCATTCGAACACCCGCGCGGGCCCGGTGAAGACCTGATGTTCGGGGTCGATGCCGGCCACCTTCACGATGGCACCCTCAGGCGCCAGATTGCCCTTCAACCCGACCACGCCGCCGGTCTTGGTGATCGGTGCGTCGACCGGATAGATCACCCGCCCATCGGCGGCGCGTTCGACTTTGTCGAGCTCCGCGCCCATGGTCTCACCCGTTGCGGTCATGCAGTCTTCGTGGATCAGACCGGCGCGGCGCAATTCCTTCATCACCACCGGCACACCGCCGGCTTCGTAGAGATCCTTGGCCACGAACTGACCGCCGGGCTTGAGGTCGACGAAATAGGGTGTGTCGCGGAAAATCTCGCAGACATCGTCGAGGAAGAAATCGATCCCCGCCTCATGCGCGATGGCGGGCAGATGCAGCCCGGCATTGGTCGACCCGCCGGTGCAGGCGACCACGCGCGCGGCGTTTTCCAGGCTCTTGCGGGTGACGATATCGCGCGCGCGGATGTTCTTTTCCAGCAGCCGCATCACCGCCTGGCCGCTGGCCTCGGCATATTGATCGCGCGACTCGTAGGGTGCCGGCGCGCCGGCCGAGTTCGGCAGCGCCAGGCCGATCGCCTCGGACACGCAGGCCATGGTGTTGGCCGTGAACTGGCCGCCGCAGGCCCCGGCGGAGGGGCAGGCCACAGCCTCCAGCTTTTCCAACTCGCAGGTTGTCATGTTTCCGGCCTGATGGCGGCCCACGGCCTCGAACACATCCTGCACGGTGACGTCGCGCCCCTCTAGCCGGCCAGGCAGGATCGAGCCGCCATAGATGAAGACCGAGGGCACGTTCAGCCGGACCATCGCCATCATCATCCCCGGCAGCGACTTGTCGCAGCCGGCAAGGCCGACGATGGCGTCATAGCAATGCCCGCGCATGGTCAGTTCCACGGTGTCGGCGATCGCCTCCCGGCTGACCAGCGAAGAGCGCATCCCCTCGTGCCCCATGGCGATGCCGTCGGTCACCGTGATCGTGGTGAACTCGCGCGGCGTGCCCATCGCCGCCTTGACGCCCAGCTTGACCGCCTGCGCCTGCCGGTTCAGCGCGATGTTGCAGGGTGCAGCCTCGTTCCAGCAGGTCGCCACGCCGATAAAGGGCTGGTGGATCTCTGCCTCGCTAAGTCCCATGGCATAGTAATAGGACCGGTGCGGCGCACGCGCCGGGCCTTCGGTGACATGGCGGCTGGGCAGGCGGGATTTGTCGAAACGGCTGGCATCCATGGCGGCGCTCCCTTGGGGGCTTGTAGCTGCCATCGGGCATAGGCGAGAACCGGGGGCAAGTACAAGCCAAGGCCGCGGTTTGGAGGGGGTAGGATGCGGGTCCCCTTTGGGGGTGGGGACCCGCTCCTTTCACCGAGGCCGCTGGTGCGGTGGCCCCGGCTCCAGCCTTTTGACGCGGTACCGCTTGCCGGCCGGTACGCGCCATCCACCCGATAGCGACGTGCCCCGCGTTCAGATCCTTCGGAGCGCGCATGCCAGTTGGGGGAGGTATCGCCGACACAAGGGCGATACGGCATGCGCGATCAGAGGTACTCTCCCGAGGTCGTTCTTGGCCGAGTGGCGGCGCCCGCGTCGCAACACTCAACTTCGCGGGCTGGCGGACATATACGAACGTCGTTCGCAGGCATCCATACGCGCAGGCATGGCCCCGTGGTTTCGGGGCTTACGCAGCGACACGCTTCAGACCGCGCGCGGCCTCAATACCCGCGGATCAGGTTCAACCCCAACGCCCGCACCGCGGCGGATATTCGATCGGTGGTACCCAACTTCAGGAAAATACGCCGCATATAGGCGTCTACCGTATGTGGAGAGATCCGCATGATCTCCGCGATCACGCTGTTGCTCTTGCCCCGCGCGACCCAATGCAGCAGCTCCGCCTCGCGGTCGGACAGGACCGGGCGGTCGCCGGCGTAGTCGCGTGTGATCCGGCAGTAACGCAGATGTGCGGCCTGGCAAACCGCCTGAAAGGTCTGAATGCTGCGCCGGTCGATGGGACATGGTGGCATGCCGATGCCGAAATAGCCATTGCGCCCGCCGGGGCCGAACGCCTGAATGGCCCAGCCGTCACCCAGATCAGCCTCGGCCGCGCTGTCCAGGAACGCGACCTCTGCGGCGGAAAGCCCGCGCAGATCACGGATCTCGCTCCACCGGAACGGCTGTTCCACCATGGAGGCATGCGCCGGAATCGGATCGACCCGGTAGAGCTTGCCGCGGATGTATTTGCGAACCCAATCCTGGGGAAACCCATGCGTGGCGACGCGGATGCGTCCTTCGTCGGGTGTGCCCAAGGGCGGCATATGGTGATAGACCACCCGCGATACGCCCTGCGCCTCGAAATAGGTGATGGTCGCCTGCCAAAGCGGCTCTGCCCATGTCGCCCGTGCGCAGATGTCGAAAAAGGTGTCTAGCGCGCTGTCCGCGATTTGGTCCAAGACCCCCTCCGTGCGCCCCGCGGAGCCCCGCATGACGTAACGTAAATCTAGCCTTTTCTCCCCGCAATCCCAAGCGGTTTGTTATGGCGAGGCATGGAAACACGCCTTCAAAGTTACACCCGCGCCGTTGCGCCTCTCAGACCCGGAGCAGCCCTCTGGCGGCTGCTGATCGGGATGGTTCTTGTTTTGGCCGCGCAGGTCATCGCCTCCATAGTAATTTTCGCCGGCTATGCCGCGCTGACGGCCGGCGGCGACTTCTTTGGAAGCCTTGATCGGATCGCGGGTCTGCAAAGCCCAGAGTCGCTGTTGGTTTTCCTGTCCACATTCATAGGTCCCATACTTGTATTGTGGCTTTTGGTGCCCGTCTTGCACAAAAGCCGCATCGGCGCAGCGATGATGCCGGTTCCGGGGCCATTGCTGCGTGATTTCCTCATCGGCGCGGCGATTGTCTGGGCGATCATGGCCGCGACGGTTCTGCTGACGCTGCCCTTTCAAAGCTATACCCCGAACCTGTCCCTCCCCGCTTGGCTTGGCTGGCTGGTGCCCGCGCTGATGCTGATCTTTATCCAGGTGTTCGGCGAGGAACTGGTGTTTCGCGGCTATCTGCAGCCGTTTCTGGCCGCGCGGTTCGCCTCGCCGCTGGTCTGGCTCGCGGTGCCGGCGGTGCTTTTCGGTGCACTGCACTGGCAACCCGCCCAGTTCGGGCCCAATGCCTGGCTGGTGGTGGTGGCGACGACGCTCATGGGCTTTGTCTTCGGCACGCTGACTGCACATACCGGCTCGATCGCCGCCGCGGTGGGGGTGCACTTCGCCAACAACGTCACCGGCGTGCTGTTCATCGCAACGCCGGGAGAGCTGTCGCTGCTCAGCCTCTACCTGCAACCCATCGACCTGACCGACGTCGCTGCCACACGCATCAGCCTGCTCACCAACATCGCGCTGATCGGCGGTGCCTTTGCGGTTTATCTGTGGGTCACCCGCAACCGGCCGCCCCGATTGCAACCCATTGAGGGCGTGTTTAAGTAACCGCCAGCTTATCAGGGTTCCGGGGCCTGGCCGAATGAACTGGATCACCAACTACGTCCGACCGAAGATCAATTCGCTGTTTTCCCGCCGCGAGGTGCCGGAGAACCTGTGGACGAAATGCGAAGACTGCGGGCAGATGCTGTTCCACCGCGAATTGGCGGATGCGCAAAACGTTTGTCCGAACTGCGACAACCATATGTATGTCGCCCCGCGCCAGCGGTTGGCGCATCTGTTCGATGGCGGCCTTTATGTCGAGGTTCCGGTTCCAGAGCCCATCGCCGACCCGCTGAATTTCCGCGACAAGAAGAAGTATACCGACCGCCTGCGCGACGCGCGCCGCGACAGCGACGGTCGCGACGCCATGATGGTCGCAGAGGGCGAGATCGGGCGGATGAAGCTCATCGTCGCCGTACAGGACTACAAATTCATGTCCGGTTCCATGGGCATGTATGTCGGAAATGCGATCATCGCCGCCGCCGAACGGGCGGTGGAACTCGGCTGCCCGCTGGTCCTGTTCTCCGCCGCCGGCGGCGCGCGGATGCAGGAGGGGATTCTGTCGCTGATGCAGATGCCGCGGTCCACCGTGGCGGTGCAGATGCTCAAACGGGCCGGGCTGCCTTACGTCGTGGTGCTGACCCATGCGACGACCGGCGGGGTGACCGCCAGCTATGCGATGCTGGGCGATATCCAGATCGCGGAACCCAACGCGCTGATCTGCTTCGCCGGGCCGCGGGTGATCGAGCAGACGATCCGCGAAACGTTGCCCGAGGGGTTCCAGCGGGCCGAATATCTGCTGGACCACGGAATGTTGGACCGCGTGGTGCAGCGCAAGGACATGCGCCGCGAATTGGGCGGTATCCTGCATATGCTGATGAAGGCTCCGCCCATGGTGCAGGGCGATCTGCCCGCACCGGATCATCCGGCGGCGGCGGAGGCGCAGCCCGAACCCGCGCAGGACGCACAGGCGTGACCGGCGCCGGCAGCGATACGCTGCTGAACCGGCTGATGACGCTGCATCCGAAGGTCATCGATCTGTCGCTGGGCAGGATGCACCGGTTTTTGGGCGCGCTGGGCCGGCCAGAGCGTTCAATACCGCCCGCCATCCACATCGCCGGCACCAACGGTAAGGGCTCGACCCTGGCCATGATCCGCGCCGGGCTGGAGGCCGACGGGCTTAGCGTCCACGCGTACACCTCGCCGCATCTGGCGCGGTTTCACGAACGCATCGTCGTCGCCGGGCAGACGATCAGCGAACGCGTTCTGGCCGATATTCTGTCCGAATGCGAGGTCGCGAACGACGGCGCCCCGATCACGTATTTCGAGATCACGACCGGCGCCGCGTTTCTGGCGTTTGCCCGTATGCCGGCCGACTACACGCTCCTGGAGGTGGGGCTCGGCGGACGGCTTGACGCAACCAATGTTCTGACGCCCAAGCTGTCGGTAATCACGCCGATCTCGCTCGATCACGAACGCTATCTGGGTGATACGCTGCGCCAGATCGCCGCCGAAAAAGCGGGCATCCTGAAACCCGGCGTACCCGCCGTGATCGCCCCGCAAGCCGATGAGGTCCTTGCGGTGATAAAGGACATCGCGGCCGAGAAGGGCACCCCGCTGTTCGTCGCCGGGCGCGATTGGCAGATATGGGAGGAACATGGCCGCGTCGCCTATCAGGACGAAACCGGCCTTCTCGATCTGCCGCGGCCGACGCTGATCGGCGCACACCAGGTGGTCAATGCCGGCACGGCGCTTGCGGTGCTGCGCACGCTCGGGCGCGGCCTGGCCGAACCCGCGCTGACGCAGGCCCGCTGGCCAGCGCGCCTGCAACGCCTGCGCTCCGGCCCGCTGGTCGATGCCGCAGGCACGTGCGAGCTTTGGCTGGACGGGGGCCACAACCCCGCCGCCGGCGCCGCCCTGGCCGAGGCACTGTCCCGCCTTAGCCCGCGCCCCCTGCACCTGATCTGCGGCATGCTGGAGACAAAGGATGTCGCAGGCTACCTGCGCCCGCTCGCCGCCGACAGCCTGCACGCGGTCTCCATCCCCGGCGAAACCGCGACATTGCCAGCGCACCGGACTGCCGACCGCGCCCGCGCCGCCGGCTTCGCCACGACGACAACGGCCGACAGTGTCGCCGCTGCGATTTCGGACATCGCCCGGCAAACCCCGGCGGCCCGTATCCTCATCTGCGGCTCACTCTATCTCGCCGGAACAGTCCTGCGCGAAAACGGCTGATCCACCCGCTTCTTTGTTCCAAAAATACTCCCGGGGGTCCGGGGGCAGAGCCCCCGCGCGCGGCCGCAGGCCGCGCCCCCTTCAGCCCATCTTCTGCAACAGACTGTCCACGCTCGCCTTGGCGTCGCCATAGAACATGCGCGTGTTCTCCTTGAAGAACAGCGGGTTTTCGATGCCCGAATAGCCGGTACCCTGGCCGCGTTTGGACACGAAGACCTGCTTCGCCTTCCATACTTCCAGAACCGGCATTCCGGCGATGGGGGAGTTGGGGTCCTCCTGCGCGGCCGGGTTCACGATATCGTTCGACCCGACGACGATGGCCACGTCCGTGGATGGAAAATCATCGTTGATCTCGTCCATCTCCAGCACGATGTCGTAGGGCACCTTGGCCTCGGCCAGCAGCACGTTCATATGCCCCGGCAGGCGCCCCGCGACCGGGTGAATGCCAAAGCGCACTTCCTTACCCTTCGCGCGCAGCCGTTTGGTCAGTTCGCTGATCGATTGCTGCGCCTGCGCCACCGCCATGCCGTAGCCCGGCACGATGATGACGCTGTCGGCATCCTCCAACGCCGCGGCGACGCCATCGGCATCGATGGCGATCTGCTCGCCCTCGATTTCCATCGCCGGGCCGGCTGTGCCGCCGAACCCGCCCAGGATCACCGAGATGAAGGACCGGTTCATCGCCTTGCACATGATATAGGACAGGATCGCCCCCGAGGATCCGACCAGCGCGCCGGTGACGATCAGCAGGTCGTTGCCCAGCGTGAACCCGATCGCCGCCGCCGCCCAGCCGGAATAGGAGTTCAGCATCGACACCACCACCGGCATGTCGGCACCGCCGATGCCCATGATCAGGTGATAGCCGATAAAGCCCGCGATAACGGCGATCAGCACCAGCACGCCGATCCCCGCGCCATTCAGATAAGCGATACCCAAGAGCCCGCACAGGATCAGCGAGCTCAGGTTCAGCCCATGCCCCGACAGGAAGGACAGCGGCTTGAACTCCGGCGTGTCCTCTTCCTGTTTCGGCAAGCCAAGGGACAGTTTCGGGCTGCCCGCGACCATGCCCAGATGATACTGTTTCGGCGCCCCGTCGACCCGGCCGGCCAGCTTGCCGAAGGCGATGACCGACCCGGTAAAGGTGATCGCGCCGATAAAGATCCCCAGCAGCACCTCGACCTTGAGGATGGAGATTTCCACGGCCGACTTCTTCGCCAGGGTCGCGGAAAAGCCCGACAGCGCGGCGGTGTCCCCGCCCTCGCCGATCAGCGCCTGCACGGTGGCCAATTCCACCTGCGCGTTGAAGCCGATGAACACCGCGGCCAGCCCGACGAAGGAGTGCAGCGCCGCTACAAGCTGTGGCATCTCGGTCATCTCGACCCGCTGCGCGACCACAAAGCCGATGGCACCGCCGATGGCGACGCAGATCAGCAGAATGGTGTAATTGCCGATACCGGGGCCGAAGATCGTCGCCACCATCGCCAGCGCCATGCCGACGATGCCGTACCAGATCGCCCGTTTCGCGCTTTCCTGGTCCTTCAGCCCACCCAACGACAGGATGAACAGGATAGAGGCCGAGATGTAAGCGGCCGTAACCAAACCTTCGTTCATGACCGCCCCCTCAGGATTTCTGGAACATGGCCAGCATCCGGCGCGTGACCAGGAAGCCGCCGACGATGTTGATCGACGCGATCAAGACCGAAATCGCCGATAACAGCACCACTTGCGAACTGCCGGATCCGATCTGCAGCAGCGCCCCGACGATGATGATGCCCGAAATTGCGTTGGTCACCGCCATCAGCGGCGTGTGCAGCGAATGCGCCACGCCCCAGATCACCTGAAAGCCCACGAAACAGGCCAGCGCAAAGACGATGAAATGCTGCATAAAACTGGCCGGCGCCACCGCGCCCACCAGCAGCACCACCGCGGTGCCGATGCCCAGCGCGGTGTATTGGAACCGGGTCTGTTTGGCAAAGGCGGCGGCCTCTTCCAATTTCAGATCCTCGGGCGTCTTTTCGGGCGGTTTCGGCGGCGCCTTGGCGATCGCTTGGGTCTTGGGCGGCGGCGGCGGATAGGTGACCGCGCCCGCATGCACCGCCGTGGCACCGCGGATCACGTCATCCTCCATGTCGATGACGATCTGTCCGTCCTTCTCGGGCGTCAGATCGTCGATCATGTGCCGCAGGTTGGTCGCGTAAAGCGTGGAGGATTGCGTCGCCATGCGGCTGGGGAAATCGGTATAGCCTACGATGGTCACGCCGTTGTCGCTGACGATCTTGTCGTCCTTCACCGTCAGTTCGCAGTTTCCGCCGCGCTCAGCGGCGAGGTCGACGATGACCGAGCCGGGCTTCATCGCCTCGACCATGTCCTTGGTCCACAACACAGGCGCGTCGCGCCCCGGGATCAGCGCGGTGGTGATGACGATGTCCACCTCGGGTGCCAGTTCGCGGAACTTCTCCAGCTGTTTCTCGCGAAACTCGGGGCTGGACGGCGCGGCATAGCCACCCGTCGCGGCGCTGTCCTGGCCGGTTTCCTCGAACGCCAGGAACACGAACTCGGCGCCCATGCTCTCGATCTGTTCGGCCACTTCGGGGCGGACGTCGAACGCATAGGTGATCGCGCCCAGCGACGTCGCCGTGCCGATGGCGGCCAGCCCGGCCACGCCGGCGCCCACGACCAGCACCTTGGCGGGCGGCACCTTGCCCGCAGCGGTGATCTGGCCAGTGAAGAACCGGCCGAAATTGTTGCCCGCCTCGATCACCGCGCGATAGCCGGCGATATTGGCCATCGAACTCAACGCGTCCATCTTCTGCGCCCGGCTGATGCGCGGCACCATATCCATGGCGATGGCATTGACGCCCTTGTCCTTCATCGCCTCCAGCAGCGCCGCGTTCTGACCTGGGTAGAGGAACGAGATCAGCGTCTGGCCCTCGCGGTAATGGTCCAGTTCCGCGGTTTCGGGCGGACGCACCTTCAACACGACATCTGCGGCATCGTATAGTGCACCGGCATCCGTCAGGACCTCCGCCCCGGCGGCGCGGTAATCGTCGTCCGAAAAGCGCGCCTTGCTGCCGGCGCCGGTCTCCACCACCACATCGAAGCCGAGCTTCTGCAGCTGCGCCACGCTTTGCGGCGACAGCGCCACCCGTGCCTCGTCGATTGCGGTTTCCTTCGGCGCACCGATTTTCATGACCTGATGTCCCCCGGGGTGCCGCTGGGCGGCACATGTCTTTTGTCCACGCAACCCCGCCCGCGCGGCGGGGATTCGCAACCCGGGAAATGGGTTATAGGATTTCGAAGTCCAGCGCGAGGGGCCGGTGGCCGGACCGACTCGGCCGGCCGGTGCCGCCGTCAGCGCGCGAAGGTGTCGGCCGGGTCAAGTCCGCCGCGCCCGGCTCGGGTCAGATCCAGCGCGTTCCACAGCGGCCATAACGCATCCACATGCCGCGGCTCCTGCGGTGCCGGGGCGAACATCATCTCCGAACCCCAGAAATGCCGTATCTCACCGCCCGTACGTTCAAAGACGTTGAGCATGGGCAACTCTTTGCCCCCACGCCGACCGTGGTAGTCCGTCTGGTAGCTGCTTCCGCCAGCAGAATAGAGCGGCAGCCGGGTCCAGCCGCGCATGTCCCGTGTTCGGGCAAGCTGCTCCGGCCGGGCCGAGGCCACAACCGCCAGCGCCGCGGCAGCGGTGATGTGGGTGACCTGGCCGTTCAGGCCGTCCAGCATGCTGGTACAGCTGGGGCAGGGCGCCGCCCAATCGGGGCCATACATGTAGCTGTAGACCAGCAAATGATCGAAATCGCCGAACAGTGTCGAAAGCCTGACCGAGCGGCCGCTCGGATCGGCGAAGGCGTAGTCCTCCGGGACCGTGCCACCCGCGGGCAGCGCCCGGCGTTGCTCTGCGACCGCCTCGATCTGGGCGCGCAGGGCGATCTCGGCCTCCAACAGCGCCTGCCGGGCGCTGCGATAGGCTTTGGATTCATTGGGATAGTTTACCATGATGTCGTTCTTTCCGGTTCGTTTGTCTGCTCAATGAACGCGTGACCGCCGGCGATCGGACATGGTAGGCACCGTCATGGACCCGGTTGCGCTGATATTCTACGCCATCATCTGCGGTGTGCTGAGCCTTTTCGCGCCGCAACTCGGCAGAGCGCCCCAAAGGCTGATCATCGGGGCGATCGTGGGCATCGCAGCGGCGGCGGTGCTGCCGCTGGTGCGGCCGTTTTTCTAAAGACCAGCACGGGGGGCGAGGTCCCGGGTCAAGCCCGGGACGCGTTGGGATCAGAACGCGCCATCATAGGCGCGCGGCCCGATCCGGCAGGCGAGAATGGTAAATGCCTCGCGGTCGAGCGCGGCGGCGGTCTCTGCCCGCAGGGTTTCGGCATCGTCGACCCACACCCCGTGCCCGCCCAGCGCGGCGGCGATGGCGGGAAAATCGCTGCCCGGAAAATCGACACCCAGATTTGGCCGCTGAGAGCCGCGCTGCTTCATCTCGATCAATGCTAGGCTTTCATCGACCAGCACGCAGATGATCACCGGCAGGCGCAGATCGCGCAGCGTGGCCAACTCGCCCAGGCCCATCTCCAGCCCGGCATCGCCGACGAACGCCACCACGGGCGCGGCGCGCGCGCCCAGCGTGTAACCCGCCGCAAGCGGCACGGCGCAGCCCATCGTGCACAGGGCCGAGGATTGCAGCATCGTGCGCGGCGCCGGGCAGCGCCACATCTGGCTCAGCAGTATCCGATGCGCGCCGCTATCCGCGGTGATCACCGTATCCGGCGGCAGTGCCTCTCTGAGGGTTGCGAACACACGGCCCGGGCCCCAGTCGCCGGCGGCGAACGCATCGGCCAGCGCGGCGCGCGCGGCCTCCGGCGCGCGGTCGGGCCACACGCCTTCGGGATCGTCCAGATCGCCCAACGCGGCCAGCGCCGGCCGGATTTGCCCCGGCAACGCGTGGCTGACGCTATGCATCCCGTGCAGGCGCGGCACGTCGGCGATCTCGATCACGGTGCTGTCGGCCGGCCAGGGGTCGCGCCAGCCAAGCCGCATCTCGATCGGGTCATATCCCAACAGCAGCAGACAATCCGCCTGGCCCATCAGCGGCAGCAGGATTTTGTCCGCGGCCGGCGACAGGCCGGCACCGCCCAGCGCCAGCGCATGGGTTTCGTCCAGCAATCCCTTGCCTTTGTAAGTGGTCACCAAAGGGATTTCGTTGCGGCGGCAGTAATCGGCGATGACCGACCCCGCGCCCTGGTTCACCGCATCGACACCGGCGATGGCAAGCGGGCGTTTGGCCCCGGCCAGAGCCGCGCGCGCGGCCGTCAATGCCGGGCCGTCGGCCGGCGCGCCCTGCGCGGCACGTGGGGACGCGGAGCGGCGCGGTTCCGCGCTGAGTTCTTCGGCGATGTCGATGGGCACATCGATATGTACCGGCCCGGGCTGACCGCCCAGCGCGATGGCGACGGCCTTTTCCATCATCGCCCCCACCGCACCGCGTTCGGCGCGAAAGGTCGCCTTGGTGATCGGCGCCAGCACCGCGCGGTGATCAAAGACCTGGTGGGTATAAGTCTCTGCCGTCGCGCCATCGACGCAGCCGGTTAGAAAGATCAGCGGCACCCGATCCTGGTGCGCGTTCGCGACCACGTTGATCGCATTCGCCACGCCGGGCCCGATGGTCGCCACCAGAATGCCCGGCACGCCAGTGGCGTGCCACAGTCCCTCGGCCATGAACCCGGCGGCGTTTTCGTGTTTGGTCAGCACGAAATCGACGCCGGCATCCCCCAGCCCTTCCATCAGGGCCAGGACCTCGCCGCCGGGGATGCCGAACGCGTGGGTGGCTCCGGCCGCGGCCAGGGTGTCGCCGATGATGCGGGCGCCGGTCCTGTCGGTCATATCTCGCCTCCGATCGCGCCGGTCGCCTGCCAGGCCTTGAGTTGGTCCGTGTCCGCGCCCAGCAGCGCGCGCAGCGTTGCGCCGGTGTCGGCGCCCAGCAGCGGGGGCGCTGCCTGGTAGTCGACCGGTGTTTCGCTCATCTTGATCGGGTTGCCGATCAGCGTGACCTCGCCCGAGACCGGATGCGGCAGGGTCACCGTCATCTCCCGTGCCTGGGCCTGAGGCTGGGCAAATGCCTCCGCCAGGTCGTGGACAGGGCCGCAGGGCACGCCCGCGGTCTCCAGCGTGGCGATCCAGTCGGCACGGGTCCGGGTGGCGGTGATGTCGTTCAGCATGGGGATCAGCGTGGCGCGATTGCGCACCCGGTCGGTGTTTTTGGCAAAACGCGGGTCGGCGGCCAGATCGGCGCGGCCGGCGGTTTCGCAGAACCGGGCGAACTGGTCGTCATTGCCCACCGCGATGATGAACGCGCCATCGGCGCCGGGGAAGGTGCCGTAGGGCACGATAGTCGGGTGTTCATTGCCGCGTTGCGGGGGCACCTGGCCGTCGACCAGATAGCCCTGACCCTGGTTGATGAGCCAGGCAAGCTGGCTGTCGAGCAGGCTGATGTCGATATACTGCCCCTTGCCGGTGTTGTGCCGGGCGTGAAGCGCGCTGAGGATCGCCGTGGCGGCGTACATGCCGCACATGACGTCGGCGATGCCCACTCCCACCTTCATCGGCCCGCCATCCGGCGTTCCCGTCAGCGACATGATCCCGCCCATACCCTGGATCAGAAAATCATAGCCGGCACGGTGGGCCAGTGGGCCGGTCTGGCCAAAGCCGGTGATCGAGCAATAGATCAGGCCGGGATGCTCGGGGGCCAGGCTGGCATAGTCGAGCCCGTATTTCGCCAGTCCGCCAAGTTTGAAATTCTCGATCAGGATATCGGCTTTGCCGGCCAACTCGCGCAGGATCTGCTGGCCTTCGGCACTGGCGATGTCGATTGCCAGGGATTTCTTGCCGCGATTGGCGCACAGATAATAGGCGCTTTCGCGCGTGTCCGCGCCGGCTGCGTTCTTGAGGAAGGGTGGGCCCCAACCGCGCGTGTCATCGCCCCGGCCCGGGCGCTCGATCTTGAGCACATGCGCGCCGAGATCGGCCAAAAGCTGGGTGGCGGTGGGGCCGGCGAGGATGCGGCTGAGATCCAGAACGACCAAACCATCCAGCGGACCCGGCATGCGTGTTCCTTCCCCGTCACCTTGTGTCAGGGCGACTTACACGGGATCGCCCAGGGCTGCAAAGGGGTGGCTCCTGGGGGGCTGCGTCGCCGCAGGGGGCAGGCCGGACCCGCGGTGAAACCGCGGGCGCGGGCCCATTCCGGGCCCGCGCATGATCTTCGATCATGTCCGACCGGTTACGCCCGACGGCGGCCGTGGCACTTAGCCGACGAAGGCCTTTTCCAGAACGTATTCCCCGGGCTGGGCATTCGAACCTTCGCTGAGCCCCGCCGCCGCCGCCAGCGCTGCTACGTCTGTATTGAGCCCCGTCGAGCCGCAGATCATCACCCTGTCGGTCACGGGGTCGAGCGGCGCCAGGCCGAAATGGTCGAAAAGCCTGCCGGACGCGATCCACTCGGTGATCCGCCCTGTGTGGGCGCTGCTCTGCTGCGTCGTGGTGGGCAGGTACTTCACCTTGTCCCCGACCAACGCCCCGATCAGCGGATCGCTGGGCAGCGCCGCGATCAGTCGCCGGCCGTATTCCAGATCCGCCACCGCGCGGCAGGTATGGGTCACCACGACCTGGTCGAATTTCTCATAGACCTCCGGATCGCGCAGCAGCGACGCGAAGGGCGCGATCCCGGTACCGGTCGCGATCAGATAAAGCCGCCGGCCCGGCAGCAGCGCATCGATCACCAGCGTGCCCACGGGCTTCGGCCGCAAGATCACCTGATCGCCCACGGCGATCTTCTGCAGCCGCGACGTCAGCGGCCCGTCGGCGACCTTGATCGAATAAAACTCCAGCGTCTCGTCCCAGGACGGTGAGGCGATGGAATAGGCGCGCAGGATCGGCTTCCCGTTCTCGCCGGGCAGGCCGATCATCACGAACTCGCCCGACCGAAAGCGCAGGGATTGCGGCCGGGTCAGGCGGAAGGAAAACAACCGGTCGGTCCAATGCGTGACTTCGGTGACGGTCTGGGTATCCGGCTGCAGCTTGGCGCCGGCAGCGGGGCGGGCGGGGGCTTGGACGTTCATCGGCAACAATCCTTGGGGCCGCGCGGCGGCGGCGGTGAGGTCCCGGGTCAAGCCCGGGACGGGTGGTTACGGGAATGTCAGCGGGCCGCGAACAGGCGATCCTGATAGCTCAGCCCCTGCGGCACGGCACGCCACTGCGCCTCGGGCATCCGCGCGGCCTGTTCGTCAGAGATCGCGATCTGGTCGATGCCAACGCGCAGGGCCGCGCGAAACTGATCGACCAGCACGTGCCCTTCGGCGCGGATCCGTCCGCCATAGCCCAGGTTGCGCAATTGCTGCGCCCGGCTGAAGCCGCGCCCGTCGGCGGACTTCTCGAACGGCAGGATCACCATCGTCACCTTGTCGAACCAGGGACGCAGATTCTCCGGCTCGGCGGTGATGTCGAAGCGCACCGCCAGCGGCACATCGATGGGCAGATCCTGCCCGGTCCAGAATTGGTCGAAATCCAGCACCGCGCCGTCCTCGGGCCAATCGTCGGCCACAAAACCGGTCCGGTCGATGATCTGGGTCATGCCATGCTCCTTTCGACGCGGCCTGTGGGTCCGAAATGGATGCCGCATTCGGTTTTTTCGCTGCCGCGCCAACGCCCGGCGCGGGGGTCTTCGCCCGGGCGCACGCGGGTCGTGCAGGGCACACAGCCGATGGACGGAAAGCCCTCGGCCACCAACGGGTGGCGCGGCAGGGCGTGATCCTCCAGATAAGCGGCGATCCGCGCCGTATCCCAATCGGCCAGCGGGTTTACCTTGAGCCGCCCTTCCGCATCGGTCTCGAATACGGGCATCGCGGCACGGGTGCCGGACTGGAACCGTTTGCGCCCGGAGATATGCGCCGAGAAGCCTGCCAGCGCCCGATCCAGCGGTTCCACCTTGCGCAGCGCACAACAGGCGTCGGGGTCGGATAGATGCAGGGCGCCGAACCGGTCGCGGCGGCGCAGCGTCTCCGCATCATGGCGGATCACCCGCACATCGGTCAGGCCCAGATGCGCCGCCAGATTGCGCTGGTAGTCCAGCGTCTGCGGGAACAGCATCAGCGTGTCGACCATCAGCACCGGCACATGCGGGTTGATCTGCGCCGCCATGTGCAACAGCACCGCGGAGTCCGCCCCGAAGGAGGATACGACCGCAATGCCGCCCGCGTGATAGCGCAGGGCGGCGTGCAGGATCTCCTCCGCCCGGGCGCCATCATAACGCGCATTCAGCCCTGCGACCGACCGGTCGGGGTTGAAAGCGAAGGCGGGTTCAGGCCGCATCCGCCCGCTCCTCTGCACCGTAAAGCGCGGCCTTGAACGGCTCCAGCCCAAGGCGGCGGTAGGTGGTCAGGAAGTCCTCGTCCTGACCCTCGCGCAGGTTCAGATAGGCGCTCAGCAGCCGCTGAACCGCCGGTACGATCTCGTCATAGGCGAAACCCGGTCCGGTACGGGTGCCGATCGTCGCGGTCTCGGTCCCGTCGCCGCCCAGCGTGATCTGGTAGTTCTCAACTCCGGCCCGATCCAGGCCAAGGATGCCGATATGGCCGACATGGTGGTGCCCGCAGGCGTTGATGCAGCCGGAGATCTTGATCTTCAGCGGCCCGATATCGCGCTGCGCATCCAGATCCGCAAACGCGGTCGAGATCTGCTGCGCGATCGGGATCGACCGCGCCGTGGCCAGGGCGCAATAATCCATGCCCGGGCAGGCGATGATATCGCTCACCAAACCAATGTTTGCCGTCGCCAGACCCGCTGCGCGCAGTTCCGCATAGACCGCCGGGATGTCAGCGCGATGCACATGCGGCAGGATCACGTTCTGCTCGTGGCTGATGCGCAATTCGTCATGGCTGTAGCGCTCGGCCAGATCGGCCAGCACGCGCATCTGATCGGCGGTGGCATCCCCGGGCGTGCCGCCGATGGGTTTGATCGACACGGTCACGATACCATAGTGCGGCTGCTTGTGATCGGTGATGTTGGTGTCGAGGAACGACCGCAGGCCGGCATCCAGAACCGGTGTCTGCGGGACGGGCCGCATGTCCCATTCAGGCGGGGCGAAGGCGGCTTCGATCCGGGCGACGATGGACGGGTCGACCTCTGCCAGCAGACGCTGGTTGCGGGCGAAAACCGCCTCGATCCGGGCGCGTAACTCATCGAGCCCGGTCTCGTGCACCAGGATCTTGATCCGTGCCTTGTATTTGTTGTCGCGCCGGCCCGACAGATTATAGACCTGTAGGATCGCCTCCAGATAGGCCAGCAGATCGGGTTTGGGCAGGAAGTCCCGCACCACTTTGCCGACCATCGGCGTCCGGCCCAATCCGCCGCCGATGGTGACCTCGTAACCCGGCGCGCCCGTGTCGCTGCGCACCATGCGCAGGCCGATATCGTGTGCCTTGGTCACCGCGCGGTCGTTGGGGCTGCCGGTGACCGCGACTTTGAACTTGCGCGGCAGATAGGCGAATTCGGGATGATCGGTGGACCATTGGCGGATGAGTTCGGCGGTTGGGCGTGGATCCTCGATCTCATCAGCAGCCGCACCGGCGAAATGGTCGGCGGTGACATTGCGGATGCAGTTGCCCGAGGTCTGGATCGCGTGCATCTCCACATCCGCCAGCGCGTCAAGGATGTCGGGCACGTCCTTGAGCTTGGGCCAGTTGAACTGAATGTTCTGCCGGGTGGTGAAGTGGCCATAGCCCTTGTCCCAGGTTTCCGCGATATGGGCAAGTTGGCGCATCTGACGCGACTTCAGCGTGCCATAGGGGATGGCGACCCGCAGCATATAGGCGTGAAGCTGCAGGTAGAGCCCGTTCATCAGGCGCAGAGGCTTGAACTCGTCTTCGGTAAGGCTGCCGTCGATGCGGCGTTCGACCTGGCCGCGGAACTCGGCCACGCGGTCGCGCACGAAGGCGGCGTCGAAATTGGTGTAGCTGTACATTAGCTGGGCTCCGGGGCGCGTTGGGCCTGTTTGCCGTGGAAATAGTTGGATGGGCCGCGGGTTCTGAAGGCTTCGCGGAAATGCACCGGCGCGGGCTGGCCATCGCGCAGTTCGGCATCGGCCAGGTAGACGCCCACGGTCCGGTCGGGGAAGGCGGAGGCGGCCTCTAGCAGCGCGTCGGCGGCTTCCTGGGTTTCGGCCAGGGTGGCTTCGCCGTGGTCGCGAGACCAGGTGCCCCGGGCGGTGAAATAGATCACGTCGCCCTCGAACAGGTCATTGGCGGTGGCGATCTTGGGGGAGAACTTACGTGGCATGGCGGCCTCCCAGGGCGCTTGGTTGTGGGCGGGGCGCCGAAGGGCCCCCGTGCGCGGAACGCGCACGCGCCGGGCAGGGCCCGGCGGTTCCGGCGTACCGCCGGAACGGGGCCGGTGCCGGGCGCGGCGATTGCGGCAGGCTCATTGGACTGCCTCCAGAAGTTCGGGTTCGCGGGCCATGGCTTCGGCCGCTCGCGGGCTGAGGCCGAGAAACAGGATCACCGGGCCGGCCGGCCCCGCCGCCTCCAATGCGTCCGGCAAGTCGAGCAGCGTCGTTGCGATCACCCGCTGATCGGGGCGGGAGGCGTTTTCCACCGCCGTTACCGCCGTATCCTCGGCCGCACCGTGGATCATCAGCCGCCCGCGCAGGAATGTCGCCGCGCGCACGCCCATGTAGATCGCCGCCACCGACCCGGGCCGGGTCAGTTCGCGCCAGTCGTGTTCGGCAAAGCCCTTCACATCGTGGCCGGTCAGCATCTTCAGGCTGCCATTGCGCCCGCGCTTGGTCAGGCTCGCCTTCAGGCTCGCCGCCCCGGCCGCGGCCGAGGTGATGCCCGGAACCACGTCGAACGGCACGCCGGCGGCGTCAAGCGCATCCATTTCCTCGTCCAACCGCCCAAACATCCCCGGATCACCGGATTTTAGCCGCACCACCTGCGCCGTCTGCCCGTGTTCCACCAAAAGCGCATTGATGTCTTCCTGTTTCCAGGACCGGCCATAGGGAACCTTGCCCACCTCGATGACCGTTGCCTCGCGGCGGGCGAGTTCCAGGATCGGCTGCGGTACCAGGCGGTCGTGGATCACGACATCGGCCTCGTGCAGCAAGCGCCGGGCCTTGAGCGTCAGCAGTTCCGGGTCGCCCGGTCCGGCGCCGACCAGCCAGACATGCCCCAACTCGGGCCGCGCGGCCAATTCCTCCGACAGCAGTTCTTCCAGCGCGAACCGCGCGGCGTCCGCGCCCGCCTTCAGCGCCTCCGGCCCGCGGTCGAAATAGAAGCGCGACCAGAAATTGCGCCGCTTGCGGCCCATTGGCAGCACTTCGGCCCGGGGTCGAAACGCCTGGCCCAGCCGCGCCAGCGCGCCCAGCGCCGCGGGCAGCCGTTCCTCCAGATCAGCCTTGATCTTGCGCGCCAGAACCGGGGCCGCGCCCTCGGTGCCGATGGCGACGGTCACCGGATCGCGGTCGACGATGGCGGGCGTGATGAATTGGCTGCCGTCCAGATTGTCGACGATATTGGTCAGCGCCCCGGCGGCACGGCCGATCCGCACCGCGGCTGCATCGCGCTGCGGATCCTCGTTGGCGCCGTAGACCAGCGCCGCGCAGGTGGCATCGCCGGGCTCAAGATCCCGCGCCACCAGCCGCAACCGCCCGGCCTCGGCCCAGGCGCGCACCTGATCGGTCGCTTCGGTGCCATAGACAGCGATTGTCGCCTCGGTCTTCAACAGCAGCCTGAGCTTGGCCTCGGCGCAGTCGCCTGCCCCGGCCACCACGACACGTCGGCCGCGCAGATCCAGGAAGATCGGGAAATGTCGCATGCGAAGACACCTTTCCGCGTTTCCCAAAAAATATAGTCGATTATCCCCCAATTTGACGAGTGGGCGCTTGAAATAGGAACGTACGTCCGCAAAAGTGGACGATACAGGTAGATTGTCCTGCACATGGACCGGAGGCTGGAATGCAAGTCGCACTGGACCCGCTGGACCGGAAAATCCTTGCGGCGCTGCAAAAGGACGCCTCCGGCTCTTTGGAGGCGCTGGCCCGCGCGGTGGGCGCCTCCAAGACCCCGGTCTGGAATCGCGTCCGCAAACTGCGCGAGGCCGGTGTGATCAAGGGCGAGGTGGCGCTGCTCGACCCCGACAAGCTGGGGCTGGACGCGTGTTTCTTCGTCTTTATCCGCACCTCCGAACACGACGTCGACTGGCTCGACCGGTTCATGGCGGCGCTGAAACGCCGGCCCGAGGTGGTGGAGGCGCACCGGCTGGCGGGCGATATCGACTACATCCTCAAGGTCCGTGTACCGAACCCGCGCGCCTATGACGATTTCTACCGCACGCTGATCGCGGAGGTGTCGATCTTCAACGTGACCTCTACGCTGTCGATGGAGGAGATCAAGGCGACCACGGCGATGCCGTTGCCAGGCTCACAAACCGCGCACGGTTGATCGCTTTTCCGTGAGCGGCGGGTTATCGGCCCTGTCGCGATCCCTACCTTGCGGGGTCCGCCGATCGTGCGGAAACCCGAAAGGACACCCCATGACATCTCCTGCCGATCCCGCGCTTGCAGACCTGTTCGCGCCACTGCAGATCGGGCCCTTTGAGGCGGCCAACCGCATCTGGATGGCGCCCCTGACCCGCAACCGGGCACAGCCCGACGGCACGCCGACGCCGCTGGCCAAGACATATTACAGCCAGCGCGCCGGCGCCGGGCTGATCGTGACAGAGGCGACCACCATCAATCCCGGGGCGGTCGGGTATATCGCGACACCCGGCATCTATACCGACGCCCAGACCGCCGATTGGCGCGCGGTGACGGACGCGGTGCATGCCGCCGGTGGGCGGATCTTCTCGCAGCTTTGGCATGTGGGCCGGATCAGCCATACCTCGCTGCAACCCGATGGTCAGGCGCCGGTCGCGCCCTCGGCGATTGCGGCCAAGGCACAGACCTTTGCCGCCGAGGGCTTCGTCGACACGTCTCCTCCGCGGGCATTGGAGGCGGATGAAATCCCCGGGTTGATCGCAGACTTCCGCCACGCCGCCCGCCAGGCCATCGCGGCCGGGTTCGACGGGGTCGAGGTGCATGCCGCGAATGGATATCTGCTGGATCAGTTCCTGCACCCGAATGCCAATACCCGTACCGATGCCTATGGCGGTTCGGCCGAAAACCGCGCCCGTCTGCCGTTGGAAGTGGTCGCGGCGGTGGCCGAAGAAGTCGGCGCCGGGCGGGTCGGCGTGCGGCTGTCGCCGACGGGCACCTTCAACGACATGGATCCGACCGGGATCGAGGACACCGCCCGGGCCTTTGTCGCGGGTATCGACACGATGGGGCTGGCGTATCTGCATGTCGTCCACGCCTTCCCGGGCGCCGAGGTGACCGATGCGCACCGGGCGCTGATGGCTGATCTGCGCCGGGACTGGTCGGGCGTTTACGTGGCGAATGGCGACTTCGACGCCGCAACCGCCGCCGCCTGGATCGCAGAGGGGCGGGCCGATGCCATCACCTTCGGCCGGCCGTTCATCTCCAACCCCGACTTACCTGAACGTTTCCGCCACGGCGCGGCACTGACCCCGCCGGACGAGTCGACCTTCTACGGTGGGGATCACCGCGGCTACACCGACTACCCGCCGATGACGGAGGCCGCCACAGCGGGCTGAGCTGCGCCCATCACCGGGGCCGGGTTGCACAGGCCCGGCCGCACGGTCTAAGCCGGCCGGCATGGCGAAACGGAATGCGAGGGGATGGCCATGGCGGATTTCGACGGCAAGGCGGTGATTGTGACCGGCGCCAGCCGGGGAATTGGGGCTGCGACGGCGCGTGCCTTTGCCAAGGCCGGGGCGCGCGTGCTGCTGGCGGCCCGGTCCACGGCCGCGATCGAGACCATCGCTAAAGAGATCCGCGATGCCGGCGGCGACGCGCTGGCGCAGTCGGCCGATGTCTCGCAATGGGATCAGGTACAGGCGCTTGTCCACAAAGCCATCCACACGCTGGGCGGGCTGGACGTGCTGGTTAACAATGCCGGCGTGATCAATCCGATTGCTACGCTGGCGCAATCCGATCCCGCCGCCTGGGCCCATGCCGCGGATATCAACTACAAGGGCGTCTATTTCGGTCTGCGCGCCGCGTTGCCCGAAATGGCTGCGCGGGGTAGCGGGGTGATCGTCAATATCTCTTCCGGTGCTGCGACCAGTCCCTTGGAGGGGTGGAGCCACTACTGTTCGTCCAAGGCCGCCGCACTGATGCTGACCCGTTGTGCGGACCGAGAGGCCCCGGCGGGCGTGCGCGTGGTGGGCCTGAGCCCTGGCACGGTGGCGACGGAGATGCAGGTGGACATCAAAGCCTCGGGCATCAACCCGGTCAGCCAGTTGGACCCATCCGTGCACATCCCCGCGGAATGGCCGGCCCGAACGATCCTCTGGCTGTGCACCGAGGATGCGGCGGAGTTCGCGGGTGGCGACGTCAGCCTGCGCGACCCGGATATCCGCGCGCGGGTCGGGTTGCCGCAGGCGGGCTAGACCAAAACCGTTTCAGACTGAATCAGTCTGAAAAAGGATTTGGTCCAGATTCAATAGCTTGAGCAAAATCCTAGGTTCAGATTGTTTCGGTCTGATCTGTTTTTGCTCGAGGGCCCCGACCACACGCGGCCCGATCGCAATTTCCGCCTAATTTTGCACCATCGGCGGCAATAGCCGCCTATTGCGTGCGCAGTTTCGCGAAATATTCCATCGTCTGCATTGAAACCGTTCACAACAGGGCGGCTCGCTGCCAGCAAATGCTAGCGCCGCAACACATGCGGCGACGGGCGTGCGATGGCTCTTCGGTTTTGGCGACGTCAGAAGCCACCGCACTCCGCAATCGTAACTGCGGTGGGGCAGCCTAGCCTGACGCATAGGTCAGCGCAACGCGCCCCGCCCCCGCGGAGGGAAACGATGATCCACGCGAAAACAACCGCGCTTGCCCTGGCCCTGGCGGCCCTGGCCGGCACCGCATCGGCGGAAACGATCAAGGTTGGCGTACTGCATTCGCTGTCCGGGACGATGGCCATTTCGGAAACCACGCTCAAAGACACGATGCTGATGCTGATCGACGAGCAGAACAAGAAAGGCGGCGTGCTGGGCCAGCAGCTTGAGGCGGTAGTGGTCGACCCCGCGTCCGACTGGCCGCTGTTTGCGGAGAAAGCGCGCGAGTTGCTGACCGTGCACGAGGTCGACGTGATCTTCGGCAACTGGACCAGCGTCAGCCGCAAGTCGGTTCTGCCGGTGATCGAGGAACTGAACGGGCTGCTGTTCTATCCGGTGCAGTACGAGGGCGAGGAAAGCTCAAAGAACGTCTTTTACACAGGCGCTGCGCCGAACCAGCAGGCGATCCCCGCCACCGATTACTTCCTGGAGGAGTTGGAGGTCGAGAAATTCGCGCTGTTGGGCACTGACTATGTCTATCCGCGCACGACCAACAAGATCCTGGAGCAGTACCTGAAGGATCAGGGCATCCCGGCCGAGGACATCTTCGTCAACTACACGCCGTTCGGGCATTCGGACTGGTCGAAGATCGTCGCCGATGTGGTGGCGCTGGGCGCGGATGGCAAGAAAGTCGGCGTCATCTCCACCATCAACGGTGATGCGAATATCGGCTTCTACAAGGAACTGGCCGCTGCGGGCGTCAGCGCCGACGACATCCCCGTGGTCGCGTTTTCGGTGGGCGAGGAGGAATTGTCGGGCCTCGACACAGCCAACTTGGTCGGCCATCTGGCGGCGTGGAATTACTTCCAGTCGGCGGATACGGATGTGAACGCCGGGTTCATCGACGCGTGGAAGGCCCGCATGGGGACCGAGCGCGTCACCAACGACCCGATGGAGGCGCATTACATCGGCTTCAACATGTGGGTGAACGCCGTCGAACAGGCGGGTACGACGGATGTGGATGCGGTGCGCACGGCGATGTACGGGCAGGAGTTCCCGAATCTGACCGGCGGCACGGCGGTCATGCTGCCGAACCACCATCTGGCCAAGCCGGTCTTGATCGGTGAGATCCAAGAGGACGGCCAGTTCGACATCGTCAGCCAGACCGAAGAGGTGCCGGGCGACGCCTGGACCGACTTCCTGCCGGAATCGGCGGTGCTGAAATCGGACTGGCAGGAACTGGGCTGCGGTATGTTCAACACCGAGACGCAAAGCTGCGTGCAGATCCAATCGAACTACTGAGGGCAGCCGCCCCTTCGGATGCCGGGCTCGTCCCGGCATCCCCCGTTCCCTTTCACCGCATTCGACGGGCCATGCTGCGTGTTCTGATCTTTTTGACGTTGTTGGGTGGGCCCGCCGCGGCCGGACCCCTGCAGGACGTTTTGCAGGCCCATCACGCCGCGGTCGAGCGGGCCTCTCGCAAGACCGTCGACCAGGTGCTGGACGGGCTTGCGGACGTGCCCGGGGCGCCGGCGTTTCTGGAAGCCTGGCAGAACAAGGACGTCTGGATGCGCAAATCCGATGCGTTCTTCTTCTACGCCAGCATCGACGGCGACAGCGCGACGCTGACCGATATCGACACCGGTGAATCGGTGGCGACCGTCGGAAAGCGGGACTTGAGACAGCTGAAGCCCAATTCCGGCGTGCGCGGCGTGATCGGCGCCTATCTGGTGCAGTTTCAACTGACCGACCCTGACCCGGCACGCCGCAGAGCGGCGCTGACCGCCATCGAACGCGACCCAGAAGAGACGCATCTGGCCGCACTGCGCGCCGCATTGGACGGCGACGTCGACCCCGACCCGGCGCTGGCCGCGCGGAAATCTCGCGCCGAACGCCTGCTGACCATCCGCTTCGGCACCGACAGCGCGGAACGTGTCGCCGCCATCGAAGGTCTGGCCGGTGATCTGAGCGTCGAGGCGCGCGCCGCGCTGAACCCCGTGCTCACCACGCGCATCGCGTATGCGGCGGACCTGCCGGACAACGCGAATGTCCGCCGGCTGCTGATCGCCGGCACCGACGATCTGAACCTGGCGGACGCGCATGCGCTGATGGTCGCGGCGGAGGCGACGCGGGAGATCCCGACCGCCGATGAACGCAAGGCGGCGCTGGTCGCCAATATCGAAAACGGCGCGGTCGGCGGCGTGCCGGTGGCCGATCTGGGCAACCAGACCGCCCGCGACCTGGCCTACGCCACCCTGGCCGCCGCCGGCGCGGTCCCCGCCTGGAGCCCCGGCACGGATGTCGCCGCCGTTGTGCGCGATCAACCCTTTGCCGAGATCTTCACCGAGCCCGACCCCGCCGTGACCGCCGCCGCGGAGGCGACGCTGGAGGCCATCGGGCGCAAGGTGGCCGCGCATCAGGTGCTGGATCTGGGGCTGGATGCGCTGTCGCTCGCCTCGATCTATTTCCTGGCGGCGATCGGGCTGGCCATCACCTTTGGGGTGATGGGCGTCATCAACATGGCACATGGCGAGTTCATCATGATGGGCGCCTATACCGGCTATGTCGTGCAGCTGTTCGTGCCCGATTACACCCTATCGCTGCTGGTCGCGCTGCCGCTGGCCTTTGCGCTGACCTTTGGCGCTGGCGTGGCGATGGAACGGCTGGTGATCCGCTGGCTGTACCACCGTCCGCTGGAGACGCTGTTGGCGACGTTCGGCATCTCCATCGCGCTTCAGCAACTGGCCAAGAACATCTTCGGCACGCAGGCACGGCCGCTGACGGCGCCGGGCTGGCTGGATGGCGCCTGGGTGCTGAACGACGTCGTCTCGATCAGCTATATCCGCATCGCGATATTCGTGCTGGCGCTGACCTTTTTCGCGGCGCTTCTGTTCATCCTGCGCCGCACGCGACTGGGACTGGAGGTCCGCGCCGTCACCCAAAACCCGCGCATGGCGGCCTCCATGGGTATCAACCCGGACCGGATCAACATGCTGACCTTTGGGCTGGGTTCGGGCATTGCCGGGATCGCCGGCGTCGCCATCGGGCTTTATGCCAAGGTCACGTCCGAATTGGGCACCGAATACATCGTGCAAAGCTTCATGACCGTTGTGGTGGGCGGCGTCGGCAATGTCTGGGGCACGCTTCTGGGCGCCAGCCTGATTGGGTCGCTGCAAAAGGGGATCGAGTGGTTCAACCCCTCCAACACCTTGGCGGCGCAGACCTTCATGATCCTGTTCATCATTCTCTTCATCCAGTTCCGGCCGCGCGGGATCATCGCGCTCAAGGGCCGGGCGGCGGGGGATTGAGGATGCGCCGGTCCTTCTTTGCACAGAACCCATCCGTGCTGGTGTTCATCGGCCTGCTGGCACTGTTCACCCTGGCGGTGACGCTGATGAGCGAGGCGCTGGGCACCGGCGCGCTGTCGACGTCTTTCACAAAGACCCTGGGCAAGACACTGTGCCTGTGCCTGGTCGCCATCGCGATGGATCTTGTCTGGGGCTATTGCGGTATCCTGAGCCTGGGGCATTTCGCGTTCTTCGGGTTGGGCGGCTACATGATCGGCATGTGGCTGATGTATGAGCGCACCAAGGACATCGTCACCGCGAACCTGGCCAACGCGCCGCTGCCGCCCACCCCGCAAGAGGTGCGCGACGCCATCGGCACACAGATTTTCGGTGTCGTCGGCGGCTCGGACATTCCGGTGATCTGGATGTTCGCCGACAGTCTGGCCGCGCAACTGGCGTTAGTGGTTCTGGTGCCGGGCCTGCTGGCGCTGGTCTTCGGCTGGCTGGCGTTCCGCAGCCGGGTGACGGGCGTCTATCTGTCGATCCTGACCCAGGCCATGACCTTGGCGTTGTCGCTGTATCTGTTCCAGAACGACAGCGGGTTGCGCGGCAACAACGGGCTGTCGGGACTGCAGAACATCCCGGGCCTGACGCATCTGCCGCAATCGGTGATCTCGCTCTGGTTCTTCTGGGCCTCGGCGGTGGCGCTGGCGCTGGGCTATCTGTTGGCGGCTTGGGCGGTGTCGGGCAAGTTTGGCAGCGTGATCCGCGGCATCCGCGACGATGCCGCGCGGGTGCGGTTCCTGGGCTATAACGTCGAGGCGTACAAACTGGTCGTCTTTACGGTCACCGCGGTGATCGCGGCCATTGCCGGGGCGCTTTATTATCCCCAGGCCGGAATCGTCAATCCGGCCGAGATTGCGCCCATCGCCTCGATCTATCTAGCGGTCTGGGTCGCCATCGGCGGCCGCGGCCGGATCTATGGCGCGGTGATCGGGGCCGCCTTCGTGTCACTGTTGTCATCGTGGTTCACCGGCGGTGGCGCACCGGATCTGGCGCTGGGGCCGCTTCGGATCGTCTGGACCGATTGGTGGCTGGTGCTGCTGGGCCTCAGCTTTGTCGCGGTCACGCTGTTCGCGCCCAAGGGAATCGGCGGGCTGGTCGATCTGGCGGTGCGCCGGCGATGAGCGCGTTGTTGGAGGTCTCCGGCGTGTCCGTGTCGTTCGACGGGTTCAGAGCCATCGACAACCTGTCCTTCAGCATCGGCGCGGCAGAGATGCGCGCGATCATCGGGCCGAACGGGGCGGGTAAGACCACCTTCATGGACATCGTCACCGGCAAGACCCGCCCCGACAGCGGTCGGGTGCTGTGGGGCGACAAGTCGGCCTCTCTGCTGCGCATGACGGAAAGCCAGATCGCGCGCGCTGGCATCGGACGGAAATTCCAGCGCCCCACTGTGTTTGAGGCGCAGACGGTGCGCGAGAACCTGAGCCTGGCGCTGAAGAACAAGCGCGGCCCTTTCGATGTGCTGCTTTACCGTCGAAACGCGGCCGGGGCCGCGCGGCTGGAGGATATCGCCCGGGAAATCGGGCTTGGCGATCAGTTGCGGCGGCCGGCAGGGGAGTTGAGCCACGGTCAGAAGCAATGGCTGGAAATCGGCATGCTGCTGGCCCAGGACCCCAAACTGCTATTGGTGGACGAACCCGCCGCCGGCATGACGCCGGAGGAGCGCGAGCATACCACCGAGATTCTGGTGAACGCAGCCAAGACGCGCGCGGTGATCGTGGTGGAACACGACATGGAATTCGTCCGGCGCCTGGGCTGCAAGGTCACGGTTTTGCACGAAGGCGCGGTTCTGGCCGAGGGCAGCCTGGACCATGTGACCCGCGACCAACAAGTCATCGATGTCTATCTGGGGCGGTAAGCGATGCTGAGCGTGGAGAGTTTGAGCCTGCATTACGGGCAATCGCAGATCCTGAGCGATGTCTCCCTGACCGCCGCGACCGGGCAGGTCAGTTGCCTGATGGGCACCAACGGGGTCGGCAAGACGTCGTTGCTCAAGGCGATCTCCGGCACGCACCGGCCCAGCGGCGGCGCGGTGCGGCTGGACGGTGAGGATCTGACCCGCCGGCCGGCGCATGTGCTGGCCCGCGCGGGCATCGCCTATGTTCCCCAGGGGCGGGAGATCTTTCCGCTGCTGACCGTGCGCGAGAACCTGGAAACCGGGTTCGCCTGTCTGCGCGGCGACGCGGCGGTGCCGGAAGAGATCTTTGAGTTATTCCCGGCGTTAGCCGATATGCAGGGCCGGCGCGGCGGCGATCTGTCGGGCGGTCAGCAGCAGCAGCTTGCCATCGGCCGGGCGCTGGTGACGCGGCCGAAACTGCTGCTGCTGGACGAACCGACCGAGGGGATCCAGCCCAATATCATCCAGCAGATCGGTCGGGTGATCCGCCATCTGCGCGACCGGGGCGACATGGCGATCCTGCTGGTCGAGCAATATTTCGACTTCGCCTTCGATCTGGCCGACCGGTTCTACGCCATGCGCCGGGGGCGGATCATCTTGGCCGACGACCGCGCCTCTGCCCGGCGCGAGGACCTGCTGGCCGCCGTGTCCGTCTGAACGGACTTACGGCGCGCGCGGAAGGATGCGCGAGGCACCGTCGACCTCCTGCACTTCCAGCCAGGTGGCGCGGTCGCCCAGCGGCGTGAACAGATCGGCCTCGGTCCCGGTCATCCAGGCTTGGGCGCCGATGGTGCAGATCTCATCGTAAAGATGGGCACGGCGGTCGGCATCCAGATGAGCCGCGACCTCGTCCAACAGGATGATCGGCGCGGCGCCGAAATCCTGTGCCAGCGCGCGCGCATTGGCCAGGATAAGGGAGATCAGCAGCGCCTTTTGCTCGCCCGTGGAACACTGCCGCGCCTCCATGTCCTTGGCGGCATAGATCGCGGTCAGGTCGGCACGGTGCGGGCCGATCAGCGTGCGCCCGGCGGCAAGGTCGCGTGGCCGATTGTCGGCAAGCACGGCGGCCAAGTCCGGCGGGCCCTGGTCCATCAGCGCCAGATCGGCGCGGGGAAAGGCGGTCTGCGCGCCCTCTTGCGCGGCGGCGAGCCGGGCCAGCGCCTCTGCCCTATTGGCGGCGATGCGCGCGCCATGTTCGGCCATTTGCGCCTCCAGCCCCGCATACCAGGCGGCATCGCGCACCTGATCCTTCAACAGCCGGTTGCGTTCGCGCATAGCCCGTTCATAGGCCACGGATGCCTCGGCATGGCGTGGCTCCAGGCTCATGGTCATGCGGTCGAGGAACCGCCGCCGTTCGCTGGCGCCCTCCAGCCACAACCGATCCATGGCGGGGATCAGCCAGATCACGCGGGCGATCCGGCCCAACGCGGTCTGCGGCGCGGGCTTGCCGTCGATCCGAACGCTGCGGCCCGTGGCGCCGGCTGTCGCAAATGTCTCGATCTCGTGGCCGCGGTCGGGCGCGTCCAACACGGCGTGGATCTTCCAGCCGATCTTGCCCGGCGCGCGGGCGATTTCCTCGGACGCGGCGCGGCGCAGGCCACGGCCCGGGGACAGCAGCGAAAGCGCCTCCAGGATGTTTGTCTTGCCCGCCCCGTTCGGGCCGAAGACCGCGACCGGGCGGGCATCCACCTCGACCAGCGCGCGTTCGTGGGACCGCATATGGGCCAGGCGCAGGGCGGTGACGGCCAGGCGCATCGGTCGGGTGGCGGGTCAGACCCGCATCGGCATCACGACATAGACGGCGGATTCGTCGTCGCCTTCGCGCATCAGCGTCGGGTCGTTGGAGGCGTTGAACAGAAACACCGCGTTTTCGCGATCCACCTGATCGGCGATTTCCTGCAGGTACTTGGCGTTGAAACCGATCTCCAGCTTTTCATCGCCATAGGCGACCGCCAATTCCTCCTGCGCGGCACCATTGTCGGGGGCGTTGACCGACAGCACCAGACGATCCTCGTCCAGGCTCAGCTTGACTGCGCGCGAGCGTTCGGAACTGACCGTCGCCACCCGGTCGACGGCGCGCGCGAACTCGGACGCGTCGACCTCCATCCGCTTGGCATTGGCCTGGGGGATGACGCGGGCGTAATCGGGGAAGGACCCGTCTATGACCTTGGAGGTCAGCGTGACCTCGGGCGTCGCGAACCGGACCTTGGTCTCCGACACCGAAACCGCGATCTCGGCCTCGTCATCGTCGAGCAGCTTGCGCAACTCACCCACCGTCTTGCGCGGTACGATCACGCCGGGCAGGTTGTCCGCCCCCTGCGGCAGCGCGGCATCGATCCGGGCCAGGCGGTGGCCATCGGTGGCCACGCAGCGCAGCGCGCGGCCATCCTGGCCGTCGGCGGCATGCATGTAGACGCCGTTCAGGTAGTAGCGCGTTTCTTCGGTGGAAATGGCGAACTTCGCCTTGTCAAACAGGCGCCGCAGTACCGGCGCGGGGGCGGCGAAGTTGCAGTCGTATTCTGCATTGGCCATCACCGGGAAGTCCTCGCGCGGCAAGGTGTTCAACTGATAGTGGATCCGGGCTGCATTCACGGTCAGCTTGCCCGCGCCGCTGTCGGCCTCCAGTTCCACCATCGCGCCATCGGGCAGCTTGCGGACGATTTCATGCAGCGTATGCGCGCCGACCGTGGTGGCGCCGGCCTGCAGCACCATGGCGGGTACGTGGTCGACAACCTCCACATCTAGGTCTGTGGCCCGGAAACTGACCGCCTCGCCCTCTGCCTCGATCAGCACATTGGCCAGAATAGGGATCGTGTTGCGCCGTTCGACCACGGATTGCGCGCGGCTCATGGCGCGAAGAAGTGCGGCCCGCTCGATGCTGAGCTTCATGTTCTTGTCGTCCCCTGCGCAGCCCCTTTTGGGAGCCCGACGGTAACGAAATGCCACGATTGTTCAAACGAAAAGCGGTCAGCGCCGTGGTGTCGCGCCGGATCGGCCCCACCGCACCCGCGACCACGCGCGTTCATGCAACACATAGGCGACCAGCCCGACCCCAGCCGATGTGACCGCCAGGCCGCCGCCGGCCCAGACCGAACCGGTGAACATCGCGCCGATCGCGGTGCCGGTGACCAGACCGATTGCCTGCCAGCACAACGCCTTTGCCAAGATCCTGCGGTTGGTATCCATCTGTCCTGCGATCAAGCCCGGGACAGGATTAGCAGACGGCGATCTGGCCCCCTATTCGGCGAGTTGTAAACTTTTCAATGATAACGCGATTATTATGATGCTATGTTCACTGAAATGAACAAAGTCGACCGCGCCGCAGTGTTCCGGGAACGCCTGTCCACCGCCATGGGCACGGCGGCGCTTAGCCGAAGCGCGCTGGCGCGTGCGGCTGGTGTGAACCGTTCGACGGTATCGCAGTTGCTGGACCCGGGCGCGGCCCGACTGCCGAATGCGCATCTGGCCGCCGAATGCGCGCAGGCGCTGGGGGTCAGCAGCGATTGGCTGCTGGGTCTGACCGACCGGCCGGAGCGGCCTGCCGCCATCGTCGCCGCTTCGGTAGAGGTCGCGCGCGCGGCACGGGCGGGGGCAGACGACCAACTGCTCGCCTGGCAGAGAGAGGCGACGGGCTACAAGATCCGCCATGTCCCCGCGACCCTGCCCGACATGCTGAAAACCCGCGACGTATTGCGCTGGGAATACGCCGCGTTCCTGGGCAGAACGCCCGATCAGGCCATCGGCGCGATGGAGGATCGCATGTCTTGGATGCGGTCCGGCCTATCGGACTACGAAATCGCGCTGCCGCTGCACGAATTGACCGCCCTGTCGCGGGGTGAGGGGTACTATCGGGGCCTTCCGGCCGCAGCGCGTCGGGCGCAACTGGATCTGCTCGCGGATCAATGTGACGCGCTCTATCCCACGCTGAGGGTGTTTCTGTTCGACGCAAAACGCGTCTTCAGCGCGCCGATCACGGTGTTTGGCCCGCTGATCGGTGCGATCTACATCGGCGGTGTCTATCTGGCCTTTCGCGACTCCGCGCGGATCCGGGCGCTGGTGGACCATTTCGACTGGCTGGTTCGTGAGGCGGCGGTCGATGCCAAGGATGCCGCCGACCATATCGACGCGTTGCGCCGCGCCGCCGGTTGAGGCTGTCGCCGGATCGGATGGAGTGGCATGATCGCAGCCGTCGCAATGAGGGGAGGACGCCATGACCTATGTCGATGGCTTTGTCGCCGCCGTGCCGGTGGCCAATAAAGACCGCTTCGTCGCCCATGCCCAAAAGGCGGACACGATTTTCACCGATATGGGCGCCCTGCGCGTGGTGGAGTGTTGGGCCGATGAAGTGCCCGACGGAAAGCTGACCGATTTTCGCCGCGCGGTGCAAGCACAGCCGGACGAGGCGGTTGTCTTTTCCTGGGTCGAGTGGCCCGACAAGGCCACCCGCGATGCGGCCATGTCCAAAATGGAGGAACTGGCAAAGACCGATGATCGGATCAACCAGGACACCAACCCGATGCCGTTCGATGGGGCGCGGATGATCTTTGGCGGATTTCGCCGCGTCATCGAACTTACCCCCGAGGGTTAGCCGGCCAGCCCGCGATCGGGCCCAGCCTGAGCGGGGCGCGCTCAGGCCTCCAGCGCGCAGCGCAGGTGCTCGACCTCGTCCCGAACCTGGCTGTCGATGGCGCTGAGATCATCGATCCGCTTGACCGCATGCATCACCGTGGTGTGGTCGCGACCGCCGAATTGCCGGCCGATTTCCGGGAACGACTTGGTGGTCAGCTTCTTGGCGAGAAACATCGCGATCTGACGCGGGCGGGACACGGTGCGCACCCGGCGCGGGCCCAGCATATCGGCCATGCGCACGTTGTAGTGCGCCGCGACCTTGCGCATGATCTCCTCGACCGTGACCTTGCGTTCCGAGGCACGCAGCACATCGGACAAGCACTCGTGGGTCAGGTCCAAATCGATGGGACGACCGACCAAAGAGGCAAAGGCGAAAAGCCGGTTCAACGCCCCCTCCAGCACCCGCACGTTTTGGGAGATGCGCCGCGCCAGGAACTCCAGCACGCCGTCTTCCATCGCGATACCGGGGTTCAGCTTGGCCTGCATCTCTGACTTGGTCTGAAGAATGCCCAGACGCAATTCATAGTCGGTCGGGTGCAGATCCACGATCAGACCGCATTGCAGGCGAGAGCGAATGCGTTCCTCCATATCCTTGATCTCCCCCGGCGCGCGGTCGGCGGAGATGACGATCTGCTTGTTCTGATCGACCAATGCATTGAAAGTGTGGAAGAATTCTTCCTGCGTGCTTTCTTTTCCGGCGATGAACTGCACGTCATCGACCATCAACACGTCGACCGAGCGGAACAGTTCCTTGAAGGAATAGGTGTCGTTGAAACGCAGCGCCCGAACGAAACGATACATGAACTGTTCGGCCGATAGGTACAGGACCTGCGGGGCGCTTTCCAAGGCCTGAAGGTTGTGAGCGATGGCGTTCATCAGATGGGTTTTCCCCAAGCCCACGCCGCCATGCAGGAACAAGGGATTAAAGGTCGTCGGGCCGCCCTCGGCCACCCGCCGCGCGGCGGCATGGGCCAGTTCATTGGGCTTGCCGACGACGAAGTTGTCGAAAGTGTAGCGCTCATCGAGTTTCGATTCAGACAGATCGTCCGATTTCTTCGCCGTCGTCCGCGTTGAGTTCCGGGCGACGGCCGGGCGCTTTTCCGGCGTTGCGGCCTTGCCGTTGACCACCGCGCCCTTGGGCGCGACAGAGAAATCCAGGCGGGTCGCGCCAGGCACGCGTTCGGTGATCAGGCTCATGATCTGTTCACCGTAGTTCTGGGACACCCAGTTGCCGATGAAGCTGTTCGGCGCGGTCAGATATGTAACCCCTCTTTCATACCTGTCGAACTTCAGGGGTTCGATCCACGTCGTGAATGCGGATTCGCCCAGTAAGGACACAAGGATTGATCGGATATTTTCCCAGATTTCATTTGTCATGGCGGCCTGTTTTCTCATGCTCGCTTACTCCTAGGGGTCGAACGACACCGACCCCGGCTCTGTCCGGAACGCATACCGGGGCCGGGCCCCCCGAAGGTCTTAACTTTGTCGCCAGGGCAGCCTGCGCGCCTTCCACCCGTTCAGGTGGCCGCGGTGACGATGCTGATCCAGATCGCCCTCGAAGCCCTCGGCGATGTTGACGCAGTCAATCGGCGTGCCGCGTTCGGCGCTGGCCCGGGCGACCGCCTGCGCGGCCTCCATCGACCGTGCGCCGGACCGGCACAGAAAAAAGATCGTCGATGGCCCAGCCGGTGCCATACCGTCGAGAAGGGCATCGGCAAAGCCGGTATTGACGGCCATGTCAGGAAACATGCGCCACTCCGAAAGAACCGCCTCACGACCCAGTTGGGTCAGATCCGGGACGCCGACGAAGCTCCACTCGGGCCGGGTGCGCACGTCGACGAGCTGTGCGCTGGGCTGGTTTTGCAAATGCTCCCACGCCTCTTGCGGCGTGCACTCGGTAACGGGCGGGGCGGTCTGTGTCGTCATCGAATCCCTGCATTTCTCTCTCGTTCCGAGCATTAATTCGACATTAACTTCGGTTCAACACGAAGTCGTTCTTGACGCTGTATTTCAGAAAATTGCAAGATTCGGAGATGTGCAGAAGTAATCGCGCACGAGTAACTGCGCGAAAACGACTTCCGCGCTGGGGTATACTTCAAGGCTGGCGATTTCGTCGCTTTGAGATCAAAGCGAGGGGGTTGTGGCAGAAACCTAAAAATATATTTAGATTCTGACAACAGGATCAAAACCCGAACATGACGATTGGATGACGGGCCAGATGGCCGCAAAAATGCAAACACGCCCGCCAAAGACGAGCGTGGTCAGCAGCTTGCGACATGTGGTTAGAGTCAGGCGCTGAGTGCTTTGATCCGCGCCGACAGGCGAGAGATTTTGCGACTGGCCGTGTTCCGGTGCACGATGCCCTTGGTGACCGAGCGCATCACTTCCGGCTGAGCCAGGCGCAGCGCTTCCTTGGCGGCTGCGGCATCGCCGGTGGCGATGGCTTCTTCGACTTTGCGCAGGAAGCTCCGCATGCGGGTCCGGCGCGACTTGTTCACCGCCGTACGGCGGGCGATTTGGCGAACGCGTTTCTTTGCGCCGGGCGAGTTGGCCATGGCTTCCTATCCAGGTTGAGATTCCGTCGATCAGAGCGGGCTGATAGCGCCGCGGTACGGTTTCGTCAACCGCCGGCTACTTGCCGCGGAACTGTGGCGTGCGCTTTTCTGAAAACGCCGCCATGCCTTCGGTCTGGTCCTGCGTGGCGAACAGCGCGTGGAACAGCCGCCGCTCGAACAGCACGCCTTCGCGCAAGGTCGTCTCATAAGCGCGGTTGACCGCCTCTTTCACGGCCATCGTGGTCAGGGGCGATTTCTCCGCGATTTTCTGCGCCACCTTGGTGGCTTCGGTCATCAACTCCTTGGCCGGCACCACGCGGCTGACCAGGCCAGACCGCTCCGCCTCTTCGGCGTCCATCATGCGCCCGGTCAGATGCATCTCCATCGACTTCGACTTGCCCACGAAACGGGTCAGCCGCTGGGTGCCGCCGATACCCGCCACGACGCCCAGGTTGATTTCCGGCTGGCCGAATTTCGCGGTGTCGGAACACAGGATGAAATCGCACATCATCGCCAGTTCGCAGCCCCCGCCCAGGGCATAGCCGGATACCGCGGCGATGATCGGTTTGCGCACCGACAAAAGCGCCTCGGTTTCGGGGGTGAAGTAATCGGCGCCGAACATGTCGACGAACCCCTTGTCGGCCATTTCCTTGACGTCCGCGCCGGCGGCAAAGGCTTTCTCGGACCCGGTCAGGATGATCGCGTGGATCTTCTCGTTGGCATCGAACGCGCGCAGCGCCTTGGCCAGTTCCGCCAGCAACTGCGCGTTCAGCGCGTTCAGGGCGTCGGGGCGGTCCAGACGGATCGTGCCGACATGCTCTTCGCTTTCGACGCAGATCATTTCATAGCCCATGGGGCGATCCTTTGTGCGGCCTCGACCGCCTTGCCTATCACGCGCGGGGCGGGGCGCAACCCTAGCGTTGGCAGGTGTTACAGCTATAGCTGGACCGCCCCGACTGCACGAAGCGGCGGATGACGCCAGGGCAACCGGGCCGGTGGCAGGGCTGGTTTTCGCGGTCGTAGACGTTGAAATCATGCTGAAAATAGCCCAGCTCACCGTCCGCCTGGCGATAGTCGCGCAGTGAGGATCCACCCGCCGCGATGGCACGGGTCAGCACCTGCCGGATAGCGGTCACGAGTGTCTCGACCCGCGCCCTAGCGATGCGCCCGGCGGACCGCGCGGGGTGGATCCGGGCATGCCAGAGCGACTCACACACATAGATGTTGCCCAGCCCGGCCACGATCCGTTGGTCCAGAAGGGCCGCCTTGATCGGCGTGCGCCGCCCACGCAGCGCGGCGGCCAGATGATCGGCGGAAAACCCGTTGCCCAGCGGCTCCGGACCCAACCCGGCGAGCAGGCGGTGCGCCTCGGCGCTGGGGGTCCCGGCCAGGTCCATCATTCCGAACCGCCGCGCATCGTTGAACCGGACCCGGGCCCCGCCCTCGATATCCAGCACCACATGATCGTGCGGCTCCAACGCGGCGCGGTCGTGGTACATCGCAGCCGTGGTCGCACCGTCGATCAGCATGCGGCCCGACATGCCAAGATGCACGATCAGCGTCTCATCGGTGTCCAGATCGGCGAGGATGTATTTCGACCGCCGCCGCAGCGCCAGCACGCGGACGCCCGACAGCCGGCTGCCCAGATTTTCCGGAAAGGGCCAGCGCAGATCGGGCCGACGGATATCGGCACGGGCGATGCGGCGCCCCTGCAGTACCGGCTCCAGCCCGCGGCGAACGGTCTCAACCTCGGGCAGTTCCGGCATCGGGGGTCAGATCAATCCTTGTCGCGCGGCTTTTCCAGACGGTCCAGCGTCATCATACAGAGGACGACATAGCCCACCATGATTCCGCCCAGCGCGACGGTCAGCGTTATTCCCAGGGCAAGGTTCATGCGGGTGTCTCCTTCGTGGGGGCGGTTTGTTGTGGTGACGCAAAGCTAGGGCGGCGGCGCGAATGTGTCAATTTTGATTGACGGATTTGCGCCAGCCCGCGACACCACGCCCGAATTGTGTCCGCCCCGTCGGCCACTAAGATAGTCCTCGGAAGAGGGGTAGGACGATGACCGAGACGCCGACCACCCATTTTGGGGCAGAGACCATCGCGGAAAAGGAAAAGGCGGGCCGCGTGCACGGCGTCTTTACCTCCGTCGCCAACCGGTACGACGTGATGAACGACCTGATGAGTGTCGGCATCCACCGTTTGTGGAAGGAGGCGCTGCTGGATTGGCTGGCGCCGCGGCCCGACACGCATCTGTTGGACGTCGCCGGCGGTACGGGCGATGTCGCGTTCCGGTTTCTGCGCCGTTTGGACGGCGCCGGGCAGGCGACGGTGCTGGACATGACCGAAAGCATGCTGGAGGCCGGCCGCACCCGGGCCGAGGCTGAAAAGTGGGGCGGGCAGTTGGACTGGATCGTGGGCGACGCCATGGCGCTGCCGTTCGAGC
This sequence comes from Pseudomonadota bacterium, assembly GCA_039180525.1. Classification (GTDB taxonomy): domain Bacteria; phylum Pseudomonadota; class Alphaproteobacteria; order Rhodobacterales; family Rhodobacteraceae; genus Halovulum. The sequence continues at coordinate 40,946 of JBCDDF010000025.1, forward strand.
CGAACAGCTTCGACGCTTATACGATCAGCTTTGGCATCCGCAACGTCACCCGCATCGAGGATGCGCTGGCCGAAGCCTATCGCATACTGCGCCCAGGCGGGCGGCTGATGGTGCTGGAATTCTCTCAGGTGCCCAATGACGCGCTGCGATGGCTCTATGATCGCTATTCTTTCAATGTGATCCCACCGATGGGCCAGGCCGTGACCGGGGATCGCGACAGCTATCAGTATCTGGTGGAGTCGATCCGCAGGTTCCCGCCGCAGGACCGGTTCGCCGACATGATCCGCGCGGCCGGGTTCGACCAGGTCGCCTATCGCAATCTGTCGATGGGCATCGCCGCCCTTCATTCGGGGTGGAAAATCTGAGTCCATGCGCGGTCCGCACAACATCTGGCGCCTGATCCGAACGGGCGCGACTTTCGAACGCTCTGGCGCGATGAAACTGGCGCTGGAGGCGTTGCAGGCGCCGCGCCATATCCGACTTATGGCGCGCGTGCTGGGCTGGCCGTTCGCCTGGCTCGGGGTCAAGGGCGATCCGAACCTGCCACCGATCAGTGGCGCACTGACCGCGCTGGGCCCGGCCTATATCAAGTTCGGGCAGATCATGTCGACGCGCCCCGACGTGGTTGGCAAGGATCTGGCCGACGAATTGAAACGGCTGCAGGACGATCTGCCGGCCTTCAGCATGGGGGCGGCGCGCACCGCGATCCGGCGCGAGCTGGGTGCCGACGTCGACACGCTGTTCGACACGTTCAGCGAACCGATCGCTGCGGCCTCTCTGGCGCAGGTGCACAAGGCGCAGGTGCGGGAGACGGGGCGTATCGTGGCGGTCAAGGTTCTGCGTCCGGGGATCGAGCGGGCGTTCCTGCGCGATGTCGATGCGTTCTATCTGGCCGCCAGAATGGTCGAGATCCTGGCACCTAAGTCCCGCCGGCTGAAGCCGACCGCGGTCATTCGCCATTTTGAAAGCGTCGTGCTGGGCGAGTTGGATCTGCGGATGGAGGCTTCGGCCGCGTCCGAATTCCGCGCCAACACCGCCAAGGACGAAGGTTTCAGCGTGCCGGAGGTCGTCTGGGATCTGTCCGCGCGGCGGGTGATGACGCTGGCATGGGTCGAGGGCGAGAAATTCGGTGATATCGACGCGCTGCGGGCGCAGGGTGCCGATCTGACGGAGCTGTCCTTCCGGGTCATGCGGATCTTTCTCAAGATCGCGCTGCGCGACGGGTTTTTCCACGGAGACATGCATCAGGGGAACCTGAAGCTGGCGCCCGATGGCGATGTCGTGGCGCTGGATTTTGGCATTATGGGGCGGATCGACGGCTATACCCGCCGGGTCTATGCGGAGATCATCTATGGCTTTCTGCGGCAGGATTTTCGCCGCGTGGCAGAGGTGCATTTCGAGGCCGGCTACGTCCCGCCCGATCAAGACATGGATGCCTTTGCTCAGGCGCTGCGTTCGGTGGCCGAACCGATTTTCGGCCAGGACGCGCAGCGAATATCCATGGCGCGGCTGCTGGCGCATCTGTTCGATGTCACCGAAACCTTCGGCATGGAGACGCGGACCGAACTGATCCTTCTGCAGCGCACGATGGTGGTGGTGGAGGGTGTCACGCGGTCCCTCAATCCGGCGATGAACATCTGGGATGCGGCGCAGCCGATCGTGGAGGATTACATCCGCACCAATCTGGGTCCCCGTGCCGTTGTGCGCGACGTGGCGCGCACGGTGCAGATCCTGTCGCGTTTCGGCCCGCGGCTGCCGCGCATGGCGCAGGACGCGCTAATCCGGACGCGCCAGCCGGAGCCTGCGCCGGAACGCAACGCGCTGCAGTGGTGGACCTGGCTTCTGATCGGCGCCGGGCTCGCGGGGGGTGCGCTGACGCTGCTCGATCGGCTCTAGGTGTTCGATCCCCCGATTTGATGGTGTGGTCCTTTTGTTGGAATGGAAGGAAACCATATGGGACAAGATCGTCATGGCAGCGCCACGACCACGCATGCCGACAGAGCGGCAATCAGCGATCGAAAGCTTCGATCGCGGAGCTGCGCCGAGAACTGGGGATCACTCCCAAGACAGTCGCGAAGTGGCGCAAGCGTCGAACGGTGGAAGAGCACAAGACCGGCCCCAAAGAGCCACGTTCATCCATCCTCAGCAAAGATGAGGAAGCGATGGTTGTGGCATTCCGGCGGCAAACGTTGCTGCCGCTGGATGACTGTCGTTATGCTTTGCAGCCATCGA
>JBCDDF010000026.1:0-42499 GCA_039180525.1 Pseudomonadota bacterium
GATGAAGATCGAGGAATAGGTGCCCACGATCACGCCCCAGATCATCGCGAAGACGAACCCGCGGATCACGTCGCCGCCCAGCACGAACAGCGACAGAAGCGCCAGAAGCGTGGTGACGGAGGTCATGAAGGTCCGGCTGAGGGTTTCGTTGATCGACTGGTTCAGCACGTCCTTGAGCGGCGCTTTCTTGTACCGGCGCAGGTTTTCGCGCACCCGGTCGAAGACCACGACGGTGTCGTTCAACGAATAGCCGACGATGGTCAGAAGGGCCGCGATAATGGCCAGGTCGAACCGGATCTGAAGTTCCGAAAAGATGCCGATCGTCAACACCACGTCATGCACCAGCGCCGCCACCGCGCCCAGCGCGAACTGCCATTCGAAGCGCAGCCAGATATAGAACAGCACCGCGCCGATCGACAGGACGACCGCGATCACGGCGGTGCGGATCAGTTCGCCGGACACCTTTGGCCCAACCGACTCGACGGCGGAAAACTGCAGCGTCGGGTCCACATCGGTCAGCGCGGTCTGAACCGCGGCGATGACCTCTGGCGGGACGCTTTCGGCGTCTTGCTGCGCCTGGATGCGGATCATGGCGACGTTTTCATCCGCCGCCAGCGTCGGGTCGAACACTTCGGTGATGGACACATCGCCCAATTCCAGCGGCTCGATGGCGCCGCGATAGGCGGCGACGTCCACCGGTGCCTCCGCCTGGGTGCGGATCGAGGTGCCGCCGCGGAAATCGATGCCGTAGTTCAGCCCCTGCAGGATGAAGGACGCGAACGCCGCCACCACGAGCACGGCCGAGATGCCCAGCCACAGGCGCGAGCGGGAGAAGAAATCCCATTCGGTGTTGTCGGGTACGATCTTCAGACGCATGGCTCAGACCTCCACCGTTTTGGGCCGGCGGGCGTCGAACCAGAAGCCGATCATCATCCGGGTGACGAAGATCGCCGAGAAGACCGATGTGAGGATGCCCAGACCCAGGGTGACGGCGAAGCCCCGCACCGGGCCGGAGCCCATGGCGAACAGGATCACCGCGGCGATGAAGGTGGTGATGTTGGCGTCGATAATGGCCGAGAACGCCTTTTGATAGCCCTGCTCGATCGCCCGCGCCGGCCCCTTGGCGCGCTTCAACTCCTCGCGGATGCGTTCGAAGATCAGCACGTTGGCATCCACCGCCATGCCGATGGTCAGCACGATGCCGGCGATGCCCGGCAGGGTCAGGGTCGCGCCAATGGTCGACAGCAGCGCGAAGATCAGCGCCACGTTCAGGATCAGCGCGACATTGGCGAAGAGCCCGAACAGCCCGTAGCTGAGCGCCATGAACACCAGCACCGCGCCGAAGGCGACGATACAGGCGATGCGGCCGGCTTCGATGCTGTCTTGACCCAGTTCGGGGCCGATGGTGCGCTGTTCCAGCACCTGGATTTCGGCCGGCAGCGCGCCGGCGCGCAGCAGGATGGCAAGCCTGGTGCTTTCTTCGATATCGAAATTGCCGGTGATGATGCCGCTGCCGCCGGGGATGGGTTCGTTGATCCGGGGGGCGGAGACGACCTCCTCATCCAGCACGATGGCGAAAAGCTGGCCCACGTTCTGGGTGGTGTACTGACCGAAGGCGCGGGCGCCGGAGGGGTTGAAGCGAAAGCTGACCGCGGGCAGGCCGTTCTGGTCGAAAGAGGGCTGCGCGTCGACCAGTTGTTCGCCGGAGACCACGGCGCGGCGGCCGAGTTCGTAGAACACGCCCTCGTCTTCCAGCGGCGGCAGGATGATGTTGCCGGGGCCGGGGCGCGTATCGCCGTCGGATACCACGCCTTCCACCGGGTGGAAGCTCAGCTTGGCGGTGCGGCCCAAGATCTCCAACAACTCCGCCGCGGATCCGATGCCGGGCACCTGCACCAGGATGCGCCGTTCGCCCTGGCGCTGGATGGTGGGTTCGCGGGTGCCGGTTTCGTCCACGCGGCGGCGGATGATCTCCAGCGATTGTTCCATGGTGCGGTCATTGGTGGCCTGCTGTTCGGCCTCTGACAGGGTGACGACCAACTGGTCGCCGTCCATGCGCACATCGTAGTCGCGCGCCGCGACCCCGGTGAAGGACACGACCGGCACGGTCAGCGCCTGCACCGCCCCCAGCGCGGCATCGGCCCCGGCGGTGTCGCCAAGGCGGACGCGCAATTCGTTGGGCGTGGTCTCCACCCGGCGGATGGTGCCGACCTGGTCGCGGACCTCGCGCAGCGCGTCGCGGACTTCGGGCCAGAGCCCCTCCAGCCGTTCGGCATAGACGTCCTCGACCTGCACCTCGACCAGCACATGCGCGCCGCCGCGCAGATCGAGCCCCAGATTGACCAGGCCCGAGGGCGCCCAGGACGGCCAGAGCGCGGCATCGGCGGTGAGATCTTCGGTGGGCGCGGCACCGGCCTCCAGCGCGGCGCGGGCGTCGTTCGATGCCTCCACCCTTGCATAAAAGCCGTTGGGCAGGGTCAGCAGCACCCCCGCCAGGCAGACCAGCAGGATCAGCGTCGCCTTCCAGGCGGGAAACTTCAGCATGGGCGCCTCAGTTCTTCGCGGCGTCCGCCGGTTCGGTCTTGTTCAACACTTGGCTGATGGTGTTGCGCACCACCCGCACACGCACGTCCGAGGCGACCTCCACCTCGATCTCGCCATCGTCCTTGACCTTGGTGACCTTGCCGATCAGCCCGCCCTGGGTGACGACCTGGTCGCCCCGGCGGAGCGCCGCGACCATATTGGAGTGTTCGCGCATCTTCTTCTGCTGCGGACGGATCATCAGAAAGTACATGATCGCGAAGATCAGGATGATGGGAACGAAGCCCAGCAGACCGCCCGCCGCGCTGCCTCCGGCGGCTTGGGCGTATGCGGGAGTGACGAACATGGACGTTTCCTTACTGGTGGCGCCGCGGCCCTTTCGGGGCGCGGTGCTGGCGGGGTCGAAATCGCGCGGACCCTATCGCCGGCCCCTGGGGTTGGCAAGGCGGCGACGGCGGGTGATGGGACAAGAATTAGGGGCGCGGCGCGGGCATGGGAACCCTCTGCGCCGCATGTTTCCAAGTGGCGCGCTTTATGGCATGGGACGCCACGTTTTTCCGGAAGGCCCCTGCCCCATGCACGATATCCGCGAGATCCGCCAAGACCCCGAGGGCTTTGACGCCGCCCTGGCGCGCCGGGGCGCGCCGCCGGCGGCGCAGGATGTGCTGGCCATCGACGCCCGCCGCCGCGCCGCGATCCAGGCCGCCGAGACGGCGCAGGCGGAGCGCAACCGCGCCTCCAAGGAGATCGGCGCGGCCAAGGCGCGGGGCGACGAGGCGGAGTTCGAACGCCTGCGCGCGCTGGTGGCCAGCAAAAAGGCGGAACAGGCAGACCTGGAAGAGACCGCGCGGACGCAGGAAGCGGCGTTGGAGGACGCGCTGCTGCACTTGCCCAATCTGCCCTTTGACGACGTGCCCGATGGCGCGGACGAGGCGTCCAATCTGGAAATGAAGCGCTGGGGCAACCCGCGAAACTTCGACTTCGACCCCTTGGAGCACTACCAGGTGCCCGCCGCCGCGCCGGGGTTGGATTTCGAGACCGCGGCGAAGCTGTCGGGGTCGCGGTTCGTGGTGCTGCGCGGCGCGATGGCGCGGCTGCACCGGGCGCTGGCCCAGTTCATGCTGGATGTACATGTCGACCAGAACGGGCTGGTGGAGACCGCGACCCCGGTTCTGGTGCGCGAAGAGGCGATGCTGGGCACCGACAAGCTGCCCAAATTCGGCGACGAGAGCTATCAGACCACCAATGGCTGGTGGTTGATCCCGACCTCGGAGGTGCCGCTGACCTATTCGGTGGCGGGCGCGATCCTGGCCGATGCCGACCTGCCCATCCGTCTGACCGCGCATACGCTGTGTTTCCGGTCCGAGGCCGGCAGTGCGGGCAAGGACACCGCCGGCATGCTGCGCCAGCATCAGTTCGAGAAGGTCGAGATGGTGTCGATCACCCGGCCCGAGGACAGCGACGCGGAATTGCGCCGCATGACCGGCTGCGCCGAGGGCATCCTGGAGGCGCTGGGCCTGCCCTATCGCACCATGGTGCTGTGCACCGGCGATATGGGCTTCGGCGCCCGGCGGACGCATGACATCGAGGTCTGGCTGCCGGGGCAGAACACCTATCGCGAGATCTCCTCCTGTTCGACCACGGGCGCGTTTCAGGCCCGGCGGATGAATGCGCGCTACCGGCCCGCGGTCGATGCCAAGCCGGAATTCGTGCACACGCTGAACGGGTCGGGCCTGGCGGTGGGGCGGACGCTGATCGCGGTGATCGAGAACGGGCAGCAGGCGGATGGCTCGGTGGCGCTGCCTGCGGTGTTGGCGCCCTATCTGGGCGGCAAGACCCGGGTGACGGCGGCGGGGGACCTGGCCGATTGAGGCCGTGTGGCAACACTGTGGCGGCTGTGTTCGCAACCGCTGGACGGCGGAGTCCGCGCTGACCTAGACTCTGCCCAAAGGCGAGGCGGCGGGCGACATGCGCATCCTGATCACCAATGATGACGGCATCAACGCGCCCGGTCTGCGCGCGGCGGAGGATATCGCCGCCGCCCTGGGCGCGGAGACCTGGGTCGTCGCCCCGGCACTGGAACAATCGGCGGTGTCGCACGCGGTGTCCTATGTGCGGCCGATGCGGCTGGAACAGCTGGCGCCGCAACGGTTCGCGGTGGAGGGCTCGCCGGCGGATTGCATCATGGTGGCCTTGGGCGATCTGATGACCGATGGCCCGCCCGATCTGGTGCTGTCGGGCGTCAATCGCGGGCATAACGTGGCCGAGGACACGGTCTATTCCGGCACCGTCGGCGGCGCGATGGAGGCGGCCATGCGCGGGCTGCGCGCGATGGCGCTGTCGCAGTATATGGGGCCGGAGAACCGCAAGGCCGACGACCCGTTCGCGGCGGCGCGGGCCAAGGGGCCCGGCATCGTGCGCGCCCTGGCCGCGCGCGCGCGCTGGCGGGATGCCGCCTATGGCGTGTTCTACAACATCAACTTTCCGCCCGTGGCGGCAGAGGCGGTCAAGGGCGTCAAGGCCACGGTGCAGGGCTGCCGGCCCGATCCCAGTTTCGGGGTGGCGCCGCACCGGGCGCCGAATGGGCGGCAGTACTACTGGCTGACCCATGGCAGCGGCCGACCGGGCACCGGCAATGCCGGCACCGCGCCGGGCACGGACGCGCGCGAGGCCTATGAGGGCTTTGCCACGGTGACCCCGCTGCGCGCCGATCTGACCGCCCATGACGCGCTGGAGCAATTGGCGGAGGTGCTGGATGCTGTGTGAAGCCGAGGCGCAGATGGCGTTCGTGCTGGCGATGCGCAATCGCGGCATCACCGACAAGGCGGTGCTGGAGGCGCTGGAACGCACCCCGCGCGAGGCGTTTCTGGACGGGCCGTTCCGCCCGCGCGCCTATGAAGACACCGCGCTGCCCATCGGCGCCGGCCAGACCATCAGCCAGCCCAGCGTGGTGGGGCTGATGACCCAGGCGCTGCAGGTGACGCGGCGCTGCAAGGTTCTGGAGGTCGGTACCGGGTCGGGCTATCAGGCCGCGATCCTGTCGCATCTGGCGCGGCGGATCTATACGACCGAGCGCCACCGCCCGCTGGCGCAGGCGGCCGAGGCGGTGCTGCGGCGGCTCGACTGCACCAATGTCACGGTGATCCGGACCGATGGCGCGCATGGGCTGCCCGACCAGTCGCCCTTCGACCGCATCATCGTCACCGCAGCGGCGGAGGATCCGCCCTCGCCGCTTTTGCGCCAATTGAGGCCGGGCGGGATCATGGTGCTGCCCGTGGGGCAATCGGATGCTGTGCAAACCCTGCTCAAGGTGGTAAAAACCGATGCGGGGCTGGACTATCAGGCATTGGGCGAGGTCCGCTTCGTGCCGCTTGTCGACGGCATGGCCTGAACCGCGCCGGCCCTGGCGCCACCGCTATCCCGGGGGGTAACACCGGGGCGCGGCGGCTCGGGCAGAGTGGGGCGCGCCGGAATCGGCGGGCAGAGACAGACGGGCGGATCAGATGGCAAAGACTTGGGGTGCGAAAAGCTTGGGACATGCCCTTACGGCAATGGCCCTGAGCGTGGTTTTGGGCGTCAGCGCCTGCGGCGGAAACATGCCGCTTTCCAACATGTTCGGCGGCGGCGACCGGACGGTCGAGGGCGTCGCCTCGGCGTTTCCGCCGCCCACGCCGGACGCGCGCGGCGTGGTGACCTATGGCACCTATCAGGTGATGATCGCCCGCGATGGCGACAGCCTGCCGGAGATGGCCGCCCGCGTCGGCCTGCTGGCCGAGCAACTGGCCGCCCATAACGGGCTGCCGGTCAGCTACAGCCCCCGACCCGGAGAGGTGATCGCGCTGCCGGAGAATGTGGGCGGCGATCCGGTCACCGCCTCGATCTGGTCCGAGGAAATCGCCGCCTCGGCCATCGACAACGCTGGAATTGGGGCCGGGATCGGCGCGGCGCCGCTGCCGCCCATAGGGGGCGCGGCGCCCCTGCCCGGCGCGGCGGCGGCGGCGGCCGACAACCCCTTTGCCAACGGCCAGGGCGACACGGTGATCGACCCGATCCGCCACCGCGTGCGATCGGGCGAGACGGCGTTTTCGATCGCCCGCCGCTATGGCGTGTCGACCACGGCGCTGGCATCCTGGAACGGCTTGGACAATGAGATGACCGTGCGGGAGAACCAGGAACTGCTGATCCCGGTTCTGAACGACGCCGAGACGCGCACCGCGCTTTTGGGCCAGCCCCAGGCGGCGCCCGCGCCGGTCGCGCCACAGGCGACCAACGCACCGGGCACGGCGACGCCGATCGCGCCGCCGCCGTCGTCATCGACGCCGCTGCCCGACAACGAGGATCTTGCGGCGGTGGAAAACCCGCCCTCGCCCAATCTGATCGAGGACCGCACACCGGCACCCGAACCCGCCGCCAGCCCCGCGCAACTGGCCCCGCCGGTCAGCGGGGCGAGCGTGCTGCGCGGCTATGCGCCGACCGGCAATCCGCGCAACGAGGGCATCGATTTCGCCGCCGCCGCCGGCACGCCGGTGACCGCGGCGGGCGATGGCGAGGTCGCGCTGGTGTCGGAGTCGCTGGGCGAGTTGGGCACGATCGTACTGGTCCGCCACCCGGGCAATCTGATGACGGTCTATGGCCGGGTGACGGACGTGGCCCTGGAAAAAGGCGACAGCGTCAGCCGCGGCCAGCGCATCGGCGTGGTCGCCGATGGCGCGACGCCGAACGTGCATTTCGAGGTGCGCGAGGGCACCGCCAGCGTCGATCCCGGCCCGTATCTGGGCCTCTAGGCCAAAAACGGATCAGACTGGATCAGTCTGAAAAAGGATTTCGATCTAGACGGCGGTAAAGCCGCCATCGATGGGCAGTGCCACGCCGGTGATCATCGCCGCGGCGTCCGACAGCAGAAAGACGATGGGGGCGGCGATGTCGTCCTCCGTCGCCCAGCGGCCCAGGGGCATCTGGTTCAGGAACGGCTCGCCGATATCCGGCCGGCCCCAGTAGAACGCCGACATCTCTGTCATCACGACGGTCGGGTGCACGCCGTTGACGCGGATCCCGTGCGGCCCCAGTTCCAGCGCGGAGACGCGGGTGATGCTGTCGAGCGCGGCCTTGGACGCGCCATAAGAGATATGCCCCTTCAGCGCCACCAGCGACGCCTGGCTGGAGACGTTGACGATCGCCCCGCCCCGCCCCAGCCGGATCATCGCGGCGGAGGCGTATTTGGTCACCAGAAGCGCGCCGCGGGTGTTGATGGCGATCACCTTGTCGAAGACCGCCATATCGGTGTCCATCGGCGTCGCGATCTCGCCGCCGAAGCCACCGCAATTCACCACGCCGTATAGGTCGCGGCCTTCCAGCGCGCCGCGCACGCTGTCGTCGTCGGTCAGATCGAAGGCGAGCGTGTCGCATCCCGTGTCTGCCGCCAGGGCATCCAGCTTGGCCGTGTCGCGGCCCGCCGCGATCACCTGGGCGCCGGCTTTGATCAGGTGGCGCACGGTGGCGGCGCCGATGCCGCCGCTGGCGCCGGTGACAAGGATCGGGCCTTTGTCGAAACCGTTCATGGGGCCCCCTCAGGCGGTCATCAGCGACATGCCGGTCGCGGCGTCGAAAAGCTGCGCCTTGGTCATATCGACGCGGAATGTGGCGTCGGTGTCGGCCTGCGCCTGCGGTCCGGCATCGGCGGGCAGGCGCGCCATCAACGACTGCCCGCGCAGATCGAGCGCGACATAGACATCCGGGCCGGTGGGCTCGGTCAGATCGATCCGGGCGGGCAGATCCGTCATGCCGGTATGCGCCGGCCCCAGCGAAAACCATTCCGGGCGCAGCCCCAGTTGCACCGCCTGGCCGGCCTGCGCGGCGGCACCCGCGGGCATGGGCAGGCGCAGATCGCCGCCGATCACCACCGCGCCGCGCGCTTCGTCAACGACGCCGTCGACCAGGTTCATCGCCGGCGAGCCCATGAAGGTGGCGACGAAGGTGTTCGCCGGCCGGTCGTAGATCTGCGCCGGGGTGCCGAATTGCTGCACCGCGCCGCCCTCCATCACCGCGATGCGGGTGGCCATGGTCATCGCCTCCACCTGGTCGTGGGTGACATAGATGATCGTGGTGCCCAGGCGCCGGTGCAGGCGCTTGATCTCTGTGCGCATGTCCACGCGCAGCTTGGCGTCGAGATTGGACAGCGGTTCGTCGAACAGGAACAGTTTCGGGTCGCGCACCAGCGCCCGGCCCATGGCGACGCGCTGGCGCTGCCCGCCGGACAGCGCGGCGGGTTTGCGGTTCAGCAGGTGGCCGATCTGCAAAAGCTCTGCCACTTCATCGACCTTCTGCGCCTGCGCGGCGCGGTCCATGCCCGCCATGCGCAACGGGAAGGCGATGTTCTTGCCCACCGTCATGCCGGGGTAGAGCGCGTAGGATTGGAACACCATGGCGATGTTGCGGGCGCGCGGCTCAAGCCCGTCGATGCGGGTGCCGTCCAGCCGGATCTCTCCGGAAGAGATACCCAGAAGCCCCGCCACCATGTTCAGAAGCGTGGACTTGCCGCAGCCCGAAGGGCCGACCAGCACCAGAAACTCGCCGCCGTCGATGTCGATGGAGACCTCGCTGAGGACCTCGACCTCGCCGAAGCGTTTGCTGACCCGGTCGATGGAAAGCTGCGCCATGCCCTACCCTTTCACGGCGCCCGAGGTCAGGCCCCGGACGAAGTACCGCCCGCCGACGACGTAGACCAGGATCGTCGGCAGCGCGGCGATCATCGCGCCGGCCATGTCGACGTTATAGGCCTTGGTCCCGGTGGAGGTGTTCACCAGATTGTTGAGCGCCACCATAAGCGGCCGCGCATCGGCGCCCGCGAACGAGGCGCCGAAGAGGAAATCGTTCCAGACATTCGTGAACTGCCAGATGATGGCGACCACGAAGATGGGCCAACTGATCGGCACCAGGATGATCAGAAAGATCGACCAGAACCCGGCCCCGTCGATGCGGCCGGCGCTGATCAACTCGTCGGGAATGGTGACATAGAAGTTGCGGAAGAACAGCGTGGTGAAGGGGATGCCGTAGCAGACATGCACGAAGATCAGCCCCCCCAGCGTGCCGGCGATATCCAGGATCCCCAGCACGCGGGCCATGGGGATCAGCACGATCTGGAACGGGATGAAACAGCCAAACAGCAGCAGGCCGAAGACGACATTGTCGCCGCGGAACCGCCATTTGGACAGGACATAGCCGTTGACCGCGCCAAGACCCACCGAGATCAGCACGGCAAAGACCACCATCACGATGGAGTTCCAGAAATACGGCCGCAGCCCGTCGCAGGCGATGGCGATACAGGCCGATGACCAGGCCAGGCCCCAGGCCTCCAGCGTCGGGTCCTGGGGCGGGGTCAGGATGTTGGCGTTCTCAAAGCCGGGCGCGCCGGTGATCTCGGGCATGGTCTTCAGCGAGGTGAAGACCATCGCCACCAGCGGCAGCAGGAAAAAGACGGCCGCGATCAGCAGGACGGCATAGACAAAGACCCGGCCAGCGCCGCCGCGGGAGGTGACGACGCTATCGCTCATCGCGCAGCTCCGAATAGAGGTAGGGGACAATCAGGATGGTCACCAGCACCAGCATCATCACAGCACTCGCGGCGCCCAGCGCCATCTCGTTCCGGCTGAAGGTAAACTCGTACATGAAGGTCGAGGGAAGCTCGGTGGCAAAGCCCGGGCCGCCGCCGGTCAGCGCCACGACCAGATCGTAGCTTTTGATCGCAAGATGCCCCTGCACGACGATGGCGGTCAGAAAGGCGGGCCGCAGCGCGGGCACGATGACATGCCAGTAAAGCCGCGGGGTGGAGGCGCCGTCGATGCGCGCGGCGGCGTAGATCTCTTGGTTGATGCCGCGCAGTGCCGCCAGAAACAGCGCCATCACGAAGCCCGAGGCCTGCCAGACGCCCGCGATCACGACGCAATAGATCGCCAGATCGGATTGCTTGATCCAGTCGAAGCGGAAGCTCTCCCAGCCCCACATCTGGAATGCTCGCTCCAGCCCCAGATCGGGCGCCATCAGCCATTGCCAGGCGACGCCGGTGACGATGAAGCTCAGCGCCATCGGGTAGAGATAGATCGTGCGCAGCGCGCCCTCCGCCCGGATTTTTTGGTCCAGAAAGATCGCCAACGCCATGCCGATGGCAAGCGTCAGCCCGATATAGAGCCCGCCGAAGATGGCGAAGTTTTCCATCGCCACTTCCCAGCGCGGGTGGTTCCAGACCTTGAGGTAATTCTCGAACCCCTCCCACCGATCGAAACGCGGCAGCATCTTGGACCGGGTCAAAGAGATCACGACCGTCAGGGCGATGAAGCCATAGACGGTGACGATCACCAGGATCAGGCTGGGCAACAGCGTAAGCTGCGGCAGATAGGTGCGGAAGAAACGCATGCGGGGCACGCGCGGGCCGGATCGCCGGCCCGCGCGGGTTTGTCGTTACTGCGCCGCGGCCACGGCGTCGGCCAGGGCGTTGGCGGCATCTTCGGCGGACATGTCCGAGTTGAAGTGCTGCGTCACCACATCCAGGTACGCCGCCTGGACCGAGGCCGGTTGGCCATGGCCATGGGCGAGCGAGCCGAACAGCGTGTCGGACGCGGTCGCCTCGGCCAGATCGGCCATGGATTTCTGGGCGCAGATGTCGAAATTGTCGCCCGAGACATCCGTGCGGGCCGGGATCGAACCCTTGGCCAGGTTGAACGTCTCCTGAAATTCCGGCGACATGGCCGAAGAGGCCATCTGAAGCTGCGCCTCTTTCTTGTCATCGCCGACATCGAACATCGCGAAGAAATCGGTGTTGAAGAGGAACGCGCCCTGCGTGCCCGGCGAGACGCCGCACAGCACTTCCTCGCCCGGGGTCAGGCCGGCATTGATGACCTCGCCCTTGGCCCAGTCGCCCATGATCTGCATGCCGGCTTCGCCATTGATGACCATGGCGGTGGCCAGGTTCCAATCCCGGCCGGCGAAGTTCGGATCCACATAGCCGCGGATCTTGCGCATGATCTCGAAGCTTTCGACGATGCCCTCGGAGCGCAGGGCGGCGTCATCGGCCTCGATCACCGCGCTGCGGTAGAGATCGGGCGAGATGCCAAGCACGACGGCTTCCCAGACGGTCGCTTCCTGCCAGGCCTGGCCGCCCTGGGCCACGGCGACGTAGCCGGCCTCCTGGATCTTGTCGGCGGCGGCGAAGAATTCGTCCCAGGTCGTGGGCATCTCCAGCCCCAGTTCCTCGAAGATCGATGCCGAGGCCCAGACCCAATGCGGGCGGTGCATGTTGACCGGAGCCGCGACCCACTTGCCCTCGTGCTTGCCGAAGCCCTGCACCGCGGGCGGCACGACTTCGTCCCAGCCCTCTTCGGCGGCGACGGTGTTCAGATCGCCCAGAAAGCCCTCATCGGCCCATTCGCGCACGCTCATGCCCAGCATCTGCGCGGCGGTCGGCGGATCGCCGGCGGTGACGCGGGCCCGCAGCGTGGTCATCGCGGCGTCGCCGCCGCCACCGGCCACGGCCATGTCGACCCAGCCCGTGCCCTTGCCTTCCAGATCGTCCTTCAGGACAGACACCGCCGCGGCCTCGCCGCCCGAAGTCCACCAGTGCAGCACTTCCACATCGGCAGCGACGGCCGGCGCGGCCAGAGCGGTGGCGCCCAAAAGGGCCGCGGTCATACGGGTGATGGATGTCATAAGCATTCCTCCAAGTTGGATGTTTGGTCTTTTGTGCGTTTATGGCGCTAACTCGAACCGCGGCCGGGCGGGGAGTCAAGCGCCAAAACGGGCGGAAAAGCGCGGCGCGGCGGGACAATCAACCGGACGTTGCGGCCCGTGCCCGATCCGGCCGTTTTGCCGCAACGTCAAAGCTGACAAAATTGGTCGGAATGGCTTGCGGAAACCGCCGGGAAGTGTAATTGACCGTTTTCATCAGAAATTATGTGCCAGGGAGCCGTGCATGTTTTCCTTCCTCAAAGTCCCGGCAGGGGCGGTATCCGCCGTTGCCATTCTGGCGAGCGCCGCCTGGGCCGATGGTGAGCTGAACCTCTATTCCTCGCGCCACTACGACACCGATGAGCGCCTGTACTCGGACTTCACCGACGCCACCGGGATCACGATCAACCGGATCGAAGGCAATGCCGACGAGTTGATCGCGCGGATGGAGGCCGAGGGCGCCAATTCGCCGGCCGACATTCTGCTGACCGTCGACACCTCGCGGCTGGAACGCGCCAAGGATGCCGGCGTTCTGCAGTCGGTCGAAAGCGAGGTGCTGGAATCGCGCATCCCCGCCAGCCTGCAGGATGGCGACAACCAGTGGTTCGGCTTCTCGCAGCGCGCGCGGATCATCTTCTATGACAAGAACGACGTCGCCAACCCGCCGCAGACTTATGTCGACCTCGCCGATCCGGCTTATATCGGTCAGGTTTGCCACCGGTCGTCCTCGAACGTGTATTCGCAGACGCTGCTGTCGGCGGTGATCCAGAACCACGGCGAAGACGCGGCGAAATCCTGGGCCGAAGGTGTGGTGGCCAACTTCGCCCGCGCGCCCGAAGGCGGCGACACCGACCAATTGCGGGCGCTGGTGTCGGGCGAGTGCGATATCTCGATCTCCAACACCTATTACTTCGCGCGCGCGATCCGCAAAGACGTCGACGGCCTGCCCGAAGATGCCCGCGCCAATATCGGCTGGGTGTTCCCGGCGCAGAACGCCGAGGGCGCGCATATGAACCTGTCGGGCGGCGGCGTGGCGGCGAACGCCCCCAACCGCGACAACGCGATCGCGTTCCTGGAGTACCTGGCCTCCGATCAGGCGCAGCAGTACTTCTCTGCCGGTAACGACGAATACCCCGCGGTGCCGGGCGTGGGCCTGTCGCCTTCGGTCGCAGCGCTGGGCATTTTCCGCCCCGATGACGTGGATCTGTCGGAAGTGGCGCAGAACGTGCCGACCGCACAGCAGATCTTCAACGAAGTCGGCTGGGAATAAGCCCTCTCGGTTCGAATTTTGGGGGCGCGGTCTTTGGCCGCGCCCTTTTTTTTTGGGGCCGCTTCTGTTTGAGACGGGACGCCCTTTTCTTGGCGCCTGGGATTGCGTATCTCAAGAATACATCCCGCCAGCCGAGGCCAGTGACCCGATGTCGAAAACGCCCAGCCCCTGCATCGACGTCTGCAAGTTCAAGCGCGAGGGGCATTGCATCGGCTGTTCGATGACCAAGGCGCAGAAGTCGATGTTCAAGAAACTGCGCAAGGAGGCGCATCGCCGGGCCTTTGTGCAGATGCTGATCGCGCAGCAATCCATGCTGGGGCGGTATCGCCACTGGGCCCCCGCCTATCTGCGCAAATGCCTGAAGAAAAAGGTCAAACCGCTGCCGGGGCTGCGCGACGCGGCATAAGCCAGCCGCATGGGGCGCAAAAAGTTTGCGCGCGCCAAGTGTGTCGCGTTATCCTGTGCCCGGGCTTGAACAGGCGTAAAGGCGCGGCATGGGCGACGGGCGCAAGATCAGAAATATGGAGGAATTCGCGGCGGTCAGCGGCATCTCTCGCCCGACCGTCTCCAAGTATTTCAACGACCCCTCCAGTGTGCGCAAGTCCACCCGTGAACGGATCGAGGCGGCGCTGGCGCGCCACGACTACCGCCCGAACATCTATGCGATGAACCAAAACCGCCGGCTGACCAAGAATATCGGCCTGGTGATCCCCTATCTGGCCGATCCGTTCTTTGCCGAGATCGCGCGCAATATCGAAAGCCTGATCCTGGCCGCGGGCTTCACGCCGATCCTGCTGAATTCCCAGGGCAACCCGGCGCATGAGGTCGACAACCTGGACAGCCTGCGCGCGATCAAACCCGCGGGCGTGCTGTTGGCGCCGCTGGGCCGAGCCTCGGACCGCGGCGCGATCGAGGCGTTCTGCGCGGATGTGCCCACCGTGCTTTTCGACAGCAATATCGAGGGGTTGGGGGATGCCTTCTTCGGCTCCAACAACGATCAGAGCATCGGACTGATCGTCGACCATCTGTGCGATACCGGCGCGCCGCCGGTGTTCTTCGAGATGGCGACGCCCAGCAACCCGAACGCGCTGAAGAGGCGCCGGGCCTATCAGCGGGCGATGGAACGGCGCGGGCATGCGCCGTGTCTGATCCAGGTGCCCGGCGACGGCTGGGATTTCGAGGCGATCGGCTTTCGCGAGGGTGGCCGGATCATCGCCGAGGGCGGTCTGCCCAGCGACACGATCCTGTGCAGCAACGACCGCCTGGCGATCGGCGTGCTGTCGGCGGCCTATGAGATGGGCCGCCGCGTCGGCTCCGGCACCGGCCACGCGCTGCGCATCGCCGGCCATGACGATCACCCGTTTTCGCGCTATACCTGCCCCACGCTCACCACCGTTTCGCAGGATTACGCCGCGATCGCCGAGCGCAGTGCGCAGACCCTGTTCGACCTGATCGAAACCGAGGAACGGGCCCCAGTGCGGCAGACGAAGCTGTTCGACGGCAAGCTGATTTTGCGCGGATCCGCCTGATCGTCCGGCCAGAAATATTTACGCGCGTAAAATTACGATTGACCGGTGCCCGTTTTTTGCGCACCCTGATGCCACAACGAAAATCCAGGGGAGGATTCGGATGCATTTGAGAGACGCACTTCGTGCGGCGACCGCGCTGTCGCTCATCACCGCCGGCGGTGCATGGGCCGACACCATCACCATCGCTACGGTCAACAACGGCGACATGATCCGCATGCAGGGTCTGACCGACGATTTCACCGCCAAGACCGGGCACGAGGTCGAGTGGGTGACGCTGGAAGAGAACGTTCTGCGCCAGCGCGTGACCACCGACATCACCACCAAGGGCGGTCAGTTCGACATCATGACCATCGGCATGTACGAGACGCCGATCTGGGGCGCGAACGGCTGGCTGGTGCCGCTGGACGATCTGTCGGAAGACTACGACGTCGACGATATCCTGCCGGCGATGGCGGGCGGTCTGAGCCATGAGGGTACGCTCTATGCGGCGCCTTTCTATGGCGAAAGCTCGATGATCATGTATCGCACCGATCTGATGGAAGCGGCCGGCATGGAAATGCCCGAGGCGCCGACCTGGACGTTCATCCGCGAATCAGCAGCGGCAATGACCGACCGCGAGAACGAGATCAACGGCATCTGCCTGCGCGGCAAGGCCGGCTGGGGCGAAGGCGGTGCCTTCATCACCGCGATGTCCAACTCTTTCGGCGCGCGCTGGTTCGATGAAGACTGGAACGCGCAGTTCGACACCCAGCCCTGGAAGGACACGCTGGAATTTTTCGTCGGCATGATGAACGAGTCCGGCCCTCCGGGCTATGCCACCAACGGGTTCAACGAGAACCTGGCGCTGTTCCAGCAGGGCAAATGCGGCATGTGGATCGACGCCACCGTGGCCGCCTCTTTCGTGACCAACCCCAACGATTCGACCGTGGCCGACAGCGTCGGTTTCGCGCTGGCGCCCGACAACGGGCTGGGCAAACGGTCCAACTGGCTGTGGGCGTGGGCGCTGGCGATCCCGGCGGGCACGGACAACATGGATCCCGCGAAAGAGTTCATCGAGTGGGCGACCTCCAAAAGCTATATCGAACTGGTTGCGGAGAACGAAGGCTGGGCGAACGTCCCGCCGGGCGCGCGGGTGTCGCTTTATGAGAACCCGAACTACAAGGACATCCCGTTCGCGAAGATGACCTTGGAATCGATCCTGTCGGCGGACCCCAACGACTCCACCGTGGAACCGTCGCCCTATGTCGGGATCCAGTTCGCGGCCATTCCGGAGTTCGCCGGGATCGCGACCGAGGTCAGCCAGGAATTCTCTGCCGTCTATGCCGGCCAGCAGAGCGTGGACGAGGCGTTGGCCAAGGCCCAGGCGCTGACCAACGACGCAATGGAGGCCGCCGGCTACCGCTGACGGCGCGCGTAGGATGGGTTTGAAACCCATCCTACGGACCACTCCGCCGGGGTATCATCGGGCGCAGACCCCACCCCCAGCCACCGGTAGGATGGGTTTCAAACCCATCCTACGACAACCGACGCAGACCCCTTGGATCTCACCCTCATCGGCGGGCTAGTATGCCTGCGGAGGACGATTGTCATGGCCACACAGCATTCCCGATCCGCCGCCCGCCTGATGATGGCGCCTGCCGTAATCCTGCTTTTGGCGTGGATGCTGGTGCCGCTGATGCTGACGCTGATCTTTTCGTTCAAGAAGTTTCTGCCGCTGCGCGGCGACCAGATCCAAAGCGGGTGGGATTGGGTGACCGTCTTTCCCAGCCTCGATTGGGTGGGCTTTTCGAATTACACCCGCTTCGTCGGATCCAGCTCTTTCTGGCCCGCGGTCCAGACCACGCTGATCATCGTCGGCGGCGTGCTGGTGATCACCGTGGTGCTGGGCGTGCTTCTGGCGCTTTTGCTCGACCAGCCGTTCTGGGGGCAAGGGCCGGTGCGCATCCTGGTCATCGCGCCCTTTTTCGTGATGCCGACCGTGTCGGCGCTGGTCTGGAAGAACATGTTCATGGATCCCGTGAACGGCTTGCTGGCCTATCTGTGGCGCTTTTTCGGGGCCGAACCGGTGCAGTGGCTCAGCCAGGCATCGATCGAGTCGATCATCATCATCGTCAGCTGGCAGTGGCTGCCCTTTGCCACGCTCATCCTGCTGACCGCGGTACAATCGCTGGACAGCGAACAGCTTGAGGCGGCGGAGATGGACGGCGCCCCGCCGCTGCAGCGGTTCTGGTTCATCATCCTGCCGCATCTGGCCCGCGCGATCACCGTGGTCGTGCTGATCCAGACCATTTTCCTGCTGTCGATCTTTGCCGAGATCTTCGTGACCACCGGCGGCGCGTTCGGCACCCGCACCTTGTCCTACCTGATCTTTCAGCGGGTGCTGGAAAGCCAGAACGTGGGCTTGGGTTCGGCCGGTGGGGTCTATGCGATCATCCTGGCCAACATCGTCGCCATCTTTCTGATGCGGATCGTGGGGAGGAACCTGGATGCTTGAGGCTTTGCGCATACGCGTCCCGGGCCTGACCCGGGACCTGTTGTCCGGGCACACCGCCCGCGCCATCGGGGAGGCACGCTGACATGGCCCGCGCCGTTTCGATCCGCCGCAAGACCCTGACCACCGCGGTCGCCTGGAGCATCGGGTTGCTGATCTTCTTCCCGATCCTCTGGAC
This sequence comes from Pseudomonadota bacterium, assembly GCA_039180525.1. GTDB lineage: Bacteria > Pseudomonadota > Alphaproteobacteria > Rhodobacterales > Rhodobacteraceae > Halovulum. The sequence continues at coordinate 17,727 of JBCDDF010000026.1, forward strand.
CGTGCTGACCAGTTTCAAGACCGAGGCGCAGGCGATCGCCGACCCGCCGCTGTTTCTGAATTTCGACTGGACGCTGGAAAACTATGCGATTGTCCAGGAACGCTCCGACTATATGCGGTTTCTGTGGAATTCGGTGATCCTGGCCGGGGGCTCCACGCTGCTGGGCATCCTGATCGCGGTGCCGGCGGCCTGGTCCATGGCTTTCGTGCCCTCGCGCCGGACCAAGGACATTCTGCTTTGGATGCTGTCGACAAAGATGCTGCCGGCAGTGGGCGTTCTGTATCCGATCTATCTGCTGTTCATCCAGATGGGCCTGCTGGATACCCGGCTGGGGCTGATGGTGGTGCTGATGCTGATCAACCTGCCGATCATCGTCTGGATGCTCTACACCTATTTCCGCGAAATCCCGGGCGAGATCCTGGAGGCCGCGCGGATGGACGGCGCCGGACTGCGGGAGGAGATCCTGTTCGTGCTGTTGCCGATGGCGGTGCCGGGCATCGCCTCGACCGTGCTTTTGAACGTGATCCTGGCCTGGAACGAGGCGTTCTGGACGCTGAACCTGACCGCCGTGAACGCCGCCCCGCTGACCGCGTTCATCGCCAGCTATTCCAGCCCCGAGGGGCTGTTCTACGCCAAGCTCAGCGCCGCCTCGACCATGGCGATCGCACCGATCCTGATCCTGGGCTGGTTCAGTCAGAAACAACTCGTGCGCGGCCTGACATTCGGCGCGGTGAAATAGGGGGAAGCGATGGGACGTATCGTGCTGGAAAAGGTCGCCAAGAGCTTTGGTCAGACAGAGGTGATCCCGCCGCTGGATCTGACCATCGAGGATGGCGAGTTCGCGGTGTTCGTCGGCCCCTCGGGCTGCGGCAAGTCCACGCTGTTGCGCCTGATCGCCGGGCTGGAGGATGTCAGCGGCGGGCAGATCCAGATCGACGGGCGCGACGCCACCGAAATCCCGCCGGCCAAACGCGGGCTGGCGATGGTGTTCCAGTCCTATGCGCTTTACCCGCATATGTCGGTGCGCAAGAACATCGCCTTTCCGCTGCGCATGGCAAAGCTGGATGCGGCCGAACAGAACCGGCGCGTCGAACAGGCCGCCGAGGTGCTGAACCTGACCGATTATCTGGAACGCCGGCCCGGGCAATTGTCCGGCGGCCAGCGGCAGCGGGTGGCGATCGGGCGCGCGATCGTGCGCGAACCGGCGGCGTTTCTGTTCGACGAGCCGCTGTCGAACCTGGATGCCGCGCTGCGCGTGGGCATGCGGCTGGAGATCAGCGAGCTTCACACCCGGCTGAAGACCACGATGATCTATGTCACCCATGACCAGGTCGAGGCGATGACCATGGCCGACAAGATCGTGGTGCTGCGCGCCGGCCATATCGAACAGGTCGGCAGCCCGCTGGATCTGTACCGCACGCCGCGCAATCTGTTCGTGGCCGGCTTCATCGGATCGCCTCGGATGAATTTCATCACCGGCGAGGAGGCCGGGCGGTACGGCGCGCATACGCTGGGCGTGCGGCCCGAACACATTGCGGTGTCGGCCAGCGAGGGGGCCTGGGCGGGCACGGTCGGCGTGTCGGAGCATCTGGGATCTGACACGTTCTTCCACATCCACGGCACCGGGCTGGCGGAGACGATCACCGTGCGCGCCGATGGCGAGGTCGCCTTCGGCCATGGCGACCGCGTGCATCTGAGCCCGAGGGAGGAGATGCTCCACAAGTTCGATGCTGAAGGGCTGCGCATGGCATGACGCGGCTTCAGGGCAAGACGGCGCTGATCACGGGGGCGGCGCGCGGCATCGGGCTGGCGTTTGCCCGCGCCTATCTGCGCGAGGGCGCGCAGGTGGCGTTGGCAGATATCGATCTTCAAGGCGCGCAGCGCGCGGCGGCGGATCTGGGCGCCGGTGCGGTGGCGGTGGAGATGGACGTCAGCCGGCAGGACAGCATCGAGGCCGGCGTGGCCCAGGCCATTGCCGCGCTGGGACGGATCGACATCCTGATCAACAATGCCGCCGTCTTTACCGCCGCGCCGATCGTCGACATTACCCGCGCCGATTACGACCGCGTCTTCGGCATCAATGTCGCCGGCCCGCTTTTCACCCTGCAGGCGGTGGCGCGGCATATGGTCGAGCAGGGCATAAAGGGCCGGATCATCAACATGGCCAGCCAGGCCGGCCGCCGCGGCGAGCCGCTGGTCGCGGTCTATTGCGCCAGCAAGGCCGCGATCATCAGCCTGACCCAATCGGCGGGGCTGAACCTGATCGATCACGGCATCAACGTGAACGCCATCGCCCCCGGCGTGGTGGATGGCGAACACTGGGACGGCGTGGACGCGTTCTTCGCCAAATACGAAAACAAGGCACCGGGCCAGAAAAAGCGGGAGGTCGCCGCCGCGGTGCCCTTCGGCCGCATGGGCACGGCGGAGGATCTGACCGGCATGGCGGTGTTTCTGGCCAGCGAAGAGGCGTCATATGTCGTGGCGCAATGCTACAATGTCGACGGTGGCCAATGGATGAGCTGAGCGAAACGCAAGCCGTGCGGCTGAGCGATACCGGTCTGGCGAACCTGCCGGCGGGCATCGGCCGGCCGCGCTATGACCGCAGCGCGTTGCGCCCCGGTATCCTGCATATCGGCCTGGGCAATTTCCACCGCGCACACCAGGCCTGGTATCTGCACCGGCTGATGCAGGATGGGCTGGCACAGGACTGGGCGATCGTCGGGGCCGGCGTGCGCGGGCCCGATGCCAAGATGCGCGCGGCGCTTTTGGCGCAGGATTGCCTGACCACGTTGATCGAGTTGAGCCCCGACAGCACCTCGGCCGAGGTCACCGGTTCGATGATAGACTTCGTCCCCGTGGCGGAAGGAAACGGCCCGCTGATCGCCGCGATGACGGATCCGGCGATCCGGATCGTCGCACTGACGGTGACGGAGGGCGGCTATTACATCGACCCCGCGACCGGCGGCTTCGACGCGGGGCACGCGGATATCCGCCACGACGCCGCGCATCCCGACACGCCGCGCACCGCCTTTGGCGCCATGGTCGCGGCGCTGCGCCGCCGGCGCGCCGCCGGGCACGGGCCATTCACCGGCCAATGCTGCGACAACCTGCAGGGCAATGGCGCCGTGTTGCGGCGCACGATCGTGTCGCTGGCGCGGCTGTCGGACCCCGATCTGGCCGACTGGATCGACGCCGAATGCAGCTTTCCCAATTCCATGGTCGATTGCATCGTACCCGCCACCGGCCCGGCGGAGATTGCGGCGGCACGCGCGCTTGGCGTCGCCGATGCCGCCCCGGTCACGCATGAGAACTTCCGTCAGTGGGTGATCGAGGATGACTTCTGCGCCGGCCGCCCCGATTGGGACCGCGCCGGTGCGACGTTTTCGGATGCGGTGCATGACTACGAGGCGATGAAGATCCGCATCCTCAACGCCGGGCACCAGGTGTTGGCCAATGCCGGGGAGCTGCTGGGCTGCGCCACCATCGCCGACTGCATGGCCGAGCCGCGGATCGCGGCGCTGTTCGCCAAGGTGCAGACCGAAGAGATCACGCCCTATGTGCCGCCGGTCCCCGACACGACGCCAGCCGCCTATGCCGATCTGATCGCCCGACGTTTCGCCAATCCGGCGATCCGCGACACGACGCGGCGGGTGGCGTTCGACGGTTCCTCCCGCCATACCGGGTTCGTGCTGCCGGTCCTGCGCGACGCGCTGGCCGCCGGTGGCCCGGTGGCGGGGCTGAGCCTGGTCGAGGCGCTGTGGGCGCGCATGTGCGCCGGCACCCGCGAAGACGGCAGCGAGATCGCGGCCAACGATCCACACTGGCCGGCGCTGAACGCCACCGCGCTGGCGGCGCGCGAGACCCCGCGCGCCTGGCTGGAACAGCGCCAATTCTATGGCGATCTGGCAGAGGCGCCGCGCTTAGCCGACGCGTTCGAGACCTGGCTGTCCCGGCTGTGGTCCACGGGCTGCGCCGCCACCCTGGCGGCCTATGCCACCGGCGACGGACCGGACGGCTGAAAGGGCGACTGGACGCGCGCGGCTGAATGGGCGATAGGCCGCGCAACGCGCCGGGCAATGGGCCCGGCAACGGGCCGGGGCAAGCATCGACGGCAGCGTCCGGCGCCGCGTTCCGGGGTTGGCGGAGCCCCTCTTGGCCTCGATCCTACCTGAATGAACTACGCCAGATATCTGAATTTATTCATTTATGGTCCGCAATCCTGCTCTCCGTCGCCGCGCGCCCCGGTCGTCGCATCGCGATGGCGCGCTAAGCGCCCCCCGCGCGCCCTGTCGCAGTCAGCCCAGCAGGTCCAACACCGCCGCGCGCGTGGGCATCGACGGGGCCGTGCCGGAGCGGGTCACCGACAACCCGGCGGTGGCGCAGCCGAAACGCACCGCGTCAAGCGGTGCGCGCCCTTCGGCGAGCGCAGCGGCGAAACCGCCGTTGAAGGCGTCCCCCGCGCCCGTGGTTTCCACCACCGGGCCGGCCTGCACCGCGGGAACCAGTTCGGACACCGCCCCATCGTGGTAGAGCGCGCCCTGCGCCCCCAGCGTCACGATGGCCGCCTTGCGCACCCCGCGCGCCAGCAGAACCTCTGCCGCACGGCGGGCGTCCTCCACGCTTTCCACCGTCACCTCGGTCAACGCCTCCGCCTCGGTCTCGTTCGGGGTCACGTAGTCGCACAGCGGCAGCATACCGGCGGGCAGATCCGCGGCCGGCGCCGGGTTGAGCAGCGTGGTCACCCCGGCGGCGGCCGCGATCTCCAACCCGCGCAGCGCCGCATCGAGCGGCTGCTCGAGCTGGGTCATGAAGATATCCGCCCCCGCGATCAGCGCCGATTGCGCCTCCAGATCGGCCGGCGCGATGGTGGCCGCGGCCCCTGGGCAGATGATGATTGCATTCTCGCCCGTCGTCTCTTCGATGAAAATATAGGCCGCACCGGTATAGCTGTCGGCGCTTTGGCTCACCACCGGGGTGACGCCCGCCTCGGCCCAGGTCTTTAGCGCCATGTCGGCAAAGGCGTCCCGGCCCAGCCGGGTCAGAAACCGGATATCCGCGCCCAGCCGCGCCGCCGCGACCGCCTGGTTCGAGCCCTTGCCGCCCGGACCCAGCGCGAAACTGTTGCCCAGGATCGTCTCTCCCATACGCGGCGCGCGGTCGGCACGATAGGCGGTATCGGCGACGAAAACGCCCAGGTTCACGATATAGCCCATGCGCTCAGGCCTCGGGCGGGATCACACCCTTGCGAAAGGCGAAACAGCCGTAAAAGCGCCGCTCGTGGGTCTGGATGACGGCGAAGGCCTGCTTTGCGCGGTCATAGAAGGCGAAGCGTTCGATCGGCAGCAGCGGCCAGGACTTGCCCTCGGCGGCGTCGATCTCTGCCTGGACCTCGCGTTGGACATCCGGCACCTCGTCGGGGGCGCCGACGATTTCCATGCGCGCGGCGGAATCGTCCACGAACGTGTCGAGCGGCAGCACCGACAGCACCGCGCGCGCCACCCGCGGCGCCGGTGCATCGATGCGCAGCAACTCCCCCACCACCGTTTCGGCGGCGACCGAGGCGGCGGGGAAATTGGTGTCGGCAATGACGATATCGTCGCCATGCCCCATGGCGCGCAGCGCGTGCAGCACCTCTGCATTCAACAGCGGATCCAGTCCCTTGAGCATCGGCCCCTCCCCTTTGGCGTCTGACGCGCCTGACTGGGCGGAGAGTATGCGCGGCGGCCCGGCCCATGCAACCGCATGTTAGACCATCCCCCGCACCCGGTTGGCGACCGCTGCGCCCAGGGCGGCATGCGCGGTATCGGGCATGTGGATGCCCTCCGCCGCATCCATCGCGGCATGCAGGCCGGCATCGAGAAATCCTACACCGCAGCGGTCCGCCATTGCCGAAAGCCGCGCCGGCAAGGCGCGCGCGGTCGCGGCGCCGCCGGCAAACATCTCGCCCAGATCGCCCAGTTCGATGATCGGCGGCGGCGCGATCAGCAGCACCGCCGGCGCACGCCCGCCCGGCCCGGCATCGCTGGTTCGGATCCGGTGCACCAGCCGCTCCAACGACAGCGCGATATCGAGCGCGCTGGCCTGAAACACCCGCTTCAGATCGTTCGTGCCCAGCATCACCGCCACCAGGTCGATCGGGCGATGCGTCTCCAAAAGCGCCGGCAGCACTTTCAACCCGTTCTTGTGCGCCCCCGCCGTGGGGTCGTCGCGCGTGGTGGTACGCCCGGGCTGCCCCTCTGCGATGACGGTCCAATCCGCGCCCAGCGCCGCGGCGCAAACGCCGGGCCAGCGGGTTGCGGCATCGAAGCGTTCCAGATGCCCGAAATCCGACAGCGGCCGGGTGCCGTGGGTATTGGAATCGCCAAAGCACAAAAGCGTCGGCATCAGCGCGCCGGCGCCAGCGCGAACCGCTTGTGCACCCGGTCGACCGGTGTGCCATCGGCCAGCGGCACCGCCGGGGTCACGTCGTGGTCGCGAAACCCGCGGCCGCTGTAATAGGCCAAGCCGCCGGTATTGTCGCCGCGAATGGTCGCGTTGATCGCACCGTATCCCCTGGCCCGCACGCAGGTCTCGGTGGCGCGAAACAGCGCCGAGCCGACGCCCCGCCCGGTCAGCCCGACCCGCACGAAGGTAGCGATATCGGCGATATCCGGCGGCAGTTTGGGATTGGGTGCGGCCCATTGAAACCCCAGCAGATCCTCGGCCACCGCCACATGCCAGCAACTGCGCGGCACGGCCAGCCGTTCGACGAACCAGTCAGCCGTCACCGGTGTCTGCAACGCCGTGGTGCCGCCGATGGCGATGATCTGGTTCAAAAGCGCGGCCATCGCCGGCGTGTCCGCCGCGCAGGCGGCGCGCACCTCCACTCCGGCACCGGCGGCGGCCCCTGCGCCGGCCTCCATCACCCGTCGAGCCTGACGCCAGAGGCGGCATCGAACAGATGCATCTGCCCCGGCTCCGGCGCCACATGCACCTGCGCGCCCGGCGTCAGGTCCTGGCGGTCGCGCAGCACGGCGACCAGATCCTGCCCAGCAGCGCGCAGGAACACCAGCGTCTCCGGCCCGGTGGGCTCCACCACCGCCACCTCCGCCGGCAGGCCGGCATCGGCGATGCGCAGATGCTCGGGCCGGACGCCCAGCGTCACCCGCCCCTGCCCCGGCGCGTCGGCCAACACCGCGCCGCCCACGCGCAGCGTGCCATCGACACGCTCGGCCGCCAGCAGGTTCATCGACGGCGCGCCGATGAAGCTGGCGACAAAGGTGTTGCGCGGCCGGTCATACACCTCCAGCGGCGTGCCGATCTGTTCGATCCGGCCGGCCTGCATGACCACGATCCGATCAGCCAGCGTCATCGCCTCGATCTGGTCGTGGGTGACGAACACCGTCGTGGTGCGCAGCCGCTGATGCAACTCCTTGATTTCGGTGCGCATCTGCAGCCGCAGCTTGGCGTCGAGGTTCGACAATGGCTCGTCGAACAAGAACACCTGCGGGTCGCGCACGATGGCGCGGCCCATGGCCACCCGCTGCCGCTGTCCCCCGGAAAGCTGCCGCGGGTAGCGGGACAGGTACTCCGTCAGCCCCAGGATCTCCGCCGCCTGGGCGACGCGGGCATCGACTTCGGCGCGCGCAGTGCCCGCGACCTTTAGCGCAAAACCCATATTCGCGGCGACCGTCTTGTGCGGATAAAGCGCGTAGGATTGGAACACCATGGCGATGTCCCGCTCTGCCGGGGGCAGATTGTTGACCACCCGCGCACCGATGGAAATCTCTCCGCCCGAGATCGCCTCCAACCCCGCGATCATGCGCAGCAAGGTAGACTTGCCGCAGCCGGACGGGCCGACCAGCACCACCAGCGCCCCGTCTTCGATATCGATATCGACGCCATGGATCACCTGGGTCGCGCCATAGGATTTACGCACCCCCCGTATCGTCACTTGCGCCATACGCGCCCCACTCCCACCGGTCTTTTCCTATCGGTAGCCGCCCCCGGCCCCGCTTGTAAACGGCGGCAGGCCGCCATCCTCCGGCTTCTTTGTTCCAGAAATACTCACAATCCACCGCCGCCCCGCCGCACAAAGGTGATCAATTCCACGCCCACGCCAGATTTTCCTTTGGCCGAACTGGCGACTCGGGTATACGGGCGCCCCGGCAACACAGACAGGAGGGCCTTCGATGACCATCATGCTCGACGCGCCATACCGCATCCTTTGCGGCTTCCTCCTTGTGCACGGGATGCATCGGGTAGAGCAGCCCACCGGCTGACGCCACCCGGGCGGGCCACAGCCGCTTTCCACCACCGTCGACCCTGCGCCCGTTTCGGGCGCCTTACCCATTTGCCAATCAGAAGGACCGGCGCCGCAAGGCGGCCGGTTGACGCCCATGATCAATGTCATCGCGCATCCGCGCGCCCGTGCCCCGGATCTTTCCATCGACCGGGTCATCCACCAACACGGCCCCTGGCCGGTGCTGACCGCGGCGCTGCGCGCGCTGCTGACGCGCCGGCCGCGCCGCACCGCGGCCTTGCCGCTGTCGCCGCATCTGCGCCGGGATATCGGCATCGCGCCGGCGCATGAAGCGGGCCCGGCCTGGGCGCGCCATATCTGACCCTTGTCCCGCGCAAGCAGCGAAATTGACTTGCGCGGGCCAGGCTTCATACTCAGCCCACCAAGAACCAAAGGGCGCGGCGTCCCAGCCGCGGGGGGAGGACCACCGATGAAAGCCGATTTGTACGCGTATCTTCGTCAGGCGCAGTTGAGCCGCCGGACCATGCTTCAGGGCACCGCCGCATTGACCGCGGCGAGCGCCATGCCAGGCCTGGGCCTGGCCGACGGGCATTCCAATCTGCGCGCCGAGATCCTGAAGATCCCGGGCGTCGGCGCGGGTTCGCCCACGGATGCGGATTGGCAGAAAGTCGGCGAGATGTGCCTGGGCGGCACCCGCGAAACGGTGGCCGAGGGCGAGTTCGCGGGCGTGGAGCTGACCTTCATGGGGCTCAACAACCAGAACCTGCACAATTTCCTGTTCCGCGGCTTCCTGAAACCGTGGGAGGCCTATACCGGCGCCACCATCAACTGGATCGACCTGGCCCAGGCCGACTACAACGCCCGGCTGCAGCAATCCATCGCCACCGGCACGGTCGATTTCGACATCATCGAAATGGGCGCGCCCTTCGAAGGCGACGTGCTGGGCAAGGGGCTGGCCAGCGAGATGCCGGACTGGGTCCGGTCGCTGATCGATATGGACGATTATGTCGACTATCTGAAGGCGCCGGTGGGCACCTGGGATGGCAAGACCTATCGCATCTCGATCGACGGCGATTGCCACACCTTCGCCTATCGCAAGGACTACTTCGGCGACGGGTCGCTGACCGGTCGCGATGTGCCGACGACCTGGGAAGAAGTCAACGCCGCCAGCTTGGATCTGATCGGCAAAGAGGATCCGCTGACCGGCCTGCCGGCGCACGGCTATCTCGACCCGTTGAAGGGCTGGGGCGGGTTCGGGTTCTATTTCCTGGAAAACCGGGCGGCGGCCTATGCCAAGCACCCCAACAGCCCCGCATGGCTGTTCGAGCCCGACACGATGAAACCGATGGTCAACAATCCCGCCTGGGTGCAGGCGATCCAGGACGTGATGGACCTGATCGAGGCGGGGGCCTATCCCGCCGATCAGATCAACGCCGACCCCGGCACGACAGCGTTCCAACAGTTCCTGGCCGGGACCGGTTCGATGCTGATGTGGTGGGGCGATGTGGGGTCTTCGGCACGCACCTCGGACACTTCGGTGGTCGGGGATGTGGTCGGCTTCGGCCCCAACCCGGCGGCCGAACGGGTCTACAACGCCGCCGCCGGTGCCTGGGAAGACACCCGAAATGAGGCGCCCAACATGGCCTATATCGGCTGGGGCATCTACGTGATGGCCACGGTCGAAGGCGACGACAAGAAAAAGAAAGCCGCTTGGTCCGCCGCCGCGCATCTGGGCGGCAAGGATCTATCGCTTTGGGCGTCGGCCTATCCGTCGGGCTTCCAGCCCTACCGCAACTCGCATTTCCAGTTCGAGGAGTGGGAAGAGGCGGGCTATGACCGCGCCTATGTCGAGGATTACCTGGGCTCGAACGCGGACAGCTACAACCATCCCAACGCGGCGATCGAGCCGCGCATCCCGGGCATCTTCCAATACTATTCGGTGGCGGAGGATGAATTGGCCAAAGGCTATGCCGGGCAGTACGGCTCGGCCCAGGAAACCGCCGATGCGATCGCGGCGGCCTGGGAGAACATCACCGACCAGATCGGTCGCGAGAACCAGATCGCGCTCTACAAAGCCTCGCTCGGGCTTTGAGGGAATCGGGCGCCGGCCCCGGGTATTTTCCCGGGCGTCGGCGCCGACGCCCGGTCAGAGTCTTTCATAGAGTTCTAGGATCGCGTCGAGATCCTCCAGAAGCGCGATGTTGCGGCGGTTGAAGTCGGCCAGCGTGGCGTCATCCACGCGCTCCCCGCCTAAGGCCGCATCGATCACGGGACGCAGCCTCGACCACTTGCCCATGAAATCCTCCCAGCCCGCCTTGATCTGGGGCGTCGGCGCGGCGGCGATGCCCATCGCCGGCATGCCGGCGTAAAGCGCCTGGTGCGACGCCTGAAACAGGGCCAGTTCCTGTTCAAGCGACACGCGATGTTTGTCGACCTCCCAGCCCAGGACCAAAAGGCAGACATCCTTTCCGATCGCGGTGATCAGCATCTCCTGCCGGGCCGCCAGGTCGATGGTGACCGCATTGGCCAGCAGCATATCGGCCGGGTTGGCATAGGCGCCTTCCACCGCGCCGATCAGACCGGCCAGCGCCTCCAGCATGATCGCATCATCGTCGAACAACTGCGTGGCATCCCCGTCGGAAACCGCCCCGGTGGCGACCACCCGATCGACGGCCGCGCCATGCGGCTGCCAGACGCTTTCGACCCGGTCCATCGCGCGCAGCACCTTGCTTGCGGTCTCTTCTCCGTGAAGATCCAGCTCCGTATCGCCCTGCCGCAGCCCCGCATGCACGCGCAGATATCGGCCACGCAATTTGTCGATCAACGCCAGATGCGCCTGTGTTTCGATGTCCTTGGCAACCATGCAGGCGGCTTCGCTGATCTCTTCGACCAACGCCCGCTGTTTCTCTGCCAGGCTCAACCGGTGCTTGGCGGCATAAGATCGCGTCTCTGCGGTGTCGTCGTCGGCCCAAAGGGGCGCTGCCGCCGTCAACAGAACGGCGGCCAGAACAAGGGTCTTCGTCACGGCGGGTACCTCACAGGGAAAGCTAACGACGCATGCCGGCGCCCTGCTGACAGCCGGTTGTGGCGAAATAGTGGCTCCGCCGCCGCGTCGGCAAGAGGCTTGTCGCATCGCGCGCGTCCGCTAAGGTCGCGCCATGACCACGCAAGGCGATCTGCTACACATGGTAGCGACCGACGACATCCCGCCCGCCCGGGCGCGGTTCGGGCGTGCCATCGTGTGGGGGTCGTTCCTGCTGCTGGCGGGCCTGGGTGCGGCGCAGTATCTGCACGCGACCGGCCGCATCGGCTGGGGGTTCGAGACCTGGCGGCCGGTGCTCTATGCCTATTGCCTGTGGGCCACTTGCCTTTGCTGGGCCCAGGTGCTGATCCGCGGTGAGAGGGGCAAACGCACGCTGTTCGTGTTGCCGGCGGTTCTGTTCGTGGTGTCGATGGTCGTCTTTCCGCTGTTGTTCGGGCTGTCGATCGCGGTGACCGACTGGAACTTGGCCTCGCTGGACGGGCGCAAGTTCAACGGCTGGGACAATTTCCGCCAGATGTGGGGCGATCCGTTCTACTGGAACGCCCTGAAGAACATGGTCTATTACGTCGCCGCGATCGCCGTGGAATACGTCATCGCCTTTGGCCTGGCGCTGATGTTGAACGCCCAGATCCGCGGGCGGAAATTCTTCCGCGTGGCGTTTCTGATGCCGCTGATGCTGTCGCCGGTCGCGGTGTCCTGGATGGTCGGCAAGTCGATGATGGAAACCCGCTTCGGCCCCATGACCCGGCTGGCCAAGGCCCTGGGGTGGGAGCGACCGGCCTGGTTCTCCGACCCAGAGATCGCGCGCGCAATGATCATGATGATGGATGCCTGGACCTGGATTCCGCTGATGATGGTGATCCTGCTGGCCGGGCTGCAGGCGCTGAACCGAGAGGTGCTGGAGGCCGCCAAGGTCGACGGCGCCAGCCCCTGGCAGAGCTTTCGCGAAGTGGTCTTTCCGCTGATGCTGCCCGTGTCGATCACGGCGCTGCTGATCCGCATCATCTTCAAGATGAAGCTGGCCGACATCATCATAAATGTCACCTCCGGCGGGCCGGGCGGCGCCACCGACAGCGTCACCAGCTTCATCTTTCGCGAATATCGCGACCGCTCGAACGTGGGCTACGGCACGCTTCTGGCAATGGTCTATCTGGTGCTGATCGTGATCGCGATCACCGCCTTTCTCAGCCTGACCCGGCGCTGGATGCAAGGGCCGGAGTGAGGCGATGGCGCAGGCGGTCGAACAGATCTTTCACGACAGCGCGGCCGATCGCGGCTTCCGCGCCCGGCGGATCTTCAGCCGCGTCTTGATCTATGGCGCGCTGATCTTTTGGGCGTTCATCTGCCTGTTCCCGATCTTTTGGACGGTCTCGACCTCGTTCAAACTCGCGCCCGATGTGATGCAGGGCAACATCCTGCCATGGGTGGAATTCGCCCCGAATTCCCGCGGCTGGCAATCCCTGGGCCTGGCGCCGGAGCAGTGGGGTCAGGTGTCGACGGTGCGTGAGGAGTTTCTGAAAAGGTTTTGGAATTCGGCGATTATTTCCGTCTCCGCCTCTTTGCTGGCGGTGGTGCTGGGCGCGCTCGCGGCCTATGGTCTGTCGCGCTTTTCCTACCGTTTCGGGCCGATGCGCAACCAGGATATCTCCTTCTTCTTTCTGAGCCAGTTGATCCTGCCGCCGGTCGTGCTCGCGCTTCCCTTTCTGGTGCTCTACAAGGAATTGGCGCTGCTCGACACGCGCGTCGGGCTGATCCTGCTCTATACGCTGACCGTCCTGCCCATCGTTATCTGGATCATGCGCGACCAGTTCGCGGCGATCCCGGCGGAATTGGAAGAGGCCGCGATGGTCGACGGTCTGGGCGTGTGGGGGGCGTTTTTCCAGATCGTGCTGCCGATCGCCCTGCCGGGAATGGTGGCCGCGTTTCTGTTGTCGCTGGTGTTGTGCTGGAACGAATATTTCTTCGCGGCGCTTCTGACCGCGACGGACGCAAAGACGCTGCCGGTGATGGTCGCCTCGCAAACCGGCAGTCAGGGCATCAACTGGTGGTCGATGGCGGCATTGTCCACGGCGGCAATCGCACCCTTGGTGCTGATCGGGGTGTTTCTGGAACGCTACATCATCCAAGGCATGGCCGCGGGCGCGGTGAAGTAGGCCACCGGGCGCATCGCCCGCCCGTAGGATGGGTTTCCAACCCATCCGGTGGCACCGGCGTCCGCAGCGGGATGGGTTAAAAACCCATCCTACAAATCGGCCGCGATATCCTTGGTCTGTTCATAGAGCCGCCGGAACAACGCATATTGCTTGGCATAGACCGGATGCGCCACGGCTTCGATCCGGCGCGCCGCGGGGTTCCAGGCGTGGATGTCCTCCGGTCGCGCCGCGCCCACCGCCAGCGCGGCCAGAAACGCATCGCCATAGGCCGCGCCGGTGGTCTTTTCGCTGACGATCTGGTCCAGGCCGGAGATATCGCTGGTCGCCTGCAGCCAGACCGCGTTCCTGACCCCGCCGCCGACCGCCAGCACCCGCGCGGGCCGCTGACCGGCGGCGGCATAGGTTTCGATCACATGATTGGTGCCATGGGCGATCCCCTCGATCACCGCGCGGTACAGATCGCCGCGCGTATGCGTCAGGTTCAGCCCGAAAAACGCGCCCTTGGCGTCGGGGTCGTGGATCGGCGTGCGCTCACCCGAAAAATACGGCAGCGCGATCAGACCGTTGGCTCCCGGTGTGGAGGCCTCGGCTTCCGCCGCCAGCACCGGAAACGCCTCCGCCCGGTCAAGCTCCTGCGCGCAGCGGTCGCGGAACCAATGCGTCAGCGTGCCCGAGGTCGCCAGCCCCGCCATCGCCGCGTGCTGGCCGGGGAACAGCCAAGGCGCGGTCCAAAGCGCGGGATCGCCGGCCCGCGTCCCGGTCAGTGCGATAATGAAAATCGTGGAGCCGTACATCAGCATCATGTCGCCCGGCGCCGTCACGCCGACCGACAACGCCTCTGCCGCCGCATCGATCGTGCCGGCGGTGACCGGCGTGCCCGGCGCGAGCCCCGTGGCCTGCGCCGCCGCGGCCGTCACCCGCCCCGCGATCTCGCCCGACCACATCAGCCGCGGCAGACGTTCGGGCGGGCAGAGATCCGGCGCCAGATCATGCGCCCAATCCTGGCGCTCGATGTCATAGATGGGCGAGAAATTCGCCGCAGTGTAGTGGTCTATCACCACCTCTTCGGTCAGCTTCTGGACCAGATAGCTGGTCGAGGTCAGGATATGCGCCGTCTTCGCCCAGACCTGCGGCCGGTGACGTTGCAGCCACAGGATCTTTGGCCCCACCGACTGAGAGGTCAGCGCGTTGCCGCAGCGTTCAAGGATCGCATCCGCCCCGATCTGCGCATTCAACTCCTCGATCTCCACGGCCGCCCGCGTGTCGACGCCGTAGAGCACCGCGTTCATCAAGGGCCGCCCGGCCGCGTCCACCGGCAGCATGCAGGGCCCGATGGCGGAACAGGCGACGGCCGCGATCTGGTCCGCCGGCACCCCAGACTGCGCCAGCAGATCCCGGCAGATGGCCGTGAAGTCGCCCCACCAGTCCTCCTCCGCCCGGTGTTCGGCCCAACCGGGTTGCGGCACGATCATCTCATGCGGGCGCGTGGCCATGGCAACCACCGCGCCGGCGCCGTCCACCAACACGCCCTTGGATTCGAACGTCCCGATATCGATGCCCAGCGTATAGCTCATGTCCATGCGTCCCGATCCAGGGTGAAGCCGGTGTCGATGCGCGCCAGCACAGCGCCGAGAAGCTGCAACAGCGCGTCCAGATCGGCCATATCGCAGACCTCCAGCGCGGAATGGGAATAGCGCATGGGAAAGCCCAGTTCGGCGCAGGCCACACCGGCGCCGGTCAGTTGCACATAAGCGGCATCGGTCAGGATCCCGGTCTGCGCGCTCATCTGCAGCGGGATCGCCTCTGCCGCCGCGGCCCGTTCGATCAACCCGACCACCGCCGGATGCGGGATCAGACCATTCAGCGTGCCGCGCCCATGAAACGAGTACCGGCCGAGCCCCGGCCCGCCGCCCAGGCGCATCTGCCCCCGGTCGGCCATATCCGGCAAGTCGGTGGCCAGCATCAGATCCAGCTGGATCGCGATGTCCGCCGCCAGGGCCTGGGCCAGCGGCTGGGCACCGCGCAGGTTGAACTCCTCCTGCACGGTAAAGGCCAGATGGACCGTTGGCCCGCCGGCGCGCGCGCGCAGCCGCTCGGCCAGGGCCACCAGCACCGCGCAGCCCGCCCGATCGTCGAGCGCGGTACCGGCCACGCGCCCGCCGGCCAAGTCCAGAAAGCGCGGCGCGTAGACCACCGGCGTGCCGATGGCGATGCCCGCCGCCGCCGCCTCTGCCGCGGTCGAGAACCCTGCATCGACGTAAAGCGCGCCATAGGGGATGACGCGGTACTTCTCCTCGGGCGCCGTGGCGTGGTGGCTTTTGTGGCCGATGACCCCAGGCACATCGCGCCCCGCGCCCACGCACAGCGTCACCGCCTGCGCCGGCAGCGCGCGTTCGGGCACGCCGCCCAGCCTTTCCAGCCGGATCAGCCCGTCGGGGTCGACCTTGCGCACCACGAACCCCTGTTGATCCATATGCGCGAACACCATGACCGAGGGCAGATCCGGATCGCCCGGAAACGTGGCCACCAGATTGCCCAGCCGGTCGGTGCGGGTTTCCATCCCCAGCATGCCCGCGATCGCGCGGCGCACCCGATCCTCATGCCCCGACAGCCCGGGGATCGCGACCAGATCCGCAAGGCTGGCGCGCAGGTTCATGCCCGGGCCCGGGCCATGAAGTCGCGCGCGCGGTCCGGGTCGACGGGGTTCCAGGTGTCGCCATCGACTTTCAGCGCAGAGCCGACGATGCAGCCATCCGCCAGCGCCAGAACCTCCGCCACCGTGTCATGCTTCACGCCGGTATTGGCCAGCACCGGCGTGTCGGGCAGCGCCGCCTTGACGCTGCGCAGATCCGCCATCGCGGCGGGCTCCCCCGTGATTGGGCCCGACACCAGCACCGCATCGGGGATCGAGGAGAACACCGCGCTGCGCGCCCGATCCGCCAGCGGACGGCGATCCAGGCTGTCGGCGAACTCGGCCGAGACATTGTAGAGCACCGCCAGATCGCGCCGGCCCAACCGGTCGCGATAGCGCAGCGCAGCGCCCGCATCCGGCGCCCAATGCCCCATGTCAGCGGCATAGACGCCGGTGAAGATTTCCCGCACGAAAGCCGCCCCGGTGGCGGCCGCCAGCGCGATGCTGCTTTGCGGATCCCACAGCACGTTCACACCGAAGGGGACCGCGATGCGATCCCGCAGCCGCCCGATCACATAGGCCATGGTCGCGGTGCTGGCGGTATCGACGTCGAATTCATAGGGGCGGTCGTTTTCGTTGCCGAACATCACCGCATCGACCCCGGCGGCTTGCAGCGCGTCCAAATCGCGCCCCGCCGCATCCACCAGCGCCTCCAGATCGCCACCGTAAAGCGGCGTGCCCGGAAGCGCCCCCAGATGCACCATGGCGATGACCGCTTTACCCGGCCCAAAGACCCGTCGAAACGCCGCTGTCATGTCCCTCCCCTTTCGGTGGAGCCTAAAGCGATGGCGAGAAAATCGGCAACGATTTTCGACTCGGACATCGCGACAAATCAACGTGTTAGCGATTGACCGCCGCGGAGAAACCCTGGCCGACGCTCCAAGGTCGGTTTAGGGTGCAGGCAAAGGGATTTGGGGGATGCGATGGCGCTGAAGACGCGACACTGGGACCGGCTGGGCAAGGGCGGGCTGAACTTCACCGAACTGGGCTTCGGCACCGCGCCCCTGGGCAATCTCTACCGTGCGATTTCGGATGCGGAGGCCGACCAGATCCTGGCCGATGCCTGGGCCGGCGGCGTGCGCTATTACGACACCGCGCCGCTTTACGGGCTCGGCCTGGCAGAGACGCGGCTGAACCGGTTTCTGCGCGGAAAGCCGCGCGACGAATATGTGCTGTCGTCCAAGGTCGGGCGGCTCTTGGCACCCTGCCCGCCCGAGGATCGCGACGGGTTCGGCAAGTGGTTCGAGGTGCCGGCGCGGCGCGAGGTGTATGATTTCAGCTATGATGGCGTGATGCGGTCCATCGAGTTCTCATTGGAACGGCTGGGCACGCACCGGCTGGACTTGGTCTTTGCCCATGACATCGACGTGCCGAACCAGGGTTCGCGCGCGGCCGTGAATGCCAAGGTCGATCAGTTGATGGCGGGCGGCTACCACGCGCTTTCGTCGCTGCGCGATCAGGGTGTTATCACGGGCTTCGGCGCCGGAGTGAACGAGTGGGAGGTCTGCCAGCAGCTGACCGAGCGGGGCGATTTCGACATCTTCCTGCTGGCCGGGCGCTATACGCTCTTGGAACAGCAGGCGCTGGAGAGCTTTCTGCCGCTGGCGCGGTCGCGCGGCATCGGTATCGTGATCGGCGGGCCCTACAATTCCGGCATCCTGGCCACCGGCCCAGTCGACGGGGCCTATTACAACTACGACGCCGCGCCGGCGGATGTCCTCGACCGGGTGGCCAGGATCCAGACCGTGTGTCAGACGCATGACGTGCCGCTGGTGACCGCGGCGTTCCAGTTCCCGCTGCTGCATCCCAGTGTGGTGTCTGTGATCCCCGGCGGGCAGAGCCCCGCCCAGATGGCGCAGAACCTCCAGGTCGCCCAAGCGAAGGTGCCGCCGGCGCTGTGGGCCGATCTGAAGGACCAGGGGCTGATGCGCGCGGACGCGCCGGTGGGCTGATGCAAATCGACGCGCACCAGCATTATTGGCAGCCGGCGCGGGGCGATTACGACTGGATGCCCAAGGACAACCCGGTGCTGCACCGCGCCTATGGCCCCGCGGATCTGGCGCCGCATCTGGGCGCGGCCGACGTCGGCGGCACGGTGCTGGTTCAGGCCGCGGCGAGCGTGGCAGAGACCGAGTACATGCTGGGGCTGGCCGATGCGACGCCGTCGATCCTGGGGGTCGTGGGGTGGGTGAATTTCGAGGACCCGCGACAAGAAGTGGTGCTGCGGCGGCTTGCCGGTCATCCGAAATTTCTGGGCGTGCGGCCGATGATCCAGGATATCCCGGATCTCGGCTGGATGCTGCGCGCGGATGTGCAATGGGCCTATCGAGCGCTGATCGATCTAGATTTATCCTTCGATGCCCTGGGCTTCCCGCCGCATCTTGAGAACTTTTGTTCACTGCTCACCCGCTATCCCGACCTGCGCGTGGTGGTCGATCACTGCATGAAACCGCAGATCGCCCAGCATGACGACACCCGGTTCGCGGCCTGGGCCCAAGGCATGGCGCGCCTGGCCGATGCGGGCGCGTTTTGCAAGCTGTCCGGCCTGGTGACCGAGGCGGCGGAGGACTGGGGGGAGGCGCAACTGGAGCCTTACGCGGCGCATGTGCTGGACGTGTTCGGGCCCGACCGGGTGATGTGGGGTTCCGACTGGCCGGTCTGCCGGTTGCGGGCGGAATACGATGTGTGGCACCGGGCGGCCCGGACGCTGACGCGGGGACTGAGCGCCGCGGATCGGGCGCAGGTCTTCGGCGGCACCGCAGCGCGTTTCTACCGCCTGTCCTGAAAGGCTCGGACCTGGGCCGGGCCGATCCGCCCCCGCACCTCTGGCCGGGTCGAGACATGCAGCGCGGCGGCGGTCTGCGCATAATCGGCGGCCGCCTCCAGCGCGTCTCCGGCGGCCAGCCGTGCAGCCAAGGCGCCCACGAATGCATCCCCCGCCCCGTGGCTGGAGATCATGTCGACGGGGCGCGCCGGATGCTGGATCAACCTGTCTTCGGCCGCGAGGATCAGGCCGTCCGCGCCCAGGGTGACGATGACCGGGCCGTCCTTGGCCAGATCGGCCGCCGCGGCCTGTGGATCCGTGATGCCGGTGAGTTGGGCGACCTCCACGCGGTTGACCACAAGCAGATCGGGGGCCAGATCGCACCCACGCGCCGGCGCGGCGTTGAGCATGACCCGCGCGCCGACGGCACGCGCCCTTCGGGCCAGGGCCCGGTTTACGTCCACCGGAATTTCTTGTTGCAGAACAAGGATCCGGGTGTCTTCCGGCAGGACGATCCGCGCCGGATCGATCGCCCGGTTTTCCCCCGACACGATCACCGCGCCATATGCGCCATCCGGCGTGACGATGGCCGCGCTCAGCCCGCTGGCGCCGCCGCCGCGCTGGATCTGCGCGGTTTCCACGCCGGCTTCGGTAAGCGCCGCCCGCATGCGCCGGCCTGGATCGTCGTCGCCGACCCGTCCCGCCATCGCCACCTGCGCCCCGTGGCGCACGGCCGCAAGTGCCTGGTTGCCGCCTTTGCCGCCGAACGCCTGGGCCGCGCCGGTACCGGCGAGCGTTTCGTCCAGGCCCGGTAGGCGCGGCGCGTCGATCAGCAGGTCCCAGTGCAGCGCGCCACAGACGAAAACGCTCATGCAAACAGCGCCGCCTGAACGATGCGCTGACTGCGGGTGGCATCCTGGGCAGCGATCGCGTCGGCCAGATCGTTGTTGCCGCGCAGCCGCTCGGCCGCGGCGCGCAACCGTTCGGCAGCGACCAGATTGGTGCGCGCCTCTTCCACGGGGTCGAGGCCGCTTTGATCGGGAAAGGTGTCGAAATAGATCGCGCCGGTATAGCCGATGCGGTCGAGTTCCGCGAAAAGCTCGACGGTCTGAACGGGATGGACCGTGCCCACCATCAGCCCATCGTCGCGCTTGGCATAGCCGTCATTCAGATGCACCCCCATCAGCCGGCCGTGGCGGGCGATCAGATGCGCGGTGTGGGCAGGCATCTCGTCGGCATAGAGCACATGCGCGAAATCGAGCGTCACGCCGACATTCGGGCGGCCGATCTCCTTCACCGCCAACAGCGTGGTGGCGACATCGGGCATCAGCGCATAGGCGCGGGGCTCGTTTGGCTTGTATTCGATGGCGATATCCAGTTCCGGGGCGTGGTCGGCGATGGCCGTCAACCCGGTGATGGTACGGTCCCAGAGCGCGGCGTAATCGGCCTGAAACGCGTAGTCGAACCCGTCCTGGCCCAGCCAGATCGTCATCGTCCGCCCACCCATCTGCGCCAGCACGTCCAGCCCCTGCCGCGTCAGATCCAGCGCCTTTTGGCGGATATCCGCGTCGGGATGGGTCAGCGCGCCCAGCTTGAAGCCGGGGTCGGTGTAATAGCGCATGGCCAGACCATTCAGCGCCAGGCCGTTGTCCGCCATGGCGTTTTGCACTTGGGCCACGGTCGCGCCCTGAAACTGGTCGGGATAGTTCAGGTCGGCCGCCGTCAACCCGCCGACCCGGCCCGCGGCCGCGATCAGATCCAGTGGCGTGGGGGCGTCGAACAGGCTGCGAAACGCGTTGAGGCGGGTGGCGTAAAGCGGTGGCGTCATACGCGGCACCTTAGACACCCGCCGATGGCCGCGTCCAGAAAGCCGGGAGGATTGCGAGGTGTCCGAAGTGAATACGTCGCCGCGCCACGCTCTGTGGACCAGTGCTTTATAAGGACGACGCCTCGAAAGAAGTGGCGCGGTTGACGGGGCTCGAACCCGCGACCTCCGGCGTGACAGGCCGGCACTCTAACCAACTGAGCTACAACCGCGTAGAGTGGCCGTGTTTATGGGCCGCGCCCTGGGCCGTCAAGCACGGATTGGGCGCATTCGCCCGCGATCGCCCGCCCGCGGCGTGTCCGGGTGCAACGGTGCGAACAGCCCCAAAAGTGCCGCGCCGATCAGCGGCAGCGCCATCGTCCATTGCAGGATGTCGGCGATCTGCCCCGCGGGCATGGTTTTGAAGCCCTGAAACACGCCCAAGGCCAGAAGCGACAGCCAGCAACCGGCGGAAAGCCCGCCGACCAGACTGAGCTTGAGTCGCAACCTCAAGGGAAACTCCACAAAGGCAGCGCCGATATGTCGTTGGAAATGCGGCACCGCCCAATGCCCGATGACAAAGGCATTCGCAGTCAGCACCGTCACGATGGCGATCTTGAAAATCAGTTTCGGCGCAAAGGCTGCTGCGGCAAAGCCTGTGCGATGATAAAGCAGCAGCGCACCGGTGACCCAAAGCAGACCCATGGCCACCATGACATGGCGGTGGATGGCGCGCATGGTCTCGATCTCTTCGGCGGTGATCGGCACGGCCAGACTGCGCAGAAAGCGGCGGTCGGCATAAATCGCCAGGCCGAATCCAAGCGATATTCCAATGACATGACCGAAGCGGACGAGGTCCAACAGCATGGCCACGGGTCCTTGTGTTGCAGGGACGCGCCCCCGGGGATGAAGGCACAACGTTCCGTGTTGGTCCGGCGTAAATATGGCAAGCGTGTGGTATCGCGCGGCAGCGTAAAGCGGTGGGCGGATTTCGACCCATCGCGCTTGACCGAAAGCCGAGGCGGCACGGCGGCTTGGGCCATCCGACGCCGGGCGGCGTGGTTAATGGACCGCTGTCGAGGGTGGGCTTTCGGCGGATCGTGGGCACGGGGCCCGACCCTCCGGCGCGCAGGCGCCGCCGCGGCTGGCGCGGGCGGCACCAGCATGCCCGTGCCGCCTAGGATCGACGCGGCGACGACCTGCCCGATGCCGCGCGTTGGACATGCCCTCCTCCCCGCTATCGCGGCAGTCGGAGAATGGGGCCTGGGCCCAAGCGCCATATTGTAGACCACATTCGATAGTAAGCATCTGTTTGAAAAGTCTCCCCTCTGGCCTTTGAGAAGAAAACCATTGTCCGATTCCAGTCTCTCATCCGGGTATGCCGCGGCCCCGGCAGACACCGGCGGTGTCGAACGGCCGATCAAGCGGCGTGGGCTAACGGGGCGCAAGCGCGCGCCGTGGCGCGTCCGGTATCTTGCCGCCGGCCTTATACTCTACCCCGCCCTGGCGTTCTATGGCCCGCGCGGCGGTCATGCGGAGTTCTATCCGTTCTTCGATTGGGATCTGTTTGCCAGTGCCCCGGCCATGTTCGCCGACGCGGTTTTGGTCGTGCGTGCCGTCGATGGCGAACCCCTTGCGGAGCCGCAATTGTTCTTCGACATGGCCGACACTTTCGCCGCCGCGCGGCGCGGCGATATCCGATTGGCAAAGCTGCTGGACAAGATGGTCATCGCCCACTGGCATGGCAAAGTCGACGATGTCGCCGCATTCAACGATATCGTTCGCACGACCTATCTGCAGGATGCGCGCAGCGTGTCCTACGATCTGGCGGTGATCCGATATGATGCGGAGGAACGATATCGCACCGGCGCAATCGCAAAGACAATCATCCTGCAATCCTTCGAGAAGACCGCCGATGAGTAATGTTCTGCGACCCATTCGGCATGCGCTGACCGGCCGCGATCAGTCGCGGACGCCGTTTCACGACCTGACCCGGGCCGCGTCCCGCACCGACCTGATCGTTGCGATGTTTTACGCCGCCAGTCTGCCGCTTGTGATCGAGTTGATGAAGACCGTGCAAGTTCTGACGAGCGACGTCACCGATTGGCATCATCTGTGGCCGGTGGCCTGGCTTGGCGGCAATGATCCGACGCTGATCTTTCGCGGCGTGGCCTTTGCGGCCGTCGCGGCCTGCCTGGCGGCATTTCAGTTCCGCGCCCGCCGCATCGCGCGGGCCACGTTCTTTGTTCTGTTCCTTCTGGCCTCTGCCATTCCCAACTCCACCGGGTCGATCAACCATCCCTACCATGCGTGGCTTTGGGTGGCCTTCCTTCTGATCTTTTGCCGGACGGCCCGTCGAACCGGCGGGCGACCCGGCTGGCGATGGTGCAGACCATGTTCGCCGCACAAGCGATGTTCATGCTGTTTTACTCCATGGCCGGGGCGCAAAAGGTGGTAAAAGCGCTGGCAGCCCTGGCCCAGGGCGATGCCGGGGCGTTTGCGCCGGGCGCCCTGTCCGGCATCGTCGCCGACCGCGTCGTGCAAACGAATACGGAACCGTTGCTGGCCCATTTCTTCATCGGTCAGCACTGGCTTACCATGCCGATGTATTTCTCGGTGTTTTTCGTTCAGCTCTTCGCGCTGGTCGCGGTCTTTCGGCCCCGGCTTCATGTCGCGTGGGGTTATGCCTTGATCGGTTTTCACATGGGCACATGGCTGTTGATGGAGATCGTGTTCGTCCAGCACGTCACGCTGCTGGCGCTGCTGATGGTGATGTCGCCGCAACGGCGGTTCGACGGGGTAGTGCCGATGCTGGCCGCGGTTCCACTGCTTGGGCGCCCGTTCCGCGTGCGCGGGGCGCCGCAAGGACCGGCCAGCGAGGTGGTGACATGACCCGGCAAGCTCTGACCATTCTCTATGACGGTGAGTGCCCCTTTTGCAGCCGGTATGTCGCCATGGTGCGGATCCGCGAGACCTATGATGTGCGCCTTTTGGATGCGCGCACGCATCCCGAAGCCGTGGCGCGGCATCGGGCGGCCGGCCGTGACATCGATGACGGCATGATCGTGGAGGTCGGCGATCACGTGCATTACGGCGCCGACGCGATCGCCTTTCTCAGCGCCGTGTCCGGTCCCTGGGGCGCGCTGAACCGCGTGTTCGCGTGGCTGTTCCGGTCGCGGCGGGTGACCCGGATGCTATATCCGGTAATGAAAATCGGTCGGCGGGCAACTCTGCTGCTCATGCGGCGCAGCGCACGGATCTGACCCCGACATCGGTGGCCCATGCGGCAGGCCCAAGCCGCGGATGATCGGCGGACCGAAGGGCACAGGCGACAGCGCGAAAAGCGGCGAATCCTTCGAAGCCCATCCGTGCGGCCGGTCGCCGCCCCGGGCACTTGGCGATATGTCCGCGGCCGCAACCCCGGGCAGGAGCCGTCGCCGGTATTGATACCGGTATCGACACCCAGGGGCGCTCACGGATCTGGCTGAACCAGGCGGCGGAATGGCATGGACGCCGGCGCCGATGGTCCTCTATTCGGTGTATCCCCGGCCGGATGGCACGCATATGCGTCTTTCTGCGACGTCGCGGGGCCGTGCTCTGCCAGCCCAAAGCGTATCGCCGCGTCCTTTTCGTGGAGGACGACAGCGCGCTACTCACTCGGATGGGTTGGTCAAATGACTGGCCGATCCTGGCCCGGACATCGACCGATGCACCCTTGTCATCGAAGCACCGCGGTTCCATCACCGACGATGCACCGCGCACGCAATTCATGGACGTCCGACACCGCAGCGGATGTGCTTGGACGGATGGCCGACCGCGCCAAAACCTTGTTTCAGTTGGAGCGTCGGCGCAGACGAACGCAGCTTTCGCACAACGCCAGCAACTGCGCGGCGGTGTGCGTCATCAAATGAAGAGTGAGGTGCTCTCTGGAAATTGGGCACTGACGGAAGCTACGATCTGAGGTCATCTTGGTCTTCGAGAAGGAGACGGATAAGATGGCGAAGAGAAAGCGGCACGCGGCGGCGTTCAAGGCGCAGGTGGCGCTCGAGGCGCTGCGCGGCGAGCAGACGGTGGC
>JBCDDF010000027.1:0-42200 GCA_039180525.1 Pseudomonadota bacterium
CCCGCCGATGATCTGGACAATCTGCGCCGCAAGGCCGACGCCGGTGCGAAACGCGCGATCACCCAGTTTTTCTTCGATCACGAGCATTTCCTGCGTCTGCGCGACCGCGCGGCGGCGGCGGGGATCGCGATACCGCTGATCCCCGGTATTCTGCCGATCGAGAACTTCGACCGCATGGCGAGGTTCGCGAAGGCCTGCGGCACGCAGGTGCCGGGCTGGATGGCGGATGCGTTCGCGAATGCAGCCGATGCCGATCAACGCACCCTGCTGGCCACCGCCTTGGCCACCGAAATGGGCGACATTCTGATCGCGGAAGGGGCCGAGCATCTGCATTTCTACACCCTCAACAAGCCCGATCTGACCTTCGACATCACCCGGGCATTGGGGGTGTCGCCGCAGCCCTTCGCGATGGCCGGGCGCAGCGGCATCGCCTGAAAATCCTTACGATCCCGGTGGCTTACCGGGCCCGCCTCGCATCTGTTGCCGAAGTCGCACGGCCCAACCCCGATGCATGGTGCGCACCGCGCTTGCGCGACGAACCGCCAATGATGTAGCTTGATCTCAAACGGTCGCGGCTATTCCGCCGGACCAGAGTTTGGCAGACCACAATGGCGCAGGACACGCATGTTTCTGCGCAGGAAATTCTTAAGCGTGACCCGCGTACCGGGCCGCGCGAGCCTGCGCAGACCCCTGGCGCGCTTTATGCGGCGCTGGATCTGGGCACAAATTCGTGCCGGATGCTGATTGCCGAACCGCATGGCGCCCAGTTCAAGATCGTAGACGCGTTTGCAAAGACCGTCCGTCTGGGCCCGGATATCGAACGCACCGGCGCGCTGTCGCGCATGTCCATCGAACGCACGATCCGTGCGTTGCAGGTCTGCGCCTCGAAGCTGCGCAAGATGAAGGTGCGCCACAGCCGCCTTGTCGCGACCGAGGCGTGCCGGCGGGCCCGCAACGGAAAGCAGTTCCTTTCTCAGGTTCGCAACCGCACCGGTCTGACGCTGGAGGTCATCCGCCCAGAGGAAGAGGCGCGCCTGGCCGTCATCTCCTGCGCGCCTTTGCTGACGCCCGCATCCGAACACGTGCTGGTCTTCGATATCGGCGGCGGCTCCACGGAACTGGTCTGGATCGACGTGTCCGAGATCCCGCGCGAGGCGCGGGTGGACGCGGTGATGAACCTCGACATCCGCGGCCAACGCAAGAACGGCCGCGCCATCGGCCAGGCGCGGATCGTCGATTTCATCTCCGTGCCCCTGGGCGTGGCGACGCTGCACGAACGCTTCGACGACGTGGAGGACGAAAGCGCGCGCTTTGCGCTGATGTCCTGGTATTTCGAGGAGCACCTGGCGAAATTCGCGCCGTACCAGGATCTGGACGTGCTCGACCGCGTCTCCGCCTTCCAGATGATCGGCACGTCGGGCACGGTCACGACCGTGGCGGCGGCGCATTTGGGCCTGCGCCGCTATGACCGGCGCAAGGTCGACGGGCTCACAATGACCGAGGCGCAGATCGATGCCGTCATCGCCCGGCTGATGGCCTTGGGGCCAGAAGGCCGGCGCACGGAACCCTCGATCGGCAAGGACCGGGCCGAATTGATCCTGTCCGGCGTGGCGATCCTGCAGACCCTGCTGCGGATCTGGCCCACCGATCGCCTGGGCGTGGCCGACCGCGGCCTGCGCGAGGGGATGCTGCTGTCGATGATGGCCCGCCAGGGGGCGCTGGCGCCGCTCCATGGCCGATAAGCCGCGCCGCGCCTCGGGCCGCGGTCAGCGCGACCTGAAGGTCCGGGTGAAAACCGCCAAGGGCCGGCGGCTGAGTTCCACCAAATGGCTGGAACGGCAGTTGAACGACCCATACGTGCAACGCGCCAAACGCGAAGGGTTTCGCGGACGTGCGGCCTTTAAGATAATGGAATTGGACGATAAATTCGGGTTTCTCACGCCCGGCGCGCGGGTCGTCGATCTGGGTGCCGCACCCGGCGGCTGGTGCCAGGTCGCAGTGCCGCGGATCAACGCGCTGGGGCAGAGCGGTCGACCCCGTGGCCGGATCCTTGGGCTCGATCTGCAGCCCATAGACCCGATTGCCGGTGCCGATCTGATCCGGATGGATTTCCTGGACGACGATGCCGAAACACGCATCACCCAGTGGCTGAATGGCCCGGCGGATGTGGTGATGTCCGACATGGCGCCGGCATCGTCCGGCCACATGGCGACCGATCACCTGCGGATCATGGCGCTGTGCGAGGCGGCGGCCGATCTGGCCACGCGCGTGCTGGCGCCGGGCGGCACGTTCGTGGCCAAAGTCCTCGCCGGCGGGGCCGAGTCCGGTCTGCTGGCCCAACTCAAACGCGACTACAGCGCCGTCAAACACCTCAAGCCGCCCGCCAGCCGGTCCGACAGTTCCGAGAAGTTCGTGGTGGCGCAGGGGTTTCGCGGGCAGGCCACCGGCAAAGACTGACCCGACCCTCTGCCCCGGGCCGAGAGGTCCCGGGTCAAGCCCGGGACGTGTGGGGCCCGCCGGCGCGCCTCTGAAACGGTCAACCGGAGCGTTTCAGAGACGGGGACAGGGCTCCGCCCGTTCGCCCCTGAAACGCTCCACCGGAGCGTTTCCGGGACGGGGCTCACTCATCGGTCCCCGAATCTCTCCGCTGGAGGCATGGAACCTTTGCGGCGGAGGGGCTTCGTCTGGTCGGTCCCCAAGGGCCCAAAGCCCACCACCGCCCTTTTCATTCCCGCAGCGCCGTGAAATGACGGGCCGCATCAGGGAGGGCACCGCCATGGAGATCCGCGAAGCGCTGACATTCGATGACGTGCTCTTGGTTCCCGGCGCATCTTCGGTGCTGCCGGCGGATGCCGACACCCGCACGCGGCTGACGAAAACGGTGGCGATGAACATTCCGCTGGTCAGTTCCGCCATGGACACGGTCACCGAACAACGCATGGCGATCGCGATGGCGCAGGCCGGCGGATTGGGCGTTTTGCACCGCAATCTGGGGGTCGAGGAGCAGGCGCGGCAGGTGCGCCGGGTCAAACGGTTCGAAAGTGGGGTCGTCTACAACCCGATCACGCTGACGCCCGATCAGACCCTGGCCGATGCCAAGGCGTTGCAGGAGCGGTATCGGATCACCGGCTTTCCGGTGGTGCGCGATGGCCGCGTCGTGGGCATTCTGACAAATCGCGACATGCGCTTCGTCACCGATGACGCGACGCCGGTGGCCACGATGATGACCTCCGACAGCCTGGCCATGCTACGCGAACCCGCGGATCTGGATGCCGCGCGCAGCCTGATGCATGCCCGGCGGATCGAAAAGCTGTTGGTGGTCGATGACCAGGACCGGCTGACCGGGCTGTTGACGATCAAGGATATCGAGCAGTCGGTGCTGAACCCGCAGGCCTGCAAGGACGATCTGGGCCGGTTGCGCGTCGCCGCCGCAACGACCGTGGGCGACGCCGGCTTCGCCCGGTCCGAGGCGCTGATCGATGCCGGGGTGGATGCGATCGTGGTCGATACCGCGCATGGCCATTCGGCCAGCGTGGCCGAGGCCGTGGGCCGGGTGAAGCGGCTGTCGAACGATGTGCAGGTGATCGCCGGCAATGTGGCCACGGCCGAGGCGACGCGGGCGCTGATCGATGCCGGGGCGGATGCGGTCAAGGTCGGCATCGGACCGGGTTCGATCTGCACCACCCGGATCGTGGCCGGCGTGGGCGTGCCGCAGCTTTCGGCAGTGCTGGATTGCGCCGCCGCCGCAGGCGACACGCCGGTGATCGCCGATGGGGGCATCAAGTTTTCCGGCGACTTCGCCAAGGCGATCGCGGCGGGGGCGAGTTGCGCCATGGTCGGCTCGATGCTGGCCGGCACCGAAGAGGCGCCGGGCGAGACGATTCTGTTCCAGGGCCGCAGCTTCAAATCCTATCGCGGCATGGGGTCGGTCGGTGCAATGGCACGCGGCTCCGCCGACCGCTATTTCCAAAGCGAGGCCTCCTCGGACAAGCTGGTGCCCGAGGGTGTCGAGGGTCGCGTGCCCTACAAGGGACCCGCCCCGGCGGTGATCCACCAACTGATTGGCGGTCTGCGCGCGGCGATGGGCTATACCGGCTGCGCCACCGTGGACCACATGCGCGGCAACTGCCGTTTCGTGCGCATCACCGGCGCCGGGCTGACGGAAAGCCATGTCCATGACGTCCAGATCACCCGCGAAAGCCCCAACTACACGGCTGGCTAGGCCGTCGGGTCGCGCACG
Organism: Pseudomonadota bacterium; assembly: GCA_039180525.1. Lineage (GTDB taxonomy): Bacteria > Pseudomonadota > Alphaproteobacteria > Rhodobacterales > Rhodobacteraceae > Halovulum. The sequence goes on from JBCDDF010000027.1 coordinate 4,241, forward strand.
ATGACCCCCGGCGCAAGGCTGGCCGCGGCGATCCCCATCTTGGATGCGGTGATCGCGGGGCAGGCGGCGGAGCCTGCGTTGCTGCGCTGGGCCCGCAGTGCGCGCTATGCCGGGTCCAAGGACCGCGCGGCGGTGCGCGATCTGGTGTTCGAGGCGTTGCGCAAACGCCGCAGCGCGCAATGGTGCTCTGGCCAGTCCGAGGAAACCGGGCGCAGTCTGGCGGTCGGGCTGACTGCGATGACCGGGGCGGAGGCCGGGTCCTCGGCAAGGGCGCTGGCCGCGTTTTCGGGCGAAGGCTATGCCCCGCCGCCCCTGTCCGAGACGGAGCGGGCGGCGCTGCGCGACCTCGGCACCGCGCCCCGGGAGGTGGCGCTCGATATTCCCGCCGGGCTGAGCGCGGTGCTGGACCGCGCCCTGGGGGCGGAGACCGATGCGGTGATGGCGGCGCTGCGGCGCCGCGCGCCGCTGGATCTGCGGGTGAACACGCTCAAGACGGATCGCCCGGCCGCGGCGGCGACGCTTGCGGCGGCGGGGATCGAGACCGCTGCCGTCGGCGACATTCCCAGCGCGTTGCGCATCACCGGACCAAAGACCGGGATCAAGGCAACGCAGGCCTATGCGGACGGGCTGGTCGACATTCAGGACGCCGCCAGCCAGGCCGTCGTTCTGCGCGCCGGCGCCGCGCCGGGCCAGCGCGTGTTGGATTTTTGCGCCGGCGGCGGCGGCAAGGCGCTGGCGCTGGCCGCCGCGATGGCCCGGCAGGGCGTGGTCGTGGCGCATGACGCGGACCCGGCGCGCATGGCCGATCTGCCCAAGCGCGCCGACCGCGCCGGGGTGCGGATCGCCATGCGCGCAACCGCAGAGCTTTCGGCCGAGCCGCCCTTCGACATGGTCTTCGTGGATGCGCCCTGCAGCGGCAGCGGCGCCTGGCGGCGGAGCCCGGACAGCAAGTGGCGGCTGGATGCCGACGGGCTGGCCCGGTACGCCGCCCAGCAGGCCGCGATACTGGATGCCGCGACCGCCCATGTCGCGCCCGGCGGGCGGCTGATCTATGTCACCTGCGCGCTGTTTCGCGAAGAGAACGAGGATCAGACCGCGGCCTTCCTCACTCGCCATCCTGCGGCGCGGATCGTGGACGAAATGCGACTTGGCGCCGGCGATCCCGGCGATGGGTTCTACTTTTGCGCGATTGTGCTAGTCTGACTCAATCGGAAGTGCTGTGCGAAACCATAGGGGGGCGTCGGATCGCGCGATTTAGCTTTGTGTTAACCATTGTCCGCCCAGATCGCGGGCAGGATCGAGGCGGAAGTATATGGCCATCACCGAGCAGTCCCACGTCACCGGCATGCCGCGGCTGCCGAGCCTGAGCCTGATTGGCCTGGGCGTGGCCTGGGCCGCGCTGGCGGCCGGCTATCTTGTGTCAGCGCCGCCCCTGGTTCTGGCGGCACTTTGGGCCGGGGCCGCCTTCGGCCTAACTTGGTGGTTTCTGGCCGGGCGCGCGGCGCCGGGGCCGGCAAGCGTTCTGGATCTGGAGGCGTCGGCGCTGCCGATCCTGGCCGTCGATGCCGAAGGGCAAGTGGTTAGACGCAACGGCGCCGCCCGTGATCTGGGCCTGGCCGGCGCGGATGTCGATGCGATCTTCGCACCGATCCTCAGCAGCGGCGCCAGCGGGCTTTATCGGCTGGCCCGCCGGGCCGAGGCCCAGGGCGTCGCGCATACCCCGCTGACGCTGGACGACCGCGCCTGGACACTGTCGGTAGAGCCTGTCGCCGGCCACACCCTGTGGCGCCTGACCCCGGTCACCGCCGATCTCACGCCGGGCCATGCCGGCAGCGACACCGCCCCCCAGCCGGGCGAAGAGGGTGTGGCCATCGGGCTCGACATGCTGCCGGTTGCGCTGGTGCGCCTGGCCACCGACGGCACGGTCCTGTTCGCAAACCGCGCCGCGAAAAAGCTGCTGCACGACCCGGATATCGAGGGCGTCAAGCTGGGCGATCTGCTGGAGGGATTGGGCAAGTCGATCCACGACCGGCTGTCCGACACCCTGGCCGGCAAGGCCCAGGGGCGTTCGGAGGTGGCGCGCGGCAAGACCGACGAGGTGGACGGCTTTCTGCAGGTGACCATGACGCGCATCGATCAGGGCGGCGCAGCGACGATCATGGCGGTGCTGAGCGATGCGACCGAGCTGAAGACGCTGGAGGCGCAATTCGTCCAGAGCCAGAAGATGCAGGCTGTGGGCCAGTTGGCCGGCGGCGTGGCGCATGATTTCAACAACCTGCTGACCGCGATCAGCGGGCATTGCGACCTGCTGCTGCTGCGGCATCTGCAGGGCGACAGCGACCATCCCGATTTGATGCAGATCCGCCAGAACACAAACCGCGCCGCGGCGTTGGTGCGCCAGCTTCTGGCATTCTCGCGCAAACAGACGCTGCGGCCCGAGACGCTGCATTTATACGATACGCTCGCCGAGCTTGCGCATCTGTTGAATCGTCTGCTGGGCGAGAAGGTGGCGCTTGAGATCGAGAATTGCGCCGATATCTGGCCCGTGCGCGCCGACGAGCGGCAATTGGAGCAGGTGATCGTCAACCTTGTGGTCAATGCGCGCGATGCGATGCCCACGGGCGGCGTGGTACGCCTGCGCACGCGCAACGAGACGTTGGAGGCGGAGATGGAGCGCGACCGCGCCAGCGTTCCGCCCGGGCGCTACAGCGTGATCGAGGTCGAGGACACCGGCACCGGCATCCCGCGCGACAAGCTGGGCAAGATCTTTGAGCCCTTTTTCACCACCAAGCGCGTGGGCGAGGGCACCGGGCTGGGCCTGTCGACGGCCTATGGCATCATCAAGCAGATGGACGGGTTCATCTTCGTCGACAGTACCCCGGGCGAGGGCTCGATCTTTTCCATCTATCTGCCGATCTACGAAGCGCCGCCGGAACCGGTTGAGATCGATGTGCCGGCCGCGGCGGCCGCGCCGCCAAGCTTCAAGGACCCGACCGGACGCGGCGTGGTGCTGCTGGTCGAAGACGAAGCGCCGGTGCGCGCCTTTGCCGCCCGGGCGCTGCAGATGCGTGGCTATACCGTGCTGGAGGCCGATAGCGGCGAGGCGGCGCTGGATGTGCTGGCCGATGACGGCCTGGCGGTCGATATCTTCGTGTCAGACGTGATCATGCCGGGGCTCGATGGGCCGAGCTGGGTGCGCAAGGCCTATGAGACCCGGCCGAACAGCAGCACGGTGTTCATATCCGGGTATTCGGAGGACGTGTTTTCCGACGGCAAGGCGGATATCCCGCGGTCGAGCTATCTGGCCAAGCCGTTCTCCCTCAACGATCTGGTCGACCGGGTGCGCGAGCATATGGACCGCTATCACCTGGAGGAGGCGCCGGCGGAGGCCTAGGGTCAGCGGCGCCGGATCACGTCCGGGGCGCGACGCGCCAGGATCCGGCCGCGGTTTGTCCGGCTTGAACCCGGGCGCTACCCCGTCGCCGCCTGGGTGCCGCGCTCACGATAGGGCGTGGTGCCGAAATGGCCGCGATAGCACTTGGAGAAATGCGACGGCGAGGCGAACCCGCAGGCCAGCGCCACGTTGATGACGCTCATATCCGTCTGCATCAGCAGGTTGCGCGCCCGGTTCAGGCGCAACTCCATATAGTACCGCTTTGGGCTGCGGTTCAGATACCGGCGGAACAGCCGTTCCAACTGCCGGGTGGACATGCCCACATCCGCGGCCATCACCGCCGGCGAGATCGGCTCTTCGATATTGTCTTCCATCATCTGGATGACGGTCGACAGTTTCGGATGCCGCACGCCGATCCGGGTAGGGATCGACAGCCGTTGTTCGTCGCGCTCGCTGCGGATCGAGGTGTGGATCATCTGGTCCGCCACCGCATTGGCGACCTCCGGCCCGTGATCCTGCGAAACCAGCCGCAGCATCATGTCGCTGGGCGTGGTTCCGCCCGATGAAGTCAGCCGGTTGCCATCCATCACAAAGACCTGGCTGGTCAGTTCGACCTCTGGAAATTCCTCGGCAAAACTGTCGCGATTGTCCCAGTGGATGGTCGCGCGCTTGCCATCCAGCAGCCCGGCCTTGGCCAGCGCCTGCGCGCCGGTGCAGATCGCCCCGACGACCAGCCCGCGGCGGCTTTCGCGGCGCAGCCAGGTCAGCACCGGTTTGGTGATCGCCGCTTTCACGTCCTTGCCGCCGGCCACGATGATCGTCGTCTCCCGCGGGAGTTCGCGCAACCCGCCGTCGGGATTGATCGTCAGACCGCCCGAACTCGTCACCGGGCCGCCAGTTTCGGACAGGACGGTCCAGGTGTAGACCTCTGCCTGCGCGGTGTAGTTGGCCAGGCGCAGCGGTTCCAACGCGCTGGAAAACGCCAGCAGCGTGAAATTCTCAAGCACCAGAAATGCGAAATGGCGGGGCCGCTTCTCGTGGCTGGACATCGCGCCTCCCAGGCTGCGCAGCGGAGCCCCATTGGAGAACAACCGTGCCGTCCGTCAAGCAAAATCGCGGGGGCCGTGCTGGTCAAGCGGAAGCGCCTTGCCTATAAGCCCTGGACTTCGATCGAACACGGCAACGAACAGGGGAAAGCCATGACCGCCGCATGGGCCAAATCGGGATGGCGCGCAAAGCCGCGGGTGCAGATGCCGGACTATCCGGACACCGCCGCGTTGGCGGCGGCGGAGGCGCGGCTGGCCAGTTATCCGCCACTGGTTTTCGCCGGTGAAACCCGCCGGCTGAAAGCGCAACTGGCCGAGGTGGCGGAGGGCCGCGCCTTTTTGCTGCAGGGTGGGGATTGCGCCGAAAGCTTCGAGGAATTCGGCGCCGATCTGATCCGCGACACCTATAAGGTGATGCTGCAGATGGCGGTGGTGCTGACCTTTGGCGCCAAGTGTCCGGTGGTCAAGATCGGTCGCATGGCCGGCCAGTTCGCCAAGCCGCGCTCGGCCCCGACCGAAACCAAGGACGGTATCGAACTGCCCAGCTATCGCGGCGACATCATCAACGACATCGACTTCACCGAAACCGCGCGCGTGCCCGACCCCGCGCGAATGCTGCAGGCCTATACGCAATCCGCGGCGTCGCTGAACCTGCTGCGCGCGTTCAGCCAGGGCGGGTTTGCCGATATCGCGCGTGTGCATTCCTGGACGCTGGGCTTCACCAAGGATGCGGCCGGGTACGAGCGGTATCACGCGCTGGCCAACCGGATTTCGGAAAGCCTGTCGTTCATGGAAGCGGCCGGTGTGACCGGTGAGACCGCCGATGCGCTCCACCGGGTGGATTTCTACACCAGCCACGAGGCGCTGCTGCTGGAATACGAAGAGGCGCTGTGTCGGGTCGATTCGACCTCCGGCCTGCCGGTGGCAGGCTCGGGCCACATGATCTGGATCGGCGACCGCACCCGCCAGCCCGACGGCGCGCATGTCGAGTTTGCCCGCGGCGTGCAGAACCCCATTGGGTTGAAGTGCGGCCCCTCGCTGACCGAGGACGACCTGCTGCGCCTGACCGATGCGTTGAACCCCGCCAACGAGCCGGGCCGGCTGACGCTGATCGCGCGCTTCGGTGCCGGCCATGTCGGCGAGCATCTGCCGCGCCTGATCCGCGCGATTGCGCGCGAGGGCAAGCAGGTGGTCTGGTCCTGCGACCCGATGCACGGCAATACGATCAAATCCGACAGCGGCTACAAGACCAGGCCCTTCGACCGGGTGTTGCGCGAAGTGCGCGAGTTCTTCGCCGTGCATGCGGCGGAGGGCAGCTATCCCGGCGGGGTGCATTTCGAGATGACCGGCAAGGACGTGACCGAATGCACCGGCGGCGTGCGTGCGGTGGCCGATGGCGATCTGTCCGACCGCTATCACACCGCCTGCGACCCGCGGCTGAATGCGGCGCAATCGCTGGAACTGGCCTTTCTGGTGGCCGAGGAACTGCACCAGCGCCGCGAGGCGCAGCGCGCCGCTGTCTGACATGGGCGGTTGGGTGGCGGTGCTGACCGCCGCGCCGCGCCTGTCCGATGCGACCATCGCCGAGGCGGACCGGCGCCTAAAGGTGCGTTTCGGCCGGCGGTCGGTGTCCTGGGCAGAGACGCCGCTGGCGCGGCCGCCGGATCTGGAAGCCCTGCGCGCCGATCTGGGGGCCGATCTGAACCTTGTGCCGGCCCAGCGCCGGCGCAAGCGTATCCTGATCGCCGATATGGACGGCACCATGATCGGCGTCGAATGCATCGACGAATTGGCCGATTTCGCCGGCGTCAAAGCCCAGGTCGCGGCGATCACCGAACGCGCGATGCGCGGCGAATTGGATTTCGAGGCCGCCATCGACGCCCGCGTGGGGTTGTTGGCCGATCTGCCGGTGGCGACGCTGCAGGACTGCTATGACCAACGCGTGCGGCTCAACCCCGGCGCGCGGGCTTTGGTGCAGACCATGCGCGCCGGCGGTGCGCGCACGGCGCTGGTGTCGGGCGGGTTCACGTTTTTCACCGAACGGGTGGCGGCGGCGGCGGGGTTCGAAAGCCACGCCGCGAATGTGCTGCTGGAGGCGTGCGGGCGGCTGACCGGTGCTGTCGCCAAGCCGGTGCTGGGCCAGGCGGCGAAACGCGAGGCGTTGGAGACGCTGTGCCGGGACACCGGCGCCACGCCGCATGATGTGGTCGCAGTGGGGGATGGTGCCAACGATCTGGCGATGATCCGCGCGGCCGGCCTGGGTGTGGCCTACCGCGCCAAACCGGCGCTGCGGGCGGAGGCGGATGCCATTCTCGACCATTCCGATCTGACCGCGGTGCTGGCGCTGCAGGGGCGCGCCGCCGCGGCGTGAGCCCGGACAGCCACAATTACAGCCGCGGTCGCATCCACAGCCGCCTCTTCAGCGTTTGCCTGAGACCACCCGCAACTGCCCGCGCCGCGGGGTCTTGACCACGTTGGGGTTGTCGGCGACCGAACGCAGCGCCGCTTCGGGCGGCGGCGGCGCGAAGGGCGTGGCGTCCTCGGCGAAACCGGGCATGGAGCCGGCCGGACTTTCGATCGTGCTGGGATGGATCCGCGTCAGCCGGTCGCCGGTAATGCTGAAATTGACCGGCGCGCGAATATTGGCGGTCTCCGCCACGACGCAGCCCAGGATCCGCGTGACCTCGCCGAAGTCGCTGCGCAGGGGCAGAAGCAGCATCTGAGAAACCACGTCACTGCCGCTTGCGTCGCTGGCCAGCAGATCCAGTTCCACCACCGCGGGGCCGTCCAGCACCGCCGCCACGTGGCGGCTGAAATCGCGGCGATGGGCGGCATCGATGAAGGCCTCGGGCGGCATGCCGCGAACCTCCATCCCCATCATCTCGCACAGCGCCATGCCGGCCAGCCGGACGCGCACCTGATCGGGGTGCAACTGCTCCAGGATGAACATGTTCTCCAACACGTCCTCGAACTTGCGCGGGTCCAACTCGGCCCGATAGGGCGCCGTGCGGCCGTTGCGCAGGCTTTCCCAATAGTCTCGCAGTTTGTTCAGCCCCGTGCTGTTCATGGTCGCTCCGTCGGAAACACAGTCTTTGCGATGGTTACGGGCATCCGTTCTGGTGCAGTCCGGCCGCGGTGGCGTGTGGTAGTGCCCCTTGCGGCCGTCCACAAAAACTTAGTCGACTTTTATCTATTTGTCCTGCGTTTTAGTAATAAAGGATTAACGACACAGGCCATCTGGCGCGAGGTAGGGTTTGACGCTGAATTCAATGACCGGGTTCGCCGCCCGCGCCGGGCAGGCGGACGGGGTGGAATGGCAATGGGAAGCGCGCAGCGTCAATGCCCGCGGCCTGGATCTGCGTATCCGGCTGCCCGAGGGGCTGGAGGCGTTGGAACAGAAGTTGCGCGCCGCGGCCCAGGCGCGGATGACCCGGGGCGCGGTCCAGATCGCGCTGCGCTGGTCGACGGTGGACGCCGCGGCGCGCCTGGACATCAACCGTCACGCCCTGGACCGGGCGCTGGATGTCACAGCACAGATCGCCGTGGCGGCGCAGGAGGCCGGCGTGCCCCTGGCGCCGCTGAGCGCCGGCGACATCCTGTCGATGCGCGGCGTGGTCGAAAGCGCCCGCACCGGTGACAGTGCCGCGGCACATGTGGAGCCGATCGCGGCCGATATCGCCCCCTTGTTGGACGATCTGGTTCGGGCCCGCGCGGCCGAAGGTGCGGCCCTGGCGCGGGTGCTGGCCGGTCAGGTCGACGCCGTCGCGGCCCTGATCGCCGACGCCTGCGATCTGGCAGAGGCCCGCCTGGCCCGCTCTGGCGCGGCGCTGCGCAGCCGTGTCTCCGCACTGATGGCGGCGCAGGATCAAAGCGACCCCGCGCGGCTGGCGCAGGAACTGGCGCTGCTGGCGGTAAAGGTCGACGTGACGGAAGAGCTCGACCGGCTGCGCGCCCATGTCGACAGCGCCCGGGCGCTTTTGCAGGATGGCGGTCCGGTCGGCCGGCGGCTGGATTTCCTGATGCAGGAGTTCAACCGAGAGGCCAATACGCTGTGTTCCAAAGCCCAGGACAGCGAGTTGACCAAAGCCGGTCTGGATCTGAAGGTGGTCATCGACCAAATGCGCGAGCAGTGCCAGAATGTCGAATGACCCCGCCGCGCCGCGCCGCGGACTTCTGATCATCCTGTCCTCGCCCTCGGGCGCCGGCAAATCGACCATGTCGCGCAACCTTCGCGCGCAGGATCCGTCGATTGTTTTTTCGGTGTCCGCCACGACCCGCCCCGCACGCCCCGGAGAGGTCGATGGCCGCGACTATCACTTCGTGTCCGAACCGGCGTTCCGGGCGGAGGTCGCCCAGGGCCGGATGTTGGAACATGCCGAAGTGTTCGGGAACCTCTACGGCTCGCCCCAGGCGCCGGTGGAGGCCGCCATCGATGCCGGTCACGATGTGCTGTTCGATGTGGACTGGCAGGGCGGGCAGCAGATCCGCAACTCGGCCCTGCGCGATCACGTCGTGTCGATCTTTCTGTTGCCGCCTTCCATCGCGGCGCTGCAGGCGCGGCTGGTCGCGCGCGGCCAGGACAGTGCCGAGGTCATCGGTGGCCGCATGGCCCGCAGCCGGGACGAGATCAGCCACTGGGACGCCTATGACTACGTGCTGGTCAATGACGATCTGCTGCGTTGCGAGACCCAATTGCGCGCGATCCTGACTGCCGAGCGGTTGCGCCGCGCCCGCCAGCCGGGCCTTTTGGCCCATGTTCAGGCGTTGAATGCCGAATTCGAGAGGGCGGGACTGTGACATCGCTATATGATCTTGACGGTAAATCCCCGGTCTTGCCGGAGGATGGCGATGTCTGGGTCGCGCCGGGCGCGCGGCTGATCGGCGACGTCGTGTTGGCGTCTGGTGCGTCGGTGTGGTTCAACGCGGTGTTGCGCGGCGATACCGAGCGGATCACGGTGGGCGCAGGCTCCAATGTGCAGGATGGCTGCGTCCTGCACACCGATCTGGGCTTTCCGCTGACCATCGGCGCGGATGTGACCGTGGGCCACAAGGCGATCCTGCACGGCTGCACCCTGGGCGAGGGGGCGTTGATCGGTATGGGCGCCACGGTGCTGAACGGCGCGGTGATCGGCAACGGGGCGCTGATCGGCGCCGGCGCCCTGGTGACGGAGGGCAAGGCGATACCGCCGGGTGCGTTGGCGATCGGCGCGCCGGCGAAGGTGGCGCGGATGCTGAGCGATCAAGAGGTTGACGCATTACGCAAATCTGCCGAGGGCTACCGGCAGAACATGCGCCGGTTTCGCCAGGGTCTTGGGCTGGCGATGACCCGCGTCTGATGCCGCCGCTGTTGCCGGCCGGGTGGCTTTTTGCACAACCTGAGCGGGCGCGTATTGACGTGCGCATCGCGCCAGCTATTTTGAATTCGCAGTCGCGTGATCGCGACGACAGGACATCACGGCCAGGTTCGACATGGATGGAGGTGCGCCACCATGGACTACGTGGATAACGATCTTTTGGAACGCGTCGACAATCCCGGGCGCATCATCGATGTCGTCGGGGGCAAGGACGATGCCGTCTCTTTCGCGGTGGATGCCCATGCCGAAAGCGCGGCCTCTGGCATCGCGGTCTATCGCACCAAGGAACAGTTCGAGGAACTGACCCATCATCCCTGGGACCGCTATCTGGTCGTGCTCCCCACCCGGGTGGGCAACCCGATTGTCAAGCTGGGTGGGGAGACCAGCCGCGACCGTGGCGCCCGGGCGGGTGAATTGACCATCGTCACGCCGCATCACGATGGCCACTGGAGCGTCGATGACGGCGACCCTTTCGAGACCATCAAGGTGGAATTGCCGGTCGAATTGGTCCAGCAGACGGCGCAGGCCGCATTCGGCGACAGGGCCGAGTTCGACGCGCTTTTGGACGTGCACGGCATGATCGATCCGGTGGCGGCGACATTGATCCGCGCCATCGATACGGAATTGTCGCACGCGGATGCGTTGTCTTCGCTTTACCTGGACAGCGCGATCCAGACCCTGACGCTGCATCTGCTGCGCAACCACTCCACCGGGCCGGATCAGGCCGCGCCCAGGCGAACCTCGATCCCGCCGAAACTGACCCAGGTGGTGCTTGAATACATCGAAGACAACCTGGCCGAGGATGTGTCGCTGGAGCAAATCGCGGGTATCGCGGAGATGAGCCCTTTCCACTTCTCGCGCGCATTCAAGGTGGCGATGGGCGAGACGCCGCACCGGTATGTGCTGCGCCGCCGGGTGGAGCGATGCAGGGCGCTGCTGGAGCGGTCGCAGATGACGTTGGCGCATATCGCTTATGCCTGCGGCTTTTCCAGCCAGTCGCACATGACCGCCGTGTTCCGGCGCGAGACCGGCGTTACGCCGGGTCGTTTGCGGCGCGAATCGCTGCAGGGGCGACGCTAGAACAGCTCAGGCGAAGCCCGTGACCTCCAACCGGATGTGCGTGTCTTCGAAATGCCGTTCCAGCCGAGCGCCTGCATCGCGCAGGCATTGGCCCAACAGCGGGAATTGCACCTCTGCCGCAGCCAGGTCCGCGGGCAGACCGGGCCGGTCGATCAGGGCCCAAAGCGCGCGATCCTCGCGCAGTTTCGGCGCCGCAGTGTCGATTTGAAAGCCATCGCGGCGCAGGTCGATCGCGCTGGTTCCCCCCAGGGGCAGCGCCTTTTCCTGGCATAGGATGGTCAGCAGTAGCGCCTTGACCGTTGCGCGGCGCGGGTCGCCGGCCTGAAGCGACATGTTGGCCGCATAGCGCCCCTGGAACAGCGATTGCACCGCGGTTTTCGTCTCCGCCGCCGAAACCGAGGCGCCGGCCGGGGCCGCGCCGAAGGCCAGCCGGAAACAGCGCAGCTTTTGCGTTGCGGTGGACACGCTGTCGGAAATCAGCGCAAGTTCCTCCCCCGGGCCGCCGGGGATGCTGGACAAAAGCTCAACGCCATTGCCGATGGCGCCAACGGGGCTTATCAAATCATGGCAGATGCGCGAACTCACGAGCGCGGACAGATCAGGCAAGGTCATGGGCGGTTCCGATAGAATGTTGGTTTCCTTGGAGCCGGGCGATTTCGTGCATCACCCCGACCGCGCCGATTGGGGCTTGGGCCAGGTGCAGTCGGTCATCGACGGGCGCGTCACGGTGAATTTCGAACATGCGGGCAAACAGGTCATCGACGGCTTCAGGATTGCATTGTCCCCCGACTACGGCGCAGGCCAAGACTGACCGATCTGTCGGCTGACAGAGTTAACAGATGGTTAATTCCATGTCCCATCCGGCGCGACCGGCGGTCGCTTGCCAGGCGGGCGCCAAGGCCCTAAACGACCACGACCGCACGCCGGCCGGGTATTGGGAGGATCACGGACAGCCATGGAACTCGACGCCGCGCGTTATGAGATCCGGCTGGCCGCGACCGAAGAGGACCGCCAGGCCGCGCAAAGGCTGCGTTATGCCGTGTTCGTGGAAGAAATGGGCGCCGCCGCCGCGGACGCCGACCATACACGGCGCTTGGAACGCGACGCGTTCGACATCCATTTCGACCATCTGATCATGATCGACCGCAAGGCGGCGCCGGCGGATCCGCTGGACCGGGTCGTCGGTGTCTATCGGCTGTTGCCCGGCGCGCGGGCGGCCGCGGCGGGCGGGTTTTACAGTGCATCCGAATACGATCTGGCGCCGCTGATGCGATACGGACCCAGGGCCGTGGAACTGGGCCGGTCCTGCCTGGCCGCGCCCTATCGCGGGACCGTGGCGATGCATCTGATGTGGAACGCGCTGGCCGAGTACGTGCTGGCGCGCGACATTCAGATCCTGTTCGGCGTCGCCTCTTTCCCCGGCACCGACCCGGCGCGCATCGCCCATGGGCTGAGCTTTCTGCACCACACCTACCTTGCCCCGCCGGATTTGCGCGTGCGGGCGCGGCCGGCAGGCTTTGCCGCGATGGATCGCCTGCCTGTGGCCCAGGTCGACCGGTTGGCCGCCTTGGGTCAGATCCCGGCGCTGATCAAGGGATATCTGCGGCTGGGCGGTTTCGTGGGCGAAGGCGCCTGGATCGACCGCAATTTCAACACGATCGACGTCTGCCTGCTGATGGATACCGGCCGCATGGTGCGCAAATACCGCGACGCCTTTGTCGAACGGGCCGCTGCGCCGTGAGCATGACGTGGAACGCCGCCGATCCGCCGGAACTGCGCCGGCCGCGGCCCTGGGAATACCTGCGCGCCGGGATACGCGCGCTGGTGCTGCTGTTCTGCACCTATTTCGGTATTGTCTTCGTGATCGCCTTCAACGCGCTGGGCCGGCGCTGGTCGCGCGCGGTGGCGCATTGGATCACCTGCCTGTGGGGCACGATCTGTCTGCGGCTCTGCGGCTTGCGTATCAACCGGATCGGCACGCCGATGACCCAGGGCGGCGCGGTGGTGACGAACCACTCGGGCTGGATCGACATCTTCACCATGCTTGCCGCGGATCGGGTCTATTTCATCTCCAAATCCGAAGTGCAGTCCTGGCCCGTCATCGGCCCGCTGTCGCGCCAGATCGGCACCCATTACATCAACCGCCGCGCCATTGAGGCCAAGCAGCAGGAACAGGACGTGCGGGCGCGGCTTCTGGCCGGCGATCGTCTGTGCTTCTTCCCCGAGGGCACCTCGACCGACAGCCGCCGCGTGCTGCGGTTCCGCACGTCGCTTTTCGAGGCGCTGATCACGCCGGGTTTGGCGGCGGACCTTTGGGTGCAGCCGGTGACGTTGGTCTATAGCCCGCCGCCGGACCAGCCGCCGGAGTTCTTCGGCTGGTGGGCGACGATGCCGCTGCGCCCGCACCTGGCCGCCGTGTTCGCGATGTCGGCGGGGGCGGTCGTGGATGTCGTGCACCACCCGCCGCTGCGCGCCGCCGATTTCGCTACGCGCAAGGATCTGGCGGCGGCCTGCGAGGCGGCAGTGCGGCAGGGCATGATCGACCGGCTGGGCGGCCCGGCTCAGGCGTAGGCGGCCCAGCGGCTGGCGGCGGCCTCCGGCCCATCCTCGGCCAGCCAGATCTCGTCGCGCAGCATCAGGAAGTCGGCCGGACCCAGCGTGGTGCCGGCGGCGGCTTCGGTCAGCCCGCCCTCGGCCACGACGGGCACCTCCACCATTTCCGCCCACCACGCGAAGAGCGCGCCATCGGCGATGTCGTCCGCGACCGCGGCGGGGCCACCATGGACGGGGCCGAAGCTGACATAGTCCGCGCCCAACTCGCCCGCGGTCAGCCCGGCATGGCGCGAGGCGCCGCAGAAAACGCCGATAATGGCGTCTTTGCCCAGCGTCTTGCGGGCATCGCGCAGGCGGCCCGGCCCGTCGGTCAAATGCACCCCGTCAAGCCCGGCGCGTGCCGCGACCTGGGCCAGATCGTCGGCCACGATGGGAATGTCGTGGGCATGGGCCAGGGGGCGCAGCATGTCCGCCAGCCGGGTCATGGCGTCGGCATCCTGGCCGGCCCGGCTCAGCCGCAGGCACGCGACCGGCGCGCGGTCGAGCACCTGCGGCAACAGCGCGGTCAGCCGGGACAGATCGAACCGGGTCGGCGTGGCCAGATAGAGTTTGGGGGGTGCCGGCTCGGCCATGTCGTTCTTCCCGGTTTTCAGATCCTTACTGCGGCCCGCGCGGGCCGTCCAGCACCGGGCTTGCGCCGGCGCCTGGCACGGGCCAGGGTGGTGCGCATGCGACGCGACCTCCCCGGGATCGGACATAACAAGGGCCCCGCCTTCAGCCCCGGCCACAGCTGGCGGCGGCACTGCTGGCGCCGGGCACGGGCGGACCTGGTTGGCCGGCGGCTGCCGCTGGAGATCCTGCGGACACGCGTGGCGCGGGCGCGGGAATTGGGGCTGGCCTATCCGACATATGCGTCGATCCTCTTGGGCAGCGGACGCGACATCGTGGGCTTTCTCTATACCTGCGACGCGTTGGGGCTGCGCCTGCGCCGGCGGCTGGAGATGCCAGAGCCGGTACGCGCGGCGTTGGGCGCGCAGGTAAACTGCACCCGCCTGGCCCTGGCGCCCGAGGCCGAAGTACCGGAGGCGTTCCGGCAAGAATTAGAGGCGGTTTCCGGTCTCAGCTTCGCCGCGGCCGGTGCGCCCCCACCGCCCGTGCCCTGGCGCGCCGCCCGCACCGCGCTGCGTGCGCTGGTGGCCCAACCGGGCCTGCCGCCGCGGGGCGTGGTTCTTGTGGGCACGCGCGATGCCGAGGCTGCCTGGGCCGATGCCGCCGATCTTGCGCGATTTCTGCCGGCCGATGAGGTATTCGGCGCGGCTTCGGCATCCTAGTACACGAGGGACCAGTCCCACCCGCTGCCCTGGATACTAGCGGAACAAAGCGTGCGCCCCGTCTTGGAAACGCGCCCGGTTCGACCTGCGAACGCTCCCCCGGAGCGTCCGCTTGACGGTCTCACCGCCTCAGGGGCGAACGGCCACATCCCCATGCGTCCCGGGCTTGACCCGGGACCTCTGGGCCCGGGGCTGCCGTTGACCGACGTTGGCGTAACGCGCACGCGCGCCGTTGCCCTACCGCAGGATCCCTTGCCCGGCGTAATGCGCCGTGTCGCCCAGCATTTCCTCGATCCGGATCAACTGATTGTACTTCGCCAGCCGGTCGGAACGGCTGAGCGAGCCGGTCTTGATCTGCCCGCAATTCGTGGCCACGGCCAGGTCGGCGATGGTGGCGTCTTCGGTCTCGCCCGAACGGTGGCTCATCACGCAGGTAAAGCGCGCGCGGTGGGCCATGTTGACGGCCTCCAGCGTCTCCGTCAGCGAGCCGATCTGGTTCACCTTGACCAACAGCGAATTGGCGGCGCCGCGGGCGATCCCGTCGGCCAGGCGGGTGGAATTGGTCACGAACAGATCGTCACCCACCAATTGGCAGCGGTCGCCGATCCGGTCCGTCAGCGTCTTCCAGCCGTCCCAATCATCCTCGGCCATGCCGTCTTCGATGGAGGTGATCGGATAGGCGTCCACCAGCCCGGCCAGATAGTCGGCATTCTCTGCCGAAGACAGGCGTTTGCCCTCGCCCGTCATGTCGTAGACGCCATCGCGATAGTATTCGGTGGCGGCGCAGTCGAGTGCGAGGTGGATGTCCTCGCCCGGTTTGTAGCCGGCGGTTTCGATGGATTTCATTATGAAATCAAGCGCCTCTGTCGTGGAGTTGAGCGCCGGCGCGAAACCGCCCTCGTCGCCGATGCCGGTATTGTGGCCCGCGGCCGAAAGTTCTTTCTTCAACGTGTGAAACACTTCCGCACCCCAGCGCACGGCTTCGCTCAGACTGTCCGCGGCGACCGGCATGATCATGAATTCCTGGATGTCGATGGGGTTGTCGGCATGTTCGCCGCCATTGATGATGTTCATCATCGGCACCGGCAGCACATGCGCCGAGGTGCCGCCGACATAGCGATAGAGCGGCTGGCCCAGGCTTTCTGCGGCCGCCTTCGCCACGGCCAAGCTGACGCCCAGGATCGCATTTGCGCCCAGCCGCGCTTTGTTGGGCGTGCCGTCGAGTGCTGCCAGCGTGCGGTCGATGGCGACCTGTTCAGTCGCGTCGTAACCCACAATCGCATCCGCGATCTCGCTATTGGCGGCCTGCACCGCCTTCACCACGCCCTTGCCCTTGTAGCGGCCGCTGTCGCCATCGCGCAGTTCCACCGCCTCATGCGCGCCGGTCGACGCGCCCGAGGGCACGGCGGCGCGGCCCAGCGCGCCATCGTCCAGAAGCACGTCGACCTCCACGGTCGGATTGCCGCGGCTGTCGAGGATCTCGCGGGCGGTGATGTCGATGATCGTGCTCATGGCTGTCGGGTCCCTGTTGGCGCTGTTCTTGGGCCCCCCTCTAACAACGTGCGGCGTCGTTGACAAAGGGCGCGCGGGCAGGCCGCGCTCACGCGAAACTGGCGCGCGATCACCAAAGCGTGGGGATGGATTTTCCACGCGCGCAGGGACCATATCTTTCAGGTCATTCACGCAGTCTTGACGGAGCATCGCTTATGACCGCTTCCCGCCGCGCCGTTCTCGGCCTGGGGTTGGCGCTGCCGGCCGCAGCCCTGCTCTTCCGCCCTGCCCGGGCAGGGGCCGCCCCGATCTATGCCAATGGCGGCATCGCCATCGATGGCAGCGATCCGGTGGCCTATTTCAACCAGGGCGCGCCCGTCGCGGGCGATGCCGACATCACCCAGGACTGGAATGGGGTGCGTTGGCGTTTCGCCACGACCGCGAACCGCGACGCCTTTGCCGCCGACCCGGCCGCGTATGCGCCGCAATACGGCGGCTATTGTGCCTGGGCCGTGGCGCAGGGCTACACCGCCTCCACCGTGCCGGAGGCGTGGAAAATCGTCGACGGCAAGCTGTACCTGAACTATTCGCGCCGCATCCAGCGCAGGTGGGAGCGCGACATCCCCGGCAATATCGCGGCGGGCGACGCCAATTGGCCGCGCGTTCTGGCCTGACGCCAGGCCCCAGCGGGCGCCGTCATTTGCCGGCGTCCGCCTTCTCCGCCGCTTTGGCTGCGTCCCAAAGCGCGTCCATCTCCGCCAGATCGCTGTCCGCGGGATCGCGACCCTGGGCGGCGAGCGCCGCCTCGATGGCCTGGAAGCGGCGGGTGAATTTCGCGTTCGACCGACGCAACGCCGCCTCGGGGTCGACATTCAGATGCCGCGCCAGATTGGCGAGCACGAAAAGAAGATCGCCAAACTCGTCTTCCATCGCGTCCGCATCGCGCATGTCGCGCGCCGCGACCAGTTCGTCGGCCTCTTCACGCAGCTTGGCGAGCACTTGGTCGACCTCTGGCCAGTCGAACCCCACCCGCGCCGCGCGTTTCTGAAGCTTGACCGCTCGGGTCAGCGCCGGCAGGCCCAGCGCGACGCCGTCCAGAACGCCGGAACGGCCGCGTTCGGCGGCCTTGATCCTCTCCCAGTCGCGGGTCTGATCGGCGGCGGATTTGTCACGGCGTTCGTCGCCAAAGACATGCGGGTGGCGGCGGATCATCTTTTCGGTGATGCCATGGGCGATGTCGTCGAAGGTGAAGCGGCCCTCTTCCTCGGCCATCTGGGCGTGATAGATCACCTGCAGCAGCAGATCGCCCAACTCGCCCGGTAATTCGTCAAAGGCGTTGCGGGCGATGGCGTCGGCGACCTCATGGGCCTCCTCGATGGTGTAGGGCGCGATGGTGGCATAGGTCTGTTCGATGTCCCATGGGCAGCCCGCGTCCGGATCGCGCAGCGCCGCCATCACCGCGCGCAGGCGGGCAATGGTGGGCAGGTCTGGCGGGGGAGGGTGGGGCATTGGCGGTCCGATCGGCTGCGGCGATATGTGCTTGGCAGGCCCTTGCCGCGAATGCAATTCCCCGTTGCACGGTCGGGGCGGACCCGTTCTAGTCGCAGGCGAACCAGCCCCTGGAGACAGCCATGCCCGTCCTCAACCGGATCGCCGAGTTCCATGACGATATGACCGCGTGGCGGCGGCATCTGCATGCGCATCCCGAATTGCTGTTCGACACGCATGAAACCGCGGCCTTCGTGGTCGATAAGCTGCGGGAGTTCGGTGTCGACGAGATCCACGAGGGGGTCGGCGGACCGGGCGTGGTGGCGATCATCCGGGGCCAGGGGCCGGGGCAGACCATCGGGCTGCGCGCGGATATGGACGCGTTGCCGATGGAGGAGCGGCGCGATCTGCCCCACCGGTCGCAAAATCCCGGCAAGATGCATGCCTGCGGCCATGACGGCCACACCGCGATGCTGCTGGGGGCGGCCCGCTATCTGGCGGAAACACGCAATTTCGCCGGCGCGGTCGCGTTGATCTTCCAACCGGCCGAGGAGGGCGGCGGCGGTGCGGGCGTGATGGTCGATGAGGGTATGATGGACCGGTTCGATATCGCCCGCGTATTCGCGCTGCACAATTGGCCGGGCCTGGCGCCGGGCAAGATGGACATGAATTACGGGCCGACCATGGCGGGGGCGGACCGGTTTGAGATCATCGTGCGCGGGCAGGGCGGACACGCGGCATTTCCGCATGACACCATCGACCCGATCGCGGTGGCGGCGCAGATCGTCCAGAGCCTGCAGACGATCGTCGCCCGCAATGTCGACCCCCGCGAGCCGGCGGTTCTGTCGGTGACCAAGTTTCAGGCCGGCACCGCGTTCAACATCATCCCCGACCATGCCGAACTGGCCGGCACCGTCCGCATTATGCGCGAGGATCTGCGCCAGGACATGCATGACCGGCTGCAAAAGATCGTCGCCGCGGTGGCGGAGGCGCATGGCGCGACGGCGGAAGTCGACTACGAGTTCGGCTATCCGGTGGTCGTGAACGATGACGCAGCGGTTGATACGGCCCTGGTGGCGGCGCGCGACGTGCTTGGTGCGGACAATGCGACGCTGGACCATTCACCGTCGATGGGGGCGGAGGATTTCGGGCTGATGCTGAAGGCCCGGCCGGGCGCATACGTCTTTCTCGGCGCGGGCGACATTCCGGGGTTGCACCATCCGGATTACGATTTCAACGACGAGATCTCGCCGCTGGGGGCGTCGTTTTTCGCGCGCCTGGTGGAAACGGCCCAGCCGGTCGGGCGTTAGACCGGCCGGGGCTGCGCCACGCGGGCGCTCTGGCCCGCGCGCGCTGTGCAATGTGGGCGCTGCAATGCGCCCGCGTGACGATTAAAGCTGGCTTTGCACGTCTTCGGCGGCGTCGCTCAGCGCATCGCCACCGGCGGAGACGTCTTGGCCCACCCCACCGATTGTGTTGCAGCCCGCCAGCAGCGCAAACAGCGAAGCGACCGCGATCATGTACAGGGTCTTCATGGGATATCCTTTCCTTGTGGCATGGGAACGCGAAAGCCCGCGTTTCGTTCCTCCCGGGAGGAGGCGCGCACCGGCACGCTAGCGGCGGTACGCCCCCCGCGTCTTATCTTAAACGAGCCGGAATTTCGCCGGTTCCTGCCTCGGCGGGGATCCGCCGACCGTCGCGGCGGTCAGATCGCGACCCGCAGCCCGGCGCGACCCCGGAAGTGATAGATGTCGCGGTATTCCGGCCGCGCCACCACGCGCAGCCCGGGGCAGCGTTCTAACAGGATCGGCAGCGCCAGGCGGATCTCGGCCCGGGCCAGCGGCGCGCCGACGCAGAAGTGGATGCCGGCGCCGAAGGACAGGTTCTTGCCTTGGGCTCTGGTCGGATCGAACCGGTCGGGCATCTCGAACACGGCTGGGTCCCGGTTCGCCGCCGCAAGCAGCAGGCCGATCTGGTCGCCGGGCTCGAACCGGTGGCCGGCCAGATCGGCCCGCGCGTTCACCCAACGGGTAAACAGATGCAGCGGCGGGTCGTAGCGCAGCACCTCCTCGACCATCTCTGGATCGGGGCTTGGTCTGAGCCCGGCGGCCAGAAAGTGCGGGATCGCGTTGCCCAGGGAATGCACGGTCGCCTCATGGCCTGCGTTCAGCAGCAGAACGGTGGTCGCGACGATTTCATCCTCGCTCAGCCGATCGGCATCGTCGCGGGCGGCGATCAGGGCCGACAGCAGATCCCCCGCCGGTGCCTTGCGACGCGCGGCGATCAGATCCCGCAGATAGGCGTCGAAAGCGGCGGCGGCCGCCCCGGCGGCGCGTTCGGTCCGCGTATCGCGGCGGGCCTGATACATCGCCACCATCGCATGCGACCAGGCGACGAGTTGCGGCGCCGCGTCCTCCGGCACGCCGATCAGCCGGGCGATGATGCGCGCCGGCAGCGGCTCGGCAAAGGCGGGCAGCAGATCGAAGGGCTGGTCTGCGGGAAAGGCGTCTATCAGCCGGTGCGCCAGCGCCGAGATCTCCGCCTCCAGCGCCGCGACCCGGGCAGAGGTGAAGGCCCGCACCACCAACCCGCGCAGGCGCGTGTGGGCCGGCGGCTCCCGGTCCAGCATCGACAGATCGTCGAGCTTTCGGAACGGCGCCAGATGCGGCGGCGCGGGCGGCCGCCGGTCGGGCGGCGGTTCCCGCCCGAAGCGGCGGTCGCGCAGCACCGCGTTGACCAGCGCATGATCGCCGGTGCAGGGCAGATCGTCATAATCCTGCCAGATGAAAAGCGGCCCCAGCGCGCGGACGCTTTCGTAGAACGGGTAGGGGTTCTGCACAAACTCCGGATCACGCGGCGATTGGCGTATGCGCGGCAGGCTCATGCGCCGGCGCGGTCGAGCGCCTGTTGCAGATCAGCGATCAGATCCTCCGCCGCCTCGATCCCCACCGACAGACGCAGCAACTGATCGGGCACCACGGAATGCGGCCCTTCCACCGCCTTGCGGTGTTCGATCAGGCTCTCGACCCCGCCCAAGGATGTCGCGGGGATGAAGATCTCTGTGAACCGGGCCACGTCATGGGCGATGGATCCGTCGCCGGTGACCATCAGCGACAACATGCCACCGAACGTGCCCGACATCTGCTGCGCAGCGATGGCGTGGCCGGGATGGCTGGCGAGCCCCGGGTACAGCACCTGCGCCAGTTTCGGATGGCCATCCAGCGCATGGGCGATGGCCATGGCGTTGGCGCTGGCGCGTTCCCAGCGCACGAACAGCGTGCGCATACCGCGGATCAACAGCCAGGCTTCGAACGCGGCGATGGTGCTGCCCGACAGGTTGCGGATGTCGCGCAATTCCTCCAACAGCGCCCCGTCGCGCAGGCTGAGCGCACCTGCGGTCAGGTCGGAATGCCCGCCCAGGTACTTCGTCGCCGAATGAAAGGCGACATCGGCGCCCAGATCCAGGGCCCGCTGCGCGCAGGGCGGCGCCGCGGTGCAATCGGCGAAAAGCCGGGCGCCGGCGCCATGCGCGACCGCGGCGGCCGCGGCGATATCGACGATGTCCCAACTGGGATTGGCGGGGGTTTCCACCCAGATCCAGCGGGTCTCCCCGGGGCGGACCGTTTCGGCCAGCGCCTGCGGGTCGGCCTGGTCGAACCAGGTCACAGCGATACCGCGTCGATCCGCCACCCGGTGCAGCCAGGTCTGCGCGCCATGATACATCACCCGTGGCGCAACCACGTGATCGCCGCGCTCCAGCGTCTCCAGCCAGCCGGCGATGGCGGCCAGGCCTGAACAATACAGCAGACAGGCCTCCGCCCCATCCAGGCTGGCGATGACCGCCTCGGCATGTTCCACGGTCGGCCCGCCGTCGCGGCCATAGATGTAGCGCTGGCGCGGGTCATAGGCGTCATCGCGGGCGAACGTGCTGCTGAGCGCGATGCCGGGTGCCACGGCTCCCGTCAACGGTTCGATCACGCGCAAGGCCTGTGCTGCGCGGGTGGCTGGGGCGAAACGGTCGTTCTTCACGCAAAGGCTCCGGGGCGTTTGCGCGCAATTGACCACTGGTCCAGACACTTGGCAAGCCGGCGCGCCGGGTTTGCGCGCAAGCATGGGCCGCCCATGATGCGGAGCAATGATCGCTCAAAAGCAGAGATCATCGGCGATCATCGGCGATGGGATGACGAAAGCCGCAAAGGCGCAGCACTGGCCGATACTCTTCACGGCGTTTCAAAGCATCGAAGAAGGGCCGGGCGGATCGACGGGCGCAGCGGTGCGCGGATCGATAGGCGCGATCCCGACCAAGGCTGTGAGACCTGTGGTCGGGGCCCTGTCGGGCTTCTTTTGCGTCCGTCCCGCCCCGCGCCGGCATGTCCGTCTGGTCGCAGCTGCGGGCTTGGGTGCGTGCCGACCGGTGGACGGTGCTTTCCGGGGCGGAAAGCCGATCTTACCGGCTGTGGTCGTTCTCGCCCGCGGCCTGATCCTCAACCATGTGCCCGCCGGCGACACGACCGCGCAGGTGGGCGCGGGATCGATGTCTGAGACCGGGTTCGGCAATTTGGTGTTCGTGGTCGGTTGGCCCGAGTGGTTTTGGACACTTCGTGCCCCTGACGCTCTTGCCACGATGCCGACGGGATCTTAGGCCGTCGTCGGGCAACGGCGGCGGCGGGCCACCGGTCGCGCCCGGCCGCAGGGGGCCGGGCGCGGTCGCGTTTTACTGGCAGGGCGCCACGAACTGGCGTCCGGCGCTGTCGCGATAGACGCAGTCGCGCGGGCGCGACTGGTCGACCACCGAACCCAAGGCCGCCCCGGCCAGGCCGCCGATCAGCGCGCCTTCGACCTCGTCATCTTCCCCGGCGATCGCCAGACCGAGCGCGGTGCCGGCGGCGCCGCCGGTGAAGGTGGCATTCGGCGTGCCCAGCGTGGTGCCGCTGGTGGTGCAGCCGGCGGCCGCCAAAAGGGTCAGCAGCGCGGCGAGAGCCTTCGATTTCATGTCGATATCCTTCGATGGTTTCCCCATGGCCAACCGCGGCGGCGGCGCACGGGTCTCGCCCGTGCTGTCAATCGGTGCCGCGATACGGCTCCACATATTGTAACGCCATATCCCACGGAAAGAAAATCCACGTGTCCTGGCTGACCTCGGTGATGAAGGTGTCGACCATCGGCCGCCCCTTGGGCTTGGCATAGACGGTGGCGAAATGCGCCTGCGGATAGGTCGCGCGGATCAACTCAAGCGTCTTGCCGCTGTCGACCAGATCATCGACGATCAGAATGCCCGTGCCTTCGCCCATCAGGTCTGAGTCCGGCGATTTCAGGATCTCTGCTTCCGACTGGCGCTGATGGTCGTAGGATTTGACGCTGATCGTGTCGACCACCCGGATGTCCAATTCGCGGGCCACGATCATCGCCGGCGCCATGCCGCCGCGGGTCACGGCGACCACGGCCGACCATGTGCCCCCGGGCCCCGGGCCGGCCTTTTCCAGCCGCCAGGCCAACGCACGCGCATCCCGGTGGATCTGATCCCAGGAGATATGGAAGCCCTTTTCGTGCGGCAGCCGGTCAGTCATCGCACGCCCCTCGTTCGGGGGGCGGCCAGGCCCTGCGCGGCCTTAGGCATTGGCCGGCTTCCGGCCGGTGGCGACGTCGACATCCGGTGCATCCTCGGCCTTCATGCCGATGATGTTGTAGCCGCAATCGACATGGTGGATCTCCCCCGTCACGGCAGAGGCATAGTCCGACAGCAGATAGGCCGCGGCCTTGCCGACTTCCGTCTGATCGACGGTCCGGCGCAGGGGCGAGTTCAACTCGTTCCACTTCAGGATGTACCGAAAATCGCCGATACCGGATGCGGCCAGCGTCTTGATCGGCCCAGCCGACAGCGCGTTCACGCGGATCGCCTTGGGCCCCAGGTCCATGGCCATGTACTTCACCGACACTTCCAGACCGGCCTTGGCCACGCCCATCACGTTGTAATGCGGCAGCACCTTTTCCGACCCGTAATAGGTCAGCGTCAGCATCGACCCGCCATCGGTCATCAGCTTTTCGGCCCGTTGCGCAACCGCGGTGAAGGAATAGACCGATACGTTCATCGTCAGCGCGAAGTTCGCCGGCGAGGTGTCGACATAGCGTCCGCGCAACTCGTTCTTGTCGGAAAACGCGATCGCATGGACCAGAAAATCCAGCCGGTCCCATTTCTTGGCCAGTGCGGCGAAGGCCGCGTCCAGGGACGCCTCGTCGGTGACGTCGCAGGGCAGTACGATGTCCGACCCGACCTGTTCGGCCAGCGGCATCACCCGTTTGCCAAGCGCCTCCCCCTGATAGGTAAAGGCCAGTTCCGCCCCCTGTTCATGCGCCACCCGCGCAATGCCCCAGGCGATGGACTTGTCGTTGGCCAGCCCCATGATCAGGCCACGCTTTCCCTGCAAAAGTCCCTGGGCCATGGCCGATCCTTCCGGTTACGCAATTCGTTTGCCTTGGGTCTATGGCAATATTAACAGGGCGGCAAGGCGAGACAGACAAGGGTGGCGGGGCGTGTCGGCATGAACCAAGTTGAGGATAGAACAGGGATTTTCGCCGGAACTGACCCGTTCGAAATCCTGCGCGGCTGGCTGGACGATGCAGCCGGCACAGAACCCAACGACCCCAATGCGATGCAGTTGGCAACGGTCGATTCCGACGGGATGCCCAATGTGCGCACGGTGCTTTTGAAAGACATCCTCAGCGATGCCCTGGTCTTCTATACCAATTACGAAAGCACCAAGGCGGGGGAGCTTGACGGCGCCGGCAAGGCGGCGGTCGTGCTGCACTGGAAGTCGCTGCGGCGCCAGGTGCGCGCACGCGGTGCGGTTGAGCGGTTCGATGGGCCGGAGGCGGATGCCTATTACGCCTCGCGCTCGCTTGAGAGCCGGATCGGCGCCTGGGCGTCGCCGCAATCGCAGCCGCTGGCCAGCCGCGCGGATCTGGAGGCGCGGGTGGCGGAGATGCGCGCACGCCACGGCGATGCGCCGCAGCGGCCGCCATATTGGGGCGGCTTTGCCCTGCGGGCGGAAACCTTTGAATTCTGGGCCGATGGCGCGCACCGGCTGCATGACCGTTTCGCCTGGCGCCGGGACGCGGGCGCATGGCGGATCACCCGACTTGCCCCCTGAGTCGCCAGGGCGCTTGACCTTAGGGAAAGTGCGCCAGTTGCATCGGTTAGCGGCGGTTCTTTACAGCCCAACACGGCAAAACAGGCGCAACATCGAACAATTCGGCGGAAACACGCTTAAAACTGCCTGATTTTCATTCACCTTTGCCCCAAACCAAGCTAATTCGCCGCGCGCACGGTGTCGCGCGAATAATTTTTGGCTAGACACATAAAAACGTGTTACGGTTGTGACGGTGTTGTTGTCTTGCGACAGATCCTGTTGTCGGATTTGTTTCGAAGTTGGGGGTCGCGGTCGTGTATTGGCTGTCGACGAATGGCTGCGGTGGGGTCGAATGGTGGCGTGTCGTGCGTGAGCGCAGACGTCCGAATACCGCGCTACGCTTTGAGTGATCGTAGAAAAATGAGCTGTTCCAGGACTTGGGAATGATAAAAGGTCACGTGAAGTGGTTCGACTCGACCAAAGGGTACGGGTTTGTGGTCGTCGACGATAACGAAGGCGACGTCCTTCTACACGCAAACGTCCTCAGGAATTTCGGCCGATCCTCGGTCGCCGAGGGCGTCGAGATATTCATGGATGTGCAGGGCACCGATCGCGGGCGCCAGGCGGTGGAGATCCATAAGATCGAGTCCGGCGGCGATGAGGTCGCGCCCGCGGTAGCGCGCCCGGTCCCCGATACCGAAGGCGCCTCGGATCTGTCCGCTGCACGGGTGAAGTGGTTCGACAAGGCCAAGGGCTTCGGGTTCGTCAACACATTCGGCGACCCGGACGATATCTTTGTGCATATGGAAGTGTTGCGGCTTTATGGGCTGTCCGATCTTCAACCGGGCGAGGCTGTCTGCGTGCGCTTCAAGCAGGGGCCGCGCGGCAAGACCGCGGTCGAGGTGCGGTCTTGGGATCACGCCAATCTGGTGATGCGGTCGCCACGCACGCCGTGACCCGGCGCTGCCTTGCCGTGGCGGCGCTGTTCGCCGCGCTCGCCTCGGCAGGGTGGGCTTCGTGCGCGGTGGACGTGGTCGATATCCGGCAGAATGACACAAGCGTGCGCTTTGCCGTCGAGGTCGCCGACGACCCGGCAGAGCGGGCCCAGGGGCTGATGAACCGCCCCGAATTGCCGACATTCTCTGGCATGCTGTTTGTCTATGATCGCCCGCAGCCAGTGTCGTTCTGGATGAAGAACACGCTGATCCCGTTGGACATGCTGTTTCTGGACGAAACCGGCACCGTGCGGCGGATCCACCACCGGGCACAGCCGCTGTCGACCGAGCCCATCCCCGGCGGAAACGAGATCTTCGCGGTTCTGGAGATAAATGGCGGGCTGAGCGACGATCTGGGCCTGGATGTGGGGGCGCAGTTGCGCCATCCCGCGTTTGCCGAGGATCTGGCCGCCTGGCCGTGCGCGCCGGCGAGTTAATTCTTCCCATCATCGGGACCATTCGCTAAGAGCGGCGCGTGGCGGGGCGTGGCGCAGTCTGGTAGCGCACCTGTTTTGGGTACAGGGGGTCGTGAGTTCGAATCTCGCCGCCCCGACCACGCTGGCCGATACGCCGCGCGCGCTGGCCGCGCGCCCCTTTACCAAGCCTTAAGACATCTCTGCCAATTGTCGGAAAACTGCTTCGGCTGCGGGGCCCGGGGTTGCTTGAGGTGCGCGGCTGTGGTGATCGGCTATCTCGTCCATGATCTGTGCGATCCCGCCGTGGCGCGGCGGGCCGCCATGTTGCGCTGTGGCGGCGCGGATCTGCGCCTGGCCGGTTTCCACAGGGATCGTGTGCCGCCGGGCTTGGCCGCGCTTGACCCCGTGGTGCTGGGCCGTACGCAGGATGCGCGGCTGATGCGGCGAGCGGGGGCAGTCGCCCAAACCTTGGCGATGCGGATCGATGCGCTGGCCCGGCATTTCGCAGAGGCGGAGACGCTGATGGCCCGCAACCTGGAGATGCTGGTGATCGCGCGCGCGGTGGCGGCGCGCACGGGCGCGGCCATGATCTATGAATGCCTCGATCTGCACGATCTGTTGCTGCGCCGGGGGCCGCTGGCCGCCTGCGTGCGTGGCGTCGAACGTTGGGCGGCGGGCGGCGCGCAAAGCGTTCTGACCAGCGCGCCGGCCTTTATCCGCGCGCATTTGGGCACGTTGCCCGCGCGCACGCCTGCGATCCTGGTCGAAAACAAGCTGTTCCCCGCCGCACCCGCCCCGGCCCGCACCGCGCCCTTGGGCCCGCCCTGGCGCATCGGCTGGTTCGGGGCGCTGCGCTGCCGTCGTTCGATGGAAATGCTGTTGCACCTGATCGACCGCGCCGAAGGCCGGGTGGAACTGCACCTTGCCGGCCGGCCCAGTCCGGCGGTGTTTCCCGATTGGACGGGGCTGACGCGGGGCCGGGCGCATGTGATCGACTTGGGCGCCTATGCCGCCGGCGATCTGGGCCGGCTTTACGGCGACGTCCATTTCAACTGGGCGGTCGACTATTACGAGGCCGGCGGCAATTCGGAACTGCTGCTGCCCAACCGGCTTTACGAGGGGTCCGCGTTCGGCGCGATCCCGATCCTGCGCGCGGGCACCGAGGCGGCAGCTTTGGTCGCGCCCTACGGCTTTGCCGAGTTGCTGCCTGAGCGCGATCCCGCCGCGGCGCTCCGTGGGTTCTTCGAGGCTCTTGAACCGGACGCCTTTGCTGCACGGCAGGCCGGGCTTGGGCGGGTGCCGCGCGCGCGGTGGGTGGCCGATGCCGCCGAATGCCGACACTTGCTGGCCCGCCTGACGCCGCCAACCGCGACAGAAGCGCCCGTTTATGCGTGAGACGCCGCCGGAAAAACTGCTTCTGGTTATCCCGACGCTGAACGAAGCGGCGCATATCGCCGACGTGTTGGAGACGCTATTGGCCGATACCGAGATCTGGCGCGCGGTCGTGGTCGATGGCGGCAGCGCCGATGCTACCCGCGCACTGGTGGCCGCGCACGCCGCGCGCGACCCGCGCCTGG
This sequence comes from Pseudomonadota bacterium, assembly GCA_039180525.1. GTDB lineage: Bacteria > Pseudomonadota > Alphaproteobacteria > Rhodobacterales > Rhodobacteraceae > Halovulum. The sequence goes on from JBCDDF010000027.1 coordinate 32,093, forward strand.
CGTTGATGGACAATCCCGATCGGATCCAGGCGGCGGGCGTGAACCGGGCCGTTGCGGCGCATCCGCAGGCCGATCTGCTGGTGCGCGCCGACGCCCATGCGCGCTATCCCAAAGGGTACTGTGCCGCATTGCGACGCGAGCGGCGGCGCACCGGGGCGACCGCGGTGACCGTGGCCATGCACTCCCAGGCGGGGAAGACCTGCTTTGCCCGCGCGGTGGCCGCCGCCCAGAACACCTGGCTGGGTTCGGGCGGTGCGCCGCATCGCGGCGGTTCTGGCGGCCGCTGGGTCGATCATGGCCATCACGCGCTGATCCAGGCCCAGGCGTTTCGCGCGCTGGGCGGCTATGACCGCGGTTTTGCGCAAAACGAAGACGCTGAGTTCGACACCAGGCTGCGCGCCCGGGGCGGCCGGATCTGGCTGTCGGGGGACACGCGCATCGGCTATTGGCCGCGGCACAGCGCCAAAGCCCTGGCACGTCAGTACTTCCGTTATGGCCGCGGGCGGATGCGCACCCTGCGGCGGCATCGCGATCGCCCGGCGCTGCGGCAAGCGGTGCTGCTGGCGCTGCCGCCGGCGTTGGCGGCGGCCGGGCTGGGCCTGGGGCTGGGCGGCCGGGCCGCGCTGCTGGCGTTCCCGGCGGCGCTGTGGATTGCGGCGAGCGTCGGCGCGGGGCTGGCCCTGGGATTGCGCGCGCGCGACCGCTGCGCGCTGGCGGCCGGGGTCCCGGCCATGATCATGCATCTGGCCTGGGGTCTGGGCGCCTGGTCGGCGGTGGTGCGACGATGACGCGGCCGCTCGATATCTGCATCTGCACCTATCGCCGAGCGGATCCGTTGGCGGCGGCGCTGGCCTCGCTTGGGCGGCAGACCGGCGCGTTCCCCGGTTTCCGGGTGATCGTCGTCGACAATGACGACACCCCCAGCGCGCGACCGGTGGCCCTGGCCGCACGGAAGGCCGGGCTGGCGCTGCACTATGCGCACCACCCCGGTGCGAACGTGTCCCGCGCGCGCAATCGCGCACTGGATCTGGCCGATGGCGACTGGATCGCATTCTTCGACGATGACCAGGCCGCCGATCCCGGCTGGCTTTCCGCGCTTTGGGCGGCGCGCAACGGTGCCGATGCGGTGCTTGGCCCGGTGGAGGCGACCTATGCCGCCCATCACCCCGCCTGGATGCGCCGGCACGCCCCGCACAGCACCCGCGCGGTCGAACGGCGCGGACGGATCATGACCGGCTATTCCGGCAATGTGCTGTTCCACCGCAACGCCGCCGCCTTTCTGGATCTGCGCTTTCTGGAAGCGTTGGGCCGCAGTGGCGGCGAGGATCACGAGTTTTTCGATATGGCGGCCCGCCACGGCGCCCGCATTGTCTTTGCCCGGTCCGCGATTGCGCGCGAACCCGTGCCGGAGCCGCGGGCGCGGTTTGCCTGGCTATGGCGGCGTCGGCTGCGGGTCGGACGCACGCATGGCGATGTGCGGATCGACCGGGGCGCTGCGCGCCCGGTGCTGTTTGCCAAGGCAGGCGCCAAGGCCGCCCTGTGCCTCATCGTCGCCGCCGGGTTCGGCGCGGTGAACAGGGGCCATGCGGCGATGTGGGCATTGCGTGGTGCGGTGCACCTGGGCGCGATGGGCGCGGCACTGCGTCCGCAGGCCCTGCGGTTGAGCCGCGCGTCGGGCACCGGCGCAGGGGTGCTGCGGGCGCAAGACGGGTGCGACACGGCGGATTTGGCCCCGGTCGGGCAGGGCGGGGCATTTTCCCGGCGTGCAAAGCCCTGAAAAGACGCCGGTCCCACATTTCGGTGCGCGCGCTGCGCGGCGAGAGGTCCGCCAGTGCGGATATGCCCGCATCCCGCGCCTGCTTGACGCCGCATGGCCGCTATAAGAGGGGTCGGTCAGGCGTGCGATCCGCGCCGACATGCCAGGAAGGAACCCTGCCGCCTCCAGCGAGGCGGCAGGAAAGGATCAGCCCCTAGAGCCCGCGCAACGGTTTGAAGCCGGTGCCTTCACCCTCTTCGAACGGCAGCTCGATCAGTTCCGGTGTCACGCCGGCCACGCCAGAGGCGCCACGGCCCGAGCCGATTGCCACGTTCAGCAGGATGAAGTTGACGGCATATTCGAAGTTGACCGCCGCCAGTGCCTCCCGTGCGTCGGCGAGTTCGCGTTCGGCTTCCAGAATGCCCAACAGGCTTGCGCGGCCTTCTTCGTAGGAGATGTTCGCGATCTCGACGTTTTCCTCGAAGATCTCCACAGACCGTTGCAGCGCCGCGATCGTGCGCAGATTGCGGCGACCGGCGACCAATGCGTTCTCCACCTCTTCGGTCGCGGTCAGCACGGTGCTTTTCCAGATCAGCAGAGCCTCGCGCGCCGCGGCTTCGGCGCCATCGACGCCGGCGCGGATCGTCTCCCGCCCGAAGATCGGAAAGCTGACCACGGGACCGAAGCTCCACGGGACCAGCCCGTTGGAGCCGATCGTTTGCGGTGTGATGAAGCCCGACAACGAAATCGACGGGTAAAGCTCCGCCCGGGCCACGCCGGTGGAGGCGACGGCCGCGGCCAGATCGCGCTCCGCCGCACGAATGTCGGGGCGGTTGCGCAGCAGATCGGCCGGCACGCCGGTCTCGTAACTGCGGGCGGGAATGGGTTGCGGCCCGCCGCGCGACAACTCCGGCACCAGCGCGGTGGCGGGCAGGCCCAGCAATACCGAAACACGGTGGGCGGCGACGCGGAAGTCGGCCTCCAGCCCCGGCAGATCGGCCAATTCCTCGTTCACCAGACCTTCGGCCTGGATCACATCCAGCCGGGTCGCGGCGGCGGCGTCCAAAAGCGCGCGGGTCAATTCAAGCGTGCGTTCCCGAGAGTCGAGGTTCAGCCGCGTCAGCCGGATGCTCTCCTGGAAGAACCGCGCCTCGGCATAGGCGGTGGCAAGCGCGGACAGAAAGATCAGCCGCGTGTCCTGCACGTCAAAGCCCGCGGCCTGCAGGTTGCGGGCGGCGAATTTGCGGTCTTCGCGCAGTTCACCGAAGAAATCGAGCAGATAGGAAATCGTGAAGGGGGCCGTCGAAAACCCGACCTCGGGCCCGTCGGTGCTGCCTTCGATCCCGGCAGAGGCGCCGACCAGGCCCCCGGAGAACGGCACGCCCGAACCGCGCGCGACCGCGATCGCGCCATTCAGCCGCTCGCCCGCGATCTGGATGTCCAGGTTGCCGATCAGGCCGCGGTCGACCAGCGAGTTCAGCGTCGCGTCGTTGAACGCGGTCCACCAGTCGGTGTTGGCGTTGTCCAGGATCGGGTTGACCCCGCCTTCGGAGAAACGGCTGGGCAATTCGGTGGTGGGTGCGGTGTACTCTGTGTTCAGAAATGTGCAGCCCGTCAGGCTCAAAGCCATCGCGATAGCGGTAAGTGTCTGCCTCAGTTGCATTTATCCAGGACCTCTACCTTATCTTTTCTGCTCGGCATCGCGTTCGCAGTTGGGCGGACACTAGAAACCCGCGCGGGGAGTTGTCCAAAGCAAACCGGGCTTTTTCCGATTTTTTGGCCATGCAATGGCATTTTCGCCATAGTTTGCCGGGGTTTCGCGGCGGCTTTTCGCAAGGCAGCGATTGCGTTTTGCAGTGAAACCCGACAAGCCGGGCGCATCCTTACCGCAATCAAGGCCGCGCCAATGTCCCGACCGCAATTCTTCGCCCGCCAAAACGCCGACCGCGCGCCGCTGCCCTTCGCACCGCAGGAATACGACCGCCGCCTGGCGGCGCTGCGCGACGCCATGGCGGCGGCGGATCTGCCGGTGGTCGTGCTGAGCTCGATGCACAACATCGCCTATATCACCGGGTTTTTGTACTGCGCGTTCGGGCGGCCCTATGGCTGCGTGGTGACCGCGGATCGTTGTGTCACCGTGTCGGCCAATATCGACGGATGCCAGCCCTGGCGGCGGGGCGCGTTCGAAAACCTGATCTATACCGATTGGCAGCGCGACAATTTCTATCGCGCCGTGGCCCATGTGGCGGGGCCGGCCGCGCGCATCGGGGTCGAGGACGACCATCTGACCCGCGCCGCGGCGGACAAGCTGCGCCATGCGCTCGGCGCCGATGCGCTGGTCGATGTCGCCGCACCGCTGATGGCGCAGCGTATGGTGAAGTCGCCGGCCGAGATCGCGCTGATCCGCGAGGGCGCGCGCATCGCCGATCTGGGTGGGGCGGCCATTCGCGATGCGATCCGCCCCGGCGTGCGCGAGATCGACGTGGCCATGGCCGGGCGCGATGCCATGGAGGCAGAGATCGCCCGCACGCACCCGGACAGCGAATTGCGCGACACCTGGGTCTGGTTCCAGTCCGGGCAGAACACCGACGGGGCGCACAACCCGGTGACCACCCGCGCGCTTCAGCCCGGCGACCTGCTGAGCCTGAACGCCTTTCCGATGATTTCGGGCTACTACACCGCGCTGGAACGCACCCTGCATCTGGGCGAGCCCGACGCGGCGACGCGGCGGTATTGGGATCTGAACGTCGCCGCCCACGAAACCGGCCTGGCCGCGATCCGGCCCGGCCGCACCTGCGCGCAGGTGACCGCGGATGTGAACGCACATTTCGAGGCCGCGGATGTGCTGCAATACCGCTCTTTCGGCTATGGCCACTCCTTCGGTGTGCTCAGCCACTACTACGGGCGCGAGGCGGGGCTGGAGTTCCGCGAGGATATCGACACCGTGCTGGAACCCGGAATGGTCGTATCGATGGAACCGATGCTTTGGATCCCGGACCACATGGCCGGCGCAGGCGGCTATCGCGAACACGATATCCTGGTGATCACCGAGGACGGGGCGGAGAACATCACCGGATTTCCCTACGGCGCCGACGCGAACGTCATCGACGCCTGAGCGGCCCGATTTCCGGCGGTGGGCCGTGCGGTCGCGGGGCCCGGAGCGCTTGGCGGTTGAATTCAACCCGGCGATGGTATTTTCTCTCGCAAAACATACGCAGGGTGGCACGAAAACACGGTGGATGGATCCAACCTCCAAGACGCATTCGTGGTTTTTGACCGGGTGCAGAAAAGCTATGATGGGGAGACGCTGGTCGTCAAAGACCTGAACCTCAGCATCGGCAAAGGCGAGTTTCTGACCATGCTGGGCCCGTCGGGGTCCGGCAAGACCACCTGTCTGATGATGCTGGCGGGGTTCGAGACGGCGACCCATGGCGATATTCGCCTGGACGGGCGGCCGATCAACAACATCCCCCCGCACAAGCGCGGCATCGGCATGGTGTTCCAGAACTATGCGCTGTTCCCGCATATGACCGTGGCCGAAAACCTCGCCTTCCCGTTGGAGGTGCGCAAGATCGGCCGGGCGGAGCGGGAAGAAAAGATCGCCCGCGCGCTGGACATGGTGCAGATGGGCGATTTCGGCGGCCGCCGCCCGGCGCAACTGTCCGGCGGCCAGCAGCAGCGCATCGCGTTGGCACGCGCGCTGGTCTTCGAGCCCGAACTGGTGCTGATGGACGAACCCTTGGGTGCGCTCGACAAGCAGTTGCGAGAGACCCTGCAGTTCGAGATCACCAAGCTGGCGCATGAGCTGGGCATCACCACGGTCTATGTCACCCACGACCAGACCGAGGCGCTGACCATGTCCGACCGGGTCGCGGTGTTCGACGATGGCCGGATCCAGCAACTGGCCACGCCGGATGTGCTGTACGAGGCGCCGGAGAACAGTTTCGTGGCGCAATTCATCGGTGAAAACAACACGCTGGAAGGCGTCGTTGAGACAATTGACGCCGATATGGCCACCGTGCGGTTGGACAGCGGCGACGTCATCGACACCAAGCCCGTAAATGTTAGCCAGCCCGGCGAGCGCACGCTGGTCTCGATCCGCCCCGAGCGGGTGGAGACCAATCGCGACCGGCTGAGCCCCGATGCCCATACGCTGAACGCGGAGGTGCTGGAGTTCATATATATGGGCGACATCTTCCGCACCCGGCTGCGCGTTGCGGGCAAGGAAGACTTCATCGTCAAAACCCGCAACGCGCCGGATCAAACCCGGCTGCAACCCGGCACCGCGCTGGAGATCGGCTGGCTGCCAGAGGATTGCCGGGCGCTGGACGCCTGAGAATACCGCCCGGCCGTGTAGGCTCGAACGCCGGGTGGGAAGACAAAACGAGCGAAACCGACAGGAGAGACCATGACCCTTCGCACCCTACTTCTCACCTCCGCCGCGGCGGCGCTGGCCAAGCCCGCGCTGGGCGACGGCAACATGGCCAGCGACATGACGCTGGTATCCTGGGGCGGCGCCTATCAGCGCAGCCAGCAGAACGCCTATGTCGAGCCATACCTGGCCGCCAATGACGGTGTCAGCGCGGTCTGGGACGAAAGCTCTGCCGAGGCGGTGGCCAAGCTGCGCGCGATGAACGAGGCCGGCAACATCACCTGGGACCTGGTCGACGTCGTGGCCGCGGATGCGATCCGACTGTGCGACGAAGGCCTGGCGATGGAAATCGACCATGACGAGATGCTGGCGCCCGCACCGGACGGCACGCCCGCGTCGGAGGATTTCGGCGATCTGATCGTCAGCGACTGCTTTATCCCGCAGATCGTCTATTCCACGACATTCGGCTATCGCACCGATCTGGTCGGCGATGCTACGCCTCAGGATGTCTGTGCGATTTTCGACACCGAAACCTTCCCGGGCAAGCGCAGCCTTGAAAAACGGCCGATCGCGAACCTGGAATGGGCGCTGATCTGCGACGGTGTGTCGATCGACGATGTCTATTCGGTGCTGGAGACCGAAGAGGGGCAGGCGCGTGCATTCGCCAAGCTCGACACCATCAAAGACGAGGTGATCTGGTGGTCCGCCGGCGCCGATACGCCGCAACTGCTGGCCGATGGCGAGGTGGTGATCGGGTCGACCTATAACGGGCGTCTGTTCTCGGTCATCGAAGAACAGGACCAGCCGGTCGCGATGCTGTGGGACTGGCAGATGTTCGATCTGGACGGCTGGATCATTCCCGCGGGCCTGCCCGAGGATCGGCTTGAGCGGGTGAAGGATTTCGTCCGTTTCGCCACCGACACCCAGCGTCTGGCCGATCAGGCGAAGTGGATCTCCTACGGCCCGGCGCGCGGGTCTTCCGCGCCGCTGGTGGGCACGCATGCCGAGTTGGGGATCGAGATGGCGCCGCACATGCCGACCGACCCGGCGAATGCGCAGAACACCTTCCTGTTCAACTATGAATGGTGGGCCGATTACCGCGACGACCTGGACGAAAAGTTCCAGGCGTGGCTGGCCAGCTAAGACCTTTGGCGGGGCCTACGGGCCCCGCCGCTCTATTCGGGGGACGGACATGCCAAAGGGCTACATCATCGGCCATATCACGGTCACCGATCCAGACGCGTATCAGGAATACATCATCCGCGACACGCCGATCCTGGAGGGTCTGGGCGGGCGGTTCATCGTGCGCGGCGGCGCGGCGGAGGTGGCCGAAGGGCCGATGAAGGAGCGCCATGTGGTGATCGAGTTTCCCAGTTTCGAGGCCGCCAAACGCGCCTATCACGACCCGGCCTATCAAGAGGTGATGCAGATCCGCCATCGCACCGCCGACAGCGAGATCGTCATCGTCGAGGGCGCCGAGTGACCGACGCCACCGCCGGCGCCGCGCCCGCGCCTGCGCGCACACAAGCGGCAGAGCCGGAAGGGCCGATGCTGGCCGCCGACGGCACGCCGCTGAAACGGTCGCTGGCGCGTGCATTGCGGCGGCAGAAGATCCGCGCGCTGCTGCTGATCGCGCCCTTGCTGGCGTTCATCCTGGTCACCTTCATCGCACCCATCGCCGATATGCTGTTCCGGTCGGTCGAAAACCGTATCGTCAGCGAAACGCTGCCGCGCACGGTGGTGGCTTTGCAGGACTGGGACGGCACCGGCGTGCCGGAAGAGCCGGTCTTCATCGCCCTGGCGCGTGATTTGAACATCGCCGTCGAGGAGAAGAGACACACCCGGCTGGGCAGCCGGCTGAACTATGAGACCACGGGCATGTCGTCGCTGTTCCGCCGCAGTGGGCGGGCGGTCGATGACATCGGCGAGGATACGGCAGCGGCGGCCATCGCGCTGGTGCCGGCGCTGGAGGATCCAACGACCTGGGCCGGTTTGTTCGGCAATCAGGACTGGCAGGCGCGGCAGGCGGCCTGGGCCGCGGCCGAGGGCGGCGGCGCACCGCCGCCGCTTGCCTTAGACGACGATGCGGCGGCGCTGCTGCCTCAGACCACGGACATCTATCGCGCCTTTGCCCGCGTCACCGCGCAGGAAGGCGACGATCTGCGCGACGCAGAGCCGTGGCCCATCATCTTTGACGCGCTGGCCCGCGATCTGGCCGTGGCCGACCCGGCCGAACTAGAGACGCTGGGCGGTCAATCCGGTGCCGCGCTGGCCACGATGGTTGACCGCATCGACACGCTGCCTGCGCTGAGCGTCCGAGACGCCTTTGCCGATATCAACGAAGACTGGCTGGATACGGAGGTCTGGGGCACGATCCAGGCTTTTTCCGACCCGGTCACCGCCGGCTATTTCCTGTCCTCCATCGACCTGCGGCTGACGCCCGGAGGCATCGAGATGCAGCCCGAGGGGCAGCGCATCTATCTGAAACTGTTCGCGCGCACGCTGTTCATGTCGCTGACCATCACGCTCAGCTGCCTGCTGCTGGGCTATCCCGTCGCCTGGTTGCTCGCCAACCTTCCGCTGCGCACCGCCAATGTGCTGATGATCCTGGTGCTGCTGCCGTTCTGGACCTCGCTTCTGGTGCGCACCAGCGCCTGGAAGGTGCTGTTGCAGCAGCAGGGCGTGATCAACGACATCCTGGTGTGGCTGGGCCTGGTTGCCGATGGCGACCGGCTGGTGATGATGAACAACCAGTTCGGCACCATCGTGGCGATGACGCATATTCTGCTGCCGTTCATGATCCTGCCGCTTTACTCGGTGATGAAGACGATCCCGCCCAGCTATCTGCGCGCCGCCAAATCGCTGGGCGCGACCAATTGGACGGCGTTCTGGCGGGTCTATTTCCCGCAATCGGTGCCGGGGATTGGCGCGGGCTCGATCCTCGTCTTCATCCTGGCCATCGGCTATTACATCACGCCCGAGATCGTGGGCGGCACCACCGGGGTCTTCATCTCCAACCGGATCGCCTATCACATTTCGTCCTCGCTGAACTGGGGCCTGGCGGCGGCGCTCGGCACGATCCTGCTGGTCGCCGTGCTGGTGCTTTACTGGGTCTATGACCGGGTCGTGGGCATCGACAACGTGAAGCTGGGGGGCTGAGGATGGCGCTGCCCCCTTACGCCACCGCCGGCCAGCGCGCCTGGTATTACGGGTTCCGCGTGATCTGCGGGCTGATCTTCTTCTTCCTGATCGCGCCCCTGGCCGTGGTGATCCCGCTGAGTTTCAATGCGGAGGATTTCTTCACCTTCACGCCAGAGATGCTGGCGCTGGATCCCGAAGGCTATTCGCTGAAACACTATCGCGATTTCTTTACCAATTCCGACTGGCAGGGTGCCCTGTGGAATTCCGTACAGATCGCCCCCGCTGCAACCGCGCTGTCGGTGATCTTCGGCACGCTGGCGGCGATCGGGCTCAGCCAGCCGCATGTGCCGTTCCGGCGCGCGATCATGGCGATCCTGATTTCGCCCATGATCGTGCCGCTGATCATCTCGGCCGCGGGGATGTATTTCTTTTACTCCCGCATCGGGCTGCAGGGCACCTATATGGGCGTCGTGCTGGCCCATGCGGCGCTGGGCATTCCCTTCGTCATCATCACCGTGACCGCGACCCTGGTGGGCTTCGACCGGTCGCTGACCCGCGCCGCCGCCAGCCTGGGCGCCGACCCTGTGCGCACCTTTCTGACCGTGCAGATGCCGCTGATCCTGCCCGGCGTGATCTCGGGCGCGCTGTTTGCCTTTATCACCTCTTTCGACGAGGTCGTGGTGGTGCTGTTCGTAGGCTCCGCGGGGCAGAAAACGCTGCCCTGGCAGATGTTCATCGGCCTGCGCGAACAGATCAGCCCGACCATCCTGGCGGTGGCCACGATCCTGGTTACGCTGTCGATCCTGCTGCTGGCCACGGTGGAGATCCTGCGGCGCCGG
>JBCDDF010000028.1:0-41379 GCA_039180525.1 Pseudomonadota bacterium
CCCAGATATGGCGGGGTTTGGGCCCCGCGCGCAAGGGCGCGCGGGTGCGGCGTGGTGTCGGCCCGCCTATGCGGCGGCCCGGGGGCGCAAGCGCGCGCGGGTGCGGCGTGGTGTCGGCCCGCCTATTCGGCGGCGCGGACAAAGGCCGGGTGCACCGGATCTTCCAGCCGCACCGGGCCATCCGCCGCCGCGCGCGGGCGGGTGCCCGGGCGGATGAAGGTGCGGAAAAGCTTGGCCTGGGCGATGAAGACCGCCGGCACCACCAGGATGATGATCGCGGTGCCGATCAGCACGCCGAAACCGATGGAGACAGCCAGCGGGATCAGGAATTGCGCCTGCACGCTGGTTTCCAGGATCAGCGGGAAGATACCCAGGAAAGTGGTCAGCGAGGTAAGCAGGATCGGGCGGAACCGGTCCTTCGTGCCCTCGACCACCGCGGTCGCGGTGTCCTCGCCCCGATCCAGGTATTCGTTGTAGAGATCGATCATCACCAGCGAGTTGTTGATGACGACGCCCGCCAACCCGATGATGCCGAAGATCGACAGAAGCGTGATCGGGATGCCCATGATCAGGTGCCCGGTCACCGCGCCGATCAGGCCCAGGGGGATCGCGGCCATGACCACGATGGGCTGGATATAGGACCGGAAGGCCAGCGCCAGAAGCGCGAAGATGATGAACAGCGCCACGCCCAGGGCCTGGCCCAAAGCGGCGCCGGCGTCGCCCTGGGTACGCTGTTCGCCGCCGAAATCGACCTTCAGCCCGTCATAGCGGTCCATCAGCCCGGGCAGCAGTTCGGCGCGGATCCAGTCATTCGCCTCCTGGCCCGAGATGACGGAGAAATCCACATCCGCGGTCAGCGTGGTGATGGTGCGCCCGTCGCGGCGCAGGATCTGGGTGGGGCTCAGCCCCTCGCGGATCTCGGCCACCGTGGACAGCGGGATCAGGTCGCCCTCCGGCGTGCGGATGCGGGTGTCGAGGAAGTCGGAGACGCTGTCGCGCTCATCCTCTGGCAGGCGGACGAAGACGCGCACGTCGTCGCGGCCACGCTGGACGCGGGTGGCCTCTGCGCCGAAGAAGCCGTTGCGCACTTGCAGGGCCAGATCCTGCAGCGACAGGCCGTAGATGCGGGCCTCGTCCTTCAATTCCAGGCGGTATTCCAGCCGGCCGGACGAACGATCGTCGCGGATGTCGAAGACGCCGGGCAGGGTTTCGAGCGCCGCGCGTGCCTCGTCGACAACGGGCTGGATGTCGGCGCCGTCGGGCAGCGACATTTCCAACGCGATGGCGTCGCCGGCATTGACCAGGTTGCTGGAGAGCACGAGTTTCTTGACCCCCGGCAGCGCGCCGATCTCCGCGCGCCAGGCGGCTTCGTAATCGCTGGTCGGAAAATCGCGGAATTCGGGATCGAGGATGCGCACGACCAGGTGACCGACCGTGCCGCCCAGCGCGGTGGCCCCGCCGGTGGGGCCGTTATCGGCAGGGCCACGCCCGGCGATGACGTTGATATCCTCGATCACCGGCGGCGCGCCGGCGGGCAGGCGCGCCTGCACCGTGTCGCCCGCGCGCAGGGCGGCCAGGCGCAACTGTTCGATGGCGGCCTCGGTCCGCTCGAACGTGGTGCCATCGGCCATTTCAAGTTCCGCGGTGACGAACTTGGCTTCGATCGAGGGGAAGAAGCTGAAGCGCACATAGCCATGCGCCAGCAGGCCCACGGTCAGGAACATCAGCGCCACGGCGCCGGCGATGGGCACCAAATAGCGGCGCACGGAAAAGCGCAGCGCGGTGTCGAGCGGCCCGTGGATGACCCAGCGCAGGCCCCGGTCGACGCGCGACCGGATCACGTTGAGGCCGCGCAGCACGATATTGGGCCGGCGTTCGGCGGACAGATCGAGCGCGGACAGATTGCGCGGCAGGATGAACAGCGCCTGCGCCAGCGACAGCATCAGCACGATGATGACGACGGTGGGGATGTCGCCCAGGAACTTGCCCAGCACGCCCGGCAGTTGCAGCAGCGGGGTGAAGGCGACCACGGTCGTCAGGACGGAGAAGATCACCGGGACGGCGACGCGCTGCGCGCCGCGCACGGCGGCCTCCATGGGTTTGCGGCCCGTCTCGCCGTTTTTAAAGATGTTCTCGCCCACCACGATGCCGTTATCGACCACGATGCCGATGGCCAGGATGAAGCCGAAGAGCGAGATCATGTTGATGGACATCCCCATCAGCCCCATGATCGGGAAGGCGGCGATAAACGACAGGCCGATGCCCAGCGCGGCCCAGAAGGCCAGGCGGAAATCCAGGAACAGCGCCAGACATAGCACGACCAGCGCCATGCCAAGCAGCGCGTTCTTGGTCAGCAGATCGACCCGGCCCTGCAATTCCTCTGCGTCGTTCTGCCAGACGGTGACGTCGATCCCCTCGGGCAGACTGGCGCGGAAGTCGCTGTCGAGATAGGCCTCGACCTGATCGACGATGGCCAGGACCTGCTCTTCGCCGACACGGAAGACCTCGACCGTGGCCATGGGCTGCCCGCCGAACGTGGCCGACAGATCGGCATCCTCGAACCCGTCGATGACGCTGGCGATGTCGCGCAGATAGACCTTGGCGCCGCTGTCGGCATCGGACAGCACGACGATGTTTTCGAAATCGGCGCGGGTGTAGTTGCGGCCCAGCGTGCGCAGCGGGATCGACAGCGTGTCGGTTTCGATCGTGCCGCCGGGCAGTTCCAGCGAGTTGGCGCCGACGATCTGCGCCACCTGTTGCAGGGTCAGGCCATAGGCGTTCAGCGTGTCGCGGTCGATTTCGATGGAAACCTCGTAGTCGCGCGTATTGGCGACCTGCACGAACGACACCTGCGACAGCGCGGTCAGTTCGTCCTTCAACCGCTCGGCCTGTTCCTTCAGCACCCGTTCGGACACCTGGCCGTGGAGGTTGATCTCCAACACCCGGGTCCGGTTGGAGGCCTGGATGACGGTGGGTTCCTCGGCGTCCTCGGGGAAGACGGTGATGCGGTCGATCTCTGTCTTCACCTCGTCCAGGCGCTTTTGCACGTCCTGGCCCAGCAGCAATTCCAGCGTGACCGCGCCGACGCCTTCGCTGGCGGTGGCGGTGATCTCGTCCACGCCCTCGATGCCCGAAAGCTGGTCCTCGATGGGTCGGATGATGCTCTGTTCGATCTCCGTGGGGGAGGCGCCGTCGTATTCGACCGCGATCTGGATCTGATCGAGCGTGAATTCCGGGAATGTCTTTTGCGGGATCGAGGTCGCGGCCAGCGCACCCACCGCGATGACCAGGATCATGGTCAGGTTCGCCGCGACCGGGTGTTCGGTCATCCATTTGATCATGCCGTTCATGGCGCGACTACTCCGAAAGCGCGGCGGTCCGGGCGGCGGCGTCGACCGTTTGCACGGTCATGCCATCGACCGCGGCGTCAAGCGCGCTGGTCACCAGCCGCGCGCCCTGGGGCACATCGGCGATGGACACATAGGTGATGTCGCCATCCACATGCACGGCGCGGGCGGTGTGGATGGTGAGCGTGTCGTCGGGCCCGACCAGCCAGACCGCATCGCCATCGCGCAGGCTGGTCGAGGGGATGGTGTAGATCCCCGGCAGCCGCGCGCCCTCTATGACGACATCGACAAAGGCGTTGATCAGCGCCGGCGGCGCGCCCGAGGGGAGGTTCATGCTGCCCGAACCAAAGGTGGCCTGGCCTGGATCCAGCAGCCGCACGATGACGTTGATCGTGCGCGTGCGGGCATCGAGCGAGGGATCGACGCGGTCGACCTGCGCCTGCCAGCTGATGCGTTCCCCGGCGAAGCGCCCGGTCACGATGGCAGGCTGCGCGCCGCCGTCGAACAGCCCCGGCACCAGACCCGCGGCATCTGCGCTGATCGGGACCGAGACCTCTAATTCGTTGTGGGTATAGAGCGTGGCAATCGCGCTGCCGATGCTGACCACATCGCCGATGGTCGCGCTTTGATCCAGCACGGTCGCATCGAAGGGCGCCAGGATTTCGGTGCGTTCCAGCTGGATCTGGGCGCTTGTCAGTTGCGACTTCTGGCTGGCGAGCGTCGCGGCCAACTGGTTCTTGCGCGAGGACAGTTCGTCCATCTGTTCCTGACTGACGATATCACGTTCGAACAGCCGCTGGTTGCGGGTGAACTGGCTTTCGTTGAGCGCCTGGTCGGCCTGGGTCGACAAAATATCGGCCTGGGCGCGTTCGACGCTGGCGAGCGCGTCGTCATCGTCCAGCCGGGCCAGAACCTCGCCCCGCAGGATTTGGCCACGGCTTTCGACGGCGGGATGGAGGTATTCGATCCGGCCGGAGATCTGTGCAGCAAGGCCGACCTGGCGGTCGGGCCGAATAAAGCCCTCTCCCCGGATCGGCACCGGTTGGGTGTGCGGGTCGAGCGCGCGCACGTCGACCACGGGCAGTTCGCGTTCGATCGGCGCGGCGGCGACCGGCTCTTTCAACGCGCCAAGGGTCTGATAGCCCAGGTAGCCGCCGACCAGGATGCCGGCGGTGACGACCAGCCAGAAGGCATCGCCCAGAAGTCCCCAGTACCGTTTCATAGCCTGCCCCTTTCGGCTGTGCAGCCCCCGCGGCCGCCGATTATGACCAACGGGTCAGTAGCGAGATGTAGGACCGGCCCGCCGAGGTCAAGGGCCCGTGCGAAACTCCACCGTGCCGCCAGGCGGCGATGGCTTGCGGAGAGTACGGCGAGGAGGGCTGCATGGATCATGGCTTTACCCGAATCGTGTAATGACTTATAAGTCAGTAAAGGCATGCGCGAAACCCCGTCCTGCGACCGGCGCAGGCACCATGTGGAGGCTCCATGTTTCATCGCCGTCCCCTTCCCCTTGGCGCGTTTATCCTTGGTGACAGCCCATGCGCACGTGGCCGTGCGCGGCTGCAGGATATGCTTGCGGTCAGCTTGGCCATTGCGGCCGTGCTGATGACGTGCCGCTGACGCGAAAACGGACCGGGTAAGGCGCCCGGTTCAGGAGGTTTACGTAAGCGATTGAATTAAAGCGAAATTTTTTTCGGGTGACTGGGGTCGGGACCGGTGGCCCCGATTTCAAGCCGGCGCGATCCGATCAGATAGGCCGGGACGCGCGGCCGCGGCGGTCAGTCGGGCCGGTGGTTCGCGCCGCACAACCCATGCATCAGCATGTCGAGATGTGCGTCGATATAGGAGTCGAGGTCCAGCGGCTCCTGCGCCTCGAAGGTCAATTGCCAGAACGCCGCGGCGATCACGGGGCCCACGATCATACGCTGTTCGTGGCTGGCGGGTGCATCGCGAAACTCGCCGCGGGCGATGCCGCGTTCCAGGATCGTGCGCAACAGCGCCTCGCCCTTGGTCACGATCTCGGCATGATAGAAGTCCAGGATTTCGGGGAATTTGGTGCCCTCGGCCAGCAGGATGCGGATGATGCTGCGCAACTCGGTGCGCACCATCTTGTCATACATCCCGCGCACCATCAGCTTCAGCAGGTCTGGCGTCGGGCCGGGGAAATCGCGCACCAGGGCGGTGTATTCGTCGACCGTGGGCAGAAGGTTGCTGCGGATAACATCCTTGAACAGCGCTTCCTTGTTCTCGAAATACAGATAGATCGTGCCCTTCACCACACCGGCCCGGGCGGCGATGTCTTCCAGCCGCGCGTCGGCGAAACCTTTTTCGACGAATTCCTGTTTGGCGGCCGTGATGATCTCACTGGGCCGCGCGTCCTTGCGGCGGCGGCGGGCGGGTTTGCGCGGCGCCCGTGCGGACGACGACCTTTTCGCCTTGGTATCGGTAGCTGTGGTCATCTGGCCCCCTTTTTCCGGACCGGGCCCTATCTATTCAGCACAGCGGGCGCCCGATCAAGCCGCTTGGCACCGGGGTCAATGCGCGGGCTGCGGGTCGTGTTCCACCGCGGCGACGTGCCAGTGGAGCGGCTGGCCCGGGTCGAACACGCTCAGCGGGCCGGCGCCGGTGTCGATCTTGCCCGGGGCGGCGGCGGGGGTGTCCCGGCGCTCCAGGGTCACGCGGCCCGCGGGCGGCGGCAGCCCGTACCAGGCAGCGCCGTGGCGGCCCGCGAAATCGGCCAGCCGGTCGAGCGCACCCGCCGCCTCGAACACCTGCGCCAGGCAGGCCAGGGCGTTGGGGGCCGTGAAGCACCCGGCGCAACCGCAGGCGGTTTCCTTGGCCGCATCCACATGCGGGGCGCTGTCGGTGCCCAGAAAGAAGCGCGGATCGCCGGAGATCGCTGCGGCCACCAGCGCCTGGCGGTGGCGTTCGCGTTTCAGGATCGGCAGGCAGTAGTAGTGCGGCCGAATGCGCCCCGCGAGCATGTGATTGCGGTTCAGCATAAGGTGGTGCGCGGTCAGCGTGGCGCCGAGGCTTCGCGGATCGGCCTGGGCCCGGACATAGGCGATGCCGTCGGCGGTGGTGACATGTTCCAGCACCACGCGCAGGCCCGGGGTGGCCCGGCGCAGCGGGTCGAGTACGCGGTCGAGGAATACCGCCTCGCGGTCGAAGATGTCGATTTCGGGGTCGGTGACCTCGCCATGAACGCAAAGCGGCAGGCCGATCTCTGCCATGCGCTCCAGCACGGGGCGGACCTTGTCGAGGTCGCGCACCGCGGCATCGGAATTGGTGGTGGCCCCGGCGGGGTAGAGCTTGACCGCCTGCACGATGCCGTCCGCGGCGGCTTGGGCAACATCGTTCGGGTCGGTGGTTTCGGTCAGGTAGAGCGTCATCAGCGGCGTGAACCGGCTTTGGGCCGGCAGCGCCGCGCGGATGCGGTCGCGATAGCGGGCGGCATCCGCGCCGGTGACGACCGGGGGCACCAGGTTCGGCATGATGACGGCGCGTCCGAATTGCGCGGCGGTGATCGGCGCGGCGGCGGCCAGCACGGCACCGTCGCGCAGGTGCAGATGCATGTCGTCGGGCAGCGGCAAGGTCATCAGGCGGGTGGTCATGCGGCCGGGGCTCCGATACGGGTCTGGGGCTTGGGTGCCACGGGCCGGCGGCGCGCGGCAAGCCCCAAGCGCCGCGAAAGCGGGCGCGGCGGCGTGGCGCGGGCCATGGTTCGCACCCGCGCCCGCGCGGCGACGTCGTATCGGTGGCGCAGCGGCTGCCGTGGCGCAACGGGCCGGGCGCCAGGTTCGCCGGGCGGGCGCAGTGCCACGCCCAGTCCGAGGTGACGCGCCGGCGCGCCCGCGCAGGTCGGTACGATCTACTTTATCCAGGCAAGCACAACCGCGCACGCAAACCGGGCGCATTGTCCGACAGATCGAGCCGCCCGCCATGCAGCCGCGCCACCGCCCGGACCAGGCTCAGGCCCAGCCCCGCGCCCTCGCTGGCGCGGGCGCTGTCGAGCCGCACGAAGCGTTCCGTCACCGCCTCGCGCCGGTCCTCGGGAATGCCCGGGCCATTGTCGGAGACGGCGAGATACGCCGGCCCGCCCTCGGTGCGACCGCTTTCCACCCGCACCGCCCCACCACCGGGGGGCGCGTACTTCAACGCGTTGTCTATCAGGTTCGCCGCCGCCTGCGCCAGTAGCTGCGGCTCCCCCTGCCCCGGCGCCGGTTCGGCCGATACCGTCAGCGCGATCCCCCGCGCCTCTGCCACCGGCGCGTAAAGTTCCGCCGCGTCGCGCGCGATCTGGCCCAGATCCAAGGGCCGCCATTGGTCCGAAGGAACGCCCGCCTCCGCCCGCGCGATGCTCAGCAGATCGTTCAGGATCCCCGTCGCCCGGTCGATCTCTTCCAGCGCCCGCCCGATCGCCGCCTCTGCCGCCGCACCGGCATCGCCGCGCCGCAGCACCAGATCCAGTTCCGCCCGCACCCGCGTCAGCGGCCGGCGGACGTCATGGCTGATACTGTCGGTAGAGATCCGCATCCCCTGCATCAGCGCCTCGATCCGGTCGAGCATAGCGTTCACGCTGTCGGCCAGCCGGTCGAACTCGTCGCCCCGCCCCGACCGCGGCACGCGCCGGTCCAGATTGCCCGCCGCCACACGCTCGCCGGCCTCCGCCGCCTGCGCCACCCGCGCCAGCACCCGCCGCCCGGCAAAGGCCCCGCCGGCCAGCGCCAGCGCGACCGTGCCCAGCGCCACCCAGATCGCCACGGTCTGAAACCGGCGCCGGAACTCCAGCAGATCGCCGCTGTCGCGCCCGACAAGCAGCTTGTACCCACCCGCCAGCCGAAACGCCTGCGCCGCCACATCGCGCCGGGTCAACGCCTCGCCGTCGCGCTTGGTCACACCGAAGGCGATGCGCCCGGCCTGTTGGCCGACCTCCTGCGGCCAGGCGTTCAGATTGCCCGCCAGCCGCCGACCCTCTGGCCCGGTCAGCAGATAGACGGTGTCGCCGCGCGCCTCCGGCCCGGTCCTTTCGGCAATCGCACGGCTCAGCGCGCGCGGGCCGCCGGCGCGGAAGCGTTCGGCCAGGGCGCGAACCTCGCTTTCCAGCGTCGCATCGCGCTGCCGTTCCAGCACGCCGATCGTACCCTGATAAAGCGCCCCCAGACCCAGCCCCAGGGCCAGGCAGAACAGCGCCGCATAGCCGACCGCAAAGCGCACCGCCGTGGTGCGCCAAAGCGGGCCGATGCGCGTCACTCCGGCGCTTTCAGCATATACCCCGCCCCGCGCACCGTGTGCAGCAGGGGCGGCCGGCCGCGGTCGATCTTTTGCCGCAGGCGGGAGATATGCACGTCGATCACATTGGTCTGCGGGTCGAAATTATAGTCCCACACGCCCTCCAGCAGCATAGTCCGCGTCACCACGCGCCCGGGGCGACGCATGAAGTATTCCAGCACGCTGAACTCACGCGGCAGCAGCGCCACCGGCGCCCCGGCCCGGGCGGCGCTGCGCGACAGCAGATCAAGCTCCAGATCACCGACAACCAGCCGCGTCTCCCCCTGGGGCTCGGGCGCCCCGCGGCGGGCCAGCGCCTCGATCCGCGCCAAAAGCTCGGAAAAGGCGAAGGGCTTGGTCAGATAGTCATCCCCGCCCGCGCGCAACCCCTTCACCCGGTCGTCGACCTGCGCCAGCGCCGACAGCACCAAAACAGGCGTCACAAGACCCTCGGCACGCAGGGTGCGCACCACCGACAACCCGTCCAGTTCCGGCAGCATCCGGTCGATGACCATCACGTCATGCCCGCCCGAAAGCGCCGCCGCCAGGCCGGACGTCCCCGTGCCATGCACATCGCAGACATGGCCGCTTTCCTGCAGCCCGTCGCGCAGAAACCCCGCGGTCTCCGCGTCATCTTCCACGATCAACACCCGCATGGCGGCACAATTCCTTTCCCGAACAGCGCCATAGGTGGCGCGCGCGCGGCGGGGGCGCAAGCGGATGACAAAGATTTAATGCCCGCGACAGATGGCTGTCAGATGCGCCCCCGATCTCTATGCCATCGCAGTCGCATTTTCTGACGGAGGACAGATATGACACGCCTGAAAGCCACGCTTCTGGCCGGCGCCATCGCGCTCGCCCCCCTCGCCGCCCCGGCCGCACCGCTGGTCAACCTGCAATCCTTCGCGCCGCTGGTGGAGGCGGTGGAACCCGCCGTCGTCACGGTCACCGTGTCCGGCGCCCGCCGCGACGCCCGGACCGACATGGCGCCGGAACTCGAAGAGTTCATGGAACGCTTCTTCCGCGACCGCCCCGAATTTCGCGACACACCCGAACGCCCGCGCCGCGGCATCGGCTCGGGCTTCATTATCGATGCAGACGGCATCATCGTCACCAACAACCATGTCGTAGCCGGCGCCGATGACATCACCGTGGTCTTGTCCGACGGCACGGAGTTGGAGGCGGAACTGGTCGGCCGCGACACCCGCATCGACATCGCAGTGCTGCGCGTGCAAAGCGGCGCGCCGCTGCCCACGGTCGAATGGGGCGATTCCGACACGATCGCGGTCGGCGACTGGGCGATCGCCATCGGCAACCCGCTGGGGCTGAACGGCACGGTGACCGCGGGCATCGTCTCCGCCCGCGGGCGCGACATCAATTCCGGGCCCTATGACGACTTCCTGCAGGTGGATGCCGCGATCAACCGCGGCAATTCCGGCGGCCCGCTGTTCGATGTGGAGGGGCGCGTGATCGGGGTGAACACCGCGATCATCTCGCCCTCGGGCGGCAATGTGGGTTTGGGCTTCGCCATTCCGGCGGCACAGGCGCAGGACATCGTCGCCGACCTGCTGGATGACGGCGTGGTCGAGCGCGGCTGGATCGGCGTGTCGATCCAACCGGTGACGCGCGCCATCGCCGACAGCCTGGGGCTGGAGACGGCGCAAGGCGCGCTGGTCGCCGACATCGTGCCAGGCAGCCCGGCCGAGACCGCCGGCCTGCGCCCGGGCGATGTCATCCTGGGCTTCGGCGACACCGCGATCACCCAGTTGCGCGACCTCACCCGCGGCGTCGCGGCGGCGGAGATCGGCGCCGACCGCCCGCTGGAGATCTGGCGCGCCGGCCGGGCGCAGGTGCTGACGATCACGCCCGATCTGCTGGCGGCAGCCGATGCCGGCACACCGGCGCGGGTTCTGCCCGCGGGCGCGGTGGATCTGCCCGAACTCGGCCTGACGCTGGAGACCGACGGCACCGCGCTGGTGGTGGCCCAGGCCCCCGGCGACAGCGGCCTACGCCCGGGCGACCGGCTGGTGTCGCTGAACCAGACCCCGGCCGACGACCCGGCGGCGCTCCGCAACGCGGTGGCCGAGGCGCAGCGTGAAAACCGCGACAGCGTGCTCATCCTGGTAGACCGCGACGGCGCCCGCCGCTTCGTGACGCTGCCCCTCGGCCAGGCCTGACTGACAAAAGGGCGCGCCCGCCATTCCGGCGCGCCCTCCCGCTTCTTTGTTCCAAAAATATTCCCGCCGGAGGCATCGGGCGCCCGCCCCGCACACCACCCCGGCCCTTCGAAAACGCCGCCAACCCAAGGCACCCAGCGGCCAGGCGGGGTTCGATGCCCCGCCCGGCCGCCGCCGCCCGTGCGGCGTCAGGGCAATTGCCGCGCCACCTGTTCCGCCAGCACCAGCATCGCCTGGCCATGGGCGTCAGCGACGCCGCCGAACCCGGGCTGCACCATGGGCACGGCAAAGCTGAACTGCTCGGCCCGGTCGGCGAACTCCTCGGCCACCGGCGACAATACATAGACGCCGGAAAACTCCACCGTCCCGCCGGGGCGCGCGATCACCCGCTCCACCTGCACCGTCAGCCGCGCATCGGGGACAGAGGTCAGCGGCCAGGGCTCCACCGCCGCCACGCCGCCGGTGATCTCGGTCATGTGCCGGGCCAGCGACAGCGACAGCGCGCGTTCGGGATCGTCGGCCCAGAGGTTCTGTTCGTCGAAGCGCACCGCGCCATCGCCCGCGGCGACGCCGATCTCCTCCAAAGAGGCATAAAGCGGCAGCGACACCGACACGACCTCGATATTGTCGGCCCGCGTCGACACCCGCAATTCGGACGACACCGGGTCGATCAGGTGATAGGCGAAATCGGTCTGCATACACGCGGTCAACAGGCCCAGGGCCAGGAACGGGGCGGCTTTCAGCATTGTTTCACCGTATTGCCTCACCGTCCGAATAACAGGGAATTGGGATTGCGCTCGATCGCGCGCGACAGCGATTCCACCGCATCCGCCGCCTGGCGGATCTCGCGCAGGGCCGACACCGCCTGGGAATTGAAATCGGACCGCGCACCATAGGCCACGACCACGGTCTCGATGGTGCCGACCAGTGCGTTCAGCCGTTCGGACAATTGCGGCAGTCGGTTCGTCGCCTGCGCCACCGCATCCGCAGCCGATCGCGCCGATTGCAGCGCGCCGTTGACGTTCTCCACCGCCCCGCCGGTGCGCAACTCGGCCAGCACCACGCGGATCTCGTCCAGGGCGGCGGCCAAGGCGGGCGGGATCTGGCGCACCTCTTCGCTGCCGACCAGCCCTTCGGCGGTGGTCACCAGCGAGGTCGCGGCCCGCACCAGATCCTCGATCGGCAGATCGTTGGCCATCTGCGCCAGACTTTCGACCTCGCTCACGATCCCCGGCACATCGGCGCTGGCGCGTTGCAGATCGGCGGCGATCAAATCGGCGCGTTCGATGGCAGAGACCAGATTGACCACCGCCCCGCCATCGCGGATCTCGGCCAGCGTGCCGCGCAAATCGCCCAGCAACGCCTGCAACTCCGCCGGCACCGCCTGCACCGCGTCGGAATTGAGGAACCCGCGCGCGCCCTGCAACAGCGCCTGCAGGTCGGTCAGGGCCGCGTTCACCGCCGGCGGCAGCGCCTGGACCTGATCGCTGGCCACCAGTGTCTGCACCCCCGCAACCAGTTCGGTGGCGGTGGTGATCAGATCCTCCAGCGGCAGATCGTTGGCCGTCGCCGCCAGCGCGTTGATGCGCGCAACGGTCTGGGGCAGATCGGCGCTGGCCAGTTCGATATTGGCGGTGATCCGGTCGATCCGGTCGAGCGCGGAAGCGACATCGCCCACCGCGCCGGCCTCGCGCAATTCGGCCACCACCCCGCGCAGGTCGCCCAACAGCCCCTGCACCTCCGCCGGGACCGCCTGCAGCGCGTCGGAGCCCACGAACCCGCTGGCCTGCCCGATCAGCCCGCGCAGATCGTCGACGGTCGCGGTCACGCTGGCCGGCAGTTGCTGCACGCCTTCGGTTGCGACCAATTCATCAAGCCCGGTCACCAGATCGGTGGCCGCGGTCAGGAAATCCTGCAGCGGCAGGTCGTTGATCGTGCCGGCGAGCGCGTTCACCCGCGTCACCGTTTCGGGCAGCGCGACGCTGGCCTGTTCGACGTTTCGGGTGATCCGGTCGATCGTCGCCAGCGACGCGGTCAGATCCTCCAGCGGGCCGCCGTCGCGGACATCGGCCACCACCCCGCGCAGATCCCTGAGCAGCCCGTCCAGTTCCACCGGCACCGCGGTCAATTCGTCCGAACCGACCAGATTGGTGGTGGAATCGAGCAGCGCCACGATCCGGCTTGGCACTTCCTGGGTGGCCTCATCCGCGATCAGCCGGTCCATATTGGCCAGCAGCGAGATCGCGTTGGTCATGAATTCCTCGACCGGCAGCGCGTTGATGCGCTCGAACACACCGGCGGCGGTGGCCTGGAAATCGGACACATCCGACACCGTGGCCGGCAGCCGCGGATAGGGCTCGGCCAGCATGTCGATATCGCGCGGCGGCCATTCGTCGGTTTCCACGAATTCCACCATCAGCGATCCGGTCAGGATGTTGTCGGTGGTCAGCCGCGCGCGCAGCCCGTCGCGGACGGCGTCCTGCAGCAGGAACATGGTTTCTTCGGGCGGCGCATCGGCGGATACGCCCAGCCGCGCGGGCTGCAGCGCCAGCACCGCAAGCAGCCGCAATTCGCGGTCCTGCCCGACCTGCTGGAGCGATGCGGTCACGGTCTGCACCTTGCCCACGCGCAACCCCTTGTAGATCACGCGCGCGCCCTGGCTCAGCCCGCTGGCGGAGCCTTCGAACACCGCCGTCACCAATACTTCGGAGGCGATATCGGTGGTGAACAGGCTTTCGCGCGCCGCGGCTTCGGTGGTGAAGATATCGAACAGATGGCCCGGCGCGACCGGCTCGCCGCCCTCGATGACGGTGTCGAAGCTTACCCCGCCCTGGACCAGCGCGGCCAGGCTTTCGATGTTCAGCGACACACCGGCGGAATCGAGGCTGACCGAGAAGCCGGAAGTATCCCAGAACCGGGTGGCGGTGGTCAGCCATCGGTCGTGCGGCGCCTCGATAAAGGCGTTCATGATGATGGCGCTGCCATCGTCGTTCAGCATGGGCGACTCGATCTGGCCGACCTCGATCCCGCGATAGAGCACCGGCGCGCCGGCCGCGACCTGACCGCCATCGGCGCTGCGCAGGATAACGCGGGTGCCGTCGCGGTCGGGGCGCACGAAGGGCGTGCGATCCAGGCCGCGGAACGCGACCTGGGTGCCCTCGATCTGCGCGTCCCAGGTGCCTTCGATATAGGCGCCCGACAGCACCGTCTCCAGCCCGGAGATGCCCCGCGTCGACACTTCGGGGCGCACCACCCAGAACCGCGCCCCGCTGTCGAGATAGGGCGCTATTTCCTTGTCGATGCGCACCGCCACGCGCACGCTACTCAGATCCGCGGCGAAGGTGACGTCCTCGACCACGCCGACCGGCACCTCGCGATAGCGCAACTCGGTCTCTCCGGGTTTGATCCCGGCGGCATTCTCGAAATCGATGGTCACCAAGGGGCCGCGTTGGGAATAGGTCTGCCAGGCGATCAGCAGAGAGATCGCCAGCGCCGCGACCGGCACCAGCCACACCAGCGACAACCGGCCGTTTGCGCCGCGTGGGGCGCGCACGTCCATCTCGGCCGGGCCGCCCGCGTCAGCCATCGGCCGGTTCCAGATCCCAGATCAGCCGCGGATCGAAGGCGCGCGCGGCCAGCATGGTCATGGCGACGCTCAGCGCGAAACAGGCGGCGGCGATGCCCGGCCGGATCGAGGCGACCGAGCCCAGTTGCACCAGCGCCGACAGGATCGCGACGACGAAGACGTCGATCATCGACCAGCGGCCGATGAACTCCACGATCTCATACATACGGTGCATCGCCCGGCGCCGCCGTGCCGGCACGGCGCGCGCGCGTACCGCAAATGCCAGATAGCCGATGACCACGAATTTTCCGATCGGGATCAACACGCTGGCGACGAAGACGACAATGGCAACGAAATAGGATCCATATTCGATCAAGTCGATGATGCCGCCGACGATGGTGCCGCTGTGGCGCGAAGTCAACGTGTTGGTGTAGAGCATCGGGTAGATGTTGGCGGGGATGTAGACGATGATCCCTGCGATCAGCCAGGCCCAGACCGCCTGCAGCGATCCCGGCCGGCGGCTGTTGAGCGGGCTGCCACAGCGACCGCACGCCGCCTGCCCCATCGGCGCGACCTTGCCGCAGCGCTCGCAGCCGATCAGCCCGGCGGCGCGGGCGGTCAGCGCGGGCCGCGGCGATCCAGCGAGATCCATATCGATTGTCTGCACATGAAGTTGTCTTTCAGCGCGCTGACCAGCACCAGCGCGGCAAAGGCCCAAAAGGCCGGGCCAAGCGACACCGAGGCCAATTCCACGATCTTGACCAGCGCGACCGCGACACCGACGATGAAGATCTCGGCCATGGCCCAGGGTTTCAGCACGTCGGCCAGCCGAAACGCGCCGCGCGCGCGCGGCCATGGCCGCCGGCCGACGACCAGCGGCCAAAGCGCATAGATCAGCGCCAGGAACCGGGTCAGCGGGATCAGGATGATCAGCGCCGCGACCGCGATGGCCAGCGGCGTCAGCCAGCCGCCCGAGACCGCCAGCGCGGCGTCGAAGATCGACGACCGGTTGCTGAAACCGCCCGCGTTGAGTTCCAGGAACGGAAAGAACAGCGCCGCCACCATCAGGATCACCGCGGTCGCGGCCAGCACCACGATGCGGGTATAGGCATCCGTCTTGGGGGCGATCAGCGTGCGATGGCAGCGATGACAGCGCGCGGAATGCCCCTCCGGCACGTCTTTGAGGTTGTGCAGCGCATCGCAGACCGGGCAAGCGATCAGATCGTCGAGCGGCAACTGCAATGGCACTTCATCGGCCCGGCGATACGGCGCTGTCTGGGTCATCCCGTCGCTTTCGGACTGTGAGGACAATGTTCTAGCCCAAGCCGGCAGAGGCGTC
Source organism: Pseudomonadota bacterium (assembly GCA_039180525.1). Classification (GTDB taxonomy): domain Bacteria; phylum Pseudomonadota; class Alphaproteobacteria; order Rhodobacterales; family Rhodobacteraceae; genus Halovulum. The sequence continues at coordinate 15,700 of JBCDDF010000028.1, forward strand.
CATCGCCGATCGGGCGCGGCGTTGGGCGGGGGCGTGCCGGCGGGTGGGCGCGTCCCGGAGGCGTGGTGGCGGCCCGGCGGTGGCCCGGCGCGCAAGAGCCCCGACGCGACAGACGAAAGGCCGGGCGCCGGCGGCTCAGCCCACCCGCGCGCCACCGCGCCAGACCGCGCGCACGACCGGTGTCTGCCCGATCCGGCCGACGCGCACCAAATCGGCCAGGCAGCCGGGCGCGATGCGGCCGCGGTCGGGCAGATGCGCCGCCTCTGCCGGCGTTTGCGTCACCGTGCGAATGGCGCGCGGCAGATCCTGCCAGATCTCTGCCAGCCGCAGGGCGGAGGCCAGCAACAGCGAAGGCACGTAATCCGAAGACACGATATCGAGCAGGTCCCGCTCGGCCAGTTCCGCGGCAGAGACATTGCCCGAATGCGACCCGCCGCGGATCAGGTTGGGCGCGCCCATGATGATGCGGATGCCGGCATCGCGGCAGGCCTCCGCAGCCTCGACCGTGGTGGGAAATTCCGCCAGTTCGGCACCCAACGCCTGGGAATGGCGGACCTGCGCCGCGGTGGTGTCGTCATGGCTGGCGATGGTGGCGCCCAGCCGCCGCGCCTCGGCCACGGCCGCGGCCTCGTGCGCATCGCCCACCCGGGCGCGCAGCGCGGTGCGTTCGGCGACGTGTTGCTCGAACTTCGCGTCGGAGAAATTGTGCTTCGATGCCATGTAGTCGCGCAATTTGGAGACGTCGCGGAACTGCCGCTGCCCGGGCGTGTGATCCATCAGGCTGACCAGGCCGATCCGGTCTGCGGGGTCGAATTCCGCGAACTCCTCGATCAGCGTTTCCGAACAGATCTCTGCCCGCAGGTGGATCAGGTGGCGGATGCGCAGCGCGCCGGCCCCGCGCAGCGCCAGCAACTCGCGCGCCAGTCGCCGCGCATAGGGTCCGTACCCGGTGCCCGAGGTGTGGATGGAGCCCACGCGCAGCGCATCGAACACGGTGGTGATCCCGCAGGAGGCCAATTCGCCGTCATGGGCCAGCACCGCGGTTTCATGCGGCATATGAACCTTGGGCCGCGGCTCCAGGTGACGTTCCAGATTGTCGGTGTGCAACTCGACCAGACCCGGGATCAGCAGATCGCCGTCCATGTCCTCCGCCCCCGCGGGCACGGCGCCGCCTTCGGTGATCCCGCCGATCGCGTCGCCGTCCAGATGCAGCGCGCCGTGCTGGATGCCGTCTGCCAGCACGATACGCGCATTGGCGAGGCACGGCGGCTGTGCGGCGACGGTCAGGAAGGGGCTGGTCATGGGGCGGATCCGATGCAACGGGGTGGACGGCCGGCGCTCACGCACCGACCTTTTGCGGAAAAAGGCAACTCAGGGCGTGCGTCACCGCGTGCCCGATGGGGCCGTCATTGGCAACGGTGCACACCGTCAAACCCGGCGGCAGGGCGGCGCCGGCACGGCCGAGACGGCTGCTGATTTCGCCGGCATCCTCACGCCCGCGCGCGCGCAGCCGGGCGCGCAGCGTTTCGGGCCGCGCGGTCACGCTCAGCACCGTGAACCGGGGGAAGCGGCTTTGCGCCTGCACCAGGACGGCACGTGACAGATTGATCAGCAGATCCTCGCCGGCGGCGGCCCGGTCCAACGCCTGGGCCGGGATGCCGTAGTGCAGCCCATGCGCCTGCCAGTCGAGGCAGAATGCGCCGCGCGTACGGAGGTCTTCGAACGCGGCGGGGTCGAGCGCGTCATACGCCTCGCCGCCCAGATCCCGCGGCCGTGTGACAACGCGACGCACGGTGCCCAGCCCGGGGCGGGCCCGGGTCAAGGCCAGCATCAGCGTGTCCTTGCCCACGCCGGACGGGCCGACGACGCCAATCACGCGCCCGGGCGGCGTGCCGGGCGTCACGCCGGCACCGGGGGCACCGCCGGTGCGCGCGCCGTGCAGGCGCTGCGACGATCGGGCGGGATGGGCGCCGCGCCGTCGCCGAAACCGGGGATGCGGCCCGATCCGGTGCCGGTGCCGGTGCCGGCGGGGTTGGCGGCCGCCAGGCGCGTTGCCGCGCGCAGTGCCGTTCGGGCCGATGCCGTTCGGATCGGGACCGGGCCCGCGGGCGCGTCGGGATCATGGGCGGGTGTCATCTAGACAACTCCAGCGAGCACTATACAACTATACTTATTCTATCAAGGCGTCGACCGAAGGGCCATGAAATTCTGATGACAAAGCTGCCCGGAAAGACGCCGCTGTGGCTTTCCATCGCCGCCGAACTGCGCGATGCGATCGCGCAGGGGCAGTACGCGCCCGGCGCCCGGCTGCCGACCGAAGCGGCGCTGGCGGGTCGTTTCGGGGTCAATCGCCACACCGTGCGGCATGCGCTGGCGAAGCTGCGCGATGACGGGCTGGTGCACACTCGGCGCGGCGCCGGGGCGTTCGTGCTGGCGCGGCCGTTGGATTACCCGATCGGCCAGCGGGTGCGGTTTCACCGCAATCTGCGCGATGCCGGGCGGCTGCCCGGCAAGCGCGTCCTGGAGCTGGAGCAGCGCGGCGCCACGGCGGCGGAGGCCGCGCGGTTGGCGCTGGAACCGGGCGCGGACATCGCGGTCAGCCATACCGTCTCGCTTGCCGAGGACACGCCGCTGGCCGTTGCGGAAAGCCTGTTCCCGGAGGCGCGCCTGCCCGGGCTGGCCGCAGCCCTAAGGGTGGAGACCAGCGTCACCGCCGCGCTGGCGCAGGTCGGCGTGCACGACTATGTGCGCGCCTGGACCCGCCTGTCGGCCACGCTGGCGACACCCATCCAAGCCTCGCATCTGCGCCTGGCCGAGGGCGCGCCGCTGTTGCAGACCGCGGCCCTGAGCACGAGCGGCGGCGTGCCGGTGGAATACAGCCGCACTTGGTTCGCCAGCGACCGCATCACCCTGGCGCTGGATCATTCGACATAAGCCCGGCGCGCGCGGTCGCAGCCGGTTTGGCCGGGCCAGCGCGGCCAGGTCCGCGCCGCGGGGGTTCGTTTTGCGGCGTCGGGCCGATTACCGATCCCATCGGCGCGGCAGACGATCTGACGCCGGGCAAGAAAAAGGGCGGCGCCGCAGCGCCGCCCGTCTTGACCTCCGCTGATCGGATCCGCGCCTAGCGCACCCGCGACAGTTCCTCTGTCTTGCACATCATCGGGATGCACCCTTCGACCCGCAACAGGTCGTCCCCGACCAGCGTTGCGTTGCCCTGCAGCCGGTTCTGCGTGTTCGGCGCGATGACATAGCCGTTGGTGTAAATCCCGGTATCGACCGGCTGCATGCCCTGCATCACCGTACGGCCGCGGTCGATCGCATCCGGCAACTCGCCTTTTGCGTCGAACACCCCGGTGATCACGCCGCACATGAGCCCCGGCTGATCCTCGCATTCGCCGATCTGCATCTGCGCGTACCGACCCTTGGCATCGGCCGGCGTTTGCCACAGCCCCTCAAGCGGGTCGGCCGTCACAGGCGCAGCGAACCCCATCGCCGCTGCCAGCACCATTCCCCACAGGCGTTTCATGACTTTCTCCTTGGTCTTCGTCAGAACACGGATATGGGCGTAATCGCGGCGCATTCAAGTGACTCGCGAGTCATCAACGAACTGTTTCCGTATTTATGGCAAATAGATAGTGAAGAAGATCACACACGGTTAGGAGCCGGCGCCGGACCCGTCGACACGTGTCCAGTTCTGACCTCTGCAAAAGATGGCGAAGCATCCTTCCACCTTCAATGTTCCACCCTGTAACGACATCTTCGAGCTGTAGTTTCGATCATCGTCCGGCGCCCAGATCTGACCTTTGCCCCAGCGATCGGCACCGGTGGGCTGCATACCGGTGATGATCGCGCGGCCGATCAGGTCGTTTCGCGTTGCATTCACGGCTTCTACGATCTGGCCGCACAGTTTGGATTGGTCGTATCCGCAAGGACCGATCTGAACGCGCAGATAGGCGCCGGAATCCGACGTTTCGGTCTGCCAGAGGCCCGACGGGTCGGCCAAAGCGGGGGTCGCGGCGACGGCGGCGACACCGGCGAAAAGGGCGGCTTTCAGCATCTGCGGTCCTTTCAAGTGTTTGGGCAGGCACCCGGGGCGCGTGTCCACCCGTTCGGCCGATGCGCGCAGCAAGACCAGAACCGCGCCGGCAGATCAACCGCCCGAACCCGCGCGATCGATCGCCCGTAGGATGGGGGTCCTCCCCCATCTCCGGCCAATGCCCGACCCAGGGGGCCGGGGATGGGTAGGATACCCATCCTACGCGGGTGGCGGGTGCGCGTCTCACGACGGCAAGATTCTAGTGCCCCGGCGGACCGGGTCGCACGCCGCCGGCGCGACCGGCGCATGGCACGGCTGGCGCGCAGGCCGGCGAAAGCCCGCGTTAATCCTTTGCATCCCCGCTGCGGCCAGACTAACAGCGGCGCCATGATCCTCTATCCCGCCATCGATCTGAAAGACGGCCAATGCGTGCGGCTCTACAAGGGTGACATGGCCCGGGCCACCGTCTTTGGCGACGACCCGGCGGCGCAGGCGCGCAGCTTCGCCGCCGCGGGCTGTGCCTGGCTGCATCTGGTCGACCTGGATGGCGCCTTCGCCGGCGCGCCGCGCAATGCCCAGGCGGTGGAGGCCATCCTCGCCGCCATCGACATCCCCGCGCAACTCGGCGGCGGCATCCGCGACCGCGGCACCATCGAGGCCTGGCTCGACAAGGGCATCGCCCGGGTCATCCTGGGCACCGCCGCCGTGCGCGACCCCGGTCTGGTCCGCGCGGCGGCGGCGGCGCATCCCGGCCGCGTCGCCGTGGGCATCGACGCGCGCGGCGGCCGCGTGGCAGTCGAGGGCTGGGCCGAGGCGACCGAGCTTGACGCCACCGACCTGGCCCGCCGGTTCGAGGACGCCGGCGTCGCCGCGCTGATCTATACCGATATCGACCGCGATGGCGCGATGCAGGGCCCGAACGTCGCCGCGACTGCGGCGTTGGCCCGCGCGGTGTCGATCCCCGTGATCGCGTCCGGCGGGGTGTCGTCCCTGGCGGATTTGGCCGCACTCAAGGCGACCGGCGCCCCGCTGGACGGCGCGATCTCGGGCCGTGCGCTTTACGATGGCAAGCTGGATCTGCCAGCCGCCATCGCACTTCTGAACGGCTGAGGGCAGCGCCGCAGCAGCCCGCTCGGATGTTTCAGGTTTGGCATGATTGCGGCCGACGCGCGCAGGCGCTGGACCGGTGGGGCCTTTCCAAGCGCCCGGTCGCGCGTCCGGAAGGGCCCCGCCCTACCCGCCCCACCCCTTGCGCCCCGCTCGTCCGGCAAATGCGGCGGGTGGGTCCGGGGTTCGTGCCGGGACCGGTTCGGCTGCGAGACCGGCGCGTGACAATGGGCGCGACCGCCGGCCGTGGCGGCGGGCGGAGGAGAGGCGGCGCGGCGGAGAAGGTGCAGGACGCGGTGGCGTGCGTGACCACGCACAGGGTCGCTGCAAACAGGGCGCGGCTCACCAACCCCGAAGGCGCGGGCAATTCCCTCGGCGTGGGCGCCAGCACGATGGGCGTCGGAGTGCGCACCGGCGTGAGGGTGGGCATGAGGGTGGGCACGGTGCCGGCCGACCCGATTGCCGGGACGGATGCCGAGATGGCTGACGGTGCCGTCAACCTTTGCATGAAAGTGTGTGGGATGGCCGCGCGCACGGGGCCCTTCGCGACCGCCGAGCGCGCCTGCGCCCTATCGGTCGTGGGATGGCGAGCCGCCAGCCGCGGTGGGCGCGCGCGCCCACGGCCAGAAGCGGCCGCGGTGCCAACACCCGCGCGGGCCGCATCGCCGCCAGCCCCGACATGCATGCGGCGCAAGCGGGGCCACCTGAGCGCGCAGCCGCCAACCCGAAGGGCGCCTTGGCACCCCCTGCGCGAGGCCTTGCCCCCGAAAACCCGCCCCCCGGACCAGAGCCCGCGGACCCATGGCCCGGCACGGGCCATGGGCCAGGCCCAACGGACGGGGTCCGATCTTTGATCGGGCCGCGCCGGGCGGGAGCGCCCGGTTCAGGTCTTGGTACGGCGTCGAAGTGGCGCGCCATCGGTCAGCATGCGGCCGATTTCGACCGCATCCATCGGCGGCGCGTAGGCAAAGCCCTGCAAGACGTCGCAGCCCAGTTCGGCCAGCAGATCGCCCTGCTCTTCGGTTTCCACGCCCTCGGCCACAACCTCCACATCCAGGGACCGGCCGATATTGATGATCGAGCGGATCAGCGCGTGGTCCTCACCCTTGCCCAGGGTCTGTTCGACAAAATGGCGGTCGATCTTCAACCGCCGCGGCTTCAGCTTGATCAGCCCGACGATCGAGGAATGCCCGGTGCCGAAATCGTCCAACTCGATATCCACGCCCATCTCGCGCAGCTGGTCGATGTTCCAGGCAAGAACCTCATCCTCATCGTCCATGAACACCGATTCCAGAACCTCGATCGACAGTCTCGCCGGGTCGATCTCGCCGTCCAGGATATCCTCCACCAGACCCGGATCGCGCAGCCGTTGGCCCGAGACGTTGACCGAAAGGCGCGGCACGCGATTGCCCGTCGCGGCCCAGCGCGTGTCGTCGGCCATCGCGCGCTTCATCACCAGCGCATCCAGCCTGTGGACGACGTTCAGGTCACGCGCCATGGCCATGAACTGCGCCGGCTCCAACAGCCCGCGTTCGGGATGGTCCCAGCGCAACAGCGCCTCCACCCCGGCGAGTTCGCGGGTGCGGGCGCAGAATTGCGGCTGATAGCGCGTGGTGAACTCGCCACGGTCGAGCCCGCGCAGGATCGCATCCGACAGATCCTTGGCCGCACGCACCTCTGCCTGCAGTTCTTCCGAGAAGAACGCCCAACGGCCGCGCCCCTCCCGCTTGGCCCGGTAGAGCGCGATATCGGCGTGGATCAGCAGTTTCTCGCGATCCTCCGCGGCCATGTCCGCCGGCGCGACGGCGATGCCGACGCTGGCACCGTAGCGAAGCTCGACGCCGTCATAGCGCAGCGGCTTGCCGAACGCCTCGATCAGCCGGGCGGCGAAGCGGCCCAGCGCCTCCAGGTCGCGGCCCGGCCGGGACAGCACCACGAACTCATCGCCACCGACCCGCGCCGGAAAATCCCCGCGCCGGGTTTCGCGCCGCAGCACATCGGCCACATGTCTCAGCACGTGATCGCCGGCATCGTGGCCATGGGCGTCGTTGATCTGCTTGAACCGGTCCAGGTCGAAATGCAGCACGGCCAGCTCTTCGCCGCGTTTCTCCGCCCGCTTGATCCGGCGTTTGAGCTCCGCGTCCAGATAGCGGCGATTGGCCAGATCGGTCAGCGCATCGTGCTTTGAGCTGTGTTCGTGTTCCTGCTTTGCCCGGATCAGTTCGGCGTTGCGATCCTCCACCTCGCGCTTGGAGGCTTCCAACTCCTGAGCATAGCGTTTCAGTTCCTCCTGCCGCGCGACCTCGTCGCTGACATCGATCCGCATGCTGATCGTATCCCCGCCTGGGGTTTTGCGATCTATGATCCGGACCACCCGGCCATCCTGAAGCGGGGTCACAAACGCGCCATCGGATTTGTGGAATGCCGCCAGGCGCTTGCGAATGAAGGCGTCGGTCTGGCCCGCGGCATCGGGAAAGCGTCCATCGGCCACCGCTCGCTCGACCAAGTCTTCGATACTGTGCCCGGCCCCGCCCACCGCCGCCAGCGTTGTATTCGTTGCGGCATCGACGTCGTTCTCAAAGACAAGGCGATCCTGCGGATCGAAGATCGCGAAATACGCATCCAGCGCATCGAAGGCAGAGATCAGCCGCGCCTGCGCCCGTTCGGTTTCGTCATGGGCGGCGCGCAGCGCGACCTCGGTCCGCTTGGCTTCGGTGACATCGACCATGACGCCGGCGCGCTCGCCATTGGGCAGCCGCGCCTCCTTGCTCAGCACCCAGCGGCCGCTGCGCAGCGCCAGATAGACGCCCGCGGCGGGATCGTCCGCGCCCTTCAGCCGTTGGTCCAGCCACGCCTCCGGGTCGCGCCCCTCCGTATCCCAAACTCCGGCCTCAAGCCCGATGCGCAGATAGTCGTCATAACTCATACCCTCCGCCAGGTCCGGGCCCATTTCCGCATGCATGTCGCGGAAGGCTTTGTTGAACATCACGATCCGGCCGTCGCGGTCGTACAGCACGAACCCGTCCGGCACCGCGTCGAGCGCGCCCCACAGCCGCCGCTCCGCCGCCTCGGCCGCGGCCTGCGTGCGGCGCAGCTCTCTTTCCGTCTCACGGATCTCGGAGATGTCCGTGGCGACCGAACACATCAGCCGTTCATTGCGCACCGGATCGAAGATTTCGAACGTCTTGGTCAGCAGATGCGCTTTCGCCCCGCCGGGCAGCCGCACCAGCTGCTCCCAGTCATGCGGCTGGCCGGTCCGGCGCACCCGCGACTCGACCTCATCGACCTTGGCGTTTTGCGCGCTGGGCACGACCTCGCTCAGGCGGCGGCCCTCGAAATCCTCCGGCGCGCGGCCCAGGCCCCTGGCGAAGGTCTTGTTGACCATCAGGTACGCCCCCCGCGCCGAGAGCGAGATCGCCGCATTGGTGCCGTCAAAGATCTCCTTATAGCGCAGCTCCAGGCTGCGGCGTTCGGTGATGTCGCGGATCAGGGAGACGTATTTTTCCAGCATCCCCGCTTCGTCGAAAACGGGCTGGTATTCGAAACTGGCCAGGAAGCGTTCGCCGCTTTTGCGGCGACACAGAATCTCCGCATGGGCGGAGAGGCTCTTGTCGAGCCGCGCGACCAGCGCGTCGACCACCGACATATCGGCCGTATCCGCGAGCAGCACGTCGCGCAGCCGGCGGTCATAGATTTCGTCGCGGGTGTAGCCGGTGAATTTCAGGAAGCTGTCATTGACCCAGGTGACCATGCGGTTGCGGTCATGCACGGCCACCAGGTCGCGGGTCTTGCGGCCGACCAGCGCGAAATCGGTGAGCTTTTGCTCAAGCTGCTTGCGCGCCGATATGTCGATCAGGATGCAGACCCAATAGCGATAGGCCGCCCCCTCCTGCACCAGGGGCTGGAACGAGATCTGCGCCCAGAAACCGGTGCCATCCGCACGGTTGAGATAGATGTCGGACGAAAAGCTTTGCCAGGACATCAGCATCTCGATGATGTCGGCGAGGGTCTGAGGGTTGGAATCCGGGTTGAGCAGCACACGCGCCGTGCGGCCCAGAAGCGCCTCCTCCGAATGGCCCAACAGGCGCAGGCAGGCGGGGTTTACCCAGCGGATGGTCATAACGGCGCCATCGGACGGGTCCGCCTGGGCGACCATGATCGCTTCTTTGGTGTAGGCGCCTATGTCGCGGACGACATCCGAAATATCCATAATACACCCGCCGACGCCAATGCGCCGGACTTTCGTGGACAAGCGTTAACAAAGGTTAAACACGCTATGGTTGTGACGACAATATGATGTTGTGTTGACAGAGATTCAAAGCCCTGATTTGACGGGGTTTTCCGGGTTCTGGAAGGGGGTCCGCATGATCCTTGTGGGCGGCGAAAATCTGATCGATTTTATTCAAGAACCGCAAGCTGTCGGGCACCCGACCTATCGCGCGATCCCCGGCGGATCGCCTTTCAACGTGGCCAAGGCGATGGCGCGGCAGGATCAGCCGGTGGGCTATCTGACGCCTTTTTCGACCGATACGCTGGGCGATCTGCTGGCCGACGATCTGTCGGCGGAGTTGCAGCTAGAGGTGCTGTCGCCGCGTTCGGATCTGCCCACGACGCTGGCCGTGGTGTCGCTGCGCGACGGCCAGGCACGGTATAGGTTCTATCGCGAGCGCACGGCGGAGCGAGACGTGACCGCGGCGTCGCTGCGCACGGCCATGGCGCCGGGTGCGGAGGCATTTTTCGTCGGTTCGCTGGCGCTGACCGCGGCGCCGGATGCTGATATCTGGGCGGATCTGGCCACGGACCTGGCCGCCGACGGGCTGTTCACAGCCATAGATCCCAATATCCGGCCGGCGCTGATCGCCGACCGCGCGGCGTTCACCGCGCGGCTGGATCGGCTGTGCGCGACGGTCGATCTGATCAAGCTTTCCGACGAGGATCTGGCCTGGCTGGCCCCCGGCGAGCCGCCCGAGGCGGCGGCACGGGGATTGAGCGCACGCTGCGGCGCCGATCTGCTGGTGCTGACCCGGGGCGGCGAAGGTGCCCTGGCGCTGGGACCGGCGGCGGGCGAGATCTCCGTTCCGGCGCATCCGGTGCGCGACATGCGGGACACGGTCGGCGCCGGCGATACGTTCATGGGCACGCTTTTGGCACAGCTGCGCCGTACCGGCCGGCTGCGCCGCGGGGCGTTGCGGGATCTGGACGCCGACGCGCTGCGCGCGCTCCTGTCCCTGGCCGCGCGTGCCGCGGCGCTGAATTGCGAACGGGTGGGCTGCGACCCGCCGCGCAGCGCGGCGCTGGAGGTCTGAGCGCCTCGGCGGGGTTTCGCCACTTTGCGCTTTGTTAAGACCTGTGGCCACATATTGGCCTCATTTCCGACTAGGCATGGGAGTTCCAATTTCGCAAGACCTCTTGCCAACCCCCAGGAATGAGGACCTTTTTCGATGCTGAAGCTTTCCCCTTGCGCCGCCGTGCTGGCCCTGGCGCTGATCGCCTCCCCCGCGCTGGCGGGCGACGGTCATGGCCATGGCGGTCACAGCCATGACGGCCATGGCCACGCCCACGACCACGACCATGGCAAGATGCGGATGATCCCGGATGGCCACGGCGCCGCCTCGATCACGCTGGCGGCGTCCGAGGACACGATGAGCGGCTACAATCTGCAACTGATCATCGACAACTTCACCTTTTCGCCGCAGCACACCGGGCAAAAGACCGACGCGGTCGAAGGCCACGCGCATCTCTATATCAACGACGAAAAGGTCGGCCGGGTCTACAGCGACTGGGTGCATATCCCCGCCGCCTGGCTGCAGGAGGGCGAGAACACGGTGCGCGTCAGCCTGAACGACAACGAGCACGCGCCCTGGGGCCAGGACGACGAGGCGCTGGAGGCGACGGTGACGCTGATGGGCCATGGCATGAAGGCGGGCCACGGGGATTCGCATGCAGCACATTCCAACTGATCCGGCCCGGCGGCCGCGGGCGGTGGCCCGCGCCGTCCCCGGCACGGGGGCACGCACGGCGATGCGCTGGCAACTGATCCTCAGCCTGACCGTTCTGGCGCTGCTGATCTTCACCGCAGCGGCGTTCGCGCATTCGAAGAAGAAGACCAGCGAGCCCGCGGACGGCGCCGTCCTGACCGCCCCGCCCGAGGTGATCCGCATGGGCTTCGACATGCCCATCACCATCACCATGTTCGCCGTCACCGATGCGGCCGGCGGACAGATGGCGGTGGAACGCATGGATGGCCAGCAGCAGGTCACCACGTTCGAGGCGGTGCCCGCGGCGATGGGGCCCGGGAATTATTCGGTGGAGTGGCGCGGCTTGTCTGCGGACGGGCATCCGGTCCAAGGTGGCTTCACGTTCGAGGTGAAGTAACGAGGCCGGGCCATCGAGGCGCTGTTTGACGCGGACGGCATCAATCTGCTGTCCGCGGTTCTGAAATTCGCGGTCTATGTCGCATCGCTGGTCGCGGCCGGCAGCGCGCTGGCGCTGCTGATGCTGCGCCGGCTCGATCGGCTGGCGGCATTGCAGTTGCGCCAGCAGGCTTTGGTGGGCGCGGTCGCGGTGGCGCTGCTGTCGGCGCTGCGGGTCGTGTCGCGCATGTGGTTTCTGACCGGCGGATCGCTGGGCGAGGCCATGCAGCCGGCCATCGCCGCGCTGGTGTTGGAAAGCCCGCTGGGCGCGGCGGTGCAGATGCGCGCGGTGGGCTGCGCAGCGCTTTTATTCCTGATGGTCGGCACGCGGTTCAACCGCTGGATCGGCGCCGCCGGCGCGGTGCTGATCTGCGCCTCTTTCGGGCTGCGCGGTCATGTGGCGCAAGGCGATGGCGGGCTGTTGCCGGTGCTGGTCACACTGCATCTGCTGACCGCCGCCTTCTGGGTCGGCGGGTTTCGCCCGCTGTACAGTCTGGCCTGCGCCGACCCCCGCGCGGCGGGCGAAGCGGCGCATGAATTCGGGCGCCTGGCGCTGTGGGCGGTGGCGGTGTTGGTCGCAGCCGGCGGCGCGCTGCTGTTCACGCTGACCGGCGGCTTGGCCGCGCTGGGCACGCTCTACGGGCAGGTCTTCGCGCTGAAACTCGGGGCTTTCGCAATACTCTTGGGCCTAGCCGCCATGAACAAACTACGTCTGACCCCGGCGATGCGCACGGGCAGTTCCGCCGCGGCGCGGCAGTTGCGGCAATCGATCCGGATGGAGATGCGGCTGGTGCTGGTGATTTTGGCCGTGACCGCGATCGTGACCGAGACCACCGCCGCCGTCGCCGCGGGATAGCGGCCGGGTGAGAACGCTCGCCCTTCGCGCCAAGCCTGGTACCCGAGGCCGGACTCGAACCGGCACGCCTTGCGGCGGGGGATTTTGAATCCCCTGCGTCTACCAATTCCGCCACTCGGGCCTGGCGGCGCCTGCGATAGCTCGACAGCCTGGGCGCGTCAATGGCGCGCCCCGACCGCGTGCCCGGATCCGGGAGGCGGCCGGTTCAGTCGAAATCCCGGCGCAACACCGAAAAGTCGTTAACACTTTTGCGCTTTGCCCGTCTAACGGCGAAAATCCGCCGTTCTGAATTGTGGCAAAACTGCCTTGATCGCGCCCTATTAACCTTCTGTTTACAAACTAGTTGATCGCCGTCGGCGTGGCGTCTACCGATGGCGCGAGCTGCGCCGACTTGGTGTGTAACGGCGCGCAAACGCGGTTTAAACAGGAGCAGTACATGGCCACCTTTATTGCAATCGACCCGAGTTCGGTAACTTTTGGCGGGGACGTCACTCTTGATGGCGACGGCTCGCCGGTTGTGGGCACTTCGGGCACCGTGACCGTCGCCGATGGTTTCACGACCGTGGAACTCGACATCGACGACGATGATGGCGCGTTCCAGGGCGACATCGGTGCCAACGAAGTCGGCGCTGACGACACCCAGGTTGTGACCGGCACGACCATCAATATCTATGGCGAATCGACCGTCCCGTACACGAACGAAGACGGCAGCACCGGGCTTCTGATCGCCGTTGAGGAAAACGAAAGCGAGGGCGGCGAAAGCGATATCGTCGGCTACCTCGTCGTCGGCGCCCTTCCGGACACGGGTGTGGCGCTGGACACGACGATCGGCAACGTTCCGTCGAGCGCGACATTCGCCCCGGCCTTTGCCGACATCGTCCCGGCCTGTTTCACGCCCGGCACGATGATCGACACGCCCGAGGGCGCCAAGGAGATCACCGAGCTTAAGGTCGGCGATCTGGTGATGACCGCCGATCGCGGCGCGCAGCCCATCCGCTGGATCGGGCGCAGGCAGATGCTGGCCGCCGGTGGCCTGTCTCCGGTGGTGTTCGCCCCCGGCGCCATCGGCAATGACGCGGAGCTGCGCGTTTCCCCCTGCCACCGGATGGTGGTGTCGGGCCGCAGCACCGATCTGTTCTTCGGCGAAAGCGAAGTTCTGGTGGCCGCACGCGATCTGGTCAATGGCGGCTCGGTCACCGTGGCCAAGCCTGGCGTTGTCGAATACATCCACCTGATGTTCGACCAGCACGAGATCGTCACCGCCAATGGCGTGCCGTCGGAGAGCTACAAGCCGAGCGCGGCCAATGTCGACGCGCTGGCCAAGCCGGTGCAGGACGAGTTGTTCACGATCTTCCCGGAACTGCGCGAAGATCTGGCCACCTACGGCGCCACCGCGCGCCGCACGCTGCAGGCCAGCGAAGTGGCGCTGATCGCAGGCGACGCCGTCGCCTAAGAATCCGCCCTGCGCGCGATGTTCGCGCGCGGCAAAGTGACCGGCAAGGCCCGCGGCACCCCCGCGGGCTTTGTCTTTTACGCCGCTCGACCTTAAGGAACGCTCATGCTGCGCCGGATGTATGACAAGACGCTGGAACTGGCCGACACGCCCTATGCGCTATGGGCCCTGGCGGCGGTGGCGTTCGTGGAATCGTCGTTCTTTCCGATCCCGCCGCATGTGATGCTGATCCCCATGGTGGTCGCGGCGCCGCACCGCGCTTGGCTGATCGCAGGCGTCTGCACGCTGGCCTCGGTCGCCGGCGGCGTGTTGGGCTATTGGATCGGTGCGGCACTGTTCGACAGCGTCGGCCAGCCGGTGCTGGACTTCTACGGCAAGGCCGAGAACTTCATCGCTTTCCAGGAAAGCTTCAACGCCTATGGCGCCTGGGCCGTGCTGATGGCCGGGCTGACGCCGTTCCCCTACAAGGTGATCACGATCACCTCTGGCGTCACAGGGCTGGATTTCAACGTCTTTCTCTTCGCGTCCCTCATCGCGCGGGGCATCATCTTTTTCGCGATCGCCGCCATTCTATGGAAGTTCGGCCCGCCGGTGCGCGATTTCGTCGAAAAACGCTTCGGCCTGACCATGACCGTGTTTTTCGCACTGATCGTGGCCGGCTTCGCCGCGGTGCGGCTGTTGTGAACCGCCGGGCGCTGATCGCGCTGGCCGCCGGCGGGTCCGCGGCGCTGCTGATCGGGGCGCTTGCGTTTCAGTATCTGGGCGGGTTGCCACCCTGCGCGCTGTGCCACTGGCAGCGCTATCCGCATGTCGCAGCAGTGGTGATCGGCGCGGCGGGGGTGCTGTTCCCGCTTGCCGCGCTCGCGCTTGCCGGTGCGGGGGCTGCGACGCTGACCGCGGGGATCGGGGCCTATCATGTCGGCGTCGAACAACGTTGGTGGGCGGGGCCCAGCACGTGCAGCGCCGGTGAGGTTGGCGATGTTTCCGCCAGCGAACTGCTGGAGCAGATCCTTGCCGCCCCCGTGGTCCGCTGCGACGAGATCGCCTGGAGCCTGGCCGGCATCTCCATGGCGGGTTGGAACGCGCTTTTGTCGACGGCGCTGGCCTGCGTATGGCTCGCGGCCTGGGGGCGACGCAGGGTCACCTAACCAACCGCACCCATGCGCAAGATTCTGAAAGACGTTTTTTTCGCGCTCCGATCCTATTTTTGGACAACAAGCTCCCCCGGAAGCGTGGTTTCGCAGCCCATACTGTGGCGAGACGACCAGAGAGAGGTCCGAGGATGTGCCTTCATCATAGCCACCAGGCGTCGTCACGGCGGCGCCCAGCCCTGTGGGGGACCTACCCGACATGACGGCCCCCGGCGACATCCGGGGCAGCACCGGCATCACGCCATTTCTGGACGTGAAGGATTGGGCGGAAGTTTCCGCGGTGAGTGACGATGGCCAGCTTGCAACGCTGGACAGACCGGGCGTGAGCGCTGGGCGGTTTGCGCTGGGCGCGCACAGTTCCGCGATTGCAGCGGCCGACCAAATCGTTCTGGTGACGTCGACCCATGCAAGCGGCGAGTTGCGCGCCGATATCAACGGATCGCGGACGCATAAAGCCATTCAAAGCGGCGCGGTCAGCATGATCCCCAGCGGTGTCACCCAGCAATACGTGTGGGACGGGACGCTGACGAACACCTTCGTGACCATTGACCAGGCGCTGATCGACGCGGTCACCGCCAACGACCCGCATCTTCAGGCTGTCCGGGGATTGGAGCCGCGCATCGGCCTGCATCATCGCGGCCTGAAACGGTCGATCGAAGAGCTGTTTCAGGTCATGACCAGGGCCGATCTGGGCTGGCGCACGCTGAGCGAGGCCATCGCGATACGCGTCGCCTATGAGGTCCTGGTGGCCTTTGGTCCGCAACAGAAAGAGGACGGCCCCCACCCGCTTGGCGCCGCGGAACTGGACCGGGTCGTGGCCTTTATCGAGGCGGAGTTGGAGCGCAACTTCACCGTGGGTGAGATGGCGCAACTGCTGGACCGCGACCCGTTCGGCTTTATCCGGTCGTTCAAAGCGACGACCGGCGAAAGCCCGCATCAGTTCGTGATCCAACGCCGGCTGTCGCGGGCGCAGGAAATGCTGACGCAAACCAGCGACAGCCTGGCCGAGATCGCATTTGCCACCGGCTTTGCCAGCCAGTCGCACATGACCGCGACCTTCACCCGACTGGTCGGCATGCCACCGGGGAAGTGGCGCCGGCATATCTGAGATGCCGGCGCAGCGCGCGCGCCTGCCCCGGCGCGCGGTATCGCTTTGCGGCCTGCCGCGGCGGCACGGGGGCAATAATTTGAAAGACCTTCTCGGCGAAGTGCGGTCGGCTGTTGCGCGACAATCGCTGTCCCGTCCCTAGGTATGTTGCGGAATGCGCAACTGGCGGGTCATAGAGGGGGTCCGAGGATGAGCATGAACCACGGCAACACAGCGCATAAAGACGCTTCACACCCGGATATGGACGTCCACCGTGACCGCGCTTGACGAAATCGCCACCGGCGACGGCGCGCCCTTGTTCAACTTCGGCGATTGGCGCGAGGTTCCCGCCGTCGCCGACCAAGGGCAACTGACGAAGCCGACGATGACCGGCGTCAGCGCCGGGCGGTATTCCATCGGCTCCCACGCCTCGGTCATCGAAGGCGGCGCCCAGATGATCTTGGTCAGTTCGCTGCAGGCAAAGGGCAGTCTGCGGGCCGAGATATCGGGAGAGCGGTTCGAAACCAACATTCGGTCGGGATCGTTGAGCTTCATCCCAAGCCTGACCCGGCAGCATTACCGCTATGACGGGTCCACGACCAGCCTGTTCGTCTGCATCGACCAGCCGCTGATCGACCGTGTCGCAGCCAGCGATCCGCGTTTCGAGGGCGCGCGCGGGCTGGAGCCGCGGATCGGGTTTCACAACGCCGCATTTCAGCGCGCGGTCGAAGAGTTGTTTCAAGTCATGACCGCGGCCGATCTGGGCTGGCGCACGCTGACGGAGGCGATCACGTTGCGGATCGCCTATGAGGTGCTGGTGGCTTTCGGTCACGCCTCGCGCGACGATGGCCCGCCGCCGCTGGCTGCGGCGGAACTGGACCAGGTTGTCGCGTTCATCGAGGCGGAGTTGGATCGCAACTTCACCGTGGGCGAGATGGCGGAGTTGTTGGATCGCGACCCGTTCGGCTTCATCCGGTCGTTCAAGGCCACCACCGGCGAAAGCCCGCACCAGTTCGTGATCCAGCGGCGCCTGTCGCGGGCGCAACACCTGCTGGCGCAAACCGATGACACCCTGGCCGATATCGCCTTTGCCACGGGCTTTGCCAGCCAGTCGCACATGACCGCGACCTTCACCCGCTTGGTCGGCATGCCGCCCGGAAAATGGCGCCGGCGCAATTGAGCCGGCGCAAGGTTTCGGTCAGGCGTCGAGTTCCGCGTCCCAGTAAAGGTAGTCCATCCAACTTTCGTGCAGATGGTTCGGCGGAAACTTCCGGCCGGTGTTCTGCAACTGCCCCGGTGCCGGTTCGACGGGGGCCTTGCGCAGCCGCATTCCGGCCTGGCCCAGTGTCTTCGACCCCTTGCGCAGATTGCAGGGGCCGCAGGCGGCCACCACATTGTCCCACGTGGTCCGCCCGCCACGCGACCGCGGCGTGACATGGTCGAAGGTCATGTCGCCCTTGGCCCCGCAGTACTGGCAGGTGAATTCGTCGCGCAGAAACAGGTTGAACCGGGTGAATGCCGCCACCTTGGCCGGGCGCACATAGTCGCGCAGCACCACGACCGAGGGGATGCGGATCTCCATCGAGGGCGAGCGCACGACGGAGTCGTATTCCGAAAGCACCAGCACCCGATCCAGAAACGCGGC
Source organism: Pseudomonadota bacterium (assembly GCA_039180525.1). Taxonomy (GTDB): domain Bacteria; phylum Pseudomonadota; class Alphaproteobacteria; order Rhodobacterales; family Rhodobacteraceae; genus Halovulum. The sequence continues at coordinate 33,448 of JBCDDF010000028.1, forward strand.
CTTCACCGCCTCCTGCCAGGGCCACAGCGACAACGGCAGATAGGACAGCGGCCGGTAATCGGCATTCAGCACCAGCGCCGGGTGGTCCCGGGCACCGGCGGGCTGGCGGATGAACGTGGGTTGTTCGGCGGCTTGCATGGCCTCTCTTCCCATTGCGGCCCGGGCATCCGGTCCTTGGCGCAACTATATCTCGGGCGGCGTGGCGCGCAACACTCTACATTCTGAGGGACCCCCCAAATTTACGCGCAACATACGGGGGGCGGCTGACAGTTTAGTGACGCGGCGCGCTGGAAACATATAAGCTGCCCGCATGCCGCCGGCCATCACGACACCACACATCCTGGAAACCGCGCTCTATGCAGAGGATCTGGACGCGGCCGCGGGTTTTTATGGCGGCGTGATGGGGCTGCCGCAGGTTTCGCGGCACCCCACCCGGCACGTCTTTTTCCGGGTCGCCGGCGCGATGCTGTTGGTGTTTCGCCCGGAGGAGACGTCCAAAGGTCAGCCGCCGCACCTGACCCATGGCGCGACCGGCCAGGGCCATGTGTGCTTTGCCGCCAGCGACGCCCAGATCGATGCCTGGCGGGGCGTTTTCGAAGCCAAGGGTATCGCCATAGAGGCCGATCTGCATTGGCCGAACGGCGCGCGGTCGCTGTACGTCCGCGATCCGGCCGGCAACTCGGTGGAGTTCGCCGAACCGCACCTTTGGGCGCCTTGAGCCATCGCCGATTCCACTTTGCAACCGGATGCAAAATGCCTATCGTCGGGCCGAGGACCGCTTTGGGGGGTGGCGATGGCCGATGCAGAACAGACACTCCGCCTGACCACCGCGCAGGCGATCGCGCGCTACTTGGCCAACCAATATATCGAGATCGACGGCGCCGAGTGGCGGCTATGCGGCGGCGGGTTCGGGATCTTCGGCCATGGCAACGTGACATGCCTGGGCGAGGCTCTGTATCCGCTGCGCGACGTGCTGCCACTTTACCGGGGGCAGAACGAACAGAGCATGGGCTTCGCGGCCGCGGGCTATGCCAAGGCGTGGCTGCGGCGGCGGTTCATGTTCTGCACCGCCTCTGCCGGGCCGGGCACGGCCAACCTGCTGACCGCTGCCGCGCTTGCCCATGCCAACCGGCTGCCGGTGCTGATGCTGTGCGGCGACACCTTTCTGACCCGCCTGCCCGACCCGGTGCTGCAGCAGCTGGAGCATTTCCAGAACCCCGCGCTGGGCCTGAACGATGCATTCCAGGCTGTGACGCGGTACTGGGACCGGATCACCCACCCCGCGCAGGTGATCCAAACCCTGCCGGCGGCGCTGGCCACGATGCTGGATCCGGGCGATTGCGGCCCGGCCTTTCTGGCACTGCCGCAGGATGTGCAAGGCTGGAGCTATGACTATCCGGCGGTGTTCTTCGAAAAGAAAGTCCATCGCATCCGCCGCCAAAGCCCCGACGCGGCGGAGGTGGCGGATGCGGCGACGCTGATGGCGGGGGCGGCGCGCCCGATGATCATCGCCGGCGGCGGCGTCCAATACTCGGGCGCGGTCGGCGAACTGACCCGATTCGCCGAAGCGCATGACATCCCCGTGGTCGAAACGATCGCGGGCCGGGCCAACCTGCTGGCCACGCACAAGCTGAACATCGGGCCCATCGGCGTCACCGGGTCCGACAGCGCCAACACGATCGCCGAACGGGCCGATGTGATCCTTGCCGTGGGCACCCGGCTGCAGGATTTCACCACCGGGTCCTGGACCGCATTCGCGCGGGATGCGCGCTTTGTGTCCGTCAACGCCGCGCGCCACGATGCCGGCAAGCACCGGGCGCTGCCCGTGGTGGGTGACGCGCGTCTGGGGCTGGAGGCGCTGTCCTCGGCGCTGGGCAGCTATCGCGCGCCCGGCCAGTGGACCGCGGCAGCGCAGGCGGAGCGGCGGGACTGGGACGCCTATGTCGAGCGCAATACCGCCATCGGCAACCGGCCTGCCTCCTACGCGCAGGCCATCGGCGTGGTGAATGCAAACTGCGACACGCGCGACCGGGTCGTGACCGCCGCGGGCGGCCTGCCGGCCGAGGTCACGGCGAATTGGCGGACACTGGCGATCGGTACGGTCGATGTGGAATTCGGCTTTTCCTGTATGGGCTACGAGATCGCTGGCGCCTGGGGTGCGCGCATCGCCCAGGCCGAGCGGGAACCCGACAAGGACACGATCTGCCTGGTCGGCGACGGGTCGTACCTGTTGATGAACTCCGACATATATTCCTCTGTTCTTACGGACAAAAAGCTGATTGTCCTGGTGCTGGACAATGGCGGTTTCGCGGTCATCAACAAGCTGCAGAACAACACCGGCAACGAAAGCTTCAACAACCTGATCGCCGATTGCCCGACGGTCGCGGAACCCTTTGCGGTGGATTTCACCGCCCATGCGGCCTCGATGGGGGCGACGACCGAGCATGTGGAAAACCCGGCCGATCTGGCCGCGGCCTTTGCCCGCGCCAAGGCCAGCGACAAGACCTATGTCATCACCATGCGCGTCGATGCCTATGAGGGCTGGACAGACCAGGGCCACACCTGGTGGGAGGTCGGCACACCGGCGGTGTCCGACAGCCAGACGGTCCGCGCGGCGCATGCGGACTGGGAAAGCACCCGCCCGCGCCAGCGCCAGGGGGTGTGATGGAAAGCTTCACCGCCGACAGTGCCGATCCAGATCGCATCGCCGACATTCTGATGGATGGTGACGGTGCGGTGCGCTTTACCGGGTTGTTCTCTGACACACAGATCGCCGATGCGCGGCGCATCATCATGGCCGAATCCGATACCGCCGCAGAGAAAGTCACGCATTTTCAGGGCGCGGCGGAAAGCGACGGCACGCTGGATCTGCAACGGCGGGTCTGGAACCTGCTGGCCAAGGGCGACGTGTTTTCGCAGATGGCGACCCATCCGACGCTGATGGCGTGTCTACGGGCGTTTCTGGGGTCCGAGTTCATTATGGGCTCGATCGCTGCCAATCGCATCCTGCCCGGCGGGCCGGGGCAAGAGCCGCATGTCGACTATCCCTATTGGGATTTCCACGCCCCCGATACGCACCCGATGCGGCTGAACGCGAGCTTTCCCATGAACGCGCAAGTCACCGTGGTGCTCGACCCGTTCACCGAGGAAAGCGGCGCTACCGCCTATGCCCCCGGCACGCAAAAGGCGCTGCGCTACCCGACCGAGGCGGATGATTTCTTCGGCCGCTGTGCGCGCATGATCGGCGACCCCGGCGATACGGTGCTGTTCTTCGGCGCCGCCTGGCATTGCGCCATGCCCAATCGCAGCGCCCATGACCGCAATGCGGTGCTGATCAACTATCTGCCCAAATGGGTGAAGCCGCTGGAGGACATGCCCGGTGCGTTACCGCGTGCCTTTGTGGAGACGGCAAGCGCGGAGTTGCGCCAGCTTTTGGGGTTGAACTACCCCTACCCCCAGGTGCTGGACGCGGCCGACGCCGTGAATGCCGAGGGGCGGGCATGACCCTGATCGAAGGGCTGCGCCGGAACCGGTTTCTGCTGGTCGGCCGCGCGGGCATGGATTTCTGCCCCGACCCGCCGGGCACGGCCACGGAGGATGGCGAGACGTTCATCGCCGGCCTGGGTGGGTCGGCCGCCAATATCGCCGCCGGGATCTGTAAACTGGGCGGCGAAGCGGCGATCCTGACCAGCGTCTCGGACGATGCGATCGGGCGGTTCTGCCTCAACCAACTCGCGCGCTACGGCGTCGACACGGGGTACGTGACCGCCGTCGGCGGGGAGGCGCGCAACTCGCTGGCAGTCTATGAAAGCCGGGTCGAGGGGCACCAGTCCGTGATCTATCGCAACGGCGCCGCCGATTTTCAGATGACAAAGGCACATGTGGAGGCGGTGGACTATGGCCGTTTCGGCGCGTTGATCACCGCCGGCACGGTCTTTGCCGCCGAACCGTCGCGCACGGCGGCGTTTCACGCCATCGATCTGGCCCGCGCCGCCGGGCTGCCGGTGTTGTTCGATATTGACTATCGCCCCTATTCCTGGCCCTCGCCGCAGGTGGCGATGGAGGTGCTCAGCCGCGCCGGGGCGGTCAGTGACGTGATCGTGGGCAATGACGAAGAGTTCGGCTTCATGGCCGGCGGTATCGACGCGGGTTTTGCAAAGGCCCGCGATCTGGCCGGCACGAGCGCGGCGATCGTGGTCTACAAAATGGGGCCCGAAGGCGCGGTGACCTTTGCCGGGGGGCGGGAGATGCGGTCGGGCGTGTTCGCCGTGGACGCGTTGAAACCGACCGGCGCGGGCGACAGTTTCATGGCCGGACTTGTCGCGGGGCTGGCGGAGGGCCGGCCCCTGGAAGAGGCGGTGCGCCGCGGGTCTGCCTGCGCGGCGATCGTGGTCGCGCGCGTGGGCTGCGCCGCGGCGATGCCGGTACCGGGCGAACTGGACGATTTTCTTGCAACCCATCCCGGCCCCAGCGCGCCGAAGGAGGCCGCCGATGCATATCGCACCGTTTGACAACGCGAACGCGCCCATCGTGGACGCGGGCAATGCGGTCGTGCCGCTGAATTTCTTCAACATCGTGAAGTTGCGCGCGGGCGAGAGCTTTACCTCTCAAGTGCCGGGTTACGAAACCTGCATCGTGCCCGCCACGGGCGCGGTCGACGTGGATATCGAGGGGGCGGTGTTTCGGGCGTTGGGCCATCGCGGCGCGGATGTGTGGGATGGCGAGCCGGAGGGCGTGTACGTGCCGACCGGTGCCGCCGCGCGCATGACCTGCGCGTCCGAGGCGGCGGAGGTGTTCGTGGCCGGGGCCAAATACGACCGCGTGCTGGAGCCGTTCGATGTGCGTGCGGACGCGATCGATCTGGTGCAATACGGGTCCGACGACACCAAGACGCATCGAAAGATCAAGCACATCCTGGGCCAGAAACAGGCCGACAAGGTCGGCCGGCTGTTGGTGTCGGAGTTGTTCACCGTCGGCCAGGGCGGCTGGTCGGGCTTTCCCAGCCACAAGCACGACACCGATCGCCTGCCCGACGAAACGCGGCATGACGAGACTTATAATTTCCGCTTTCGGCCCAAGCACGGCTCTGGCGTGCAGATGCTGCAGCGGGAGGATGGCGCGCCGGGCGAGGCCTATCATATCGTCGACGGCTCCACGGTTTGCATCGACAGGGGGTATCACCCCTGCGCGGTGCTGCCGGGGTATGAGATGTATTATTTCACCATTCTGGGCGGGCTGTCGCAGCGCCCGCTGGTGCAGTATTTCCAACCCACCCATGCAGATCAGATCGAGACCATTCCCGGTATCAAAGACATGATCGCGAAGTTCAAATGACGCTGGCGACACTGGCCGATGTGGTCCAACCCGCCCTGCGCGACGGCTATGCCGTGGCCGGTCTGGTGGTACTGGGATGGGAGGACGCGCGCGCTTTTGTCGCCGCCGGAGAGGCCGAGCGCGCGCCGATCATCCTGCAGGCCGGCCCGGCCTGCCGCAAGCACACGCCCCTGCCGGTTCTGGGACGCATGTTCCGGCATCTGGCGGAGACGGCATCCATCCCCGTGGTCGCCCATCTGGACCACGGCTACACGCGCGACGAGTGCCAGGAGGCGCTGGATTCGGGGTTTTCATCGCTGATGTTCGACGGCTCGCGCAAACCTTTCGCGCAAAATGTCGAAGAGACGGCGGAGATCGCGGCCCTGGCCCACGGCGCGGGCATCTCTTGCGAAGGGGAGATCGGCTTCGTGGGGTATACCGGCGGCGCGGCATCGGCCGGAACCGACCCAGAGGAGGCGCGGCGTTTCGCGGCGGAGACCGGCGTGGACGCGATGGCGATTTCGGTCGGCAACGTGCATCTGCAGCAGGGTCAGCACGGCGGCTTGGACGCAGAACGGATCCAGGCGATCGAGGCGGTGACGCAGGTACCCCTGGTGATCCATGGCGGGTCCGGCGTGCCCGCGGCGGAACGGGCGGCGTTATCGGCGGGCTCGCGCGTGTGCAAGTTCAACATCGGCACAGAGCTGCGCATGGCCTTTGGCGCCGCGCTGCGCGACAGTCTGGCGGCGGATGCCGACCGGTTCGACCGCGTGGAGATCCTGTCGGCGGTCGAAGCGCCCATCGAGGCCGCGGCGCGGGTGGTCATCCGCACCATGGGCGGGTCTGGGCGCGCGGGGTAGGCGCGGCTGCCTCCGGCGGGGATACTTTTGGAACGAAGAAACCCGGGGGGCGGCGATGGACTGGGATGCGCGGGCGCGGGAGATCCTGAGGGAAAACGACCGGGGCGGGTATACGGTCCCGACCGCGGGGCTTTACCCTTATCAGTGGAATTGGGACTCGGTTTTCGCGGCTTTGGGCTTTGCCGCCTTCGACGCGCCGCGAGCCTGGGAGGAGATCGAGACGCTGTTCGCGGCGCAATGGCCCGACGGGATGGTGCCGCATATCGTGTTTCGGGTCGACGAACCCAGCTATTTCCCCGGGCCTTCCGTTTGGGGCGCCGAGCAAGGCGCCTGGCCCAGTTCGGGTATCTCTCAACCGCCGGTCGCGGCGACGGCGATCCGCGCAATGGCCGACAGCGCGCCGGAGCGGGCCGCGGCGCTGGTGCCGAAACTGGAGACCTGGCACCGGTGGTGGCACCGGGCCCGCGATCCGCAGGGCTTGGGCGTGATCGGCATCGTGCATCCTTGGGAGTCGGGGCGGGACAATTTGCCCGATTGGGATGCGCCGGGGGCGGCGATCGATGTCAGCGGCGTGGGCGATTACACGCGGCGCGACACGGCGCTGGTGGATGCGGATATGCGGCCGAAGAAAGCCGACTACGATCGCTATCTGGCGCTGGTGCAGTATGGGCGCGAACGTGGCTGGGACCAGGAGGCGATCGCGCGGGAGGGGCCGTTTCTGGTCGCCGATGTGGGCATCACCTGCATCCTGTTGCGCGCCGAGCGGGATCTGCTGGCGCTGACGGAGCGTTTTGGCGGCGATGCGGCGGCGGTGGCAGCGCGGATTGCGCAGATGGAGGCCGGGTTGGAGCGGCTTTGGAGCGCCGACGCCGGCGGTTATTGTTCGCTCGATATGCGCACCGGACGGCTGGCCAAAGTGGCGACAGCGGCCGCGTTCCTGGCGTTTTATGCCGGGGTGACAACACGGCGCGCGGGATTGCTGCGGCTGCTGGAGGGGTTTGCCGAGGGCGCGGAGTATCTGGTGCCGAGTTATGACCCGCGCGCGCGCATGTTCGACCATGTCCGCTATTGGCGCGGGCCGGTCTGGGCGGTGGTGAACTACATGATCGGGCGCGGGCTGGCGGAGTGCGGCGAGACGGCCTGGGCCGAGCGGGTGCGGCGCGACACCGCGCGGCTGATCCGGGGCGCGGGCTTTGCGGAATACTTCAGCCCGGTCGACGGCCAGGACTGTGGTGGGGGGACGTTTTCCTGGACCGCCGCGGTGTGGCTGGCCTGGGGACTGGCGGGGGTTTAGGCGACGCCCCAAGTGGCTTGCGTCTCGGCATCCCAGCCGAGCGTCAGGCGGGTGGCGTCCTGGATCACGGGGCGCTTCATGGCCGCGGGATGGGCGGCGAGGATGTCTTCGGCCTCCGACGCTTTCATGAAATCGGACAGGCCGCGGAAGGTCGTCGATGATTTGTTGAGCAGCCGGTCGCCAAACTCGGTCAGCAGCGGCGCCCATTCGGCATCGGTGAGCGGGTCCATGCGGATATCGCGGAAGGTGACGTCATGGCCGGCGGCTTCGAGCGCCTTGCGGGCCTTGCGGCAGGTGTCACAGGTGGGCAGGCCGTAGAGCATGAGGGGCATGGGTGGTGTCCTTTCGCGCCAGCGGTGCCGCAGCCGGCGGCGGAGGTCAAGGCGGGTGTGGGGCGCAGGATGGGTTGGAAACCCATCCTACGGGGCACGAGGGCCATCGTCCGTCTGCCGGGTGGGCGCCCGA
>JBCDDF010000029.1:0-41041 GCA_039180525.1 Pseudomonadota bacterium
ACCTCCGACGCATCGGCGCACGGTCCTTCACGGACACGATCGATGCACTCACAGAAATCTGCGACCTCTTCCCGCCGGAAGAATGCTGGAAATACTTCAAGGCTGCTGGATATGTCTCAGGTTAAAAGTCGGATGCTTTAGTCGTCGGATCCAGGTGTGCCCGCGAAACGCCCGCCGCAAAGCGGACCGGCGCGGCGAAAGACGCAGGTACGTGCCCGGGTTCGTGCGGCTCCGGGTGGCCGCCACATCGCGTGCCCGAACAACGCTTCGTCAGGGGAACCGGGGAACCGGCCACTAAACCGCACGCGCAGCGGCGGTCGTGCGAGCACCCGACCCCCGCCCCCACCTGGCCTGGCCCCGCCTCCACCTGGCCCGGCCCCGGCCCGGTTCTGGCAACGTCTGGTCTGGTCCGGCCGGCGCCTGGCCGACGCTTTGCATACCTGCGGCGCGGGTTTGCGGGTGCGTGGCCTTAGGCTCGGGACCCATTAATCTCGCGCCGCTGGCGCCAGATCCACGAAGTGTCAGCGGTTTGGTGCGCGCGGGGCAGGATGGCCCCCTTCCGAAGCACGCGGGGTCGCTGTGATGAAGTTGATCTGGGGTCATCCGGATTTGGCGGACATCCAGCCTGACGCACGACCAAGACCATGAAATAGGGAAACTAATCCTGCGCGCCCGCTCACACGCCAGGCAGGAAGTCCGTCAAACCAGCGGTGCGGAATTGGTGGGTCCTGACCCTAGACCAAAATCCTTTTTCAGACTGATTCAGTCTGAAACGGTTTTGGTCTACGCGGACCTCCGGAAAACTGCCGCGAGCCCCCACACCCCGGCATATAATGCCCGGTGCGGGCGCGCCGCCGCGCTTTGACGGGTGTCTGCCGCCCGCGTGCAGGCATCGAGAGAGGCGCCCAAGCCACCGGGGCCGACCGCGCGCGCATCGTGGCGGGTCACCCGGCGTCCGGGCGGCGGCCCGCGCGGCCCCTGTGGCCGAACCGGCCCTAGGGCTTCTGCCGGACCGGGCTCCGCAGGCTTCGTCCGGGCCAGCCCTTCTGGCTTTTTTCCGGATCAGCCTCCCGGCGTGTGGCGGGTCAGCTTCTGTCGGCATGCACCGGCGACGGGCGCGGCATCGCGCGCAGCCGCCGTCGCCGCGCCAAAACCGGCGACGCCGGCCTCAGCGGACGCGGGAGTAGTCGTCCTTGGGGCGCCAGGACCACGGGCTGAGATCGATCACCAGAGCAAAGACCCGGCGGACCTTGTTTTCCTCGTCGCGCAGCGCGGCATAGGAGACCGACGACCAGATCGACCGATTCGTCCCCGGCACGAAGATGTCGCGTTCCTCCGCCGGGACGATCCCGGTGGCGATGCGCGCCCAATGCCGGGCGATGTGCTTGGCGTGTTTGGCATCCGCGCCGACCAGGTCGAAATAGCTGCGTTGCTGCAGTTCGGTCTGCGGCATCGCAAACAGCGCCTGCGCCTTGGCGTTCGCCTCCACAATATCGCCTTCGATCGAAAACCACATAATCGCCTGCGCGGCGTCGAGCGCCTGCATCAACCCCCGGCGGTCGGCATGGTTCGCTTCCGCCAGGATCAATCGGGTCTGGGCCATCCTGCGCCCTTTCGTGCAAGGCCGGACGGTGCGCGCCCGGCTGGGAATCGACCACAACGCTAAAGACCGCGATTTAACAGCGGGTTGATGCAGGAATTTTTCAGAAGTCGCTGGCGATGCCCTTGTTTTCCCAATCGCCATGGCGCGTGGGCTCTGGCCCGTCGCGCCCGCCAAGCTCCGGCGGCAGCGCCGCGGCGTCGGCCCGGCGGCGGCGCTCTTCCGCCTCGGCCAGGGCGCGGGCCGCGGCGGCGCGGCGGCGGCTTTCGGGCGTGTCGGGCTCGGACATGGGTTCTCTCTCGGCGGCTTCGCCCTTATATGCGCGCGGGTGGGGATGCGGGCAAGGAGCGGCCATGAACGGCCTGAGAACGATGGCGTTGCTGGCGGCGATGACGGCGCTGTTTCTGGGCGCCGGCTATCTGATCGGCGGCGGCGGCGGCGCGCTGGTGGCGCTGGGCGTGGCCGTGGCGATGAATGCGTTTACGTTCTGGAACTCCGACCGCGTGGCGCTGTGGGCGCATAAAGCCCAGCCCGTGACCGCGATGACGCATCCCGATCTGCTGGACATGGTCGCGGATCTGTCGGCGCGTGCGGGCATCCCCACGCCGCGCGTCTATGTCATGCAAAGCGTGCAGGCCAATGCCTTTGCCACCGGGCGCAGCCCGGAGAGGGGCGCTGTTGCCCTCACTTCGGCGCTGTTGAACGGGCTGAGCCGGGACGAGATCGCGGCGGTAGTGGCGCATGAATTGGCGCATATCAAGAACCGCGACACGCTGATCATGACCGTGGCCGCGACATTCGCCGGGGCGATTTCCTTTCTGGCCAATATCGGATTTCTTCTGGGCGGCAATCGCGACCGCGGCCAGTTCGGCGTGGTGGGCGTGCTGATCGCCGTGTTCCTGGCGCCCCTGGCGGCGGCGCTGATCCAGATGACGATCAGCCGCACGCGCGAATACGCCGCCGACCGGGGCGCGGCGGAAATCACCGGCGATCCGCTGGCCCTGGTGGGTGCGCTGAAGAAGATCGCCCACCACACCACCTGGCAAAAGATGGAAACCGCAGAGGCCAATCCCAGCACGGCGCATCTGTTCATCGCCAATCCGCTTTACGGTCAGCGGCTGGACCGGCTGTTTTCCACCCACCCGCCGATCGCACGGCGTATCGCCGCATTGGAAGCCATGGCCTATGAGGACGGATACCGCCTGCCGCCGCGCCGCAAGGTGCGCGTGCGCCAGGCGGTGTCGCGCATTCCCAAAGTGCTGCGCCGGTGAGCGGGCCGCCGGGGCTTGCCCCCCGCCTGGCCGCGGCGCGGTATCTGCACCGCGTGCTCGACCGGGGCGCACCGTTGGACGAAACCCCGCGCGACGACCTGGGCCCGGGCGAGGCGGCGCGGGCGCTGCGGCTTGCGCGCGAGACGCTGCGGCACCTGCCGCGGTTGGACCACGTACTGGGCGCGATGCTGCGCAAGACCCCGCCGCCGCCGGTGCATCATGCGCTGCGGCTGGCGGCCTATGAGATCCTGATCGAGCGCGGCGCGGCCTATGCCGCGGTCGATGCCGCGGTGAATGCGGTGGCCCGCGACCGGCGGCACAAGCATCTGCGCGGGCTGGTCAACGCGGTCGGCCGGCGGCTGGGCCGCGAGGGCGAAGCGCTGTTGACCGACGCGCCGGCGCCGGCGCTGCCCGACTGGCTGCACGCCCCGGTGGCCGCCGCCTTCGGCGCGGAGGCCGCCACGGCGATCGCCGCGGCGCATGCGCGGACCCCGCCCGTCGATCTGACTCTGCGCGACCCGGGCGCGGGCGCCGACCTGGGCGGGACGATGCTGCCGACGGGTTCGGTCCGGCTGAGCGGCGCGCCGCAGATCAGCGCCCTGCCCGGCTATGACACCGGCGCCTGGTGGGTGCAGGACGCCGCCGCCGCGATCCCGGTGCGCTGTCTGGGCGCGCTGGAGGGGCAGAGCGTCGTCGATCTGTGCGCCGCGCCGGGCGGCAAGACGCTGCAACTGGCGGCGGCCGGCGCGCGGGTGACGGCGGTGGACAATTCTGACCGGCGGCTGGCGCGGCTGCACGAGAACCTGGCGCGCACCGGGCTGGCGGCCGAGGTGGTGACGGCCGACGCCTTGGACTGGGCGCCGGCGGCCGCGCCCGATATCGTGGTGGTGGACGCACCCTGTTCGGCCACTGGGACGCTGCGCCGGCACCCCGATCTGCCCCATGTCCGCCCCGACCCCGACCTGACGCCGCTGACCGAATTGCAGGCCCGGCTGATCGACCGCGCGCTGGGCTGGCTCGGCCCCGGCGGGCGGCTGCTGTACGGCACCTGCTCGCTGCTGCCGGCGGAGGGCGAGGATCAGGCCGCCGCCGCGCTGGCGCGCCATGCCGGGCTGCGCGTGGACCTGACGCCGCCGCCGGGCGTCCCCGACACTTGGCGCAGCGCCGAGGGCGGCTTGCGCCTGCGGCCCGATTACTGGCCCGAACGCGGCGGCATGGACGGCTTTTTCGTCACCGTGCTGCGCAAGCCGGGCGGATCAGGCCCGTAGAATGGGTTTTCAACCCATCTTCTTCTTGCGCCGCGCGGGGGGATGGGTTGAAAACCCATCCTACCGGCCCGCACCATCTGGCGACCTGTCTTGAACATTCAGGTCTCACCGCGACCAAATTCCCGCCTAGAGCAAAAACGGATCAGACTATTGAATCTGGACCAAAATCCTTTTTCAGACTGATTCAATTTAGAAAGGTTTTGGTCGAGACGGATTCAGTCCGTAGAGATTTTGGTTTAGAGTGCCCCCATGGTTGCAGCACCCACGGCGTATGTCTCTGATCTTATGGGCCGGTTCGCCGCGCGCCGGGCCGATGCGCGCGGCCGCCAGCACCTGCACAAGATCGCCGGCAAGGCCACGTTCCAGGGCCTGAACTACCGCCCCGCCGGCGGCGCCTTCGGCGACTTCAACGCCGCGCGCGCCGCGCTGGACGGCACGCTGGCGCTGGGCGGGCTGCGCATGAAGCTGACCGGGCTGACGCCCTGGGAGTTGGAGATGCCCTCGCATCAGGCGGTGGCCGCGCTGCATGGGTTTGCCTGGCTCGACGATTTCGTGGCGCTCAGCGGCAGGGCGGCGCGCGGGCGGGCGCAGGCCTGGGCGCTGGGCTGGCTGGACCGCTATGGCGACGGCGCCGGGCCGGGCTGGACCGGGTCGATCGCGGGCAAACGGTTTCTGGCACTGCTGGGCCATCTGAGCTTTCTGGAAGAAGGAATGGAGCCCGAGGCGCAGACCCGGCTGAACGCCACGCTGCCCGTCCACATGGCCTATCTGGTCGCGCAATGGGCCGACACGCCCGGTGCGGCGGGGCGGCTGACCGCACTGTCGGCGGCGCTGCATGGTGCGGTCTATCTGACCGGTCACGAGCGCGCGGTCCCGGCACTTATGAAGGGCGTCCAGGACGTCGCCGCCAGCGCGCTGACCCAGGCCGGCGGTCTGCCCTCGCGCAACCCCGAGGCGCTGCTGGATCTGTTCCGCACCGCGCTGATGCTCAGGGCGCTGCTCGCCGCCACCGAACGGCAGCTGCCGGCGGGGCTGGAGACGCTGATCGCCGACGCCGCGCCGACCCTGCGGCTGCTGCGCACCGCCGATGGCGGGCTGGCGCGGTTCCATGGCGGCGGCGCCGGGCCGGAGGGCGAGTTGGACCGGGCGCTGGCCGAAAGCCGGGTGCGCACCCGGCCCGGCACCAAACCGGCGATGGGCTATGTCCGCCTGACCGGCGGCCGGGCCTATGCGATCGTGGATGTCGGCCGCCCGGCCGAGGATGCCGAACGCGCCCATGCCAGCACGCTGGCGTTCGAGATGGGATCGGGCCGCTGCCCGGTCTTCGTCAATTGCGGCCCGCAAATGCTGCATCTGCCCGACTGGCGGCGCGCGCCGCGGCTGACGCCGGCGCACTCCACCCTGGCGTTGGACAAGGTATCGTCGTCGCGTCTGCCGCCCGCGCGCCAGGCCGGGCGGCCGGGGCGCGACGGGCTGCTGACCCGGCCCAGCATGGTCACCCTGGCCCGGTCGGAGGACGAAACCGGGATGTGGATCCAGGCGCGCCATGACGGATATCTGGAAGACTACGGCCTGCTGCACGAACGCCGCCTGTTCATCGGCCGCGCCGGGGACGAGATCCAGGGCGAAGACGTGCTGCTGGCCCCCGACGCCAAGGCGCAGAAACGGTTCCACAACCGCACCAGCGGCATGTCGCGCCTGGGCGTGGGCCTGTCGGTGCATTTCCACCTGCACCCGGACGTCGCGCCCGCGCTCGACCGCAGCAGCGAGACCCTGCGCCTGACCCTGAGCAGCGGCGAGATCTGGGCGTTTCAGCAGGCGGGCGGCGAGATGGATCTGGAAAGCAGCGTTTATCTGGAACGCACCGCGCCCGCCCCGGTGCCGACCCGGCAGATCGTGATCCGCAGCCGCACCACGACCCATGCCGCAGAGATCCGTTGGAGCCTGACGCGCGTCCAGCGCGCCCGCCGGATGACCGATTGACGCCCAGGTTTACGATTGACGCCCCCCGCCCCGGGCGCCACAACGCCCCCGCCCCGCCCCGCCACAGCCCCCGGAGCCCGAATGCTGCAAGACCGTGTCACCCCCGCCCGCGCGCTGATCTCGGTGTCGGACAAGACCGGGCTGGCCGATTTGGGCCGGGCCCTGGCCGGGCGCGGCGTGGAGTTGGTCTCCACCGGCGGCACGGCGGCGGCGCTGCGCGATGCCGGGCTGGCGGTGCGCGATGTCGCCGATCTGACCGGGTTGCCGGAAATGATGGACGGGCGGGTGAAGACGCTGCATCCGGGCGTGCATGGCGGGCTGCTGGCCGACCGCGATCTGGCCCCGCATATGCAGGCGCTGGCGACCCATGGATTTGCCGCGATCGATCTGCTGGTGGTGAACCTCTACCCGTTTGAGGCGACCGTGGCCCGCGGTGCTGGGCCGGCGGAGGTGATCGAGAACATCGATATCGGCGGCCCGGCGATGCTGCGCGCGGCGGCCAAGAACCACGCCGCCGTCGGCGTGGTGACCGAACCGCAGGACCAGGCCGCGCTGCTGGCCGAGCTTGACGCGCAGGACGGCGCCACCACGCTGGCCTTCCGCCGGCGCATGGCGGCGCGCGCCTATGCCCGGACCGCCGCCTATGACGCCGCGGTCGCGGGCTGGATGGCGGATCACGCCGGCGACACCACACCCGCGCGCATCAGCCTGGCCGGGCGTCTGCAAAGCGAACTGCGCTATGGCGAGAACCCGCATCAGACCGCGCGCTTCTATGCCACCGGCCCGGCGCCGGGCGGCCTGGCGGCGGCGGAGCAGCACCAGGGCAAGGCGTTGTCCTATAACAATATCCTCGACACGGACGCGGCGCTGGCGCTGGCCGCCGATCTGCCGGCCGACCGGCCCGGGGTGGCCATCATCAAACACGCCAATCCCTGCGGCGTGGGCAGCGGCGATACGCTGGCCCAGGCGTATCGCGCCGCCTTCGACGGCGACCGGGTGTCGGCCTTTGGCGGGATCGTCGCGCTGAACCGGCCGCTGGATGCGGCAACGGCCGCAGCCATCGCCGAGATTTTCGTCGAAGTCATCATCGCCCCCGGCGCGGCGCCGGAAGCGCGCGAGATCCTGGCCGCCAAACCCAACCTGCGTCTGCTGACCCTGCCGGCGATGCCCGACGCGACCGCCGCCGGCACCGCCTGGCGACAGGTCGCGGGCGGGCTGCTCATGCAGGACCGCGACACCGGCCGGGTCGCGGCAGAGGCGCTGAAGGTCGTCACCGCCCGCGCGCCCTCGGATGCAGAGACCGAGGCGCTGCTGTTCGCCTGGCGCGTCGCCAAGCATGTCAAATCGAACGCCATCGTCTTTGCCCGCGACGGCCGCACGGTGGGCATCGGCGCCGGCCAGATGAGCCGCGTCGACAGCGTGCGCATCGCGGTGCGCAAGGCGCAGGACATGGCCCAGACCCTGGGCTGCGGCCCGCTGACACAGGGCGCGGTGCTGGCCTCGGACGCGTTCTTCCCCTTCGCCGACGGGCTGGAGGCCGCCATCGACGCCGGGATCGCCGCCGTCATCCAGCCAGGTGGGTCGAAACGCGACGCGGAGGTTATCGCCGCCGCCGATGCCGCCGGCATCGCCATGGTCTTCACCACCATGCGCCATTTCCGGCACTGACGCATGCGCGCGGCCCGGAACATGAGCCTGATCGCGCTGGCGATCCTGATCGCCGACCAGGCGGTCAAATGGTGGGTGGTCGAGCGGCTGAGCCTGAAGACGCTGAGCGCCATCGACGTGTTGCCGCCGTTTCTCAACCTGCGCATGGCCTGGAACTACGGCATCAATTTCGGCCTGTTCGGCGGCACCAGCGACGCGCAGCGTTGGGCGCTGGTGGCGCTGGCGGTGGGTATCTCCGCCGTGCTGGCGATCTGGGCCGCGCGCGCCGGCGGGCGCTGGATCCCGACCGGCGCGGGCCTGGTGATCGGCGGCGCGCTGGGCAATGCCTGGGACCGCGTGGTCTATGGCGCGGTCGCCGATTTTCTGAACATGAGTTGCTGCGGCATCGCCAACCCGTTTTCGTTCAATATCGCCGATATCTCGATCTTCGCCGGCGCGGCGCTGTTGATCTTCGCCCCCTCCCCCGGGGCGGCGCAGAAGGGGGCGTGACGGCCTGCCGCCGCTGTGCCGGACCAAAAACCGGTTCAGACCAAATCCATCTGAAAAGGAATTTGGTCCAGACTTAGCAGCTTGGGCAAAATCCTGGGATGAGATGGTTTTCATCCGATCCGTTTTTGCTCTAGAATCGAAGTCCAGCGCCGGAACCCCGCCAACGAGGCCCCGATGCCCGATCGCCGCTTTACGAACCGCCCCCTGATCGCCGCCGCCTGCGCCGCGCTTGTGCTGGCCGGCTGCGCCGACAGCCAGGACCGCAACATCATCCAGCGTGTCACCGATGGCACCGTCACCGCGCCCGAGGAATTCGCGGTGGTGCCCAACAATCCGCTGGAGTTGCCGGAAGACTTCGCCAGCCTGCCGCCGCCGGTCGCGGGCGCCCCAAATCGGGGAGAGATCGACCCACGCTCCCGCGCGATGGCGGCGCTGTCATCCTCGGGCACGGTGCGCAGCACCCGCAGCGCCGCCGACCGCGCGCTGCTGGCCGCGGTCGGCGCGGCGAACAACGACCCGCAGATCCGCGCCCGGCTGGAGGCGGAGGATCGGCTGTACCGCCAGGGCAATCGCGGCTTTCTGCTGGACCGCATGTTCGGCCAGCAGAGCGAGTCCGACATCTATCGCCGCAAGCTTCTCAACCAAAAGGCGGAGATGGAGCGGATGATGGCCGCCGGCGTGCGGGTGCCGCAATCCCCGCCGGACCCGTAGGATCGGGGCCCGCCGCCGCCGCCTCCAACGACACCGCGGCCCTCGCACCGATCGCACCGCGATCAGTGCATATCGGGGCGCATACCGGGCGCGCATATCGGGGAAGCGGCCGGGCAGCGCAGGCCCGGTGGACCTGCCGGCCCGGGGGAGGAGGACAGCCCTGCCACCGGTTTTCCCCACGCCCACACCGGTTCCCCGCGCCCCGGGTCGCGCGTCTGGTCGCAACTCGGGTCGCGTGTCGGCCGGTGCGGTGGCCTAGACACGGCGTGCCGCACCGTCGGAGGGGCTTGGTGGCGCCGCCGGTCCCCGAAGCGGCGCCTTGTCCGAGGGGCAGGCAACCCCGCGGTCAGCGATATCGCGGCCGTTCTTGCGCCCATGCCGGGTAAGCGTGACACCCGGGGTACGGGAAGAGCGGGTCTTACCCCTGCCCCTCGACCCGCCCGGCGGAACGCTTATCTGTGCGCATCAGGAGGATCACCCATGCGTTTTTTGCTGATCGCGCTGATCGCGCTGGCCTGGCCCGCTGCGGCCACCACCGCGCTTGACCGAGCCATCGTTTCGCAACTGCCCAACGGCATGGATGTGATCGTGCTGGAGGATCGCCGCGCGCCCGTGGTCGTGCACATGGTCTGGTACAAGGTCGGCGCCGCCGACGAGGTGCCGGGCAAGTCGGGCATCGCGCATTTCCTGGAACACCTGCTGTTCAAGGGCACCGACACCGTGCCGGGCGACGAATTCCAGCGGCTGATCGAGGCCAATGGCGGCCAGGACAATGCCTTCACCTCGCATGACTATACCGCCTATTTTCAACGCATCGCCGCCGATCGGCTGGATCTGGTCATGCGGCTGGAGGCCGACCGGATGCGCAACCTGGTGCTCAGCCCCGAGATCGTAGCGCTCGAACGGCTGGTGGTGCTGGAGGAGCGCAACACCCGGGTGGACGCCTCGCCCGGCGGGGTCTTCGCCGAACAGCGCGCAGCGGTGACCCATGTGAACCACCCCTATGGCCGGCCCATCATCGGCTGGCGGCACGAGATCGAGGCGCTGAGCTATACGGATGCGCTCGATTTCTACCGCCGCTATTACGCGCCCAACAACGCGGTGCTGATCGTCGCCGGCGATGTAGATCCGGCCGAGGTCTTTCAACTGGCCGAACGCCATTACGCCCCCCTGGCGCGGTCCGAGGATCTGCCGCCGCGGGTGCGCCCGCAGGATCCGGTCGCGCTGGCCGAACGGCGGCTGGTCTATCGCGATGCGCGCGTCACCGACCCGGTCGTCACCCGCAGCTACCCCGCGCCGCATCGCCGGCCCGGCGACCAGGCAGAGGCCGCGGCGGCCTTTATGCTGGCCGAGCTTCTGGGCGGCACCCGGACCGCGCATCTGCCCGAGGTGCTGGAGATCGACGAACAGGTCGCGCTCAGCGCCGGCGCCTCTTTCAGCGCCACCTCCCACGACCCGCGGCGGTTCTCGATCTTTGCCGTGGCAGCGCCCGGGGTGCAGGCGGCGAAACTGGAGGCGCGGCTCGATACGGCGTTGGCCGATTTTCTGGAAACCGGCCCAACCCAGGCCGATCTGGCCCGGGTGAAAGCGCGGGTCCGCGCCGCGCAGATCTATGCCCTGGACGGTCTGGACGGCCGCGCGCGGCGCTATGGCGTGGCGCTGGCCAGCGGGCTGACGGTCGGCGACGTGCAGGACTGGCCCGCGGTGCTGCAGGCGGTGACGCTGGCGGATATCCGCGCTGTGGCCGCGCGCATCTTCGACCGCAACCAGGCGGTGACGGGCTATATGCTGGGGCCGGAGGACGCGCAATGATCCGTCTTGTTCTGATCCTGGCGATCGCGCTTGCCGCGCCGCTGCGCGCCGCCACCGACATCGTAGAGGTCACCAGCCCGGGCGGGCTGACCGCCTGGCTGGTCGAGGAACCCAGCATTCCAATCGTGACCCTGAACCTGCATTTCGAGGGCGGGCCGGCCATCGACCCGCCCGAAAGGGCCGGCGCCACGGTGCTGATGACCGGTCTTCTGGACGAAGGCGCGGGCGACCGGGATGCCCAGGGTTTCGCGGTCGCGCGCGAGGAACTGGCGCTGCGCCTGGGTTTTTCGACCAATCGCAGCGCCGTCACCGTCGGCATGACCATGCTGAGCGAGAACCGCGCCGAAAGCCTGGCGCTGTTGCGCAGCGCGCTGACCGAGCCGCGTTTCGACCCCGAACCGCTGGAGCGGGTGCGCGGACAGATCCTTTCCGGACTGCGCCGCGACCAGACCAACCCGCGCGCGATCCTGGGCCGGGCCGTAAACCGGGCGGTCTATGGCGATCACCCGTTCGCCCGCGACCGCGACGGCACGCCGGACACGGTCAGCGGCCTGACCCGCGAGGACCTGCTGGCCGCCCATGCCCGCGCCTTTACCCGCGACCGGCTGACCATCGCCGTGGTCGGCGACATCACCGCCGCGGAACTGGGCGCCCCGCTCGACGATCTGCTGGGCTGGTTGCCCGAGGCGACCGTGCCGCCGCCCGCCGACGCCGATCTGAGCGATGCGGCGCAGACGGTGATCATCCCCTTCGCATCGCCGCAATCCACGGCGCGGTTTCTGCATACCGGCATCGACCGCGACGACCCCGACTATATCGCCGCCATCGTCGTCAACCACATCCTGGGCGGCGGCGGATCGCTGTCGCGCCTGACACAAGAGGTGCGCGAGGAACGCGGGCTGACCTATGGCATCTCCACCGCGCTGCAAAGCAGCTCCTACGGCTCGCTTTATGGCGGGGCGCTTTCCAGCGCCAACGCGACCATGGGCCAGGCGCTGGATCTGGTGCGCGCCGAATGGGCGCGGATGGCCGACGAGGGCATCAGCCAGACCGAACTCGACGCCGCCAAGATGTATCTGACCGGCGCCTTCCCACTGCAGTTCAACGGCAATGGCCGGATCGCGCGCTATTTGATCGGGCTGCAGCTGTCGCGCCGGCCGATCGACTATATCGACCGCCGCAACGGGCTGATCGAGGCGCTGACGCTGGAGGAGGTCAACCGCGTCGCCGCGCGGCTTCTGAAACCGGAGGCGTTGCGGGTGTTCGTCATCGGCCAACCCGAGGGCGTGACGCCGACGGAATAACCGTATCTGGCAGAATCGGCGCCCTTCATGCTATCTATAGTGGCATGAACGTGCCCACCCCCCAGATAAGCGCCGATCGGCGCCCGATCCGCCAGCTGGACGAGGCCGCGGCCAACCGTATCGCCGCCGGCGAGGTGGTGGAACGGCCGGCCTCGGCGGTCAAGGAACTGGTCGAAAACGCGCTCGATGCCGGGGCGCGGCGGATCACCATCGACACCGCCGAGGGCGGCAAGCGGCTTTTGCGCGTCACCGATGACGGCCACGGCATTGCGCCGGCCGAGTTGCCGCTGGCGCTGAGCCGGCATGCGACGTCCAAGATCGACGGTTCGGATCTGTTGAACATCCACTCCTTCGGCTTCCGGGGCGAGGCGCTGCCGTCGCTGGGCGCGGTCGGCCGGCTGACCGTGCAAAGCCGGGTGGCCGGCGACGAGGCGGCCGAGATCACCGTCGAGGCGGGCCGCATCGGCCCGGTGAAACCCGCCGCGCTGCGCGCGGGCACGGTGGTGACGCTGGAGGATCTGTTCCGCGCCACACCGGCGCGGCTGAAATTTCTGCGCAGCGACCGGGCCGAGGCGCAGGCCATCGGCGACACCGTGCGCCGGCTGGCGCTGGCCGCGCCGGGCGTGGGCTTTGTGTTGCGCGACGTCTCTGCCGACGCCGCGCGCACGCTGTTCCGGGCCGACCCGTGCGACGGACCGGCCGCGCTGTCGCTGCGGGCGCGCGCGGTGCTGGGCGCGGGCTTTGCCGACAACGCCATCGCGGTAGACGCGGCGCGTGACGGGCTGCACCTGACCGGGCTCGCCGCGTTGCCCACGTTTTCGCGGGGCGCGGCGGTGGCGCAGCATATCTGCGTCAACGGCCGGCCGGTGCGCGACAAGCAACTGCTGGGCGCGCTGCGGGCCGCCTATAGCGATCTGTTGCCGCGCGACCGCCACCCGGCGGCGGCGCTGAACCTGGCGCTCGACCCCGAACGGGTCGACGTGAACGTGCATCCCGCCAAGGCGGAGGTTCGCTTTCGCGATCCCGGGCTGGTACGCGGGCTGATCGTGTCGGCCATCAAACACGCACTGGCCGGGGCCGGGCACCGCACCGCCACGACGGTGTCCACCGCCGCGCTGGGCGCGCTGGTGCCGGAACGCCCCGCCGCGCCGGTCTATCAGATGGACCGCCCCCGGATGGACCGTGCCGTGCCGCCCCCGCTGGCCGGGCTGGCGGAGGCCCAGTCGGCCTTTGGCGCGCGCATCGAGCCGGAGGCGGAGGTGGCGGCGGAGACGCGGGCAGGCGCAGGCGCAGAGGCGGAGCACGCGACCACCGCCGGCCCGCTGGGCGTGGCCCGGGCGCAGCTGCACGAGACCTATATCCTCAGCCAGACCGCGGACGGGCTGATCCTGGTCGATGCCCACGCCGCGCATGAACGCCTGACCTATGAGACGCTGAAGGCGCAGCACCGCGCCCGGGCCGTGCCGCGCCAGCCGCTGTTGCTGCCGGAGGTGGTGGAACTGGACGCCGATGCCTGCGCGCGGGTACTGGACGCCGCCGAAGACCTGGCCGCCGCCGGGCTGGTCGTGGACGGCTTCGGCCCCGGCGCGGTCTGCGTGCGGGAGATGCCGGCCGCCCTGGGCGCCGGTGCGGCCGCGCCGCTGATCCGCGACATCGCCGATGAATTGGCCGACCTTGGCGCCTCGGACGCGGTGGCGCGGCGGACGGACGCGATCCTGTCGCGCATGGCCTGCCACGGCTCGGTCCGCGCCGGGCGGCGTATGAGCGGGCCGGAGATGGACGCGCTGTTGCGCCAGATGGAGGCCACGCCGCATTCCGGCCAGTGCAACCATGGCCGCCCGACCTGGGTCGCGCTGTCGCTGAACGATCTGGAAAAACTGTTCGGGCGGCGCTGATGGAGGGGTTGGCGGCGCTGGATTGGTCCGACCCGCGGCTGCTGGGCGCAGCGGCGCTGGCGGTGGCGCTGCCGCTACTGGCGCTGTTCGTGATGGTGGCGCTGGCCCTGCGCGCCGCCCGCCGGTCCGCCCGCGCGGTGGAACCGCTGGCGGCGCATGTCCAGGCGGTGGGCGCGCGCGTCGCCGATCTGGGCACCGCGCAGCACCAGCTTAGCGGCGGGCTGAGCGCGGTGGCCGAGGGCCAGGCCAAGGCGCAGGTCAATCTGGTGCAAAGCTTCGAACGCCGGCTGGAAGAGGTGCAGCGCCAGATGGCCGACAGCCTGCACGGATCGGCGGTGCGCACGACCCGGTCGCTGACCGAATTGCAGGAACGCCTGGCCGCCATCGACAAGGCGCAGACCAATATCGAGAAGCTGTCGGGCGACGTGCTGAGCCTGCAGGACATCCTGTCGAACAAACAGACCCGGGGCGCGTTCGGCGAGATCCAGTTGCAGGACATCGTCGCCAAGGCGCTGCCCGCCAACGCCTTTCGGTTTCAGGCGACGCTGTCGAACAACAAACGCGCCGATTGCCTGATCGATCTGCCCACGCCGCCCGGGCCCATCGTGATCGACAGCAAGTTCCCGCTGGAAGCCTATGAGGCGCTGGTGGCCGCACAGACCGACGCGCAGGCCCAGGCGGCCGCGCGCACGCTGCGCCAGGCGGTACGCAAGCACATCAAGGATATCGCCGAACGCTACATCATCGAAGGAGAGACCGCCGACGGCGCGCTGATGTTCCTGCCTTCGGAGGCTGTCTATGCCGAATTGCACGCCAATTTCGCCGATATCGTGCGCGAGGGGTTCGCGGCGCGGGTGTGGATCGTCTCTCCCACCACCTGCATGGCGACGCTGAACACGCTGCGCGCGGTGCTGAAGGATGCGCAGATGCGGGCGCAGGCGCATAATATCCGGCGCGAGTTGGGGCTCTTGACCAAGGACGTCGCCCGCCTGTCCGACCGCGTGGGCAATCTGGACCGGCATTTCGGCCAGGCGGCGAAGGATCTGGAGGATATCAAGATCTCCGCCGACAAGGCCGGCAACCGCGCGCACCGGCTGGAGAGTTTCGAGTTCGAAGACGACGGATCGGCCACGGTTCCGCAGATTGTGCCGCTGAAACCCTGACCAGCGGGCGCCGCCGCGCTATGTCGCGGGCGAACCCGAAAGATCTGTGCGTCCATGGCAACGAAACCGATTGAAGATTACCCCGAGCGCTACGCGCTGTCGAACGAGCTGCATGCCCGCCCGTTCCCGGAACTCGCCGCGCCCTGCCGCGCGGCCTATGTGGCGATCAAACGCGAAAAGGATGCCGCCTATCGCGACCGGGGCGAGGATCTGGCGCATCTGGTGGAACTGCTGGACCGCCACGGCGCGCCGCATCCCGCGCCGGGCACCAACCACCACACGGTGCGCCTGGGCCGCGGCATGCTGAAATGGGAACAGCACACCGAATTCGTGACCTACACCGTCTTTGCCGATGGCGTCGCCGACACGCCGTTCGACGGCAGCGCCCACGCGCTTTTGTCGGCGGACTGGTTGTCGCGGGCGCCCGGCAAACTGCTGAGCTCTTGCCTGGTGCGGATCGAAACCGCGACAAGCCGGGAGGCGGCGGCGGACCGGGTGCAGCAGGCGTTCCACACCTGGTTCGTGCCCGAAAGCCTGGCCACATCCTCGGTTCTGGACGGGGCGGCGGTGATCGGCAGCGATTTTCGCATCGATGAGAACGGCCATGTCCGCTTTGCCGTGCTGGCCGCCAATGGCACCGGCCGGCGGCGCCTGGGCCGGATCGTCCAGCGGCTGTTGGAGATCGAGACCTATAAGTCCATGGCCATGCTGGCCCTGCCCCATGCGCGCCGCGTGTCGGGCAAGGTGGCGACGCTGGACAAGGAGTTGGCCGAGACCGTGCAGCACATGGCGGACGGGCCCGAGGGCGACGAGGAGACGCTCGACCGGCTGCTGCGTATTTCGGCCGAGGTGGAGTTGCTGTCGGCCTCTACCGCGTTTCGTTTCGGCGCGGCGGGGGCATATGAAGCCATCGTCAACCAAAGGATCGAGGTGCTGCGCGAGGAACGCCTGGGCGGGCGCCAGACCTTTGGCGAGTTCATGATGCGCCGGTTCGACCCGGCGATGCGCACCTATCGTTCGGCGCAGGCGCGGATGAAGGAATTGTCGCAACGGGCGGAGCGCGCCTCCAACCTGTTGCGCACCCGGGTCGACGTGGCCTCGGCCATGCAAAACGCCGAGGTGCTGCGGCGGATGGACGACCGCGCGGCGCTGCAGTTGCGGCTACAGCAGACGGTCGAGGGGCTGTCGGTGGTGGCGATCAGCTATTACGCGGTCAACCTGGCCGCGAACGTCACCGCGCCCCTGGCCGCCGATGCCGGGATCGGGTCGGGCTGGGTCTATGCCGGGTTGACGCCGGCGGTGGTGCTGCTGGTCTGGCTGTTCGTGCGCCGCGTGCGGCACGGTCTTAATCGCCGTTAACGACGCCACAATCCGGCGCCAAATACGGCGAAGAAATCAAAACCCGGCCCCTTTCCGGCCAATGCCCCTGCTTATCCCTTACCTCGGGTTCGCCGGGGTGGCGTATCGTATATCGCCCCCGGCGCGAGAGCGAGGAACGGGTATGGCGACGTTCAATTTGACGGCGATGGGCAAGACGGCGACGGGTGGTGCGGTCTTGCGCATTCGCAACGAAACCGGGGACGAGCAGGAGTTTCGCCTGGTCGAGGTCGGCCGCGACGGGGTGGAGATCGTCACCGACGTCCCGCCCGGCGATTACTTCGTCGAGGTGAAGGATTTCGGCACCTACAAGCTGTTTCTGGGCGCGGCCAGCAAGACCAAAAGCGCCGGCGATCCCGACAAATCCTCGGTTTATGGCGGGCCGATCGACTATCGCGAGGGCGATGGGCCGATCTGTTTCGCCGCCGGCACGCCGATCCTGACGCTGGTGGGCGATCTGCCGGTGGAAGAGATCCGCCGCGGCGACCGCGTGCTGTGCCAGGACGGCTGTTTTCACGAGGTGTTGTGGACCGGGCATATCCGCGTTGACGGGCGCGGCGATTTCGCCCCCGTGCGCTTCCGCAACGGCGCGCTGGGCAACCGCCAGGACGTGAGCTTCAGCCCCGCGCATCGCGTGCGCATCGCCGACTGGAAGGCAGAGATCCTGTTCGGCCATCAGCAGGTGCTGGCGGCGGCGCGCGATCTGGTCGGCATGCCCGGCGTCGAACGGGTGCCGCAGCGCTGGGTCGACTATCACCACATTCTTCTGGAGGATCACCAGATGGTGGCCTCTGCCGGGCTCTGGACCGAAACGCTGCATCCCTACGGCGCGCTTGAGACGCTGGACAGCGCCGCCCGGGCCGAGGTGCTGGCATTGTTTCCGGAACTGACCGACGACGCGACCGCGGCGCCGCGGCGATTGCGCCATCCGGCGCTGAACGCGGCCGAAGTGTCGCGGCTGGCGAGCTATCTTTAGCGTTTGCACCCCGCGGGACTCCGGTCCGCGGGTTTGGGCCCGGACGGCGCGTCGGGCCCGCGTCGGCGGGACGGTGTGACAGACGGCGGTATCTCTCCCTTTCGTCGTCCTCCCAGACACCGTCCCGCCGGGGATTACCGCCAAGGATTACCGCCGACTGGGCAAGATATCGCAGGGGCGGTTCCAGGTGTGGGCCATCGCAGCCCCGCGACCCGCAGACGACGCCGTATTCGGGGCTTCCCGGCCCCGAAGCCGGGCCGAAGGGACCGTTGAAAAAAGAGTGTCTTTCGCCCGAACTCGAACGAACATCCGTGTAAGTGGAGCGACGCATCTGAAAACACGGGGCGTGTGCAATGCGGTCACGCGGAAAGGTGACTCCGGTCGAAAGGCTAAGCCATTCGGATCGCGGTGACGTACGCGCGCACCTTGCCCGGTGTTGGCGCGCGCATTACGGGCCGCTTCTGGGCGATGCGATCGCGACCGAGATGATTGAGGCGCTCCGAACGCAGGACGTGGCTGGAATCATGCCCGGCGGTGACGAGACCGGCATCGCCATCCGCTCAGATGGCAGGCGCGTCGGCACGTGCTTTGGGGCGAACAGTCAGGCGGTCGGCTATGTTTGGGGCTGCAATGTCGGCCCGGGCGAACAACGAAAGGGGGTCGGCGGCCGCCTTTTGCTGGCCATCGCCAGCGAACTGGACGCACCGGTTCTGGTCGCGCATGTCCTCAGCGCCAGTTCCGGCGCACAGGCGTTCTACCGTGCGTTCGGGTTCGACCGAAAAGGCGGGTCAAGATATGAAATCGCACCCGGACATGACGTGGCCGTGTGCGTTATGGCATCGCCCACCGCTGGATTGCGGGCGTGATCGGGCCGCACGGCATAACCCAGCATTTCCGTTCGACGCGGTGACGGGGGCCCGCGCAAGCAACGCGCCCTGACCGGGAGCCATGAGATCGTCCCAACTGGCCGCGGAGAAGGGCGCATCACCCCAGGCAACGAACACCGGCGCCGGGCGTTGTGTTGGGCGCTTTGGCCGCGGTTTTGTTCCCCCCGCGTGTTCCGGTGGGCGCCGGGGCGGGAATTCTTGTGGCAATGCGGTCTTGGCGAACGGAAATGCAAAGGGCACAAGCCCTCAACAGTCAAAGACGGGCGGCACGCATTGCCGAGCTATGGGCCGAAAGATCGGCCGCGCTTTTGCAACGGACAAACGGCGCGTCGTCGGTTCAGTTGGAAACCGAAGAGCTGGGTTTGACGCTGGATGTCGAAAGCGGAGAGGCGGATGCGCTGATACTGAAAGGCGCGCATGCCGGGCGGACATGGTCGGATCTGCCCGCGCCGGCAGGACGCGGGCGGGCGGGTGGGGCGGCCGGCCGGCGCGGGCGCGGCGCTGGCGTTCAGCGTTCCGGCAACGGAATGAATTCGCCGTCATCGTCGGGCGGCAACTGAAACCGGCCATGCTGCCAATCGCCGACGCGCCAGGCCTCTTTCGCCGCCTCGATCCGCTCTTTTGACGAGGCGACGAAATTCCACCAGATATAGCGCGGCCCGTTGAACGTCTCTCCGCCCAGCAACAGCAGCCGCGCGCCCCGCGGCCCGGCATGCAGGGAAACCCTGTCGCCGGGGCGAAAGATCATCATACGTCCGGCTTCGAATGCCTCTCCGCCCACGCTCACCGACCCGGTCGCGACATAGGCACCGCGATCCTCGTGATCGTCGGGCAGCGGGATGCCCGCGCCCGGCTCCAGCACCACATCCAGGTAGAACATCTCCGAGAAGGTCGGCACCGGCGCGCGTTCGCCATAGGCATGACCCATGATCAGCCGCACGATCTTGCCGTCATCCTCCAGCACCGGCAGCGGGTCGCGGCCGTGATGGTGAAAGGCGGGGTCCACATCCTCCGCCCCGTCGGGCAGCGCCACCCAGGTCTGAATTCCGAACAGGGTCTGCGGCGCCTGGCGCCGTTCGTCGGCCGAGCGTTCCGAATGCGTGATCCCGTGCCCCGCCACCATCCAGTTCACCGCGCCCGGTTCGATCTCCAGCTTTGAGCCCAGGCTGTCGCGATGCATGATCGCGCCCTCATAGAGATACGTCACCGTGCCCAGGCCGATATGCGGATGGGGGCGTACGTCCATGCCCTCGCCGGTCAAGAGTTCCGCCGGGCCCATCTGATCGAAAAAGATGAACGGGCCGACCATTTGACGTTTCGGGCTGGGCAGCGCCCGGCGCACCTCGAACGCGCCGATGTCGCGGGCGCGCGGTATGATCAGCGTCTCGATGGCGTCGACCTCGTCGCCGGTGGGGCAATGCGGGTCGAGGGCGGGGTTCCAACTCATGCACGTGGCTCCTGGGCTGCGGGGGATGGGACCGGAGGCGCGAAAACGCCTCCGCCGGGTGGATGTTCCTCGGCCTGCGGGGTCAGATCATAAGGCCGGGCCAAAGCCCAGACATGCGCGGGGATCATCCATTTCATCCGCCGCGGGTGCGTCCGGCGCAGATGCAGGATGGTCTCCGCCGCCTTCATCTCCAGCCGCGCGCGGGCAAACTCCAGCCCGCGGGGCCCGGTGCGCGGCTGCAGCCAGGACACGATCGGGCGCAGCCAGCGCGGCATGCGGCGCAGCGGCAGACCGCCCGCGGCCCGCGCGGTGTTGGCGATAAACCCCCGCACCGCCGCGACCCGCCGGCCGCCGCTGGTCAGGGGCTCCAACACCACCGCATCGCCCAGCGCAGCAAGCGTCTCCGCGCCCCGCGCGTTGCGCACGATCAACCATTGGTCGCCATTGCCGGCCATGTAGCCCACGGTGATATCGGCCAGCCGGTTGGTGTAGTCCACACAGGTCCGGCAGGTCACGGGAAAGAAGTCGCCCGGCAGATCGGACAGCGGCAGATCCAGAAACGGGATGAGCCGCGTGGTGCCGTCGTCGAACCGCAATTCGACCCGGTAATCGGCGCGGAACTCCAGATAGGTGATGCGCTCTGGCCGGTCCGACAGGCGTGCCAGGAAGGCGTGGAAATTCTCGGTGCTGGTATTGTCGGAACAGGGCGTGCCGATGACGGTGATGCGCGCGAAGCCCAGGCTTTTCTCGATCCGGCGCAGGGCGTGGATCTGGCAGGGGATGCCGATCACGGCCAGGCGCTTGTGTCCGGCTTCGCGCGCGGGCCCGAGCGCGGCCAGAAGCGGGGCATAGCCCATGCGCATGCCGCGCACCTGCGCCATGGCCGCGGGATCGGTGACGATGGCGGGTACAGGCCGCCAGCGGTCGGCCGGGTCCGGCGCCACGCAAAGAACCGCATCGACCGCGCCGCGGTCCAACAGCCCCGCGGCCAGCCCGGTGGTGATGCCGGTCCATTGCGCGCCCTCCGCCGGCGCCCGCATCCGCGCGCGGTGCATCGCCAGATACTGGCCGAAGAACAGCGCGTCGCCGTCCTCCGCCGCCGCCGCGCCATGGACCTGGCGTTCCATCGCCGGATAATCGGGGCGGATGAACTGGCAGGCCTTGCCGCAATCGCGGGCGCGATCGGTGCGCGACAGGCCGCAATCGGTGCACAGGCTCCGGGGCAGCGCCGGGGCGGCATCGATCAGGCGCAGGCCGGGCGGTTCCATGGCCCCTATCAGCGCCAAGAACACAGTCGGGGTCAAGCGTTGGCCAGCGCGGTTGCGGTTGCCGCGTCCAGGCCCTACATGCCCCCGCATGGTAAATTTGACCCGCTATTTCTCCAACCGGCCCGTTGTCGCCGTCATCCGCCTGAACGGCGTGATCGCGGCCAGCGCGCGGGGCGGGGGCGGCGGGCTGTCCGACCAGACCACGGCACCGGCGATCGAGCGCGCGTTTCGCAGCAAACCGCAGGCGGTGGCGCTGCAGATCAATTCGCCCGGCGGGTCGCCCGCCCAATCGGCGCTGATCGCCGCGCGCCTCCGCCGGCTGGCGGAGGAACACGAAGTGCCGGTCTTTGCCTTTTGCGAGGATGTCGCCGCCTCGGGCGGGTACTGGCTGGCGAGCGCGGCTGACGAGATCTATGCCGACGCCAACACCATCCTGGGCTCGATCGGCGTGATCTCTGCCGGGTTCGGGCTGCACGAGTTCATCGGCCGCTATGGCATCGAGCGCCGCGTCTATACCGCGGGCGAGGACAAATCGATGCTGGACCCGTTCCGTCCCGAGCGTGAGCGCGACATCACCCGGCTGAAAGAACTGCAGGCGGACATCCACAACAACTTCATCGCCCAGGTCAAAACCCGGCGCGGGGCCAAGTTGGCCGAGGCCGATCTGTTCAGCGGAGAGATCTTTCTGGGCGCCCGCGCGGTCGAGGTCGGCCTGGCCGACGGGCTGGGCCACCTGGTGCCGGTGATGAAACACAAGCTGGGCGAAAAGGTCCGCTTCGTCGGCCAACGCCCGCGGCGCAGCCTGGCGGCGCGTTTCGGCCTGCCCGGCATCGGCGCGGTGGCCGAAGCGGTCGAAAACCGCGCCATGTGGGCACGGTACGGGCTTTAGATGCTGGTCAAGATCGTCACCTTCTTTCTGATCGGCATGGCGATCCTGGCGATGCTGGGGCGCCTGCGCATGCCAAAGATCGGCCAGCGGCGCGCACACCGCATCAAGACAGCCAAGAAATGCCCCGCATGCGGCGGCTACAAGATCGGCGCAGGGTCCTGTTCCTGCGGAAACGGAACCTAAGCGCCCGGGGGGGCGGCGCGGTCAGCGGGCGGCGAATATGGATCTAGCTCTGGCCGGGGTCGGCCTGGTCATCCTGCTGATCTCCGGCGATCTTTTGGTCCGCGGGGCGGTCGCGCTCAGCCTGCGGCTGGGTGTGCCGGCGCTGATCATCAGCCTGACGATCGTCGCCTTCGGCACCTCGGCGCCGGAGCTGTTCATCGCCGTCGGCGCGGCGCTGGACGATGCGCCCGGCCTGGCGCTGGGCAACGTGATCGGGTCGAACATCGCCAATGTGCTGCTGGTTCTCGGCGTGCCGGCGCTGATCTCGCGGCTGGACAGCCGCAATTGCGAAACCCGCGGCAGCTATACCCAGATGATGGCCGCGACGCTGATCTTCATCGCGCTGCTGTTTCTGGGCCCGCTGCACTATGTCCACGGCTTCATCCTGCTGGTGCTGCTGGCGGCGATGATCGGCCGCGCGATATGGGAGGCTCGGTCAGCCCGGGCGGAGGCCATCGACGACGAGGTGGCCGAAGCCGCCGCCGCGCCGCTGCCGATCTGGCGGTCGCTTCTGTATCTGGCGGCGGGCGTTCTGGGCCTGCCCCTGGGCGCCGATCTGCTGGTCGATGCGGCGCGCGACATCGCCCAGGATTACGGCGTCTCTGACGAGATCATCGGCCTGACCCTGGTCGCCATCGGCACCTCCCTGCCCGAACTGGCGACCACGGTGATGGCGGCGCTGCGGCGCCAGGCGGATGTGGCACTGGGCAATGTGATCGGGTCGAACCTGCTGAACATCCTGGCGATCATGGGCGTGACCAGTTTCTTCGGGCCGCTTTTCGTCGACCCCCACCTGTTGAGGACCGACATCTGGGTGATGCTGGCCGCCTCTGTCCTGCTGGTGCCCTTCGTGTTCTTCGGCCGCGTGTTCTCGCGCCCGGTGGGACTTGCCTTTATCCTGGCCTATGGGGCCTATATGGCGTCGCTTTTCTAATCGGCCGGCGGGGGATTTCATGACCGAGGCAGCACTGATCACCGGCGCGGCCAAGCGCCTGGGCCGGGCCATGGCGTTGCGTCTGGCCGCGCGCGGGGCGGATGTGGTGATCCACTATTCCGGCAGCGCCGATGCGGCAGAGGACACCGCGGCAGAGGCCCGCGCGCTGGGGGTCAAGGCGGTCACGCTGCAGGCCGATCTGTTGGATCACGACGCCGTTATGGGCCTGGTGCCCGCGGCTGCGGCGGCGCTGGACGGGCCGCTGACGGTGCTGATCAACAACGCCTCGATCTTTGAGCCCGACAGCATTGCCGACGCCACGATCGACAGCTGGAACCGCCATGTGGGCTCGAACCTGCGCGCGCCGCTGTTTTTGCTGCAGGCCTTTGCCGCGCAATGCCCGACCGGCGCGCGCGACGGCAATGGCGAACCGATCGCCCGTGGCGTGGTGGTCAACATGCTGGACCAAAGGGTGCGAAAACTGACCCCCCATTTTACAACCTATACGATAGCGAAGATGGGCCTTTGGGCGTTGACCCGAACCGCCGCGCAAGCCCTGGCGCCGGATATCCGCGTCAACGGCATCGGCCCCGGGCCGACCATGCAGGGCACGCGGCAGTCCAAAGAGCATTTCGACGACCAACGCGCCAACACCATTCTGCGCCGCGGATCAGACCCCGAAGAGATCTGTCGCGCGCTGGAATTCATCCTCGACAACCCGGGCCTGACCGGGCAGTTGCTGTGCTTGGATGGCGGCCAACACCTGGCGTGGGAGACGCCGGACGTGCTGGGGGTGGAATGAATCGTCCCGCGGGCAACCGGTTCCAAATAGCGGTCTGCCGCGGCGCGGCGCCAGCTTATCCCCGCGGCCGCAAATATTCATAATTCGTTAATATTTTTGTTAAGTATGAGGGGTTTAGCGCCTTTTTCAAAAAATTGTGCAGCACTATCAATGACTTAAAAAACTGCCTATTTTTTGATCAATTCGTTGAGCCCCCCTATTTAGAAGGGAAATCGGCGTCCGAACACGGTTTATGGGCAGAGTTATCCACAGTTGCGGGGGAAAGCTTTACCTTGATTAACAGTGACGCATTTTGCAGCGCGAAGTGAGAATCGGCATTGGGGGCCAGAACGGGTGGCAGAGCACGAAGCGACCGGGTTTGAAGAAGAGGGCGCCGCCGGTTCTGCGCCGGCGCCCGACCGCGGCCATCGCGTCATCGCGGCCTATGTCAAACGGCTGGGCAACGGCCCCGGCGTCTATCGCATGCTCGATGACCAGGGCGCGGTGCTGTATGTGGGCAAGGCGCGCAGCCTGAAGAAACGAGTCGCCTCTTACGCGAAACCCACCGGCCACTCCGCGCGTATCGGGCGGATGATTTCAGCCACCGCGTCGATGATGTTTCTGTCGACCGAGACCGAGACCGAGGCGCTGCTTTTGGAGCAGAACCTCATCAAGCAGCTCAAGCCGCGCTACAATGTGCTGCTGCGCGACGACAAGTCGTTTCCCTACATATTCATCTCCACCGAACACGACTTCCCGCGGCTGGAAAAGCATCGCGGCGCGAAGAACCGCGAGGGCCGCTATTACGGCCCCTTCGCCAGCGCCGGCGCGGTCAACCGCACCATCAACACGCTGCAAAAGGTGTTTCTGCTGCGCAGCTGTTCGGACCGGGAGGTCGAGGCCGGCAACCGGCCCTGCCTGAACTACCACATGAAACGCTGCGCCGGCCCCTGCGGCGGCAAGATCACAAGGGCGGAGTATGCCAAGCTAGTGCGCGAGGCCGATGACTTCCTGTCGGGCAAGACCACCAAGGTGCAGGCGGAACTCGCGCGTCAGATGCAGGACGCCTCTGACGAGATGGCCTTCGAACGCGCCGCGGCGCTGCGCGACCGGATCCGCGCGCTGACCCAGGTACAGTCGGGCCAGGGCATCAACCCCAAGACCGTGCGCGAGGCCGATGTCGTCGCCCTGCATCAGGATCAGGGCCAGGCTTGTGTCGAAGTATTCTTCATCCGCGCGCATCAGAACTGGGGCAACCGCGCCTATTTCCCGCGTCTGAGCGGTGCCGTGGAACCGGGCGAGGTGCTGGAGGCCTTCATCGCCCAGTTCTACGGCAACAAGACCCCGCCGCCGCAGATCCTGCTGAGCCATGGCGTCGACAATGCCGATCTGATCACAGAGGCGCTGACCGCCGCGCTGGGCCGCCGCCTCGCGTTGCTGGTGCCGCAGCGCGGCGAAAAGGCTATGCTGGTGGAACAGGCCGCCCGCAACGCGCAGGAGGCGCTGGGCCGCAAGATGGCCGAAAGCGCCAGCCAGGCGCGGCTATTGCAGGGCCTGGCCGACGCGTTCGATCTGGACGACGCGCCGCAGCGGATCGAGGTGTATGACAACTCCCATATCCAGGGCACCAACGCGGTCGGCGGCATGATCGTGTCCGGGCCGGAGGGATTTCTGAAATCCAGCTACCGCAAGTTCAACATCCGGTCCAAGGATCTGACCCCCGGCGACGATTTCGGCATGATGCGCGAAGTGATCGAACGCCGGTTCGCGCGGCTGTTGAAAGAGGATCCCGACCGCGACGGCGACACCTGGCCCGATCTTCTGCTGATCGACGGCGGCGCCGGGCAGGTTTCGGCGGTGCACGAGGTCATGCAGGCGCTGGGCGTCGACGATATCGCCATGATCGGCGTGGCCAAGGGCCAGGATCGCGACGCCGGCAAGGAAGAATTCCACCGCCCCGGCCAGCGGCCCCGGGCGCTGCCCCACCGCGACCCGGTGCTCTATTTCGTCCAACGCCTGCGCGACGAGGCCCATCGCTATGCCATCGGCGCGCACAGGGCGAAACGCGCCAAGGCCGTCAGCGCCACGCCCCTGGACGATGTGCCGGGTGTCGGCGCCACACGCAAACGTGCCTTGCTTGCCCATTTCGGCTCGGCCAAGGCTGTGGCGCGGGCCGGGCTGTCGGATTTGAAGGCGGTCGAGGGGATCTCGGATCAGCTGGCGGAGACGATCTATGGGTTTTTTCACGAAGGCCGTTAGTGCGGCGTTTCTGACGCTTGCCCCCAGCCTCGCCTGGGCCTGCGGCCCGGACAGCGATTGCGCGCTGGGCGACCGGATCTACCGCATTCAGATGCCCGCGGGCGTGGACAAACCCGGCGCCATCGTCTTCGCCCATGGCTATCAGGGCACGGCAACCGGCACGATGCGCAACAGCGGCCTGCGCGCGATGGCCGATCGGCTGGGCGTGGCGCTGGTGGCGGTGAAATCGCTGGGGCGCGACTGGGCAATCCCCGGCGTGCCGATGGACATGGCAGCCGACGGCACGCAGGAACTGGCCTATTTCGACGCGCTGATCCCGGCGCTGGCCGACCGGCACGGCATCGACACCGACCGATTGATGCTCAGCGGCTTTTCCGCCGGTGGGATGGTCACCTGGCAGATCGCCTGCGACCGCGGCGATCTGTTTGCCGGCTATGCCCCGATCGCCGGGACGTTCTGGCGCCCGGCCCAACCCGAGACCTGCCCCGGCGGCGCGGTGCACATGTTCCACACCCATGGGCTCAGCGACCGGATCGTCCCGCTGGAGGGCCGACCCATAGCCGAAACCCACCAGGGCAGCGTGCCGAAATCGTTGGAGATGCTGCGCACCATGGGCGGCTACGCCGGCGCCGAACGCTTCACGGAAGCCGGGCTCGATTGCGAACGCGCCACCAACCCGGACGGCAAGCTTCTGGAATACTGCACCCATGGCGGCGGGCACGCCATGCAGGCCGCTTACGTCGAACGGGCCTGGCGCCGGCTGGAGGCCGCGGGCGCGTTGTAAGCGCCCGGCTTCTCTGGTCCACCCAAAAATGTCCCCGCCGCATGCATTCGATCACACGGATGCCCCTGCCGATCGGCACCCAACGTTTCTTTGTTCCCCAAATATCCCCGCCGGAGGCAAAACGCAGCAACCTGCGCCACCGCCCGGCCACGCGCCCGCCACCGGCGGCCCTCATGCAGTCAGCCAGCCGCGCAGCGCCTCCGTCACCGCCTGTGGCGCTTCCAGGGTGGGCAGATGGCCGGCCCCCGTAATCGACACCAGCCGCGCGCCGGGGATCAGGTCGCGCAGCAACTCGTGCCGCGCCGGCGGGCACAGCCGATCCTGGGCGCCATGCAACACCAGCGTCGGGACGCGCACGGCGCGCAGCCCCGCAGACTGGTCCGGCCGGGTTTGCAGCGCGCGCGACTGGCGCGCGAAAACCTCCGGGCCCAGGCCGAGCGCCATGTCCAGGCACAGATCCAGGATCGCCGGCGTCGGGCGCGCCAGATAGTTCGGCTTCAACTCCTCGCGCATGACCTGCGCCAACCGCCCCTCCCGCGCGGCGGCGATTTGCGGCGCGCGCGCGGCGGCGATCTCGGGCGCTTCCGCCAGCGGATTGGTGTCCATCAGCGCCAGCCGCGTGACCCGCTCGGGCGCGCGGGCAATCACCTCCATGGCCACGATCCCGCCCATCGAAAGACCGCCCAGCGCGAAACGCGGCGGCGCTTTTGCCAGCACCCAATCGGCGATCGCACCGATGCTGTCGCCCGTGGTGAAGGCGGGCGCCCAGATCTGCGGGCCCAGTTCCATCTGCGGCCCGAACAGCCGCCCGTCGCACATCAGCCCGGGCAGCAGGACCAGCGGCGTCACGCGGGCTGGCGGCTGGCCATCGCAGCACCCTCGGCCATGGCGCGGATCTTCTCATAGGCGATTTCGGGGTCGATGGCGCCGAACCCCGCAAAGGTGCCGAAGCCGCAATCGGATCCTGCAATCACCCGTTCCGCCCCGAACAGATCGACGAACCGGGTCAACCGTTCTGCCACCAGCGCGGGGTGTTCGACGAAATTCGTCGTCGTGTCGACCACACCGGGCACCAGGATCTTGTCGTCTGGAATTTCCGCCCGGCGGTCGCGGAACACCGCCCATTCATGGGCGTGGCGCGGGTTGGAGGTCTCGAACAACACCTGCCCCGCATGCACCCGCATCAGCGTCGGCAGCACCTGGTCGAGCGCAATATCGCAGACATGCGGGCCCTCGTAATTGCCCCAGCAGATATGCACCCGCACCTTCTCCGCCGGCAGCCCCTGAAGCGCATGGTTCAGCGCGTCGACATGGGTTTCGGCGACCCGCACGAACTCCGCATCCGACAGATCGGTGAACAGCATGTGCCGGGACAATGCCAGATCGGGGCAGTCGACCTGCAGATCCAGCCCGGCGGCGATGATCGTGCGGTATTCCTCGCGCATTGCCTCGGCCAGCGCGGCTAGATAGGCATCGCGGCTAGGGTAGTGATCGTTTTGCAGAAAAAGCGAGATCACACCGGGCGAGGCCGCGTTCATGAAACCGCGTTCGGCACCGTGCCGCGCCATCGCCGCCTTCAGATTGTCGATGTCGCGGATCAGTTCCGCCTGACCCAGCGACCGCACCTCTCCCACGCATTTGGGTCGGGCGTATTGCGGCGTGCCCCCGGATTTGGCCAGCCTGTCCAGGAAGGTCGGGAACCGCTTCAGATCCGCCGGCGCATTGCGCGGGCTGTCGCCATCGAAGCCGGAATAGCGGTCTTTGACATAGGTCGCGTAGGAGATCTTGGAGGTCTCTCCGTCGGAGACGATGTCGACCCCGGCCGCGACCTGACGTTCGACCACCGCATCGACATGCGCCCGCATCGTCGCGTCATAGGCGTCGCGGTCATAAGCCTCGCCCCGTTCGCGCGCGAAAAGCTGGTCGACGACCGCTTGCTGGCGCGGCAGGGATCCAGCGTGGGTGGTCAGAATGCGTGGCATGGGTGCCCCTCTTTTGGTCGTTTTCCGGGCATCTTACGGGCCGCACCGCGCGCAGGCCATGGGCGGGCGTTGACCAATCCGCCGCAGTTGCCCAGATGACAGCCAAAACCAGCGGAGGCGCGCATGACCCGGACCGATCTG
Organism: Pseudomonadota bacterium; assembly: GCA_039180525.1. Lineage (GTDB taxonomy): Bacteria > Pseudomonadota > Alphaproteobacteria > Rhodobacterales > Rhodobacteraceae > Halovulum. The sequence goes on from JBCDDF010000029.1 coordinate 29,112, forward strand.
AAGGCATTCCTCGAACGCCCAGGTTTCGAACGCGCGATCCTGACGCTGATCGTCATCAACGCGATCGTGCTGGGGTTGGAGACCAGCGACCGGGTCATGGGCGCCTTCGGGCCGGTGCTGCGTGCGATCGACGGCGCGATCCTGACGGTGTTCGTCATCGAGATCCTGGCCCGGCTGGTGGCCGATTTCCGCGGCTTCTGGCGCGACCCCTGGCGGATCTTCGATTTCACCGTGGTGGCGATCGCGCTGGTGCCGGCCTCGGGGCCGCTGGCGGTGCTGCGCGCGTTCCGGATTTTGCGGATCCTGCGGCTGATCTCCACCGTGCAGGCGATGCGGCGGGTGGTGTCGGGGCTGTTGGAGGCGCTGCCGGGCATGGGGTCGATCCTGGCGCTCTTGCTGATCATCTTCTACGTCTTCGCCGTAATCTCCACCAAGCTGTTCGGGGACAGTTTCCCGGAGTGGTTCGGCAGCATCGGCGCCTCGGCCTATACGCTGTTTCAGGTGATGACGCTGGAAAGCTGGTCGATGGGGATCGTGCGCCCGGTGATGGAGGTCTACCCCTATGCCTGGCTGCTGTTCCTGCCCTTCATCATCGCCACCGCGTTCACCGTGCTGAACCTTTTCATCGGGGTGATCGTGGATGCGATGCAGTCGGAGCACGAAGCAGAGGCGCGCGGCGAACGCGACGCGCTGCAGCACCAGACCGATCAGATCCTCAGCGAGGTGCGCGCCCTGCGGGCGGAACTCGCCGCGCTGAAAGCCGAAAAGTGAGCGTTTCCTACACCAAAACCGTTTCAGACTGACTCAGTCTGATCCGTTTTTGCTCTAAAGAGCCCAGCGGTGCGCCTTCGGCGCAAGTCGTCTGCGTGTGACGGCCCGGATGCGAGCCCCCGGGGCCGCCTATGCCGGTGCGGGGTCTGGACCGGCGCGGGCCCGGTCCGCCGGGGTGGGTGCTTGGAACGGCAACGCCTGGGCCAACGACGGCTCGGGTGGGGCGGGCCGGGCCCGCGCCGATGCCGGGCGCACCGTCAGCAGATGGAACAGGCCGGCCCCCGCGACCGTCAGCACAGCGGCCTTGGCAGCGAAAATCGCCCAAGCCTCGGGCCATGTCTGGCTGTTGCCGTAGGTATCGGCCCAATTGAGCATGCGTGGACCCCAAAGCCGCCCGCCGGGCACTTCCATGCCCAAACGGCCCAACACCATCAACACCACAGCCACGCCCAGCGCGATCAGCGCCAGCAGCAACACCATGCGGAGAAGGGCAGTCAGACGGTGCAAACCTTGATTCCATGACAATTCGGTCGAGCGCCGATAGACCAGTTTTGAACTCTGTTCAAGCAAAAAATCGCCGAGTTACCCTTGCGGAACCCAGGTTGCGCCAGCCGGATCGTCGGTGTTGCGCACGCGAAACAGCGCCGCCTCGCCGGTCATGGCCGGGGACAGCCGGTGTTCCAGACCCGGCGGCACGGCGCAGGTGTCGCCCGGCGCCAGGGTCGCCGCGCCGCCGCCCCACTCCAGCCGCCAATGCCCGCGCATCACCATCAGGATGTTGTGGCGCGGGCTGCTGTGTGCCTCTGGCGCCGCGGTGCCGCTGACGAAATCGACCTCGAACCCCGGCCGGTCGCGGATCAGCGCCTCCGGCCCGATCACCGGGCACGGACCCGCGCCGGCGCGCGCCATCATGTCCCAATAACGCGCGACATAGGCCGGCACGACCGCCTCGACCGGTGTTTCCGGGAACCCGGCAAGTTCGGCATCCGACAACAGCGGCATCGGCGCCGCGCCGTCGGGCAAAGCCTCGCCGCGTTTGGTGTCGTAGAGCCGCCCGCTTTCGGCCAGCACCAGCCCGTGATCGGCGGCATCCTCGATCACCTGCGGCGCCCAGATCACGCCACCGCCGGCATCGTCACCGCCCAGGATCGCCATGATCATCCCGTAATCGGTACCGATATTCTCGAAGCCGCGAAAAATGCCGGTGGGGATATCGAAGATGTCGCCCTCTTCCAGGATCACCTCGCCGGCGCTCCCCCAGCGGCCCCAAAAGAACCGCCAGCGGCCCTTGAGCACGAAGAACACCTCTGCCGTGCGGTGCGAATGAAGCGAGTTGCGGCATTTCGGCGGTTGGCCGGCGGCACCGATATTGAAGCCGGGCGTATCCTTTATGTGGACGTGCTGGTCGGGGCTCTCGGACACGCCGCCGCCGATGATCGTGAAGTTTTCCTTCCGGTCCGATCCCGGGGTATGGGCGTCGATAAAGGCGGTCTTGCAAGGTACAAGATCGCCATAGCGCACAATCCGCGCCTCCATCTGTTCAGGGGTCATCTATCCCTCCCTTTCGGCCAGCGCCTCGCGCAGCGCGGCGTTTTCCTGTTGCAGTTCCGCCAGCCTGGGTCCGAGCATGCGCTCGATATCGGCCTTGGTGTAGCGGGGTGTGATGAATTGCGGGCCGTTCCAGTCGAAGGCGGTGACGGAAATCTCGACGATCCGCTTCACCCGGCCCTGCCCCGGCGTGGCGACCGCCGCGGCCAGATCCGCCGGCGCCGCGTCCTGCAGCCGGGCATGGCCCAGGATCTTCAGCCGCACCTTGCGGGGGTCGTCCATCAGAAACAGCGCGACCCGGTCGTCGCCGCCGCTCGGATTGCCGGCGGTCACGTATTGGCGGTTGCCGCGGTCGTCGGCAAAGCCGATCCGGTCCGGCGCCAGCACGCGCAGAAACCCCGTCGGCCCGCCACGATGCTGGACATGGGGCCCGCCGGTTTCCGACACGCTGGCCAGGTAGAAACTGTCGCGGCTTTCGATGAAGGCGCGTTCCGCCGCCCCCAGCCCGTCGGCCGGCGGGCGGTCGCGCATCCGCGCATAGCTGTCGCGCGAGCCCGCGCGTTCCTGCCGCGCCAGCACGGCCGGGGTGAACATCAGCGTGCCGAAATGATCCATCGTCTCAAGGTTCCACGATCTGCGGTGCGATGGTCCGCAACGCGGCGGCGGTGTTGCCCGCGGCCCGGTCGACCGTGTCCGCCATCGAGCGGATGTTCAGCAGATCGCCGTCCTGAAACAGCACCGCGGTGCTGGCCGCGCCATCGGCCAGCGGATAGGTCGACACCCAGCCGATAGCGCCGCCCATCTCCAGCGGCTCGATCCGGCATTCGGCGGCCCGGGGACGGCATTCGCCATCAATGTCCGCCGCGGTGATCTGGCCGCTGCGCAACTGCGTTTCGGTGGTGCCGGAACTGGTGCCGATGGTGATTTCGACCGACACGAAGTCCCCGCAATCATCGCAGAGGATCGTGATGCGCTGATCATAGACATCCGCGCTGTAGCGGCCACCGACAAAGGCCGCGGTGTCGACGGTGACCGCACTTAGATCGCGGATCGCAAAGCCCGCCGCCGCGCTGCCCAGGGCGACCATCACCGCCGCCGCCAGACCCAGCGATATCCCAAGCCGCATCATCCCCGGTGCCCCCTCATGCCAATAGGATCTGTTTCCAGATCGCGGTTTCATCAAAAAGCACATATTCGCGCCTCAGCCCCCAGGGGCCGAACTCGGCATGGGCCAGGCCCATCACATGGACCCGTGCGCCCGTGGGCGCCCCGAACCCGCCCCAGCCGCTATGCACCCCATCCAGCGACCAGCGCAGCGCTGCGCGCGGCGGCATCATGTCGTCGGCGCGGCCGATCCTGTGGTGGATGGTGAAGCGCGCATCCGGGAAGGCGGCGCGGATCCCCAGCCAGAACCGATCCGCCGCGCCGTAGCCATGGGCGGTGACACCGCCGGGATACTCCAGATGGCAGGCGCGGTCATAGGCTTCGGGGATGACCGCGAAATCCGCCGCCATGATGCGTTCCATGATTTCGGCATAGCGCGCGCCCCAGGGGTCGTCATTGCCGGTACCGGTATAGGGGCCGGCCTGGTCCACGGCCGGGGTGAAGGGCCGGGCGGCGGCGTCCGCCCCGCCTTCGGCCGCGATCTGCTGGGCGGCGTAGTCGCGCGGGGTCCAGCCCAATTGCCGCACGATGGCACCCTGGTCGCGGATCAGCCATTCATCGTCGATCACCTCATCCCTGGCGTGGCAATCGGCGATGATGCGATAGGTCAGCTTCTTGCCGGTGGCGGGGCCGTAGACCCCGTCGGCGGCATGGGTCGCGGTGGAGATGATCCTGTGCGAGGACAGCATCCCGGTCTCCGGGCTGCCCGACCAGATGACATCCTCGCCCAGGAGTTCGCGGTCGGGAAACTCGGCCAGGGTCGCCATGGTGGCATTGATCACCGCCGCGTTGCCGCGCACCACGCCGGAGGGGGAGCGGACCAGGATATCCTCGGCATAGGTGCGGTGCAGCGTGGCGATGCCGCGCTCTTCCCAGATCTCCTTCGTGATGCCCAGGATGTAGTCCGGGAAATCCTTCCAGCGGTTGGATCCGTCTTTCATGGTTCCTCCTTCAGCGGCCTGGTCGAGCCACGGCATACCAATGCGCCCTGCAGCGCGACCCGGCGCGGGGCGGTGGCGCCGTCTTCGATGGCGGCCATCAGCGTGGTCACGGTCTCGGCCACCATCGCGTCGGCGGGTTGGCGATAGGTGGTCAGATCATACGCCGCCCAGGCCGCGGGCGGGGTGTCGTCGAACCCCGCGACGGCGACATCCTGCGGGATGCGAAGGCCCAGTTCCGCGCGCAGCACGTCCATGACGGCGAAGGCCATGTGGTCGTTGGCGACGAAGACCGCGTCGGGGCGGTGGCGCGGGTCGGCAAACATCGTCCGCGTGGCGGCGCGGGCGGCGTCGTGGCGGAACGCGCCGGTGCCGCGGGCGGCCAGCGTGGCGCCGCCGGCGGCGAGCCCGGCGCGGAAGCCCGCCTCGCGGTCGCGCTGGGTGCTCGCGCCCTCCCATCCTGCGACATGGGCGATGCGGGTGTGGCCGGTGCGCAGGAACAGATCGGCGATCGCGTGGCCGCCGGCGTGGTTGTCGGTGGTGACGGCGCTCAGCCGCGCATCGTCCTGGGAGCGGTTGAAGAGCACGACCGGGATGCCAGCGGCCCGGCAGCGGGCAGCGAGTTCGGAGGACATGGCGACCGAAGCCATGACGATGCCGTCGACCTGGTAATCCAGGATCTCTGCCAGCACGTCATCGACCGGGCCGGCCGTCTGCGAGGCCATGAACATCAGCACGTGATAGCCGCGCGCCTGCAGCGCGTTCGACAGCCGCTCCACCGCCTCGGGGTAGAAGGTGTTGTCGAGATAGGCGACTACCAGGCCGATGATCCGCGACCGCCCCGTGATCAGCGAGCGCGCCAGGACATTGGGCCGATAGCCGAGTTCCGCCGCCACCCTGCGTACCTTTTCGGCCGTGGCGGCGGAGGCGCTGGCGCCGGGGGTGAAAACCCGGCTGACCGCCGACTGGCTGACCCCGGCCTTGCGGGCCACATCCCAGGCCGTGACCTTAGCGCCCATCGCTGCCCCCCGGCGCCCCGCCAGGCGCGGGTGCCTTTTGGCCCCGGGGCCAAAAGCGGCTGCGCACGCGCAGCCGGGCCCTGGCGTGCCAGGGCCGCACCCGCGTTTCCGCCGCCGTTGCAACCAGCTCAGCCATGGCGCCGTGCCCGGGTCAGCTCGCGCATCCGTTCGAACACGTCCACGCCCAGTTGCGCATAGACATCCAGCAGATCCACCAGCACCCAGTTCTCACGGATGCGCCCGCCCTCCAGCCGCCAGAAATCCAGCGACCGCATGGTCAGCCGCGTGCCCGTCGGCGGCAGGCCCAGCCAGCCGTCATGGGTCAGCGTCTGGATCATGTTGGGCCAGCCCGTCACGCCCACATACGGCCCCTCGCCAAAAAAGTGATAGGTGATCCGGTCCACATATTGTCCGCGATCGGGCATCGCCCGCAGAAACGGGATCTGATGTGCCTGGCGGAACCCGGCAACCCCCCGCCCGGTGCCGATCCCGGCCGGCCCGTACCAGGCCATGCGCGGGTGCCAGAACCGGTCCATCTCCATCAGCTCCGGCCCGCCCTCGGCCGGGTGACGTTTCATCGCCGTCAGCATCGCGATCACGTGGTCGCAGGACCGTGCGCCCGCCCCCGGATCATGGTCCGCCAGCCCGTCCTGGGTCGCGGGCCCCGGCACCTGCCATTCGCGCCCCAGGCTCGGCGCCATCGGCCAGGCGCCGGCCTGAAGCATGACCTCGGGCAGGTCCCACAGCGCCTGCATCTCCACCACGTGGCCGGCTTCGATGCGGAAAAACTCGTGGAACCGCATCGCCACGGGTTGCCCGCTGGGCGGGATGTCGAGCCAGGGCGCGGCGAAGACACCGGTGTAATATCCACAGCAGCCGACCCAGTCCGCGCCCTCCGGCGTGGTTCCGGCGATGACGATGGTCTCGCGGCGTTCCAGATCCGGCCAGGCGGCAAAGAGCGGCGAGTAAACCCGGTCATAGACCGCCGCGGCCGGCATCTCGCCCAGAGGATGCGCCAGCCGCACCGTCGCGTCGGCCGCGAACACCGCCGCCAGCGCCCGGCGCACCGGCGCTTCGTCGAAGTCATAGGCCGCCGCGCGCAGCGGCGCGATCACGGCCTTCAGATCCGAGGGCTCAGCCATCGCGCATACCCGGTCCCATTCCTTCCCTCACTCGGCCGCGTCGAGATAGGGCGCCGCGCCGCCATAGGGCACGTTGCGCCCGCCATAGCGGCGCACGCGGACATTGGCCTGTTCGGCATGACCGACGAAGCCCTCCAACAGGCACAGCCGCGAGCAATAGGCGCCGATCTCCGCCGCCGCCGCGTCCGTCGTGACCTTTTGATAGGAATGGGTTTTCAGGAACTTGCCGACCCAAAGCCCGCCGGTATAGCGCCCGGCCTTTTTGGTCGGCAGCGTATGATTGGTGCCGATGACCTTGTCGCCATTGGCGACATTGGTGCGCGCGCCCAGAAACAGCGCGCCATAGCAGGTCATATGCTCCAGGAACCAATCGTCGCGGTCGGTCATCACCTGCACATGCTCGGAGGCGATATCGTCGGCCACCGCCAGCATCTCGTCATAGGTCTCGCACAGGATCACCTCGCCGTAATCCTCCCAGCTTTTGGCCGCGGTATCGGCGGTGGGCAGCATGGTCAGCAGCCGGTCGATCTGGGCCAGGGTGGCCTCGGCCAGCTTACGCGAATTGGTCACCAGAACGGCGGGCGAGTTGTAGCCGTGCTCCGCCTGGCCCAGCAGATCGGTGGCGCACAACTCGGCATCCACCGTGTCGTCGGCGATCACCATGGTCTCGGTCGGGCCGGCGAACAGATCGATCCCGACACGCCCGTAAAGCTGCCGCTTGGCCTCTGCCACGAAGGCGTTGCCGGGGCCGACCAGCATGTGCACGGGCTCCATCGTCTCTGTCCCCAGGGCCATCGCGCCCACGGCCTGGATGCCGCCCAGCACATAGATCTCGTGCGCCCCGCCCAGATGCATCGCTGCGATCACCGCCGGATTGGGCGCGCCCTTGAAAGGCGGCGTGCAGGCGACGATGCGCGGCACCCCGGCCACGCTGGCGGTGGCCACCGACATATGGGCGGAGGCGACCATCGGGAACTTGCCGCCGGGCACATAGCAGCCGACCGACTGCACGGGGATGTTCTTGTGCCCCAGGATCACGCCCGGCAGAGGCTCCACCTCGATATCCAGCATCGAATCGCGCTGGGCCTGGGCGAAATTGCGCACCTGGGCTTGCGCAAACTTCAGATCCTCCATGTCGCGCGGGGCGACCTGAGCCATCAGCGCTTCGATATCGCCGGCGCTCAGGCGAAAGGCGGGCGGGCTGTAGCCGTCGAACTTTTCCGACAACTCCCGCACCGCCGCGTCGCCGCGCGCCTCGATATCGGCCAGCGTCGCCTCTACCGCCTGGCGAACCTTGGCATCGTCTTCGGCCCGGGCGGCCTCGGCCTTGCCGCGTTTCAGATAGTCAACCGCCATCAGGCATCCTCCGGTTTCTGCCAGGCCATGAAAAACGACCAGGGCATGCGTTCGAACTTGTCTTTCATCGCGCCCTTGGGCCCGGTGAAGGGCGGGTCCTCGAACCGACGCAGGATCAGACCGGCACCCAAAAGCGCGCCCATATAGGCCGACAGGGGTCGGTGATAGTTCTGGATCCGGATATCGCCCCAACCGGTGGGAACCGCCCGTTCGATCAGAATGTCATCCATCGCCAGGTGCTTTCGGGTGCCGTTCTCCATCACCCAGTGCGCCCCCTCTCCGACCCAGTCGCGGGGGCGGGCGGTGGTGTAATCGTGCAAATTCGCGATCAAAAGCCAGCCGCCGGGGCGCAGGACCCGCGCGGCCTCGGCGATGGCGACGCGGTGGTCGGCAATGTCGATCAGCGTCAGATAGAACACCGCAACGTCGAAGCTGCGATCCGCGAACGGCAGTGCCTCGGCCCCGGCGCGCACATAAGCCCCGCCGGGATCGCGGGCGCGGGCGGCGTCGATCAGCGCCCGGGTCGGGTCGATCCCAACCGCGGTCAGGCCCCGATCCGTCATCATCCGGCAAAACCGCCCCTCGCCGCAGCCGATATCAAGCGCCATGCCGGCTGCGGGCAACGCATCCAGCATCGGCGCATCGAGCACATAGCGTCGGGTCGGATCGCCGGCATCGCCGATCGCGGCAAGCCAGCCCGCGGCGGAATGATCCCATCCGATGCCGGTCATGGCGCCGCTGGCGGGCGGTCGAACTTCTCCCACCCTTGGCCGTCAAAGACGTCCACGCCCAACTGCGCCAGGACATGGGGGAAATCGACCATGACCCAATTGTCGACGATCTTGCCGTCGACCACTTTCCAGAAATCCATATAGCGGATCTCCACCCGTTTGCCGGTCGCCGGCACACCCATGAAATCGCCGCCATGGGTGGCTTCCTGCCGGCCAAAGGCGGCGGCCCATTCGCCCATGTAGAGCCGCGCCTCGTCGATGCAGACCTTGTCGTGAAACGCGGCCTGGAACGGTTTTTGCCAGCCGTCCTGGAACGCGCGCAGCCCCTCTTTCGTGCCGCAGCCGGTATTGCCGCGCCATCTGAAACCTTCGGCGAAGAACGCGCCGATATCGGCGATCCGGTGATCGTTCAGCCCATCGACCATGGCCTCGATCACCGCGCGGGTTTCCTCCGTTTTGGCCATATCGGTGCCGCGGCTCAGCGCCGCCTGTTCGGGCCGCGCGCCGCTCATGCCGCCGCCCCGATCAACGCGCCGGCGCGGTGGCCGATCATCATCGCCGGCGCATTGGTGTTGGCCGAGGTGACCCGCGGCATGATCGAGGCATCGGCGACCCAAAGATCGCCCACCCCGCGCACCGCCAGATCGGGCGCGACCGGCGCGTCCGGCCCTGCGCCCATGCGCGCCGTGCCGACCGGGTGATAGGATGTGCCCGCGCGCGCCCGGATATGCGCGGCAAGTGCGGCATCATCGGCGCAGTCCGGCCCCGGAAACGCCTCCGGCGCGCGGGCAGCCCCGAAGGGCGCGTCGGCCAGAAACGCGCGCAACCGCCGCAGCCCGCGGATCAGCAGCGCCATGTCGGCCGGGTCGCGCAACAGACCCAGGTCGATCTCCGGCGCCATGGCCGGATCGCGGGACGTCAGCCGCAGCCGCCCCCGCGACCGGGGGCGAGAGACGCAGACATCGGCATAGTATCCCTGCCCCGGCACGATCGCCCGGCCCTGCCAGCCGATCATGAAGGGAATGAAATGCACCTGCACATCCGGCGTGCCCGTGCCAGAGGCATCCAGGAAGGCGCAGGCCTCCACCGTGGGTGACCCCAGCGGCCCGGCCCCGCCGCCCAGCGCATAGCGCAAGGGCGCCAGCGCCCAGCCGGGCGCCGTCGCCAGGCTCAGCCCATAGCCCGACCGCGGCCCGGCATGGTGCACCGCGACGGCCGGGTGATCGTGCAGGTTCCCGCCCACGCCCTCGGCTTCGGTCACCGGGTCGATGCCCAGCCGCGCCAGGTCGGCGCGCGGGCCGATGCCGGATCGGATCAGGATCGCCGGCGTCCCGATGGCACCCGCGCTCAGCACCACGCCGCGCGTGGCCTGCAACTCGCTGCCATCGGCCAGCACCACGCCGCGCGCCCGGCCCGCCCGAAAGCACAGCCGATCGACCGGCGCGCGTAGCCGCAGCGCCGCCCCACGCCGCAGCGCCGGGCGCAAAAACGCATCCGCCGCCGACCGCCGCCGCCCATGCGCCATGTTATAGCGGCACAGCCCCGCGCTTTCGCGCTCCGGGCTGGGCGGGCCGTCGCCAAAGGCCCGCGCCAGCGCATGGGGGGTGCGGAGCGGCGCCGGCCGCATCACCGCCTCCACCGCCTCAAAGGCCGGGCGCACATCGGCCCAACGCCAGCCCGGCAGGTTCCAGGCGTCGAAATCATCCGCCCGCCCGCGAAACCACACCATCGAGTTGATCGCCCCCGAACCGCCCAGCATCCGACCCCGCGGCACAGCCACTCGGCGCCCGTCCAACGCCGCCTGCGACGCGCTGCGATAGCGCCAATCCCGCGCGGACCCCATCAACCAGATCAATCCCATCGGCACCCGCACCAGCGGATGCCAGTCGCCCGGCCCCGCCTCCAACACCAGAACACGGCCCGCAAGCGACAACCCGGCCGCCGCCGCGCAGCCCGCGGAACCCGCGCCCACCACGATGTAATCCGCCGCGCTCACGCCCCGCCTTCTTCGATCTCCAAATACTCAAATCCCGCGCCCGCCACCGGCGCCGCGCCGGCCGAGAGGGCGGCCCCGTGGCGGATGCGGGTGGGCGGGTGGGGCATCTGCCACGGGGCCGTCATCCCTTCACCGCCCCTGCGGTCAGCCCGCTGACGATCTGGCGCTGGAACACCATCACCAGCAGGAACAGGGGCGCCGTGATCGACACCGCCGCCGCGACGGCCTCGACCTGATCGGTCGTCGTCGTCTCGCGGTTGAAATAGCCTGCGATCGCCGGGACCATGGTCATGTTCTGCTGATCCAGCAGCAAAGACGTCACCAGCAGATCATTGTAGGCCAGCAGAAAGCTAAACAGCCCCGTCGTGATCACCCCCGGCCACATCACCGGCATGATGACGCGCCGAAACGCCTGGAAATGCGAACAGCCATCGACCCGCGCCGCCTCGTCCAGATCGGCGGGGATGTTCTGGAAAAACGACCGCAGCATCCAGATCGTGAAGGGCTGGTTGATCGACACCAGGACCGCGATCACCGCCAGCGGCTGGCCGTAGAGCGTGGGCGCGTTTTCCCCCAGGATCGGGCGCAGGATCTCCGCCGAGTTGATGAAGACCGGCAGATACCCCGCCACCAGAACCGAATGCGGCAGCGCGCGAAAGATCAGCGCGACGATCAACAGCCAGAAGGCCAGGTTCGACCCCGACCGCGCCAGCCCGTATCCCGCCAGCGTGCCCACGGTCAGCGAGATCGTCACCACGCCCGCCGTCACCAGCATCGAGTTGAGGAAATTGCGGGAAAACTCGTTCTCCACCCAGACCGCATAGTAATGCTCGGTGGTCAGCCCCAGAACCGGCGCGCCCAGGGGGCCGGCAATCCCGTTCAGCGCCCCCAAAACCGGGGGCAACAGCCCGAACAGCACGATCACCAGCGCCAGCCCATAGATCAGCGCGCCGATGATCCAGCCCAGCCACACCAGTCCCGCGGGCGAGAACCGGCCCACCTGGCGCGGCAGCCAGGTCACCGCCAGCCGGGCACCGGCCAGCGCCACGCCACCCCAGATCACGATATCGATCAGCGACACGCCGGCCCCGCGCGCCCGCGTCTCCGGCCCGAAGATCACCGCCAGCGGATTGGCCGCGAACGCGTCGACCGGGGTCTTGAAGCTCATCACCGCGATCCAAAAGATCGGAAAGGCCGCGATCACGCACCAGATCGCCAGCGCCACCGCGCTGGTCAGTCGCAGCCCCAGGGGCTGGCGCAACGCC
>JBCDDF010000030.1:0-37497 GCA_039180525.1 Pseudomonadota bacterium
ACCTCGCCGATCATCCTTGGCATCGTGCTCGGCAAGTTGATGGAAGACCGACTGCGCACCGCCATGGCCCGCGTGCGTGAACCATTGGACTTCGTCGCCGACCGTCCGATTGCCCAGATCCTGACCTTGATGATCGTGGCGACCATCGTCATTCAGATCTGGACGCTTCTGCGCGCCCGCCGCACCACGCGCAACGACGCACGGAAGGAGGAAAACCAAAATGCTTGATCTGGTCGCCAAGCGCCGCGAATTGCTCGGGCCGAATGTATCGACGTTCTACGACGATCCCGTGCATATCGTGCGCGGCAAAGGGGTCTGGCTGTGGGATGCGGACGGGCGCAAGTATCTGGATTGCTACAACAACGTACCCCACGTCGGGCACTGCAACCCGCGCGTGGTAGATACGATCTGCGAACAGGCCCGCATGCTGAACACCCACACGCGCTACCTGCATGAGGGCATTCTGGACTACGTCGAACGTCTAACTGCGACGTTTGAGAACCCGCTCAACACCGCGATCATGACCTGTACCGGATCTGAGGCCAACGATATCGCCCTGCGTATGGCCGAGGCCATGACCGGCAAGCGCGGCATCATCGCGACCGACGCAACGTACCACGGCAACACCACGCTGGTCTCACACTTGTCAAAGTCCAACGTGCCACAGGTCGGCTATGGTATGGGCGACTATTTCCGCCACGTCGAAGCCCCAGACAGCTACCGCATCGGCGATCCCGACGGGCAGCGTTTTGCAGCCAAGGTACAAGACGCCATCGACGATCTGGAAGCCTCCGGCATCGGCTTTTCCACGCTTATCGTCTGCCCGCTGTTCCTGAATGAAGGCTTCCCCATGCAGACCGAAGGCTGGCTGAAGCCCGCGGCCGAGGCCGTGCGGAAAGCGGGCGGCATCCTGATCTGCGATGAGGTCCAATCCGGCTTTGGCCGATCGGGCAGCCATTTCTGGGCACACCAGAAACAAGGCGTAGCCCCTGACATCGTCGTCATGGGCAAACCCATGGGCAACGGTCACCCTGTTGCGGGTGTCGTCACAACCGACGACATCATCAGCCGGTTCCGCACCGCGTTCCGCTATTTCAACACCTTCGGCGGCAACCCCGTGTCCTGTGCCGCCGCCATGGCCGTGCTCGAAGAGATCGAGGCGCAGCAGCTGCAAGCCAACGCCGCCAAGATCGGCGCGCTGGCGCTTGAACGGCTGACCGAACTCGCGGGCAAGTACGACGTGATCGGCGACGTGCGTCAGGCGGGCATGGTTTTTGGCTGCGAATACGTCCTAGACCGCGACACCAAGGAACCCGCTGTCGCCTATGCCGACCGCATCATCAACGCGATGCGCCATGAAGGGATCATCCTGTCCAAACTGGGCCGCCATAAGAACACGCTGAAAATCCGCCCGCCTATGCCGTTCAACGAAGACAACCTCGACCAGTTGATCACAACACTGGACAAGGTGATGGCCGAGACCCCGGTTACCGCATGAGTGATCCAACCACCGCCGCCCTAGCCCTGTGGGGCATGACAAACCCCACCTGTACTTTCATCGCGGGGCGCGAAAACCGCGTCTACAAGGTCACCCAAGGGGGCCAATCCTTCGCCCTGCGGTTCAAACGACGGGCGTATCACGGCTACAACGATCTGGTGTCGGAACTTCAATGGCTCGCCGAAATGGACCGCGCGGGCCTGAATGTGCCCAAACCGATCCCATCCCAAAACGGCGCGCTTCTGGAAAAGATCGACGGCCAACATGTGGATCTGGTCAGTTGGCTGGACGGACGGCCCATCGGCAAGACCGGCGAGCCGCTGGAACTGGACGACCCCGTCGCCATCTTCACCGATATCGGCGCAGAAATGGCGCGCTTTCACAATGCCTGCGATGTTTGGGACCCACCCCACGGGTTCACGCGCTGTCATTGGGACACAGACGGCCTGCTGGGCGAGAATCCACGCTGGGGCCGGTTCTGGGAGAACCCCACACTCGACGCACCGGCCCGCACCCTGCTGCAGGATTTTCGCATTGTCGCGCGGCGCGATCTGGACGCGCTCGACCTTGATGCCGGATTGATCCACGCCGACCTGGTTCGTGAAAACGTGCTGTTGGATGGCGCCACCTTGCACATTATCGACTTCGACGACGGCGGCTTTGGCTACCGGTTGTTCGATGTCGCGACGGCCCTGCTGAAAAATCGGGGCGAGCCGACTTACCCTGACTTGCGTGCAGGTTTGATCAATGGCTACCTGAGCGTCCGGCCCCTCGATATGGGCCCGCTTGATTTTTTCATGGCGTTGCGGGCCGTGACCTACGTTGGTTGGATCGTTCCACGAATGGAAGAACCCGGATCAGCCATCCGCAACACCCGTTTCATCAAGGACGCGCAAGACCTGTGCGGGGCCTATCTGGAATGCTCGAAAGTCAGCTAGGGACGCTGGGCCATGGACAAAACCATCCTTGTGATCGGTACGTTTGACACCAAACAAGATGAACTGGGCTACCTGATCGGTAAAATCCGCGAACAAGGCGGTAAGGTTCTGACCATGGACGTCAGCGTCTTGGGCGACACGGATCAACCGATTGACATCTCAAAACACGACGTCGTGGCCGCCGCGGATGAGACCATCGAAAATCTGGTCGCACTGGGTGAAGAAGGCGAGGCGTTCGAGAAAATGGCCGCAGGTGCCGCTGCCACCGCGCTGAAACTCTATCAGGGTGGTAAATTCGACGGCATGATCGTGCTCGGCGGGACCATGGGCACCGATCTCGCGCTTGATTGCGCGCAGGCGCTGCCGATTGGCGTGCCGAAGTACATTGTCTCGACCGTTGCAGGCTCCCCGCTTATCGCAGCCGATCGCATGGCAGCGGATGTGCAGTTCATCTTGTGGGCAGGCGGCTTGTATGGCCTGAACCCTTTGTGCAAATCGTCTCTGGCGCAGGCTGCGGGTGCCGTTTTGGGGGCCGCTCGCGCGGCAGAACCACCTTCCTTCGATCGCCCCCTGATCGGCATGACCTCGCTCGGCTCGACCTGCCTGAGATACATGAAAAAGCTGCACCCCGAACTGACCGCGCGAGGGTACGACGTGGCCGTGTTCCACACCACAGGCATGGGCGGCATGGCGTTCGAACGGCTGGCCGCCGATGGGGCCTTTGCCTGTGTGATGGACTTTTCGCTACAGGAATTGGTCAACGTCCTGCACGGATCCCTTGTCAGTTCGGGCGAGGATCGTCTGACCGGTGCGGGCCGGTCCGGCACACCGCAACTGGTCGCCCCCGGCGCGTCCGACATCCTCGATCTGGCCGGCTGGCAGGACATCCCCAAACGGTTCCAAGACCGGTCGTTCCACCAGCACAACCGCTTGATAAAGAATGTGGCGTTCAACATCGAAGAAAGGGCCGATCTGGCCCGCGCCATTGTGGACAGGCTGGCCGACGCGAACGGACCGACGCAGTATTTCCTGCCCACCCACGGGATCGAGGAATGGGACCGCCCAGGCGAACCCGTCCACGACCCCGAAGGCCTCAGCGCGTTCGTGGCCGCCACTAAAGAGGCCGCCGAAGACCGGATCGACTTGACCGTCTTGGACTGTCACATCAATGATGCGGCCTTCTGCGACGCGGTGTTGCAGCAACTGGACGCGTGGATCAACGCCGGCATTGTGCCGAAAGGCAAAACCGCGTAACCGCCCGTGTTGTCGGCAAGACGGCGCTGATCACGGGGGCCGGTACCGGCATCGGGGCGGCATCCACGGCCAATCTTGACACGTCGATGGTCCTGCTGCGCGCCGCCGCTCTGCCCCACTTGCAAACCGCCAAGGGGGCGATCTGTGTGGCCGCCTTTATCGCCAGCCTCGCAGCACTCGCGGGGGCGTTTGGCTATACGGTGATGAAGCACGCACAAATCGGTCTGGTCCGCGCCACTGCGCGTGACTTTGGCCGCACGGGCGTACGGTGTAACGCGGTCTGCCCCGGCTGGCTGACGACCGAAATGGCTGACGCGGAGATGGACGCGTTGATGGCACGCACCGACCTGCCCTCACGCGATGCCGCCTATGCTCATGTCAGCAAAGACGTCCCCCTCGGCCGCCCCGCCACCCCAGCCGAGCTCGCCTCTTGCATCGCGTTCCTTTGCGCGCCGGAGGCTTCCGCCGTGACAGGTGCGGCGCTCACGGTGGACGGCGGATCGTCCATCGTGGACGTCCCAACGCTGGCGTTTGAATGAACCGGCTTAGGTCGGGTCCAGATCAATCGCCGTCATCCGGGCCAGATCCAGCACATGTTCCTACCGTCCGTCCGCCATCGGACCCGTCCAACTGGCCATGGCGCGCATGGTGTTGAAATCACGGATCACATCCGTCAGCCACGGCCCTTCAATCTGGTCGCCGTCGGCCGTCGCGGTGGTGCTGTCTTCGGTCCAACAGATCAAGACCAACCCTTCGGCAATGTTGAACGCGCGGTAGGTTTCACAATGGTCATCCACAAATACGCAGCGATCAGCAGGCAGGCCCAAGCCATCCGTGATAAAGCCAAAAGCGTGCGGGTCGGGTTTGAGGATCCTTGTATAAGCCGCATCCACGATCAGATCGAAATCGCGCAAAAACGGCAGTTTGACGCGGAGTTCCAGTCTTGGCCGACAAAAGTGCCAAGTGTCGCTGGATAGGTACCAACTCTCGCCGGATGTCACAGAGGGAGCGCCTGGCTGGGGTGGTAGGATTCGAACCTACGATACACGGTACCAAAAACCGCTGCCTTACCACTTGGCTACACCCCAACGGCCAGCGGTGTTTAGCGGCACCGCTGGCAGCCCGCAAGACCAAAGCCTGCACCGGGCGACTGCCGGAATCGCGGCGTTGGGCCGGCCCGGGCGGGGGCGGGGCGGACCCCATAGCTGGTTTCGCGGTCGGGCTCAGACGCGCAGCGGATCAGCCTTTGCCAGGCGGTCGAACGCCATCAGCGACGCGACAAGCGCGGGCATCTGATCCAGCGGGATCATATTGGGTCCGTCCGATGGCGCCCTGTCGGGATCTTGATGCGTTTCGATGAAAACCGCGGCAATACCCAGACTGACGGCGGCGCGCGCCATCACGGGGGCGAATTCGCGCTGCCCGCCAGAGGCGCCGCCCTGCCCCCCCGGTTGCTGCACCGAATGCGTCGCGTCCATGACCACCGGATAGCCCGTGCGAGCCATCCGCGGCAGCGCGCGCATGTCCGCGACCAGCGTGTTGTACCCAAAAGAGGCGCCGCGTTCCGTCAACAGCACCCGCGCGTTGCCGGTCGCCGACACCTTTGCGGCGACATGATCCATGTCCCAGGGCGCCAGGAACTGGCCCTTCTTGATGTTGACCGCGGCACCGGTCTCGCCCGCCGCGATCAGCAGATCGGTCTGGCGGCACAGAAACGCCGGGATCTGCAGGATATCCACCGCCGCCGCCGCGGGCGCGCATTGCTCGGCGCTGTGCACATCGGTGAGAACGGGGCAGCCGACGGTTTCGCGGATATCGGCGAGCACTTCCAGCCCCGCCGAAAGCCCCATACCGCGCGCCGCCCCCAGAGAGGTGCGGTTGGCCTTGTCGAACGACGCCTTGAAGACATACCCCACCCCGGCCGTGGCACAGGCTTCGGCCATGGCCTGCGCGATCAGGCGCGCGTGCTCCCGGCTTTCCAACTGGCAGGGTCCGGCGATCACCACCAGCGGCATGTCATTGCCAAAGGTCACGCCGCCGACCTCCACCTGCCGCATGGCCTGCGCCGCCATCACACGCTCATCTGTTCGCGCAGGATCGACACGGTCAGCGAGGCCAGGATGTAGCCGCCCAGGAAGATAAAGAACGCGATGATCGTGCTTTCGACCTTGCGCGGATAGGTCGGCTCCACCGGCGCTACCGGGGCCACGCCCAAGGACAGGAAACGGACCTGACGGTTCGCCTCGGACTGCGCCGCGGACAATTGCGCGATGGCTTCCTGCAGCATCAGTTGGCTCGTGGCCAGGCGCAGTTCCGCGCTGCGAAGCTCGCTGCTGATCTGCGACAGGGAAACATTGTCGGCGCTGGAAATGGTCATGCTCTCACGCAGTTCGCCGATGCGCGCCTCCAACCGTGCGATGGTGCCTTCGGCGATGTCCACCTGGCTTTGATTTGGCCGTGCATTGGCCTGCAGTTGCGCGAGTTGCAGCCGTTCATCTTCCAGCCGCAATTCCAGCGAGCCGATCAGCTGCATCATCGAGGTCGCCTCCGCCTCGGCGCTGAGAACACCCCGCTCGCGCTGCAAATCCTGCACCCGCAACTCGTTTTCGATGACGTCGTCTTCGGCCTGGCGGAACGTCTCCCGCGCGGTGTCCAACTGCCCGCCGCGGGCATCCAGTGTCAGCCCGTCGATGCGATCCTCAGCATAATTCACCAAGGCATTGGCAAAGGTCTGGGACATCTCCGGCGTGGCCGCGACCACGGTCATGCGGATGATCCCCTCGGTCGGGTCATAGCTGATTTTGACCCGTTCCTGGTAGTAGCCGTAAGCATCGTCCACCGAGGCATCGGCCGGGATACGCTGGATCTGGTCGATCGCGGGGTCCTGGAAATGCGCGGTATAGCCATGGTCTTCGTTCAGGCGCAGAAATGCCTCGCGCGACCCAAGATAGCCCTGCACCACGACACTGTCCTGGGATGTCGCAAGCCCGGTGCCGCTCAGCAGATTGCCCAGCCCGCCCCCGGACGAGGCCGGGTTGTCGGCGGTCTGGATCAGAAACTCGGTCTGGGTCTCGTACATCGGGGTGGCGATCTCGACATAGTAATAGCCGACCACCGCCGTGGGCAGCAGCACGAACACCGCCAGACGGAACGCCAGCGCGAACAGGCGCCGGCGTCGGCGGCGCACCAGGTCGCGCTGGATCTCCGCAATAGCCGCCTCCCGTTCGGCGGCGGCCTCCTCCATCGGATTCGCCGGGCGTTGCACCGGGCGGTCCAGCATGTTGCCCTCGGCCGGGTCCTCCATCAGCGCCAGCGCGGTGCCTGCGGCCTGGGGCTGGCTTTCGGAATTGACGATTTCCAGCATCCCGCCTTCGCGGTTCAGCGGGTCGACGCCCTTGTGGCGCAGAAGATACAGGGCATGGCGGCCGCTTTTTGGATTAAGCCCCATGCGGTCGGCGCGATTGCGCGCCCTCCGGCGATCCTGAGACGTGGCCATGCGACCGAACTCGTCGACATAGGGCGGCAGGTCTTCGGGGGCGACGCGCGTCAGATCGACCGCCATCGGGTTGCCCGGTTCCTTCCGCTCCCGCTCCGGAGGGGCCTGGCCGGCGGGTGCGGCTTTCGGGACGTCCCGCGCCTTTTCCTCAGCCATGTTTCCGCCCCGTATGGGTTAGTGTGCAAGCGTCACTGATAGGCATACATCTCTTTCGCCGCTTCAAGCGAGTCGAACATGTGCAGCCGGCCGCGGTGCAGAACCGCCGCTTGGCTGCAGAACGTCTCCAGGATTTTGGGTCGGTGCGACACGATCACGACGGTCGCGCTGTGCAAGCGTTCCTTCAACATCATACCGGCTTTGCGATTGAACTCCGCATCCAACGTCGACGGCAGCCCCTCATCGATCAGATAGATGTCGAACTCCAGGCTCAGCATCAGCGAAAACATCAGCCGCGCACGCATGCCCTGGCTGTAAGTCGCCAATGGCATGTCAAAATATTCCCCCACCCCGGCCATATAGCGGCAGAACGCCTCCACATAATCGGCGTCGAGCCCGTAGAGCCGGGCGATATAGCGGCAGTTTTCCTGCCCGGTCTGGTTTTGCGCCACCCCCGCGACCACGCCCAAGGGGAAAGAGATGCGCGAACTGCGCCGGATTTCACCCTCGTCGGGTTTCTCCAGCCCGGCCATCATGTTGATGATCGTGGTCTTGCCGGTGCCGTTGGGCGCAAGGATGCCCAGGCTCTTGCCCAATTCGACGCTGAACGTGGCATCCTCCAGGATCACCTTGCGCGTCTGGCCCGTCCAAAACGATTTGCTGACGTTTCTGAACTCTATCATCGCGTCCGCCTGCCCGACACTGCTGCGCGGCGGCGCCCGATCAAAAAACGCCCATGCGGGCCCCGGCGCCGACTGGGGCGGTATCTTTCCGCCCTCGTTGCGCCGATATACTCCGCCGAACCGGGTAAATAAACCCATAAGCCCCGGTGCGGTCGGTCAGGCCTCCTGCTTCTCGACGCCGATCATGCGGCCGACCAGCAGCGACAAAGCGGCGGCACTGAACGAGAACAACGCCCCCATCTTCGCCGCATCCTGCACCGGGCCCGGGTCGAACGCGACCGAGGCGATGAAAAGCGAGACGGTAAACCCGATCGCGGCGATACAGCCCAGGATGAACAGATCGACGACGCGCATCCCCTCGGGCAGCCCCAGGCGCATCGGCCCGGCGGCCAGCCAGCCCATCACCAGGATGCCCAGCGGTTTGCCGACGATCAGACCGGCCAGCACCAGCCATGTCGCATCGCCGATGGCGGAAAACTCCACGCCCGCGTTCAGCAGGCCAAAGAAGAACAGGATCACCTCGACCGGCTGGCGCAGCAAATGCTCGATATGGTTCAGCAAATCGGTCAGATGCTCCTCCGCCGCGGCAAAGATGCCGAAGCCGCGGTCGGCATGGGGGATGGTCGGCACGATCGGCAGCAGACCCAGCGCCGGGTGGATGCCGGATTCCTGGAACCCGTACCAGCACAGCGCCGCGGCCAGGGCATAGGGCCAAAAGCCCAGCTTCTGCCGCATCCAGGTGGAGTTCGGGCGATCCTGGTTGTGCCGGTCCAGCCGCCGCGGCAGCCAGTTGGCCAGCAGAAACACGCCCACCGCGGCCGCCAGCGAAAACAACAGCCATTCGGGCGCCAGATCGCCGGACGGGTAGAAAACGGCCAGAATGATCAGCCCGGCGGCATCGTCGGCGATGGCAAGCAGCAGCAGGAAGCGCACCGCCGGGTGGCCGGCACCGAAGATCAGCCGCCCGACCAGGTAGGAAAACGCGATGTCGGTCGCGGTCGGGATCGCCCAGCCGTTGGCGACGGCATCGAAAGTGGTCGATCCCATCACCGCCGCGATGCCCAGATAAACCGCGATCGGCCCGAACATGCCGCCCGAGGTCGCGATCAGCGGCGTCAGCGCCTTGCGCCCGCGCAGCGACCCATTGCGCAGCGCGATCGCCTCCCACACCTCTTTGCCGGCGATTGCGAAGAAGAACGCCATCAGCAGATCGTTGACCAGGTAGTGCAAGCTCAGCACCCGTTCCGGGCCGGGTGGGACCAGGTCGTGGGCGTGATCGCCATAGGCTTTGACCCAGTAGTCATAGTCCGCGCCCACCCAGTCGTTGGCCAGAAGCGGCGTTTCGACAAGGTGGTGATAGCCATGCGGATCGATATTGGCCCAAACCAGCGCGACCAGTGCGCCGAGGACCAAAAGCAGGGAATAGTCAGTCAGAAAGTTCCAGACGCGATACATAAGGCGCGGGCCCCCGGGGTCTTCGGCAGCCCAGCCTTTAGGCTATGCGGCGGCTTGCCGCAACTGCGGGGTCAAGCAATGGCGCCCCAGGTCAACCCGGCAGCCAGTGCGCCGATGAACGCCAAGGACAGATAACCCAGGAAGACCCGGGGCTTGACCAGCGCCCAGACCGCCACCGCGGCGGGGATGCAACTGACCCCGCCGGCGATCACAAACGCCATGGCGGCACCCTGGCTCATGCCCTGTTCCACCAACCCGGCCAGCAGGGGTGCGGCGGCATAGCCGTTCAGATAGGCCGGTCCGCCCACCAACGCCGCAAGCAACACGGTGCCGGGCCCGTCGCCGCCCAGCGCGCCGGCGATCCATTCCGCCGGAATATGGCGCATCATCAGTGCTTCAAGCACATAGGCCAGTGTCATCCACTTCAGCAGAAACAGCCCGTTGTCGCGCGCGGTCGCGGCAAAGGTGGCGCGACGCTGGCCGTCCTGCCAGAACCGCCAGACCGGGCGCGCGCCCAGGCCAGGTGTCGCCGCCGCCGCAGCGCAGCAGCCGCCGCTTGCGGGGCGGGCGCGCAGCGGATCGGCGAAAAGCGTGGTCCGTGCCAGGGCCTGCACCGCGAAACCGCCGAACAGGCCCAGGCCCACGGCCGCGACGGTCTTGGCCACGGCGAACGGCAGGCCAAGGGTGCCGGCGGTAATCATGAACATCGCCGGATCCATCAGCGGCGAGGCCAGCCAGAACGCCATCGCCGCCGACAGCGGTGCGCCCAGCGCCAGCATCGCGGCAACGAATGGAATGACCTCGCACGAACAGAACGGCGCCAAGCCGCCGACCACCGCGCCGAGCACGATCATGCGATGCGCGCGCCCGGTGAAAACCTGCGCCAGCAATGTCTCCGCGCCGGTCGCGCGCAGATACGCGATCGCACCCACCGCGATGACGATGAAGATCCCCGTATGGGCCAACGAGGCTCCGGTGTCGCCCAGCACCCCGGCGAAATCGCGCGGCGTCACCAGCGCCACGGCCAACAGGATGGCACAGATCAGCAGCCAGATACGGTCCAGTTGCGCAAACGCACGCCGCGGTGCGGGAGAGGCGGTATCGCTCATCGATCGACCTTGTGATGTGCGTGGGCCGTGCCACTGGCTTCGGCACAGCAGTTCAACAGAAGATAGGCGGACAGTTGCTCGACCCGCTCGAACGCGGCAGACGACAATACGCTGCGACCCTCTTTTCGCTGCACCACCAGCCCCGACTGCGACAGGAACCGCAGGTGATGCGTCAGCGTCGACGCGCCCAGCCCGACCCGCTGCGCCAGAACCCCGGCGGGCAGCCCGTCCGGCCCCGCCGCCACCAGCGTTTGCAGCACGGCCAGCCGTTGTTCGGAACCCAGCGCGGCGAAGCACTGCGCCGCCTCGGCCTGGTCCAGGACGGTATATCGAATCTTGGTCATATTTCTAATATTCTAAAAGTATCGAAATGCGTCAAGGCCGCGTTTCCCTTTCCACCGCCGCCTGCTACCTCCACCTTATGGCCGATCTCGACCGTCTTGCCGCAGACATCGCCGATTGCCGGCTGTGCGCCGACCGTTTCGCGGCCACCGCCACCGCGCATCGGCCGCGCCCGGTGCCGTGGCTGTCGGCGGCGGCGCCGGTTTTGATCGCGGGTCAGGCGCCGGGGCTTCAGGTGCACAAGCGCGGGCGGCCGTTCGACGACCGCTCCGGCGATCGGCTGCGCGCCTGGATGGGGATCGACCGTGACACGTTCTATGACCGCCAAAAGGTGGCCGTGCTGCCGATGGCGTTCTGCTTTCCGGGCTATGACGCAAAGGGCAGCGATCTGCCGCCGCCCAAGCTGTGCGCCCAGACCTGGCGGGCGCGAACGCTGGAGGCGATGAACCAAGTGCGCCTGACGCTGCTGATCGGCGGCTATGCGCAATCCTGGCATCTGGGCCGGATGCCGGTTACCGAACGGGTGCAGGCCTGGCGCGCGGCGATCCCCACCGCGCTGCCCCTGCCCCATCCCAGCTGGCGCAACACCGGCTGGCTGAAGCGCAATCCCTGGTTCGAGGCAGAGGTGGTACCGTGGCTGCAGACCCGGATCCGGTCGCTGATCGGGTAGAAACCCCGCTGGATCACGCCCATGCGGCCATGGTCGCAGCCGGCGAGACCGAACCCGCACGGCGGGTCTTTTTCGCGGCCCTCGCCGCGACCGAGTTGCATGTACCGTTGCGCGACGGCGGCGGCGGCGGCGGCGGCGCGACGGCTGACGGCACCATCCGCCCGCTGACGCTGGACATCGACGGCGGGCCGATCGTGCTTGCCTTCGACACCGAATTGCGGCTGGCCACGTTTACCGGCGGCGGCGGCGAACACGCCTCGCTGCCCGGCCGGGCGCTGGCGCAACTGCTGTCCACCAAAAGGCTGGGACTGGGGCTGAACCTCGAAGCGGCGCCCTCGGCGATGCTGCTGCCGGCGGCGGCGCTGGGCTGGTTGGCCGAAAGTGCCGCGCCGGTGTCGCAGACCACTGCGCCGATCAGCCGGCTGCGCCGTCCCGATGCCGCGACGCCCGACCTGCTGGCCGCGCTGGACGCTGCGCTGGCGCGCGCCACGGGCCGCGCCAGGGCAGCGGCGCTGGTCGGCCATGGCGACGCCCTGACGCCCCGATTGCTGATCGCGATCGAGGGCGCGGCGGCCGCGGATGCGCCGGACCTCGCCGCGTTGCTGACGCAAACGGCGGCGATCGCGGCGCCGAACGTGCCGCTGGACGTCAGCTTCCTGGACCTCGACGACCCGATGCGCGATCGGATCCGCAGCCTGGCGGTGGTCTTCGATCTGCCCGACCCGGCCGTCCCGATGCGCGACCCCGACCGTCCGCCGCGTCTGCGTTGAGCACCGGTCTCGAACCAGGGTTGGGTGCTCAGCGCGCGTGCCCCTCCGCCTGCGCGGGAACCGCCGCACCGCGCGCAGCGGTGCAGGCACCGCCGGCGGCCAGCGCCACCTCATCGCGCAACAGATCCACATAGCGGCCCAGCGTTTCCGCCAGATCGCTTTCCTTGGCGCGGGCGGTCAGCCGCGCGCTGTCGCGGGGCCGATCCAGCCGGTCGAGGATCGCCTGTCCCAGCGCCGCCGCGTCGCCGATGGGCACCAGCGGCGCCAGATCGCCGGGCTCGAGGATCTCACGGATGCCCGTGGGTGCGGCGGTCGCCACGATGGGAGTACCGCAGGCCAGAGCCTCCAGAATGACATTGCCGGCCCCCTCCCAGCGCGAGGACGACACGAACAGCGCCGCGCGCGCAACAAAGGCCGCGGGCGCCGCGACATGGCCCGCGAACCACACATCGCGGTCGATCCCCAGGCGCTGCGCCAGACCGCTCAGGCGCCCCGGGTCCCCCCGACCCAAATGCACGAGCCGCAGCGGGCGCTGTCGCCGCGCGATGGCAAAGGCGCGCAAAAGCGTGGGAAAGTCCTTTTGCCGCGCGATCCGGCCCACCACGACGATCACCGGGGTCGCCGGATCGTCGAAGGCGGGGTGGCCCGGATCGCCCTGCCCGGCGCGCGCCTGCGCGGCAAGGTCGATGCCATTGCGAATGACCGAGATGCGGCCGGGCGGAATACCGATGGCCGACACCAGTTGCGCCCCCAATTCATGCGATATCGGGATCAGCCGGTCGAACGCCCGAAACTGGAACCGCTCCACCCCGCGCACCAACGGCCTGAGCCGCGCCCCATGCGGGCTGGCCGCGGCGACCGCGTTGCTGATCCGTCCGACACAGCGCATGGCCCCGCGGTCGCGGCCGCACAACGCCAGGGCCGTGTGCAGATGCATCTGATTGCCGACCGAAAACAAGACATGCGGGCGCCGCGCGGCGATCGAACGGGCCAGACGCGGCACGGCCAGCACACTGTCCAAATCGCGCTGCCGCGCGGTTGGCGCGGTATACAGCGGGACCAGGGGCACACCCTCGGGCACGCGGTCCAGAAACTCGCCCTGTCGCCGCACCAGCCGCATCTCCACCCGCAAGCCCGCATCCCGCGCGGCGGCGGCGATCCACAGCGCGTTGCGCACCACACCGCTGGCGCGCAAGTCGTAGGTGACCATCGCGATATCGCAGCTTGCGGTCATCGGCTGTGATCGCCGGGCGACGCCGCGGCGCGAAAGTGTGGGGATCGGGCGATCTTGGGCGCTCCTTGTGCTACCCGGCGGGACGGCGCCGCATCCGGCGGTACGAAGAAGAGCTGCCAAGCGCAATGAGAAACTGGCTGAAAGACGACGTGCTGCGCCGGGTGGCGCGCAACACCGGGCTGTTGGGCGCGGGTAAGGTGGCGGGCGGCGTGCTGCACCTGGTGTCGCTGGCGCTGACCGCGCGGCTGCTGGACCCGGCGGCGTTCGGGTTGCTGATGCTGGCGCGCAGCTATGCCCAGGCCGCCGCCGCCCTGGCCAAGTTCCAGTCCTGGCAGGCGGTGGTGACCTTCGGCGCCGCCGCGCAGACAGAGCGGCGGCCCGGCGGCCTGCGCGGGCTTTGTACCTTTACCGTGCTGCTCGATGCCGCGACCGGGCTCGCCGCGCTGGCCCTGGCGATGACCGCAGCACCGCGGCTCGGGCCTTGGATCGGCATCCCCCCGACAGAGACCGCGCTGGCCGTCGCCTATTGCCTGGCCGTGCCAATCCTGGTTGCGGGCACGCCGCTGGGATTGCTGCGGCTCTACGACCGCTTCGATCTGATGGCGTGGCAGGCGCTGGTCACGCCGACCGTGCGCATGGCGGCGGTGCTGCTGGCGTGGGCCGCAGGGGCGCCGCTTTGGGCGCTGGTCGCGGCCTGGCTGATCTCTGACATCGCGGGGGAGCTGTTTTTGTGGGTCGCAGCGGTGCGCGTCGGCCGCGCGCGCGGCCTGTTCGCCGACCCTGCGGCGCCCTTGCGGTCGGTCCCGCGGCAGCATCGCGGCCTGTGGCGTTATCTCTTCGCGACCAATCTGAACGCCAGCCTGCAGCAGGGCGCCGCGCCGTTCTACACAATCCTGGTCGGCGGCCTTCTGGGCGCGTCGGCCGCCGGGGCCTATCGCCTGGCCCAGACGATCCTGGAGGCGGTCGCGGTTCCCGCAGAACTCGCCATGCGCAGCCTGTTTCCAGAGGTCGCGCGGCTCAACGCCCAAGGTGCTGCTCGGGCGCGGCAGGTTGTGGCCCGCTTCGCGGTGCTCTCCGCCGGGGCGGGGTTGATACTGGCCGCACTGCTGGCCCTGGCCGCGCCCTGGGCGGTGCCGGCGGCACTGGGCGCCGACTATGCCGTGGCGGGCGATCTGCTGCGTATCCTGTCCGCCGTGGTGGTGGCGCTGTTCATGGGCTCGATCCTGGAAACCGCGCTGCTGGCCGGCGGCCGCGCCGGAAGGGCTCTGGCGGCACGCGCCGCGGCAACGCTGGCCTCGGTGGCGCTGGCAATCCCACTCGCCCCGGTGCTGGGGCTGACCGGGATCGGCGCGGCGCTGGTGATCGGCGCCGCCATCGGCACCGGGTTCCTCTATTGGAGCGTGCTGGCTGCCCGCGCGCCATAAGCACGATGGACCCGCCCGCGGACATGCCGTACCCAGCGGGGCAGCCGCCCGGAGCCCCGCCCATGGCCAACCCGCTTTTTGACACGCTCTTCGCCCGACACGCGGGCAGCACGGCACCGTTTCTCCACCTGCCGGGGGAGCGCGGGGTCGACTACGCCAGCTTCCTGGCCGATACCGCCCAGATCGCCCATGCGCTTGCCGATCTGGGCCTCAAGCCCGGCGATCGGCTGGCCGCACAGGTGGTGAAATCGCCCCGGGCCCTGGCGCTCTATGCCGCCTGCGTGCAGGCCGGGGTCGTCTTCCTGCCGCTGAACCCGGGCTATACCCGGGCAGAGATCGGCTATTTCCTGACCGACAGCGACGCCGCGCTTTTCGTCTGCGACCCAGCAAAGGCGCCGCCAGCCGACGCGCGCACCCCGGTCGAGACGCTGGACGCAGACGGCGGCGGTACCCTGGCCGAGATGGCCGTGCGCCGGCCGACGCAGTTCCCCACCGCGGCACGCAAGGCGGAGGATCTGGCCGCGCTCCTCTACACCTCCGGCACCACCGGGCGGCCCAAGGGCGCGATGCTGAGCCAGACGAACCTGCTTTCGAACGCCGCCGCGCTGACCGACCTGTGGCGCTTCACCGCCGACGACGTCCTGCTGCACGCGCTGCCGATCTTTCACACCCATGGGCTGTTCGTGGCCACCAACGTCACGCTGACCGCGGGTGGGGCGATGATCTTTCTGCCCAGGTTCGACCTCGACGCGATGTTTGACGCCTTCGGCCACGCAACCGCGCTGATGGGCGTGCCCACGTTCTACACCCGCCTTCTGTCCGATCCGCGCCTGACCCGGGCGGCGGTGGCGCATATGCGGCTGTTCATCTCCGGCAGTGCACCGCTTCTGGAGGATACCCACAGCGTCTTTGCCAGCCGTACCGGCCACGCCATCCTGGAACGCTATGGCATGACCGAAACCAATATGACGACCTCCAACCCCTATGACGGGCCACGCCGCCCCGGCACCGTCGGCCGGCCGCTGCCGGGGGTGCAGGTGCGCCTGGCCAACGCCGACGCACCGCGCGCGGTCGGGCAGGTGGAGGTGCGCGGCCCGAACGTGTTTCAGGGCTATTGGCGTATGCCCGACAAGACCGCCGCCGAATTCACCGCCGACGGGTTCTTCCAAACCGGCGATCTGGGCCAGTTCGATGCCGATGGCTATCTGCGGATCGTCGGCCGCGCGAAAGATCTGATCATCTCCGGCGGGTTCAACATCTATCCAAAGGAAATCGAGGCCGTGCTGGACGCCCAGCCCGGCATTGCCGAAAGCGCCGTGATCGGCGTGCCCCATGCCGATTTCGGCGAAACTCCGGTCGGCCTGCTGGTGCCCGAGCCCGGCGCTAAACCTGACCTCGACGCCATCCTGGCCGCTGCTGGCACCGAACTGGCCCGGTTCAAGCTGCCGCGCCGCCTGATCGTGGTCGACGGCCTGCCCCGCAACGCGATGGGCAAAGTGCAGAAAAATGTGCTGCGCGCGCAGCATAAGGATGTGTTTGGCGCCTAGACCGACCGGGGCATCGCGCCCCCCGCGCCCGCCGCAGGATGGGTATTCTACCCATCCCCACGAACCGACCCCGACTTTCCCAAACGCCCTAACTCTCCGCCCGCTCGGCCCAGCCCGCGAAAATCCGCTCCAGCGCCACCACGCCGTAGTAGAGAACGATCCCCAGCACCGCGAGCGCGATCAGAACCGCGAACATCAGCGGATAGTCCGAGTTGGTCTTGCCACTGTCAAACAGCGCCCCCAGCCCGCGACCATGGGGGGAGACGATCTCCATCAGGTTCGTGCCGATAAAAGCCAGCGTCACCGCAACCTTCAGCGCGCCAAAGAACTCCGGCAGCGTCTTGGGCAGCGCGATCTTCCAAAAGATCGTCAGGCGCGAGGCGCCCAGGCTGCGCAGGATGTCACGGTATTCGGGCTCCAGCGTCGACAGACCGATGGAGATCGACACGGCGATGGGAAAGAAAGAGATCATGAACGCGATCAGGATGGTGTTCAGATCATGCGCGCCCACGAAAATCAGCGCGATCACCGGCACGACGGTCGCCTTGGGGATGGCGTTGAAGCCCACCAGCAGCGGATAGAGCCCATCGCGCGCGATCTTGGAAAACCCCATGACCATGCCGATGGCGACGCCGACGACGACCGCCAGCAACAGCCCCACGACCGTGCGCCAGAGCGTATCCCAGCCGTATTCCAGGAACAGCCCGCGGAACTTCCAGAATGCCGGCCCCAAATCGGAGGGGGAGGCCATCTTGTAATCCGGCCAGCCATTGGCCCAGACCAGCCATTCCCAGAGCACCAGAAAGATCACGATCGCGCCGAGCGGCACGGCGATTTGCTGCACCTGCCTCATGACCCGCGCCCCTGCGCTATGCGGATCTGGCGGCGCAGTTCTTGCAACACTTCGGTCGCTTCCGGCGCAAAGAGATCGTCGATGCCGCGCTGCGGCCCCAGATCGACCGCCATGGTGGTCTGCACCGTCGCAGGGCGGCCCGACAGCACTACGATCTGATCGGCCAGAAAGACCGACTCGCGCAGGTCATGGGTGATCAGAAGGCAGGTGAATGCCTCTTCGCGGCGCAGGTCATGCATGATCTGCCAAAGATCCTCGCGCGTGAAGGCATCGAGCGCGCCGAAGGGTTCGTCCAGGATCAGCACCTCGGGCTTGTGCACCAGCGCCCGGCACAGCGAGGCGCGCTGCCGCATTCCGCCCGAAAGCTCGGAGGGGCGCTTGTCCTCGAACCCTTCCAGCCCGACCAGATGCAACAGATGCGCCGCACGGTCGCGCCGCTCGGCACGGCTGAGGCTGTTCGGCACGATCTCCAACGGCAGAAGCACGTTGTCGAGGATCGTGCGCCATTCCAGCAGCACCGGGTTCTGGAACGCCATGCCGACCGTGGCGCGTGGCGCCCGCACCGGCTCTCCAGCCAGTTCCACATGGCCGGTATCGGGGCGCATCAGCCCCGCGATCAGCCGCGTCAGCGTGGACTTTCCGCAGCCCGACGGGCCGACCACGGCGGTGAAGCTGCCCCTAGCGCAGGCGAAGTCGAGCGCATCGAGCACCGGCAGCGGGCCGGTCTCGGTCTTGTAGGCATGGGTGATGCCCCTCAGCGCGATCTGTGGAACGCTCATGGCCGAACGCCGGCCACACAAGACAACGGGCCCCGGCCCCCGCGCCGGGCCCCCCCGTCCGGGCCCACCGGCCAGCGAAGAGGTCCCGGGGCAAGCCCGGGACGCGGTGCGCCTGGGGCCACGCTCAGTTCAGCGCCAAACTGCCGTCAGCGGGCAGATAGGCGTCGGTGAAGTAGAGGCTGGCATCGGGCGGGTTCTCGAACGCATAGTTCTCGCCCAATTGCTCGATCGCCGCCGCCATCCGGTCGGCATCGATCCCGCCAAGGCCGTTTTCGCGCGTGTAGTCGGTGACCACATTGGCATCGATGGCCAGTTGCAGCCGCCGCGTCTCCAGATCGACATCCGCGGCCGGATTGCGCGCCGCGACCGCCTGCGCCCCTGCCGCGGGGTCGGCGATGACATCCTTCCATCCCTTCGCCACCGCGCGCAGGAAGCCGGTGATCAGATCCGGCTTTTCGGCCGCATATTCGGTGTTCACGATGATCGCGTTTCCATAAAGCGACAGCCCGTGATCTGCCATCAGGATGGTCGAGATGTCATCCTCCGGCACACCCAGCCGCACCAGGTTCAGATACGACGAAAAGGAAAAACCGGTGACCGCATCGACCTTGCCCTCGGCCAGCATCGGCTCGCGCGTTGGGAAGCCGACCGGCTCCACAGTGATCTTGTCGATATCCAGGCCATTGGCCGAAGCGAAGGCCGGGAACTGCGCCCAGGCGCCATCGGGCGGCGGCGCACCCAGGATGCGGCCCTCCAGATCCGCCGGCGCGGCCACGCCCTGGCTCTTGCGCCCGACCACGGCAAAGGGCGGCTTGTCATAGACCATCATCGCCGCGATCACGGGCGCGCCGGGGTTCTGGTCGAGAAACTTGATAAGGCTGTTGATATCGGCGAAGCCCACGGGAAAGGCACCGGTCGCCACTTTCGGGATCGCATCCAGCGACCCCTGCCCGGCGGTGACCTCCACCTCCAGCCCCTCTTCGGCGAAATGGCCATTGTCGATGGCCGCGAAATAGGCCGCCGAGGGGCCCTCGAATTTCCAATCCAGCGCAAAAGGCACCGTGGTCTGCGCCCAGGCCGGCAGCCCCGCTACAGCCGCGCACAGCGCCCCTATGACGACATTCCTCATCGCGTTCATCCCTGTTGTTCAGCGCGGCGCAGTGTTTCCAAGCACTTCGACGGATGCAAGATCTGTGCGGTGCGCGCCGCCGGGGTGCCCGCCAAGCGCCTAATAAATATGCAATCTGGCGCGGCAATCGGCAATGCCGCGACGCCGTTCAGTACCGGCGATGGCTTTTGCCGCCAGCTTTTCCGCATGGGTTTTCTCATGGATCGGTTTTTGTACCCTCGACTTCGCTGGATGTTTTGTGGGGCGTCGCGCAGGTGCGGATCGACCGGCAGTCATGGAAATCTGGAAGAAACCGCGGCGAGGGCAATCGATGCCGTAGCCAACACATCTTCGCACAACGCCAAAACCGGCGCTACAGATGGCGCGGCGCGGGAAAACGCCACCGCGCCGGAGGCGTTGAAACGGTCGTAATGGAATTCAGCGCAGGGTTCGGAGACTTCCCAGGCGCCGACTGGGGATAACCATGTGGATGCCACCGGTGCCGAAAGCCGCCGGCGGCATTGTCATCGGCGTCGGGGGACGCGGATATGCACCGGCCGGCCGGTCTCCCCCGCCGTTTTCCCCACCTCAAAGCGCTTTCGAAGCCGGCCACCCGACAAAGTGCCAGGCACCGCGCCCCAGCCCGATCATGGCGCGGGCGTTGGCAACCCTGTTGACGACTTTGCGCCAACATCGAAGCCGTACAGCCAATCGAACCGCCGCAGCAGCCCGATCGCGGACATGGCAGAAACCGCACCCATGCCCAGATGCACGGCGCGCCGCACCGGCGCCGGGCGCAGGTGATAGAGCCGCGCATTGCCCGCCGCCACCCGCTGAACGCGCGTCGTGCGCGGCTTGCGCGCGGCCTCATAGGCCGCCAGAGCGGCGGGCACAGGCCGGGACGGGTCGTCCAGGCAGGCGGCAAGCGTCACAGCGTCCTCCAGCGCCATAGCCGCGCCCTGTGCCATGAAAGGCAGCATCGGGTGACACGCATCGCCCAGCAGCACAGACCGCCCCGCCGACCAGCGCGGCAACGGCCCATGGGCAAAAAGGCCCCAAAGAATGACCCGGTCCAGCGCGGCGATCAGATCCGGCATCGGCGCCGCCCAGCCGGCAAAGGCGCGCGCCACATCTTCGGGATCCGCATCGTGCTGCCAGCCTTCCGCCGCCCATTGCCGCTGCGCCCGCGCGGCCACCAGGTTCCAGACCTGCCCACCGCGCAACGGATAAAGCACCGCATGCCCGCCGGGCCCCATCAGCAGTTGGGTCCGCTCGGGATCGAGCCCTGCCGGCGCCCGATCCGCCGGTATCAACATCCGCCAGGCCACCTGGCCCGTAAAGCGCGGCGCCGCATCGGGGCAGATGGCTGCGCGGAAACCGGATCGAACACCATCGGCCGCGACCACCAGATCCGCCGACGGCGGCGCCGCCGGGTCGATCGCGCTGCCAAAGTGCAGCCGCGCGCCGGCGGTTTCGACCGCGCGCGCCAGAACCCCCACCAGATCGGCGCGGTGCATTTGCCAGTAGGGCGCGGCGTAGCGCGTCTCGGCCAGCGCACCCAAGGGCACGCGCGCCGCCAGCCGCCCGGTCCGGCCGTCGCGCATTTCGACCGCGACGGGCACCGCGGCATGGCCGGCCGCGGCCTCGGCCACGCCCAGCGCACGCAGGGCCCACACGCCATTGGGCCCGAGTTGGATCCCGGCGCCCACATCCTCCAACCCCGCAGCGCGTTCGTGGATCTCCACCGCCCAGCCGGCGCGGGCCAGAGCCAGCCCCGCGGCCAGCCCGCCGATGCCGGCACCCGCAATGGCTGCGCGGCGGCTCAAGGGCGCCACATCACGAAAAAAGGGGGCGCGCCGCCCCCTTTGTCAGTTCCTGCGGTCACGCCTGGCGCTCAGTCGTCGCGGTGCACCCGCTCGCGGCGTTCATGCCGCTCCTGCGCCTCAAGGCTCAGGGTCGCGATCGGGCGGGCATCCAGCCGTTTCAGCGAAATTGGCTCCCCCGTCGCCTCGCAATACCCGTAAGAGCCGTCTTCGATCCGCCGCAGCGCCGCGTCGATCTTGGCCACGACCTTGCGCTGCCGGTCCCGGGTCCGCAGTTCCAGCGCGCGGTCGGTCTCCTCGCTGGCGCGGTCGGCCACATCGGGGATGTTGCGCGTCCCCTCCTGCATGCCTTCGATCGTACCCTTACTGTCGGCTAGGATCGCCGTCTTCCAGCTCAGCAGCTTTTCCTTGAAATAGGAAAGCTGCCGATCGTTCATGAATGGCTCGTCTTCCGCCGGTCGATAGTTGGAATCGAAATTGGTCTCGGCCTTCATCACCTACGCACCCCTTGAATCGTGCTACCCGGGCGCCCCTCGGGCCGGGCGCGAGGCCGCACGGCTGCTCTCTGGCCGCGGGCATACATAGAATTGGGCTTCTTGTCGACCCGAAGCTCACATACGGTTCTGGAAATATTTGGTTAATAGATTAAGCCGTTAGCATGTGTAACTTGACGTAGACGGTACCCATGACACGCACTTCACCACACCCCGAAATGCCATACGCCAGGGCCTATGTCGCCGTGTCACCACGGCACCCGCTTTCCGCTAACAGCGGGTCGGTTTCAACAAAAATAGGGCCGGCCGCGGCGGGGACCAGTCGGCCCGGTCTATCGCCGCCCGATTCGCCCAGAGGCCTGGCACAACGCCAGCCGACGCCGCGCACGACCTCATCGCCGCGCGTTTGGCGCACAATGCCGGGCCGAAGACCGGGCCGCGGCGGCGTCTGGGCCGACAAAAACACGCGCCCCAAACCACGGATCGCATCATGACCGAGACCATCGTTCGGCCGCTTTCCGCCGAGGATGCGGGGGTTTGGCGCAAGCTTTGGACAGAATACCTACAGTTTTACGAAAGCGCCGTATCCGAAGAGGTTTACGAGACGACCTTCAACCGGCTTTTGGATCCCGACGTGCAGGATTTTCACGCCCGTGTTGCGGCCCGTGACAGTCGCGTGATCGGGCTTGTCCACTACATTTTCCACGGGCATGGTTGGCGCGTGGAACAGGTCACCTATCTCCAGGATCTCTACGTCGAAAAGGCTGCGCGCGGCACAGGTGCGGGGGCGGCGTTGATCCAGGCGGTGTATGATGCCGCCGACGCAGCCGACCGGCCGTCGGTCTATTGGATGACGCAGGATTTCAATGCGCCCGCACGGCGACTTTACGACCAGGTCGGCCAAGTGACCCCGTTTATCAAATACCAACGGCCGCCGCGATGAGCCTGCGCGCCGCGGCCTTCGCCGCCGCCATCGCGCTGGCGGCCTGCACCCCGCCGCCGCCCAGCGGAACCCCAAGCCGCGCCGTGGAAGGGCCGCTGCCGCAGGTCAGCGACGTCGCCTTCCCGCCGCAGGTGCAACGCCGGGGTGTGGCACGGTCGAATCAAACCCTAGCCCGTGACTTTCTTGACCTGACCTTCGCGCTGGAACGGGGCGAACGGCTGCGCGGGCTGCTGCGCCACGAGGGTCCGGTTCGGGTCTATATCCGGTCTCAGGCGCTGCGGCCCTATGCCCAGGATGTCGAAAACCTGCTGGCCCGGTTCCGGGCCGAGGCCGGCATCGACATCGCCAGCACCGACAACCCGGCGGCAGCGCAGATCCATATCGACGGCGTGCCGATCCGGGAGTTGCAGCGGGTCGATCCCGGCGCTGCCTGTTTCATCCTGCCCGGCCAGACCTCCTGGGTCGAGTTTCGCAGCCGGT
Organism: Pseudomonadota bacterium; assembly: GCA_039180525.1. Lineage (GTDB taxonomy): Bacteria > Pseudomonadota > Alphaproteobacteria > Rhodobacterales > Rhodobacteraceae > Halovulum. Next base: position 23,057 of record JBCDDF010000030.1, read on the forward strand.
CCAACCGTGGGCGGCTGCGCTGGTCGCAGCAATCGACACTCGGCACGATCGGCATCTTCATTCCTTCGGACACCTTTCCGCAAGACATCCGCGACTGCCTGCACGAGGAACTGGCCCAGGCGCTTGGCCCAGCGAACGACCTCTACCGGCTGCCGGATTCGGTCTTCAACGACGACAACTTTCATTCCATCGTCACGCCCTTCGACATGCTCATGCTGCGCGCGCTCTACGACCCCAGCCTGCGGTCGGGCATGCCGCGCGAAGTGGCCGCCGGCCGGATCGGAGAGATCTTGGCCCGCATCAACCCAGGCGGCGAGGACATCGGCACCCTGCCCCGCGCGCCCAGTTCGTCGGAGTGGAAAACCCAAATCGAACAGGCCCTGACCCGGCGCAACAGCGGCCCGCGCCGGCTGGCGGCCGCAAATCGCGCCGTCGGCATTGCCCAACGCATGCAGCCCAGCGACCATCGCCTGGGCGTGGCACTGATCACCCGCGGGCGGCTAAACCGGGAACGCGACCCGGTCGGCGCGGCCCAGGATTTCATCACCGCCTACGCCCATTTCCGCCGAACGCTGGGGCCGCAGGACGTGCGCACCGCCCAAGCTGCGCTGCACACCGCCATCGTGGCACTGGAAACCCGCGATGCCGCCGGCGCGCTGGCCTTGGCGAACGAGGCTTTGCCGGTGGCCGAGCAAGCGGAAAATGCCGTGCTTCTGTCCAGTCTGCTGCTGGTGCGCGCCCGTGCGCTGGAGACGCTTGGCGAACGCCGCGCCGCCCAGGCCGCCCAGGTCGACCACCTGCGCTGGGCGCGCTACGCCTTCGGCGACCGCAATGGCGACCGCCGGCGCCTGCAAGCCCGGCTGGAGGCTGGGCTGCTAGCGCAGTAAGGCCCCCCGCTTCTTTGTTCCAAAAATATTCCCGCCGGAGGCATCCGCCGCCGCAACCGGTGACCCGTTCAGGTATCGCGGCCCGAAGGCTGCTCCAGCAGCGCCGCCAAACGCGCGCGTTCATCGGCGGTCAGCGGCGCCGGAGCCACGGGTGTCTTGCGGCCGCGGCGGATGAACAGCACCGCCCCCCCCGCCCCCAGCAACAACAGCGCCGGCGCGGTCAGCCACAAAGTCAGATTGCCGCGCAGAGGCGGGCGCAGCAGCACGTATTCGCCATAGCGGGCGACCAGGAAATCCAAAACCTCCGCGTCGCTATCGCCGGCCACCAGCCGCTCGCGCACCAAAAGGCGCAGATCTCGGGCGAAACCCGCACTGGATTCGTCAATCGACTCGTTGCGACAGACCAGACAGCGGAGTTCCTGGCCGAGCGCCCGGGCGCGCGACTCCAGCACAGGGTCGTCAAGCACCTCGTCGGGCTGCACGGCCCAGGCCGGCGCAGCCAGAAACGCAAGCAGAACCAACAACACCCTCATTCCGCCGCCACCGGCGCCGCCCTAGGACGCGGCGCCGCCGCGCCCAACCGGTAACGGCGGTCGGTCAGGCTGATCGCCCCGCCCAGGCTCATCACGATTGCGCCGATCCACAACCAATTCGCCATCGGCTTGATGAAGCTGCGCACCACCACGCCGCCGTCCTGCCGGTCTCCGATCACCAGGTACAGATCCCGGGTCCAGCCCCGGTCGATGCCGGCCTCGGTCGTGGGCATGCCCTGCACCGGATAGAACCGCTTTTCCGGCTCCAACACCGCCAGCGGCCGGCCGGCCTGGGCCACCGTCAGCACCGCCCGCTCGGCCTTGTAATTCGGGCCGCGCAGCACGCGCACGTCCTGCAGTGTGATGTCATAGCCCTGGAAGGCGAAGGTCTCGCCCGGGCGCAGGATGCGGATGTCTTCGCGCTGGCCTGCCTCGATCGCGGCGATGGCGATAAACAATATGCCCAGTCCGGCATGGGCCACCGCCTTGCCCCATTCGGCGCGCGGCAGGTTCGCCAACCGCCGCCGTATCTCGGCCGCGCCGGCCTTGCCCAGCTTCGCCCGCTGACCCAGATCGGCCAGCGCCCCGCCGATCACCCAGGTCCCCAGCGCCGCGCCGATGGGCGCGACCATGCCGCCGCCGGTCTGCACCGCCCAGACCAGCGCGCCCATCGCCACGCTCAACGCCAGCGCACCGGTCAGCGGAGGCAAGGACCGATCCAGCCGCGCCCGCTTCCAGGGCAGCATCGCCCCCAGCGGCAGGATCATCGCCAGCGCCACCATGAATGGCGTGAACGAGATATTGAAGAACGGCGGCCCGACCGACACCTTCCGCCCCGTCGCCAATTCCGCGATCAGCGGCCACAGCGTGCCCACCAGCACCACCAGCGTCGCGACGGCCAGCAGCAGATTGTTCATCACCAAGGCGCTTTCCCGGCTGACCGTGGAAAACACCGCGTCAGAGCGCAGCGCATGCGCGCGCGCGGCGTAAAGCGTCAGCGCGCCGCCGACGAACACGCCCAGGATCATCAGAATGAAGACGCCCCGGGTGGGGTCGTTGGCGAAGGCATGAACAGAGGTAATCACGCCCGAGCGCACGATGAACGTGCCCAGCAGCGAAAACGAAAAACCCAGAATAGCCAGCAGGATCGTCCAGCTTTTCAAAGTGTTGCGCTTTTCGACCACAATCGCGGAATGCAGCAGCGCCACCGATATCAGCCAAGGCATGAACGACGCGTTTTCCACCGGGTCCCAAAACCACCAGCCGCCCCAGCCGAGTTCGTAATAGGCCCACCAAGACCCCAGCCCGATGCCGATGGTCAGAAACACCCAGGCGGCCAGCGTCCAGGGCCGCACCCATCGTGCCCAGGCCGGGTCGACCCGGCCCTCGATCAGCGCGGCGATAGCAAAGGAAAACGCCATCGAGAGCCCGACATAGCCCAGGTACAGAAAGGGCGGATGAAAGGCGAGGCCCGGATCCTGCAGCAGCGGGTTCAGATCCCGGCCGTCGAACGGCGGAAAGGCCAGCCGGTCGAACGGGTTGGAGGTCAGCAACAGAAACAGCAGGAATGCCACCGCGATACTGGCCTGAACTGCCAGCACCAGCGCGCGCAGCCGCGCCGGCAACTCCTGCCCGCGCAACGCCACGGCAGCGCCGAACAGCGCGAGGATCAGCACCCAAAGCAGCAACGACCCTTCGTGATTGCCCCAAGTGCCGGAGATCTTATAGATCAGCGGCTTCGCCGAGTGCGAGTTCGCCGTCACCACCGACAGCGAAAAGTCCGAGGTCACGAACGCCCAGACCAAGGCTCCGAACGCCGCGGTCAGCAACACCGCCTGCGCCACCGCCGCAGGCCCGGCAAAGGCCATCCACTCGGCCCAGCCCCGGCGCGCGCCCACCACCGGCACGACGGTTTGCAACACCGCCACGACCAGCGCCAGGATCACCGCCAAATGCCCGAGTTCCGCGACCATACCGCCTCCCGGATTTAAAGTAACGCGCGCCTGCCGGAGCTTCAAAGTCGAAAAGGTCGCGGGTGCCGGCTCCTCGCCCGCCCGAACCTACGCGCCCGCGGTCTGTTTGCTCCCGTACCAAGCCCGGCGCGGCCTCAACCCAACCGCACCTGGCCCGCCATCAGAAACGCCGCGGCACCCGCCACGCGCACGCCAAAGATGTCATCGCGCGGCCCCAGAACCTCCACCTCGGCGCGGCCCGGCCGGCCCATACCGTGCCCCTGCTCGGCGCTGAACCGCGACCTGTCGATCAGTCCATGGCGCCACAGATAGGCCGCCATGCACCCGGTGGCCGAACCCGTGAACGGGTCTTCGGCCGGGTTGGGCGGCGGCAGCAGCAGCCGGGCATAGGTGTCGCCCGCATCCGTGGCGCCGCCGAGCGTGACCAGAAACGGCTCCATAATGTCGGCCCCCGCCACGCCCGAACCCGCGCGCCAGTCCGCCAGCCGCGCGTGATCCAAACGCGCCGCCTCCAACGCCGCGCGGTCGTTCAGAACGGTAATGCAATAGGCCGTACCGGTGGAGACGATCTGCGGCCGACCGACCACCGCCTCGGCCGGCAGACCATAGATCGCCGCGATCTCCGCCGGGTCCTGATCCGCGCCGAACACCGGCGCCGCCTGGGTCATCTGGACCACCGGCGCCTCGGCGGTGCCGGTCACCGTCACGGGCAAGACCCCCGCGCCCACTTCCAGCGTGATGTCGGCCCGGCCGGCCGACAGATCGATCCGTCCGCGGCGCGCAAGTGCGGCCACGGTCGCCACGGTCGGATGGCCGGCCATGGGGATCTCGGCCCCGGCCAGGTAGTAGCGGGCGCCGAAATCGGCCAGGGCGCTGTGCACAAGATAGGCGCATTCCGACAGGCTGGTTTCGCGCACCAGCCGCATCCGATCGTCGACGCTGACTGTGTCGGCGTCCTGGATCACCATGCAGGCATTGCCGGCGAAGGGCCGGTCGGTGAAGGCATCCACCCAATCGAAATCGTAGTCCGGCATCGCGCGCGCCCCCCGGGCCGGGCCTACCGGCCAGCCCGGGGCAGTGCAAGGCGTCAGCCCTGGGCGCTGCGCCAGTCCGCGATGGCGGCGTTTTCCGCCGGCGCGCCGGCCGGCGTCTCCAGCGCGCGCAAATCGCGGATGGCCGCGACCCGCTCGGCCACATCCGCCGGCGCGACGCCGGCCTGGCGGCCACGGAAATGGTGCAACTCTCGCGCACCGAAATAGAACGACACGATCGCGCCAAGCAGCCACCACAGCGGCTCCGGCACCAGGGCCAGACCTTGCATCCGCACCCCGAAGGCGACCGGATCGGCCATCGCAAAACCGAACAGCGCCAGGGTGCCCAGCGCCAGTGCCGGGCGCGGCATGCGGTTCAGGCCGTTGACGAGCGCGTCGAACCACCCCGTGCCGGGAGCCTCGAACTCGGCACCCAGTTGCGACAGGCTCGCGACATGTTCGGCATGTTCGTGGCGCGCGCGCTCGGTCCGGTTGGCGACGAACACCTCCGCCGTGCGGCGGATGGCGGGGGCCAGGCCCAGAAACTGCATCAGGCCCATGCCGCCACCCGCGCCCGGTGCTGCGCTTCGGTCAGGTGAAACCGCGCCGAGATGAACTCTTCGGCGCGCGCAATCCACCCACCCTTGCCGCCATCGCGGCGGCGGGCATATTTGCGGCTGGCGGGCCGCCGGTCGGCCAGCGCGTAGTAATAATTGCGCCGCGCGATGCCATAGGCGTCGACCAGATGGCCGGGTGCCTTGCGGTAGGCCAGCGCCGTGGCGGCCGCGGTGCGCGGCCCAAGGATCCCGTCGACGGTGACCGGTTCGTCGAACTCCGCCAGCACGCGTTGCAGGATGCGCACCGCATGCGCGCCGGCGTTGACATACATATCGAACACCGAAGCCTGCAACCTGGCCGGCAACCGGTCGATCCCGGGCTTGGCGAAATAGTGGCGTTTGAAGATCTCCACAGCCTGCGCGCGGGTCAGACGCCGGACATCGGCGGCGTCGATATCGCCATCGCTGTCCAGGTCCAGGCCCAGCCGGCGCATGGTGTGGATCGTCACCCCGAAATTCGTCGCCCCGCCGGGATCGTCGGGATCGTTCACATAGCCTCCTTCGCGCGCAACAATAGCCTGCGCGATGGCGTCGACGCTTTGCATCGGCCAGCCTCCAATAAAAATGTACGGAATCGGGGCGCGAGCCTGCGCGATGTTGGTCAAGATTTCGCTAACGCCCGGAGGGTGTCAGCCGCCCTCGCCGCCGCGATAGACGCCCTGTTCCTTCAGCGCATCCACGACCTCGCGCGGCATATAGGTCTCGTCATGCTTGGCCAGGACCTCCGTAGCGACGAACACGCCGTCCGCGATCCGCCCGGTGACGACCGTGCCCTGCCCTTCGCGGAACAGATCGGGCAGGATGCCCTCGTAGCGCACGGGAAAGTCGGCAGCCGTGTCCGTGATCACGAACTGATGCACCGCGCCGCGCTGCCAGGTGCCCTCTTTCACCAAACCGCCCAGGCGAAAAAGTTCACCCGGGCGCGGTGGTTCGGCGGCGATGTCGGACGGTGAGCGGAAGAACTGGAACGCATCGCCTGCGGCATAGATCACCAGCCCCGCCGCGGCCGCCAGCAAAACCGCGCCGGCCAGCAGAAACTGGACCCGGCGGCGCTTGCGCAGGCCCGCGCTCACGGGAACATCGGGGCCGCCTCCAGCCCCATGGTCTCGGGCAGGCCCAGCATCAGGTTGGCATTCTGAACCGCCTGACCCGAGGCGCCCTTCATCAGGTTGTCGAGCGCACCCACCAGCACCGCCCGCCCCGGCCGGCGGTCTGGGACGACGCCGATCACCGCCATGTTGGAGCCGCGCACATGCCGGGTCGATGGGATGTCGCCCAGGCGCAGCACCCGCAGGAAGGGCGCGTCCGCATAGGCGGCCGACAGCGCCGCGTGCAGCGTCTCCGCCGTGCCTTTGACCGCGATGCTGACCAGAATGCCGCGGTTCTGCGGCACCAGGTGGGGGATGAAGGTGGGCGAGATCGGGCGGCCGGCGACCTTTGAAAGCTCTTGCTCGAACTCGGCCAAATGGCGGTGACGACCAACGTTATAGGCGTGAAATCCTTCGGAAACCTCCGCGTGCAGCATCGCCTCCTTAGCGCCGCGACCGGCACCGGAGACGCCGGTGCCCAGGCTGATGACGATCTCGTCGGGGTCGATGACCCCCTCCTTCAGCAGCGGCCAAAGCGGCAGAATGCCCGCAATGGCGTTGCACCCGGTGCCCGCGACCAGCCGCGCGCCGGCGATCGCGTCGCCATGGATCTCGGTCAGGCCATAGACCGCCTCCGCCTGCAGATCGAGCGCACCATGCGGCCGCCCGTACCAGGTTTCATAGGCCGCGGGGTCGGTCAGCCTGAAATCGGCGGACAGATCGACGATCTTGGCGTCGCGCGGCAGGGCAGACACGACCTCTTGTGTGGTCGCATGGGGCAAGGCGCAGAAAAACAGGTCGATCCCGACCGGGTCGATGTCTTCGATACGGCCGAGCATCGGCAAGTCCAGATGCGCCAGATGCGGAAATACCGCACCCATGGCGGATCCGGCGCGGCGGTCGGCGGACAGGGCGGCGACGCGCAGGCGCGGATGCGTCGCGATCAGGCGCACCAACTCGGCGCCGGTATAACCGCTGGCCCCAAGTATCGCGATCCGCGCCGCTTCCATCTTTCGCTCCATTGTCAAATGTCGCCCGCCCGGGACGCTGGCGCCTTACGGCATTCAGCCCGCCGCCGCAATCTATGCGGGCTCGAATGCCCGTCTGCGACCGGTCATGCGCGCCGCCGCAGCACCGACTTTCGCCGGCACCCCGGTGGTAAGGTAGGTGACCGGCCCCTTACCGGCGAGCCTTGGATGGCGGCAAAGGTAGTCACGGGTCGCCGCGGCGACCAGATCGGGCTGGGACAGGATGCGCGGACCGGGTGGCAACGCGGCGGCGAACGCATCGCCAACCAGCGGGTAATGCGTGCAGCCCAGAACCGCGATATCGGGATGCGGCAGCGCGCGCAGCCCCAACATGGCATAGCGGGCGGCGGCCGCGCCGGCGGCGGTCATGTCGCCCGCCTCGATAAGCGGCACAAGGTCCGGGCAGGGCACGGCGCCGACCGCGACACCCCGGACACGCAACGCCAGTTCGCGCTGGAACGCGCCGCTCGCAACGGTCGCCGGCGTCGCGAACAACAGGATCCGCCGGGCACCCGCTGCGGCCAGGCCCGGTGGCGCGGGCGAACCCCAAGCGCGGCCGGCGATGGCCTCGATCACCGGGACAAACACGCCCAGAACCCGACGATCGGTTGGCACCCATTCCTCCTGCAACCGGCGCAGCGCGACCGCGGCGGCGGTGTTGCAGGCCAGCAGAACCAGCCGGCAGCCGCGCGCGAACAGTGCGGCGCAAGCGGCGCGGGTCAGGTCATGGATCTCCCCCGGCGGCCGGTCGCCATAGGGCGCATGGGCGCTGTCGGCGTAGTAGGTAAAGCTCTGCTCTGGCAACGCCGCACATAAGCGGTCAAAGACCGTCAGCCCACCCAAGCCGCTGTCGAAGACCCCAATCGGTGCGGCCCGCACACTCACCCGCCGACCGCCAGGCGCGAAACCCGGCCCCGTTCCGGCCCGGGCCGGAACCGCCGGGTCACCGCCCGGCGCGCGGTCGCCTGCGACCGCGGGGGCCCTGCGGCGCGCGCAGCGGCTGACCATTGCGGCGGTGGCACAGGCTCAGCGGCCATCCTCGAAATCGAACCCGTGGCTCAGATCGGAAATCGGTTCCGGACTTAGTCGATAGGTTTCCTGACGCAGGTAATTCATCATCCCCGCCGGATCCTTGGCGTATGTGGCAAGCCCCGCGCGCGACAGCGGATCGCCGATCACCACCGGCACCCGCCCGCCGACCTTGAGCTTGAACTCTTTGATCAGCAGCGCCAGGCGCAGCGTCGAGTGGACATGGCTGGCGATCTGAAACGCCCGGCTGTTGTGGCCGGCGAAGAACACCGGCACCACATCCGCTTCGCTCTTGGCAATCAACTTGGCGGTGAAGCGCCGCCAACCCGGATCCATCGGCCGCCCAAATGGCTTAAGCGCAGTCGACACCGTTCCGCCCGGGAACACGCCCACACAACCGCCGGCGCCGATATAGCGCAATGCCTCCTTACGCGTTTCGATATTAGCGCGCATCGCCTCTTTGCTGTCGTCGAAGCTGATCGGCAGGATCGCCCGGTTCAGATCCTTGGCCTTGCGAAACACGCCATTGGCCAGAATGCGAAAGTCGCCGCGCACCTTGGACAGGATGTACCCCATCATCAGCCCGTCGAGAATGCCATAGGGATGGTTGGAGATCACCACCACCGGCCCCGATCGGGGAATTTTGTCAAGCGACCCGCCGCGGATGTCCAACCCCAGCCCGTAGCGTTCGACCATCACCTCCCAGAAGTCGCGGCCGGCATCGACCTCGCGCTCATAGCCCTCCGCCATGCGGATCAGCTTCATGCGTCCGGTCAGGTTCTCGATCGAGCGAATGACCCCGCGGCCCGCCTTGGTCTGGGCGGAATGGGCGTAGGAGATGTCGCGCGCCGCGCGGCCCCTTTTCAGCATCGGCTCCTCGGAACTTGCGATCCCGCTATTAGGGCGCCACTCGATCCGCTGTCCAGCAAAAGCGCGCCCGCCAAGCCACCGCTTTCACAAAGTTGTGGCCGCGGCGGCACGGGGCCGGCTTGACGCTGCCCGGGTCAACGGGGATGCTCGCGCTGCAGGGCAAGGAACACCAATGACCGATCAGACGCTGAACGCCGACGGCGCGCGCCCGTTGGGCAAATTCCAGGATCCGCACGTCACCGCCAAGGGGGAGGATCGGGCTACGGTGGCGCTGACCAAACCCGAAACGCTTTGGTTCAACACCGGCACGCTGTGCAACATCGCCTGCATCAATTGCTATATCGAAAGCTCGCCCAGCAACGATCGGCTGGAATATCTGACCGCCGACGAGGTCAGCGCCTATCTGCACGAGATCGCCCGCGACGGCTGGCCCTTTCGCGAAATCGGCTTTACCGGCGGTGAGCCGTTCATGAACCCCGAGATCATCGAGATCCTGCGCCGACCGCTGGAGGCCGGTTTCGAGGTGCTGGTGCTGACCAACGCCATGCGCCCGATGATGCGCCGCCGCGTGCAGGATGGGCTGGTCGCTTTGCATGCGGCCTACGGCGACCGGCTGACCATGCGGGTTTCGCTCGACCATTGGGGGCCCACGCATCACGACACCGAACGGGGCAAGGGCTCGTTCGAGATCGCCCTTCAGGGCATGCGCTGGCTGCGCGATGCCGGGCTGCGCATGGCCGTCGCCGGACGCACCATCTGGGGAGAGACCGAAGCCCAGTCCCGCGACGGCTTTGCAGCGCTTTTCGCGCGCGAGCGGTTTGCCATCAATGCGCATGACCCGGGCCAGACGGTGCTGTTCCCCGAGATGGACGAAACCGTCGACGTGCCAGAGATCACGACGGCCTGTTGGGGTATCCTCGGCAAAAGCCCCGATGCGGTGATGTGCGCCTCGTCCCGGATGGTGGTCAAGCGCAAGGGCGCCGATGCGCCCGCGGTTCTGGCCTGCACGCTGCTGCCGTACGCGCCCGAGTTCGAGTTGGGCACCACGCTGGCCGAGGCAAACCGACCCGTGGCCCTGAACCACCCCCATTGCGCGAAATTCTGCGTTCTGGGCGGGGCCAGTTGCAGCACGTGAACGGGCTGAGCTGGCGGCCGCCCGCGGCCCTGGCCCTGACACTCTTCATCTGGGCCGCGTTTCTGGTCGTCACCCGCGCCGCGATGACCACACCGCTGGGCGTGATCGAGATCGGCCTTTTGCGCTATGGCACCGGGGCGATCTTGTTTCTGCCGGTCCTGTTGCGCCACGGAATCGCGCCGCGTGGCGCGCGGCCGCTGGACTTGATCCTGATCCCACTGTTCGGGGGCGTTCTGTTCGTGGCCCTGCTCGCCTCCGGCCTCAGGCTGGCGCCGGTGGCCGATAGCGGCGTCTTCACGCCCGCGATGCTGCCACTTTACGTGGCACTTTTGTCCTTCCTGCTGATGGGCGAGCGCTTCGGCCCGTTGCGGCTGACCGGCTTCGCGCTGATCGTCGCCGGCGCGCTCTTCGTCGGCGGGTGGGAGGCGCTGACCCGCACCGATGGCGCCTGGCGCGGGCATCTGATGTTCACCGGCGCCAGCATCTCTTGGGCGATCTACACCGTCGTGTTTCGCCGATCCGGTTTGTCGCCGGCGCTGGGCGGGGCGCTGATGTGTTTCTGGTCGGCGCTTCTTTTCGCTGCCTTTGCAATGGTCTGGGGGACTAATTTCACATCCGTTCCCGCGCCCACCCTGCTGATCCAGGTGATCTTTCAGGGCCTGTTGTCGGGCTTTGTCGCCACATTCACCTTCTTCTATGCGGTCCAGACCATCGGCGCCTCGCGCACCGCCGCCTTCGCGGCACTGGTGCCGGTCATGGCTGCCCTCGGCGGCTGGGCATTTCTGGATGAACCGATCGGGGCGGCCAAGACGGTCGGCATCCTGGTCGTGGCCGTGGGCGTGGCGCTCGCCTCAGGCGCGCTGCGCCCCGGCGTCGGCCAAAAGCCCGCGCACCACGGCTAGATCGACATCGCGCGACACGAACGCCTGCCCGATTCCCCGGGCAAGGATGAACGCGATGCGTCCGTCCTGCACTTTTTTGTCCTGCCCCATCAGCGCGATCAGGGCGTCGGGCCCGGGCAGATCGCCGGGTATGTCGGCCAGGTCGCGCTTCATGCCCATCGCCGCCAGATGCGCGCGCACGCGGCTCGGCGCCTCCTGCGCGCACAGCCCCAGCCGCTGAGAAAGCTCGAACGCCAGCGCGCAGCCGATCGCCACCGCCTCGCCATGCAGCAGCCGGTCCGAATAGCCGGTCGCGGCCTCCAGCGCATGAGCGAAGGTGTGGCCCAGGTTCAAAAGCGCGCGGTCGCCGCGCTCGGTCTCGTCGCGAGCGACGATAGCGGCCTTCATCTCGCAGGACCGGCGCACGGCCTGCGCGCGCGCGGCAAGATCCCCACCCGCCAATGCCGGGCCCTGAGTTTCCAACCATTCGAAAAACGTGGCGTCGCCCAGCAATCCGTATTTGACCACCTCACCATAACCGGCCAGGAAATCGCGCGGGCTGAGCGTCGTCAGCACATCCAGATCCGCCAGTACCAGCCGCGGCTGATGAAACGCGCCAATCAGGTTCTTGCCCTGAGGTGCATTGATCGCCGTCTTGCCACCGACCGAACTGTCGACCTGCGCCAACAAGGTCGTGGGCACCTGCACATAGCCCACGCCGCGCCGCAGGATCGCGGCCGCGAACCCGGCCAGATCGCCGATCACGCCACCACCCAGCGCAACGACCAGATCGTCACGCTCGACCTTTTCGTCCAGCAGCCAGCCGACCGCGCGCTGCAGCCCATCCCACCCCTTCGTGGCCTCGCCCGGCGGCAGCGCCAGATATGTCAGCGTCCAACCCGGGCAGCCGGCGCGCAGACGCTCCAGATGCAGATCGGCGACACGCTGCTCCGTAATGACGAAAAGCCGCCGGCGCGTGGCGAAGGGTTCCATCAACGCGCCCGCCTCGGCCATCAGCCCGGCGCCGATATGGATGTCATAGCCACGGCCCGCCAGCGCCACAGTCACGGTTTCGCGCATGTCACCACCTTTTTCAGCGCCGCCGGTCGGTCGGGATGCGCCAGATCATAGGCACGCACCCCCTCCAGGATCGCGCGCACCATCGTTTCATGCGCCACGCCGCCGGCCGAGGGCACGCGCACATCGGCCAAGGCATAGGTCGGGCGACGCGTCTCCAACAGACCCGCCAGCACCTGGCGCGGCTGCGACTGCTGCAACAGCGGCCGCGTGGGTTTGTCCTTCACCCGGGCCCAGAGCGTGGGCAGATCGGCATCCAGCCAGACCGAGACACCGGCCTCGGCGATCGCCGCGCGGATCGACGGCGCCATGAACGCCCCGCCACCGGTGGCCAGCACACGCGGCGGGCCATCCAGCAGACGCTGTATCACCCTTGCCTCACCTTCGCGGAAATGCGCCTCGCCATAGCGTTCGAAGATCTCGCGTACTTCCAGCCCGGCCGCCAGTTCGATCTCCTGGTCGGAATCCGCGAAATTGACATCAAGAAATGCCGCCAACCGCTTTCCAACGCTTGTCTTTCCGGCCCCCATAAGACCGACCAAGACCAGCGATCTGGTCAAGCGCACGGCGATCTTTCGTGCGGGTTCGGGGGCCATGGGCGGGGTCTTTTCCTATTGCGCAGCGATTGATGTACACCCGTTGCGCGTCTAAACTCCACTTCAAATGTCGGGCATGCAAAGCCCGGCCGAAACGACAGGCCGCACAGGCGGCCGGGCAGTGACAGGCGATGATCGGGTTGGGCTGAGATGGGCAGAGTTCTCAAATACCTGCTCTATTTGATTGCGATAGGGGCCGTGGGGTTGGTTGCGTTCGCGTTGGTGTCGGATCTGCCGCCGCCGGCAGAGACGGTGCGCACCCCCGTAAGCCCGAATTTGGAGTAGCCGCCATGCGCGCCCTTGCCGCGCTTTTCATTGCCTGCCTGACCGGGCCGTTCGCGGCAGAGCCGCGCAGCGCGATCCCTTGGCTGTCGGAAGTGCTGCGCACGCCGCCCGCCGCTCCCGGCAGCATCGTGCCCACCGCCTCGGTCCCGCCCGACGGGCCGGCGATGCCGTTCGGCGTCGGCCCTATCACCGAAAGCTCGCTGAACGATCCGGTACGCGATGGCGTCGGGCTGCTGGCGCCCACGGAGACCGGACTGCCGCGCGACCTGTGGCGTGGGCTGTCCGCGCTGAGGCTGCGCGCAATGATCAACGGTCAGCCGATCGAGGGCGTGCCGGGAGCCCGCGCGCTTTATGCCCAGATGCTGCTTGCCGAAACCGACCCGCCCGCCGGCGCCGGGCCCAAGAACGGCGTGCTTTTGGCCCGCATCGATCGGCTGATGGCCGCGGGCCGGCTGGCCGAGGCCGAGGCGCTGGTCGACAGCATCGGTGTGCTGGACCCCGCGCTTTTCCGCCGCGCCTTCGACATCGCGCTTCTGACCGGTCCGGTGGAGGATCGTTGCGCGCAGATGCAGGCGGCACCGCCGCTGGCGCCGACCCTGCCCGCCCGCGTCTTTTGCCTCGCCCGGCTGGGCGATTGGTCCGCCGCTGCGCTGACGCTCAGCCTGGGCGCCAATGTGGGCGATGTCTCCGCCACCGAAGAGGCGCTGCTGTCGCGGTTCCTGGACCCCGAATTGTTCGAAGGGCTGCCCGGCCCGGATCCGGCACCGCAGATGACCACGCTGGATTTCAGCCTGCGCGAGGCGACCGCCCTGCCCCGTCCGCAGGGGCCATTGCCGCTGGCCTTCGAACATGTCGATACCGCCGATGGCGTCGCCCTGCGCACGCGGTTGGAGGCATTGGAGCGGTTGGCGCGCGAAGACGCCACACCGGCTGAGCGGCTGTTTCAGGCGTATCGCAGCGGCACGCCCGCTGCCTCTGGCGGGATCTGGGATCGCATGGCCGCGGCCCAGGCGCTGGATCGCGCCTTTGCCATCGCCGATCCGGCCCCCCTGGCGCGCGCCGTGCTCGCCGCGGACACGTTGTTCGCCCAGCACGGCCTGCGCGCGGCGCTGGCCCGCGCCTATGGCCGGCAGTTGGCCGCGCTCGACCCGACGGCCTTCGATGCCGCGACCAGTGGCGAGATTGGGGCGCTTCTTGTGCTGGCGGGGGGGCGCGGGGGCGGGGCGCCCCCCGGGCGCCCCCGCACCCCAACGACCCCCCCCGGTGGGGGCCCCCCCGGGCCCCCCGGCGGGGGTGTCGCCGCCGGGCCCGCGCCGGGGGCCCCGCGGGTCAACAACCGGGTTGGCGGCTTGGTTGTCCTGGGGCCCCGGGGGCCCCGCGGCGCCGCGGCGCCCCGCCAGCACAAGAAGCG